>JBDTWY010000004.1:0-118273 GCA_040006455.1 Betaproteobacteria bacterium | reverse complement strand
TGACGGCCGAGCCTTCGCGGGAATGACGGCCGGACTTTCGCGGGAATGACGGCCGAGCCTTCGCGAAAATGACGGCCGAGTTGTCGCGGGAATGACGGTGAGACCAGGCGTGCGGCCGGCGCGAGCTAGCGTCGCTGCTTCAGCCACCGCGCCGCGTCGAGCGCGTAGTACGTCAGGATCGCGTCGGCGCCGGCGCGCTTCATGCCGGTCAGCACCTCGAGCACGCACGCACGCTCGTCGAGCCAGCCTGCCAGCACGCCGGCCTTGAGCATCGCGTACTCGCCGGACACCTGGTACACGGCGGTCGGCATGCCGAAGGTGTCCTTGACCCTGCGCACGACGTCGAGATACGGCAATCCGGGCTTGACCATCACCATGTCGGCGCCTTCGTCGATGTCGAGCCACGTCTCCCACAGCGCCTCGTCGCTGTTGGCCGGATCCATCTGGTACGTGTACTTGTCGCCGCCGCCAAGCGCGCCTGCGGAGCCGACAGCGTCGCGAAACGGCCCGTAGAAGCTCGACGCGTACTTGGCCGAATAGGCGAGGATCCGCGTGCGCTGGTGCGCATGCTGGTCGAGCGCGCGGCGCAGCGCGCCGATGCGCCCGTCCATCATGTCGGACGGCGCCACGAAGTCAGCGCCGGCATCGGCGTGACACAACGCCTGGCGCGACAGGGCGGTTACCGTCTCATCGTTCAACACGTAGCCGCCGGCGTCGGTAAGCCCGTCCTGGCCATTGCGCGTATAGGGGTCGAGCGCGACGTCGGTGATGACGCCCAGCGCCGGAAAATGCTGCTTGAGCGCGCGCACGACGCGTGGCACGAGGCCATCGGCGTTCCACGCTTCCGCGGCGTCGTCGGACTTCTGCGGCGCGTCGATCACCGGGAACAGCGCCATCGCAGGCACGCCCAGCGACATGCATTGCTCGGCATCGGCGAGCAGTCCGTCGAGCGACTTGCGCGACACGCCCGGCAGCGACGGCACCGCTTCGCTGCGACCCGTGCCGTCCAGTACGAACACCGGATAGATGAAGTCGTCGGCGGCGAGCTGCGTCTCGCGCATCATCCGTCGCGAGAAATCGTCGCGCCGCATCCTGCGCGGACGCCGCGTCGGGAACCTGCCGTCGAATGCGAATGTCATTGCATGTTCCTGCAAATCGGATGTCGGCCAATCGTAGCAGAGCAGTGCTTCGCGAATGTCGCAGCAATTTGCAGTCCGCGTGGAACTCGCCATCGCAACCCCGGTCAGAACTTGCAGACGGTTGAACGTCTCCCGCTTTCCTCCCTGAGCGGGTGCCCGCGGTCTTCGCCTTGTGCGGAGGTCGCGGGCGTTTCGAGGCCCCGGATCACTCCCCTTGATTCCGGGGCCTTTTCTTTGTGTCGCCGCTCGGCGACGCTTCACGCCTTGGTGTGGAGCCAGCCCTCGATCACGCGCTCCGCTTCCTCGATGCCTTCGCGTCGCAGCGCCGAGAAGGCGATGATCGTCACCGCCTGCGTGAAGGGTGTGAACACGCTGTCGATCCGTGCGCGGATCGATGCGAGCGCCGCGCGCCGCTCGGTGGCGCTCAACTTGTCGATCTTGGTCGCGAGCACCAGTACTGGCCGTCCACTCGGCAGAAATCCCTGCAGCAGCGCTTCGTCGGAATCGCGCAGTCCGCGCCGCGAATCGACCATCGTCACCAGCGCAACCAGCGTGGGCCGCGACGTCACGTAACCCCACAGGAAGTCCTGCCAGATTTCCTTGACCTCCTTCGGCACCGCCGCGTAGCCATAGCCCGGCAGGTCGGCGACGTAGTCGCCGCTGCGCAGCCGGAAGAACACGATCTGCTGCGTGCGCCCTGGCGTGCGGCTCGCGAACGCGAGGCGGTTGCGCGCCGCCAGCGCGTTGATCGCGCTGGACTTGCCTGCATTGGAACGTCCGGCGAACGCGATCTCCGCGGGCCCCGCCTCGGGGAACTGCGACGGTTCCGCGGCGGCGATGACGAACTCGGCGCCGATCAGCGGATGCGGCGCGCGCACGCCATCGGCTTTCGAAGGCTTGAGCGAGTCCGGTACAATTGTGTGTTTGTGCATGCGGTTTCGTATGTCGCCTGAGGGATTGCGGGTGGCTCGAACGGCCGCGCATCCGTCTCCAGGGAGCCCAAGGAAATGATTCGCACGTTGCTGCTGCTGGCTGCGCTCTTGATCTGTCCGGCGATCGCGCTGGCCCAGTCGACTCCACCGGCGGAAGCCGCCGCAAAGCCCGCGGCCGCGGCAGCCGATGCGACGAAGATCGTCAACGGCGTCTGCGCGGCCTGTCACGGCGCCGACGGACACGGCACCGCGCCGACCAATCCGAACCTTGCCGGATTGCCCGCCGACTATATCACCCTGCAACTCGCGCACTTCAAGTCGGGCGTGCGCCCCAGCGCGATCATGCAGGGATTCGCGTCGACGTTGTCGGACGCCGACATGGACGCGCTCGGCGACTATTTCGCCAAGCAGAAACCGAAGCCGGGGAAAGCGCGCGACCCGGCACTCGTCGCCGCGGGCCAGAAGATCTTCCGCGGCGGTATCTCCGCGACCGGCGTTCCCGCGTGCGCGGCCTGCCATTCGCCCGACGGCGCCGGCGTGCCGAAAAACTATCCGCGCGTCTCCGGCCAGTTCTCCGACTATACATATGCGCAGCTGAAGGCCTTCGGCAGCGGCGAGCGCGGCAACGACAAGGCCGGCAAGGACGTCAACGGCCACATCATGCACACGATTGCGGCGAAGCTCTCCGATGCGGACATGAAGGCGGTCGCCGAATACATGCAGGGGCTGCACTGAGCGGCTACGCCCGCGAGCGCGATGACGGGATCGCGTCCACCACGCGCTGACATGGCCGTTGCGCAGGTCGCGTCGCTGCACGTCTATCCCGTCAAGGGCGCACGCGCAATCGACGTCGACGCGGCCGAACTTGCCGTCGAGGGCCTCGCCACGCATGGCGTCGGTGATCGCGAGTGGATGCTGGTCGGTGTCGAGGGCCGCTTCATCTCGCAGCGCTCGCATCGCGGGCTGGCGCTCGTGGGGATCGCGATACGTGACCGGCAACTGCTGTTGTCGTTTCCCGATCAACCGGCAATCGCCATCGACCTCGACCGCCGTCACGACAACGCGCGAGACGTCGTCGTATGGCGCAGTGACGTGCGTGGCTTCGACGAGGGCGATGCGGTCGCCAACGCGGCATCGGCCTACCTGGGCGAGCCGCTGCGCCTGATGCGCTTCGATCCCGCGCTGCCGCGACCTTGCAATCCCGACTTTGCTGGCGATTCCGGAGCGCACACGCGCTTCGCCGATGGCTATCCGTTGCTCGTCATCGGTGCGGCGTCGCTGCGCGAACTCAACGCCAGGCTGGAGGCCAAGGGCGCGGGGGCGCTGCCGATGAACCGCTTCCGGCCCAACCTCGTCGTCGACGGGCTCGAGGCGTTCGACGAAGACCATGTCGACACGCTGGCGATCGGCGACATCGTGCTGCAGATGGTCAAGCCATGCATCCGTTGCGAAGTGACGACGATCGACCAGGCCACCGCGATCGCCGGCGTCGAGCCGCTGCTGACGCTGTCGGCCTATCGGCAGCACGCGACGCTCGCGGGAATTCACTTCGGGATGAACGCGATCGTCGCCGCGGGCGAAGGCGTCACGCTGGCGACCGGCGCCGAGGCACGCGTCGCGTTCAGCTTCTGACGCGGGCGCCGCAGGTCACGTGCCGTTCGGCACGCACATGATCACGGCATCGGGACCATAGCCTTCGGGGATCCAGTCGGGGTCGGCGCGCAGGATGTCGTGCTCTGAAACGTCGTCGGTGTAGCGATGATTGGTGACGGCGCTGTGAAAGAAGCGCCACAGCGAATGCGTTCCCGCGGCGCACGCGCCGGTCGTCGGGTCGGGCAGCGCGACGTAGAACACGTTGCCGCTTTCGAACACCCAGCCCGGGAATCGCGGATTGTCGATCAGCGCCGAGCATTCGGAAGGACTGGCTGAATAGAAATGCGAGTCGCCGAAGCCCGGCGCGCGGTAGAACCGGCACACCGGACTCGTTCCTGCCGCCTGCGACGTATACGCTACGAAGCGCAGACCCGTGCGCTGCCATCCGATGAACACTCCGGTGTCGAGGTCGTTGATCTCGATCGGGCTCGCCGTCATGAAATAGTGATCGAGCGCGCTGTTGTAGTACTCGACCACCACCGCCTCGTTTGGCGGGTTCGTACCGGGTGCAAGGTAGTCGCGCAGCTTCGGGATCATCTGGTCGAAGCGCGAATAGTAGTCGGGGGAATGCTGCGCATTGCACGACGATTCGCCGCCGGTCAGGCCGCCCCGCAACTCGTAGTAGCCGCCGCTGGCAAGAAACGTCAGCAATCCGGATCCGCTCGAGCCGCCTTCGGTGACGCCCCGGTTCCAGAACACGCGTGCGAGGATCGCATTGATCTGCGGATCGCCGGTATCCTCATTGTCGATCTGCACACTCTCGTAGCCGTTCAACGATCCCGCGCTGAATTTCTTGAGGTCGCCCGACGGATGATGCAGGTCGACCACCGGTCCCGAGGAGATCGCAACGGCGTTCCACGCCGAAAACGTCGTGCCGGCAGGCGGTGGCTGGTTCAGGCGCACGAGCGCCCAGTCCTCCGACGGGCTGCGCCCGAGCAGCGTCGATCCGCCATGTTGCAGCACGTACTGGACCGGATTCTCGGGCAGGTCGCATTGCAGGGCGTCGTAGAACCAATACACGTTGAGCGTCTGCGCGGCGTATGCCGAGTCGATGCAGTGGTCGGCGGTGAAGAAGTACGGCGTCTGCGAGCTGATCGTGTCGTTGACCAGCGTCCCCGTGCAAAGAAACGTCGTGCCGCTCTCGGACGTGAACAGCATCTTCGCGACCGCGTTGGCGGCATTCGTCAGCGCCGGCGTGGGCGACTCGCAGACCCAGTTGATCTCGCAGCCGCCCGATGCGCCGATGCCGGTGGCTTTGGCGTGCGCGTTGGGCGCGAGCGCGGCGCCGGCGCGCGTCAGGTGGGAAATCCGTGACAGCGTCAGCGTCACCCTGGAGACATCGACATCTGCGCTGACGGCGATCTCGATCGTCGCGTGCGAGCCTTCGAGCACCGGCGACCACCATTCGCCGACCCTCGCGGTGGCCTCCGCGATCTCGTTGGCGGCGAACGGCCCCATCGCTTGCGCGCGCGGATCGTCGCCCTTCAATCGGATGACCATGTCCGGGTCGGTCTGCTGCATCTGCAACGCCAAGCGCAACGCCGATGCGCCCGGCGAGGACACGACGACTTGTGCCGCGCGCCCGCCTTCGGCGGTGCCCTGCCACTTGAGCGACGCCAGCGCGATGCTGCGCAGCGCCGGCGGCACCTCCCGGCCGAAGCCGATCGACAGCGGCTTCAGCCTGCTGGTCGCCGCAGGCGCAGACTTCACGGCCATGGCCGCAAGTTCCGCGGCCGTGGGCGCGGCAAGTGCGATCACCAGCGGCGCCGTGGCGGCTTGCAACAGCAATGTGGCCTGCGTCTTGGTGCGCACCGGCGTAGTGGAGACTGCCGGCGGCGCGGAACGAATCGATGTCCCCGCCCACGTGACACAGGCAAACGACAACAGCAAGACAATCGTCAGGACGCGGCGCATCGAACTCTCCCTCCAACGGTTTGCGCCAACGCGAACGGGCGACGCGGCGATGAATAGCGACTAACGCCGTGGCGCAGGGTTAGGTGCACAGCGCCGGCGATTCGAGGCGCGCCTGTCGTCGATTCCCGACAGTCACCCGGTGGATTTTGTTGTTGCTATGAGCATCGCGCGCGGAACGGGTCGAAACACGGCGTGCTGTGCGCCGATGCTTTTGCAGGAACCGATCCCGCGATCGCTTATTGTGCCGTAGTTATCACGCGTTCGTGCAGCGGATTCTTTGCGACCCGTGCAAGAACCCTGGGGAAATGGCCATTGTTCGCACGGCGAATGTGTTGCACCGGCCTCGCAGTTCTATTCGCCATCCGGCACGCACATGATCACAGCATCGGCACCATAGCCTTCGGCGATCCAGTCGGCGCCCGCCTCGTGCAGCCGATTCTGGATGACGATGTCGTCGGTATAGCGATGGTTGGTCGCGGACGCATGGAAGAAGCGATACAACGGATGGGTTCCGGCCGCGCAGTCGCCGGTCACCGGATCCGGCAGCTTCACGTAGAACACGTTTCCGGATTCGAGCAACCATCCGGGAAACTTCGGATTGTCGACCAGCAGCGAGCATTCCGACGGGCTCGCCGTGTAGAAATGCGAGTCGCCGAATCCCGGTGCGCGGTAGAAGCGGCAGACGGGACTCGACCCAGGCACTTGTGACGTGTAGGCGAGGAAGCGCAGCCCGGTACGGGTCCAGCCGGAAAATACGCCGCTGTCGAGATCCTCGATTTCGATCGGACTCGCCGTCATGAAGTAGTGGTCGAGCGCGACGTCGTAGTACTCGACGACGACCGTTTCGTGCGGCGGATTCGTTCCGGGCGCGAGGTAGTCGCGCATCTTCGGCAACATCTGGTCGAAGCGCGAATAGTAAGCCGGCGCATTCGGTGAATCGCAGGTGAGAATGCCCCCGGTCAGTCCGCCGCGGACTTCGTAGAAGTCGCCCGCGGCTTTGTACGTCAGCAGCCCGGAGCCGCTGGACCCCTGATCGACGGCGCCCTCGCTCCAGATCACGCGCGCGAAATCGTTGGCCGCGATGATGTTATCGTCATCGTCAACGATCACTCCGATCGTGTATCCCGACAACGCACCGCGGCTCAACCTGGTCAGCGAACCTTGGGGATGATGCAGCGAGACGACCGGTCCCGACGCGATCGGCATTGCATTCCATGCGGCCAGCACGACGCCCGGCGGTGGCGGCGCCCGCAGGCGCACGAGTGCCCAGTCCTCGGCCTGGCTGCGGCCGAGCAGCGTCGATCCCGACGTCTGCAGCACGTAGGGGCCCGGCGCATCCGGATTGGCGCAGTCGATGGCGTCGTAGAACCAGTACAGGTTGAGCGAGCCGGCGGCGGCCTGCGAATCGATGCAATGGTTGGCCGTAAAAAAATAGGGAATCTGTGAACCGCTCGAATCGTTGATGAGCGTTCCGGAACAGAAATAGCTGTTGCCGCCGTCCTTGGTGAATATCAGCCGTGCGACCGAGCTTGCCGCACGCGTCAACGCAGAGCTCGGCGGCTCGCACTTCCAGTTCACTTCGCATGCCTGCGTCGTGCCGAGCTTGGCATCCGCCTTGGGCGCGAGCGACGCACCGGCGCGGGTCAGATGCGACACGTGGATGATGTCCAATGTCATCGCGCCGACGTCGACACCGGGAGCGACGGCGATCTCGAGCGTCGCGCGCGAGCCTTCCAGCACCGGCGACCACCAGGACCCCGTTGCCGCGACGGACAGAGCGATTTCGCGTGCCCCGTAGGGGCCCATCACATTCGCGCGCGCGTCGCTGCCTTGCAGCCGGATCGACAGCGCGCCGTCCGCGGACGGCGTCTGCAGCGCCAGGCGCAGCGCGGCGGCGCCGGGCGAAATGATGTCGACGTGGGCGATGCGGCCGCCGTCGGCGGCAACCTGCCATTGCAGCGCGCTCAGCATGATGCTGCGTTGCGCCTGCGGTACGTCGCGAGCGAAGCCGATTTGCAATGGCAGCGACCGCGCATCGCTTGCGGGTGCGCTGCGCAGCGACGAAAGCTCACCCGCCGTGGGTACCGGCAGCGCAATGGTCATCGACGATGGCACGGCCTGCAACGTCGACGACGTGCGCGCTTGCGGTGCCGGTGTCGTCGACATCGCCGGTGGAACCGACAGCATCGGCGCAGCCTCCGCCAGCGCCGCGGCGCACGCCACCAGTGCGGCGAATGTCAGCACATGTCGCATCGCGCGATTCCTTCGGGTAATTGCGCGGGAACAATGATCGGGGTGCCCGCGCTGGCCGACATCCTACTCGGGATATGGCATTTTTTGCGCAAGGCATTCGGCCAGCGCCTGCTCCCAGCACGGCAACGTGATGCCAAAGCTGCGCGTGAACTTGCCGCCGTCGAGGACGCTGTTGGCGGGCCGCGCCGCGGGCGTCGGATAGTCGCTGGTGGCGATCGCCACCACGCGCGGGCGGCGGCGGGCGCCGCTCACGGTTTCGCGCAGCGCGTCGTCGTCGACGATGGCGCGCGCGAAGCCGCACCATGTCGTCGCACCTGTCGAGGTCAGGTGATAGAGGCCCGCGCGCTCGCGCAGCGCGCCGGTGCCCATGGCAACGAGTTCGGCGCTGGCGCGCGCGAGCGTACGGCTCCAGTTGGGCGTGCCGTGCTGGTCGTCGACGATGCGCAGCTCGTCGCGTTCCTGCGCAAGGCGCCTGATCGTCAGCAGGAAATTGCGTCCGCGCCGTCCATAGACCCAGCTCGTCCGCAGGATCAGCGCAGTGGCGCCGACCTGCGCAATCGCGCGCTCGCCCGCGAGCTTGGTCTCGCCATAAACGTTGCGTGGATGCGTCGCAGCGTCCTCCGCATAAGGTGCGCGTTGCGTGCCATTGAACACATAGTCGGTGGAAAAATGCACCAGCAGCGCGCCGGTACGCTTCACCTCCTCGGCGAAAATGCCCGGCGCCGTCGCATTGACCGCCTGCGCGAGCGCCGACTCACGCTCCGCCTGGTCGACCGCCGTATACGCGGCCGCATTGAGCACAATGTCGGGCGCATGCCTGCGCATCGCGCCGATGATGGCGTCGGCGTCGGCGATGTCGAGCTGCGCGCGATCGAGCGCGATGATCGTGCCGAGTGGCGCGAGCGCCGCGGCGAGCTCGAAGCCGAGCTGTCCGGCCGCGCCGGTGACGAGGATGCGCAACTCCGGACTGATCACGCGTAGGTTTCGGCGTCGGCGAACGCGCGTCCGGCGCGATCCTTGTCCGCGAGCACGGGATCGCCGGTGAATTGCCAGTCGATCGCCAGCGCGGGATCGTCCCACTTGAGCGTGCGCTCGTGCTCCGGGTACCAGTAGTCGGTGGTCTTGTAGACGAACTCGGCGAACTCGGACAGCACGACGAAGCCGTGCGCGAAGCCCGGCGGTACCCACAGCATCCGCTTGTTCTCGGCCGACAGCCGCTCGCCCACCCACTGTCCGAACGTCGGCGACGCGCGTCGCAGGTCGACGGCGATGTCGAACACTTCGCCGGCAATGGCGCGCACCAGCTTGCCTTGCGCGTGCTCGATCTGGTAGTGCAATCCGCGCAGCACATTGCGGCCGGATCGCGAATGATTGTCCTGCACGAACGCCGCGGTGATGCCAACCTCGGCCATCGCGCGCTCGTTGAAGCTTTCGAAGAAGAAGCCGCGAGCGTCGCCGAACACGCGCGGCTCGATCGACAGCACGTCGGGGATTGCCGTGGGCGTCACCTTCATCGCGATGTCCGGCGCGTCAGCGGATCACCGGATCGCGCAACAACCCGAGCAGGTACTTGCCGTAGCCGTTCTTCGCCAGCGACTGGCCGAGCCGTTCCACCTGCGCGGCGTCGATCCAGCCGAGGTGGTACGCGATCTCCTCCGGGCATGCGATCTTGAGCCCCTGCCGGCGCTCGATCGTCTCGATGTATTGCGACGCCTCGAGCAGCGACTCGTGCGTGCCGGTGTCGAGCCATGCCATGCCGCGACCCATCACCTCGCAGTTGAGCTCGTTCCAGCCGAGGTAGGTCTTGTTGACGTCGGTGATCTCGAGCTCGCCGCGCGGCGACGGCCGAAGCTCGCGCGCAATGTCGAGCACGCGATTGTCGTAGAAGTAGAGTCCGGTGACCGCGTAGCGCGACTTGGGCTTCGCCGGTTTCTCCTCGAGGCTGACGACGCGGCCGCCGGCGTCGAACTCGGCGACGCCGTAACGCTCGGGATCGGACACCGGATAGGCGAACACCGTGGCGCCGCTCGTCACGTCGTAAGCGCGCTGCAACTGCAGGTGCAGGTCGTGACCGTAGAAGATGTTGTCGCCCAGTACCAGCGTCGCGCAATCGCGGCCCACGAAGTCGCGGCCGATGATGAATGCCTGCGCCAATCCCTCGGGTGCGGGCTGCACCGCATAGCTCAGGTTGAGTCCCCATTTGCTGCCGTCGCCGAGCAGCTGCGTGAACCGCGGCGTGTCCTCGGGCGTGGAGATCAGCAGGATGTCGCGGATGCCGGCCAGCATCAGCGTCGACAGCGGGTAGTAGATCATCGGCTTGTCGTATACCGGCAACAGCTGCTTGCTGATGACTTGCGTGACCGGCCACAGCCGCGATCCCGAGCCGCCGGCGAGAATGATTCCCTTGCGCTGCGGTGTTGCGCTCATCGGTTCATGCTTTCGGCCGCGTGGCGGCGAGAGGCTGGACGTGCGGCATCGGAGTCGACGTTGGCTGCGGGGGAGCTCGGGTGAGCCCGAATCTTAGCAAACGCGCTGCTTCACGATGTACGTCGCATCACCACCAGATCGTGCGTGAATAGGTAGCCGGGTATCACGTGCAGCACTTCGAAGTTGGCGGACCATCGGCGCGCGACATAGTCGCGGTGATGGAAGACGTTGACGTATTCCTCCGGCCGTTCGACATGACCGTCGAGCTGGCGGTTGGCGCTCGACACCACCAGGCCCTGCCTTGCGATCACCGCCCTGAGCTCACGGTACTGCGCCAGCGGCAATCGAAGGAAATCGACCGCGGTCTCGCCATGCACGGTCGCCAGCACGAGTCCGCCCACGCGCGTGACGCGACGCAGCTCCGCGAGCCACCGATCCTGCAACGCTTCCTTGAGATGGGTAAACACCGACACGCCGTAGATCACGTCGAAGGTGTCGCCGGCGAAGGGCAACGGCGGCTCGAGCGATGACCGCACGAAATGGCCATCGAGGTTGGCCGCGCACCACGCCACGTTGTCGTGATCGATGTCGCAGCCGGACAACGCTTTGCGACGTTCGACGGGAAAATGCCGGGCCAGGCGCCCGCAACCGACACCCCAGTCGAGGACGTTGTCGAAATCCCACAGCGATTGGCCGGAGATCTTGCGGACGATCCTGTCCAGGCGGTGGAAATCGGTCGCGCCCGTGTGCAGGAACCCCGTGGCGTCGGAATTGCCGATCACGCGGAATCGACGCGCGTCGACGGGAAGATCGGGATGCAGGCTCGCGTCGGGCAGGAACCACGTGTTCCTGCCGGAATCGATCGCTTCTTCATCACCGGAACGCGAGACCTTCATCATGCCGTCCGGATAGGCATGCGTGACGTCCGCCGATTGGCAGTGAAACCCTGACATCACCGCATTGCGACGTTGCGGGAACGCCGCCCCCACGTCGGCACGCGCCAACGGATAGCCGATCTTTTCGAACGGCCGGTCGTTGAGAAAAAAACCGGCGGGATTCGATTGCGGAAATGACCATCCTTCGACACTCACCGTCAAACCGCAAACGCTCAGGCGGTCGACGAACCAGGGTTCCGCAACGAGTCGGTCGCGAATCCGCGACGTGGCATCGTCGCGATCCCACAGGCACCGTGCAACGCGCGACATCGACCGCCGCAGAAGTGTGGAAGACATGGTGGCCACTCCGCATCCGGCAACGCGTGCCGGGCATTCATCTTATCCGACGCGAGCGGCGCGCGGCGACGCCCTGCACGACGGCTATACTCGGCGGATTCCCCGCACGCCGATCCCACGCATGCCGCGCAATGGCCTCAAGCCCGGTGACCACTTGGTCAACGCAGTCGCCATCATCACGTTCGTGCTGATCGTCATCCGCGCGCTGACGACCGTCGACACGAATTGGGACACGCTGCAATACCACTGGCCTTATGCCGCACGGGCCGCGGGCCTGTGCGATTCGCAATGCCTCTCGCTGGGACTCGGCCTGGAAACCCGCTACCGCGCGTTTCCGATGCTGTTCCATGCGGCTTACGGCGCGCTGTGGCGAGCGTTCGGCACGCCGGCGGCGGGACACGGCGCAACGATCGCCGTCGTGGTCGCACTGTGCGTCTATCTGTGGCGGCGCTTTGCCGTGCCGCTGGCCTGGTCATGGCTCGCGCTGCTGGCGATACCGATGGTGCAGATCCACCTGTCGGCGAGCTACGTCGATCTCGCCGCGAACGCCGCGCTGACGATCGGCATTCTTGCTTTGTTGCGCATCGCCGCCGCGCGCGACGCTTCGATCACCGTCGACATCGTCGTCGCGTGGGCGGCGCTGACGCTCGCTGCCGGCGCCAAGCTGCTGCTGATTCCGCTTGCCGCGCTGACCTGGAGCGCGATCGTCGTGCTGGTCGCGCACCTGCACTGGCGGCGCGAGCGGCGCGTGCCATGGATGCACGTCTGCGGCCTCGCGATCCTCGGCAGCCTGACCATCCTTCCTCAGCTCGCGTACAACGCCTGGCACTTCCACAATCCGTTCTACCCGGTGGCGATGCACGTCGCAGGTTTCCAGCTGCCGGGGATCGAATCGCTCAAGGAGATCCAGCAGACCATCTCGGTGTCGTCGCAATGGATCGAATTTCCCAGCTGGATGCGCTGGATCGCGTCGATCTTCGAGTTCGATGCGTTTCGCGGCCGCGTGACACTCTGGACGATCGACCAGGCCGACGTGTTTCGCAACAATCCCTCGTACCGGATGGGCGGCTATTTTTGCGTCTACGTGATCGGCGCGCTGGCGATCGTGTTTGCGCACTGGCGTGATCGCAGCGCACGACCGATGCTCGTGGTCATCGCCATCACCAGCGTCATCTGCGCGCTGCTGCCGAACTCGCACGAGCTGCGCTATTACCAGTTCTGGATGCTGACGCTCGTCAGCGTCGTGCTGATACTCGCGTTCGCCCCCGGGCGGGCATCCGCTGCGCCGGCGCAGGCGCGGACGCGCAATGCGACCCAGGCGCTGGTGCTGCTGTCGCTGGCCGGCGTCACGCTGATGACCGGCGCGCAATACCTGCGCACCAAGGGCACGCGGATCGAGCAGCTGGTTGCGCCGACCAACGCGATCGTCGACGCGCTGCCCGCCGGCACCACGCTGTGCTTCGCGCGCGAGGATCGCCATGCGATTCTCTACACGCGGGCCTTTCATCCGGGAAGCTCGATTCACGTGCGCAGCATCGAAACCGATGGCGCTCCAGGCTGCGACAAGGTGATCAACGCGCCTTAGTGGGCGCCTGCGACGCCGCCAGCGATGGCATCGGCCGCTCGCCTAGGTCTCGGTGTTCCACAGCAGGAAATACAGGACCAGCGACGACAGCAGGATCTCCATCCCGATGACCATCAGCGTCAACGACGGGATGGCGATGCGCATCACCTGTCGTGGCTCCAGGTCGGAGAGTCCGGTCGACATCCAGATCAACAGCGAATACGCGGCCAGCGCGAATCCGACGGCGGCCAGCAGGAATCCCGCGATGCAACCGCGCTCGACGCTGAAACTCGACACGAATCGGTCGAACGTGTGACTTCGCGGCAACACGCCGTGCGCAACGCCCGACGCCTTGACGAACAATGAAAAGAGCGTCATCTGTAGCCCGATGATCATCGCGCCCGCGGCGTAGAGCATCGTGTGAATACCCAGGATCACCGGACCCAGCTCGACGTTGCCGGCCAGAATCGAGATCTGTGCGACACCTCCCGCCGCGAGCAGCACCAGCCCGGGGTACAGGAAGAGCCAGCGCGGGCTCAGCATCAGCAGGAAACGCAAGTGCCGGTAGCCGTCGCGCCACGTACGCAAATGCGGTGGCCGCGATCGGCCGTCCTGCGACAGCGTGGTCGGAACTTCGGCGATCACACGGCCCGCAAGCGCGGATCTCACCACCATTTCGCTCGCGAACTCCATGCCGGACGAACGCAATCCCAGCGCGACCATCCGGTCGCGCCCATATCCGCGAAGGCCGCAGTGAAAGTCGCCGACCGGTATGGCGAAGAACAGCCGGCCAAGGTAGCTCAACACGGGGTTGCCCAAATACTTGTGCAGGAAGGGCATTGCGCCCTGCGCGATTCCGCCCTTGAACCGATTGCCGATCACGAGGTCGCATCCGGCACGAAGGCGCTCGACAAACGGGTAGAGCGCGGAGAAATCGTAGCTGCCATCCGAATCGCCGATGATGACGAACCGGCCGCGCGCCGCATGAGTGCCGGCCATCAGCGCGGCGCCATAGCCCTTGACCGAAACGTGAACGACGCGCGCGCCATGCGCTTCGGCGATCTGGACGGAGCCGTCGCTGCTGCCGTTGTCGGCGATCAGGACCTCGCCATCGATGCGACGACGGCGCAGGAAATCGCGCGCCTGGTCGATGCAGCCGGCAAGCGTCTCCGCCTCGTCGAGACAGGGCATCAGGATCGTGAGCTCGCAATCGTCGCCGCGCTCGGCATGCCGGGGATCAACCGTCGCCGGCGTCGCCATCCGCTGTTGCGGGTGATTCGAATCGAGGACTTCGCTGGAAGGGCCCTGGGGCATGATCGCGCAGGTATCGTGACAGCCATCGTGATCGTAGCATGACCATTGCAGGCACTTTCGCAAAGGCCGGCTCCGGCTCGGCGCAAGCGCATTGCCGGCATTTCGCCTTGCCGTCTCGGCGCAGGGCTTGCGGTGCGTCCAAGGTTGCCGATGCGGGTGATAGACTGCGGCGCGAATCGATACGATGCGCAATGGCCGACGCGGCGACGTTGTTCGGGCGAGCCCTGCCTTGATGAATTTGCGTCACATCTACCGTCGTTCCCCCGCGTTCGTGAGGTTCCTGCTGGTGGGCGCCGTCGGGTTCATCGTCGACGCTATGGCGTTGCTGCTGCTGGTTCACCTGGCCCAGATGTCGGCCATCTGGGCGCGCATTCCGTCATTCCTGATCGCCGTGACCGTCACCTGGTGGCTGCACCGGAATTTCACGTTCGAAGCTGTCCGGCACAGCGCACCGTCGGTTCGGGAATGGCTGTTTTTCATCCTTGCGAACTCGCTCGGCAACGGACTCAACCTTGGCCTGTATTGGCTGTTGATCGTGCAATTCGCGTGGGTACCGCTGGCGGCGCTGGCCTTTGCGTCAGTCGTTGCCGCGGCGATCAATTTCCACGTCTCCGCCAAGTGGGTGTTCCGCGGCGAGTGACGACACCGCGCTTCCACTGACCGGTCGGCATCATGAGCGAATACACGGGCACCGAGAACCTCGAAATCATGGCGGAGGCGGTCAACTACAACCGCTATCTGCTGTCATTGATCCGCGCCAGCGCGCAGCCGGGTGACCGGATCGCCGACATCGGCGCAGGCATCGGCACGTTCGCGCGCGCGCTGGCGGCCGAAGGGCTCGACGTCACCTGTGTGGAGCCCGATGCGCGCCAGTTGCGCGTCATCGCCGACGCCGGGTTGCCCGCCGTCGATGCCGTGGAGTCACTTGCCGACGCCAGCTTCGATTTCATCTATTCGCTCAATGTTCTCGAGCACATCGACGACGATCGCGCCGCCGCCGCGACGTGGGTGAGCAAGCTCAAGCCTGGCGGACGAATGCTGGTCTACGTGCCGGCATTCCAGGTCCTTTTCTCGAGCCTGGACCGTCGCGTGGAGCACAGGCGCCGGTATCGTCGCCGCATGCTGGCCGACGTGATGCGAAGCGCCGGCCTGCGCGTCGACCGTGTGCGCTACGCGGACAGCGCCGGCTTTTTCGCGACGCTCGTGTTCAAGGCGATCGGCAACGACCACGGCACGATCAACAGGCAGGCGCTGGTGATGTTCGATCGTTTCGCCTTTCCGCTGGGGCGAGTGGCCGATCTGGCGCTCGATCGCATCGTCGGCAAGAACGTCGTGCTGACGGGCGTGCGCGCCTGAGTACGTGTCCTCATCGAATGGGCACCGCGATCGCCGCGCGCCTGCGCGGCTTCCAGCGCAGCGCGCGACTCTCGACCAGGTGCCATGATGCCGCCGCGAGCGCGAAAGTCAGTGCGAGCGACAGCAGCAGGTATGCGGCCATCGGCAGCGCGGGAAAGAGATAGTTGACCGACTGCTGCACCGGAAACGCGTAGATATAGACGCCATACGAATAGTCGCCGAGCCGCGCCAGCGCGCGCGCGGCCAGGCTGGTGGCCAGGCCGAAGGCAAGGAAGATCGACGGGAACGCGATCCACGAAACCGCCCGCGACAGCATCGGCCACGGCTCGGCGGCGATCATCAGCACGAAACTTGCGCAGACGCCCGTGACCGTCAGCCAGCGCTCGAGCTTGAACCGGCTGACGCACACGCCGACCAGGAAATACACGCCGTACTGGACGACGTCCTGCAGCACCATTCCATAGACGACGACCAGGTTTTCGCGCACGACCGACCACTGCAGCGTCGCCCAGCAGCCCGCCAGCAAGAGCGCGACAATCGCCCAGCGGGGCGCCCGCAGCACGCCGATGACGAGCAGCGCCAGGTAGAGCGTGAACTCGACCGTCAGAGTCCACAACGATCCGTTGACGACGTTCGCGATCACCTGATGCTCGAATACGCCCGGCAGCGCGTAGCGCGGCAACAGCGCGATGTTGTAGAAGTACTGGTGAAAGTAGCGATGGTGGAAATACTCGTGCAGCGGCAACGTCGTCAGCGCGGGCCCGAGCACGAGCGCCGTCAGCACGACCAGCACCGCGAGCGCGGGAAAGATGCGCAACGCGCGGCGCGCGAGAAATCGCAGCGGTTGCGGGTCGGACTCCCAGCTCTTGCTGACCAGGTAGCCGCTGATCACGAAGAAGATGTAGACACCCAGCGGACCGGGCGCCACCCATGAAAACAGCATCGGCGCCTGGCGGCCGGTGAATGCCAGCGCGTGGAACCAGAACACCAGCAGCGCCGCGAACAATCGCAGCAAGTCGAAATTATTGACGGGATGCGCGACCGCAGTGGGCGTGTTCGGCAATGTCATGGCGTGCACCGCCATCTGCGCGCACGCGCGTACTCGATCATCGGCGCCTCGACATATCGCCACGTCAGCAGCGACACGCCGACCGTGACTGGCACGGTGGCGAACAGCGCACCGACGCGCAGGTAACCGTGAAGCGCAAGGTAGCCGCACAACACTACGGCGAGGTCGATGAACACCGTGTGCCAAAGGTAGATTCCGAAGCTCGCCTCGCCCAGGCGGGTGGCGATTTTCGCCACCCGCGAGCGCGGCGCCGCGCTGTCGCGATGCTGGCCGTGCGCGGACCTGCCGAGCGTCAGCACGAACATCGCGATCAGCAGCGCGGCCGCGCTGGGTCCAAAGGCGAACCACCACGCGAGATCGCCGTCATGGCGGCCGATGACGACGAGGCCTGCTGCGGCGACGCATCCTGCCGCGATCACTTTTGCCAGTGATTCCGGCTGCAACGACGCACGTGTTGTCGAAAGCGCGCAGGCGGCCGCCATGCCGCAAGCGAACTGGTCCATCCGTCCGGGCAGATAGGCGGCGGTCCAGCTCATCCACAGGTTTGGGTGCAAGGCGTTCGCCACGCTGAAAGCGCGGTATCCAACGCAGGCGACGATCCAGAACGCCGCGAAGCGCCACGGCCGGTCGATGTCGACGAACCGCAGAATGAATGGGAGCACCAGGTAGAAATGCATCTCCGTCGGCAGCGTCCAGTACACGCCGCGCAGGCTCGCGACCCAGCTCGGCAGGAAGTTTTCGAGAAAAAACAGGTGCGCGATGACGATTCGCGGCATGGCCGAACCCTGCAGCCAGCCAAGGTGGATGAAAACGACCACGGCGAGGATCGTCACGTAGAACAGCGGCGCGATGCGGAAATAACGCCGCCGATAGAAGTCGGCGATCTCCGCGCCTCGCAGCCGCAGCGTCCTCGCACTCACGTATGGCCACGCGATGACGAACCCGGAAAGGACGAAAAATAGGTCGACACCCTGATAGCCCGCCTTGAAAAAGGATCGCAATCCATCGGCGACGCCGTCGGTGAATCCGAAGGTGACCGCCGGACCGCCCAGGCTGAGCCAGAGATGAAACGAGTACACCCAGAGTGCCGCGAAACCGCGCAGCGCGACCACCCATGCAAGCCGGGTCGCGCGCTGACCAACGCCGTCCGGCGTCGTCAACCAGGCATCCCGGTGGTCACGCCGCGTCTTCGCCGCTGTAGTGGCGGGCAATCCACTGGCGATAGTCGCCGCTCATCACGTCGGCCAGCCACTGCGGATTGTCGAGATACCACGCGACCGTGCGGCGCATGCCGGACGCGAACGTCTCGCGCGGCTGCCAGCCGATGTCGCGGCGGATCTTCGCGGGATCGATCGCATAGCGGCGATCGTGACCCGGCCGATCGGTGACGAAGGCGATCTGCGCCGCATAGTCGCGGCCGGGCCGCAGTTCGCCGAGCAGCGCGCAGATTGTGCGCACGACGTCGATGTTCTTCTTCTCGGCATTGCCACCGACGTTGTAGGTCTCGCCGGCGCGGCCGCGCGCGAGCACTGCGCGGATCGCCGCGCAATGGTCGCCGACATAGAGCCAGTCGCGGACGTTCTGCCCGTCACCATAGACCGGCAGCGGCTTGCCGGCGATCGCATTGACGATCGTCAGCGGAATCAGTTTCTCCGGAAACTGCAGCGGACCGTAGTTGTTCGAGCAATTGGTCGTCAGCGTCGGCAGTCCGAATGTGTGGTGATAGGCGCGGACGAGGTGGTCGGACGCGGCCTTCGACGCCGAGTAGGGGCTGTTGGGTGCATAGGCGGAGGTCTCGCTGAACGCGGGATCGTCATTGCCGAGCGAACCGTAGACCTCGTCGGTCGACACGTGCAGCAGGCGGAACGCGTCACGAGCCGGGGCATCGGCGCCGCGCCACCATTCCTTGACCGCATCGATCAGCTCGAACGTGGCGACGACGTTGGTGTCGATGAACGCCGCCGGGCCGTGGATCGAGCGGTCGACGTGCGTCTCCGCGGCGAAGTTGACGACCGCGCGCGGCCGGTGCTCCACGAGCAGCGCGCCGACCAGCGTGCGATCGCCGATGTCGCCCTGAACGAACACGTAGCGCGGATCGCCGGTGACGCTCGCGAGGCTCGCGGGATTGCCGGCATAGGTCAGCTTGTCGAGGTTGACGATCGGTTCGGCTTCCACGGCAAGCCAGTCGAGGATGAAGTTGGCGCCGATGAAACCGGCGCCGCCGGTAACGAGAATCATGCGGATATCCGTCCTGGAATGGTTGGCACGATCATTTGACCGCGTAGTAGTCGCGATACCACGTGACGAATTGCGCGAGGCCCTCGGCGAGCGCGGTGCGCGGCGTGAATCCCGTCAGTGCCGCGAGGCGATCGATCGACGCGTACGTTTCCTTGACGTCGCCGGGCTGCATCGGTGCGTCGACGCGCACCGCCTTGCGGCCGAGCAGCGCTTCCAGCGTGTCGATGAACTCGGGCAACGGCACCGAGCGGTTGTTGCCGATGTTGTAGATCGCGTGCGGCGCACCGGTCTCCGCGTCGCGCGCCGGCGCTATCGCCAGCACGCGCACCAAGCCTTCGACGATGTCGTCGACGTAGGTGAAATCGCGGCGCATGTCGCCGTGGTTGAACACCATGATCGGTTCGCCGGCGAGGATCGCCCTGGCGAACAGCATTGGCGCCATGTCCGGGCGCCCCCACGGTCCATAGACCGTGAAGAAGCGCAGGCCGGTCGCCGGCAGCCCGAAGAGGTGCGCGTAGCTGTACGCCATCAGCTCGTTCGCCTTCTTGGTCGCGGCGTAGAGGCTGACGGGCTTGTCGGTCGGCTGGTCCTCGGAAAACGGCAACGTGTGATTGGTCCCGTAGACGCTCGACGACGACGCGTAGACCAGGTGCGCGACGCGTGCATGACGGCAGCCTTCCAGCACGTTGCCGAATGCGTCGACGTTGTTGCGCAGGTATGCCCGGGGATTGGCCAGTGAATAGCGGACCCCCGGCTGCGCGGCGAGGTGGACGACGTGCGTGAGCGCGACTTCGCCGAACAGCGCAGTCGTTGCCGCCGCGTCGGCCAGGTCGTGGCGCCTGAATTCGATCCGCGGTTCGCGCGCGAGCTTCCACGCACGCGCCTGCTTGAGCCCGATGTCGTAGTACGGCTCGAAATTGTCGAGGGCGACCACGTCGGCGCCGCCTCTGGCCAACGCCAGCGCGGCATGCATGCCGATGAACCCCGCGGCCCCCGTGACGAGCACGCGCATCGGCGCACTCATTCGATGGCACTCGCTTCGGCGTCGGCGGCGTTGAGCGCGCGCAGCTTCGCGTACTTGAGGAAGCTGCCGAACACGCCGACCGCGATGTGCGCGAAGCCGGCGGCGCCGTCGAGAAAGCCCAGCCGGAAAAAATACAGGCGGACGAAGCGCGCGAGCGGCGCCAGCGCGATCTGCGCAAAACCCGCGGTGCGACCCTGGCGATGCATCGCCGCCGCCTGCAACGTCGTATAGCGGTTCTGCTTGGCGACGTAGTCGGACAGCGATTCGGCGGACGCATGCAGCAGGTCACCGCCGATCCTCGCCGCATGACCGTCGACGATGACGTGCTCGTGGACGACGTCGTCGCTCCAGCGCGCCCAGCGCCGGTCGAAAAGGCGGACGTTCCAGTCGGGATAGCCTTCGCCATGATTGAGCCAGCGGCCGAGGAAGCGGTTGCGCCGCGCGACGGCGAATGCGCTGGCACCGGGATTGTCACGCGTGAACACCTCGGCGATCTGCGCGGCAAGCTCCGGCGTCACACGCTCGTCGGCGTCGAGGCACAGCACCCAGTCATGCGCCGCCGCGGAGACCGCGAACTGTTTCTGCGCGCCGAATCCCTCGAACGGGTGGTCGATCACGCGCGCACCGAAGCGCCGCGCGACTTCCACGGTATCATCGCGACTCCCCGAGTCGACGACCACGGTGTCCGCCGCGAAGCGCGCCGATTCGAGACAACCGGGCAGATCATGCGCAGCGTCGCGCGTGATGATGCAAAGCGACAGGGGAAGCGATTCGGCCATGTACCGGCGACGTCGGCGGGAGATTTTCGTGAAGGCGCGATTTTACGTGGTTTCGCGCGCCTGCTGCCGATCCGGTCGCGTCCACCGATGACGCGCATCCTGGTCGTGCGCCCGTCGTCGCTGGGTGACGTCGTCTACGCGCTCGCGATCTGCGCCGACATTCGCAGCGCCGATCCCAATGCGGTCATCGACTGGGTCGCCGAGGAGGCTTTCGCGCCGCTGCCCGCGCTCGACACCGACGTGCACGGCGTCATCGCCGTGGCGCTGCGACGCTGGCGATCGTCGTTGCTGCGCGCATCGACATGGCGCGAGTTCCGCGCATTTCGCCGCGCGGTGACGGCAACGCGCTACGACGCCGTGATCGACCTGCAGGAACAGTTGAAAGGCGCGATCATCGCGCGCATCGCCCGCGGACGCCGCCACGGGCTGTCGGCGGCGACCATCCGCGAGCCGCTGACGACGCTGCTGCACGACGTGCACCACAAGGTCGAGCGCGATATCCATTTCGTCACCAAGTGCCGGACAATCGCCGCAGGGGCGCTCGGCCACCGCGTCGAAGGTCCGCCGCGCTGGCACTGGATGCCACTGCCGATCACGCCGGCGACACCCGAACTGCCATTTGCCGTGCTGGTGACAGCGACGTCGCGCGAATCCAAATTGTGGCCGGAGGAGTCGTGGCGCGCGCTGGCGCTGCATCTTGCGCGTACCGGTCTCGCCATCGTGTTGCCGTGGGGGAATGCCGACGAGGAAGCGCGCTGTCGTCGCATCGCCGAAGGCATCGCAGCGGCGATCGTGCCACCACGGCAGACGTTGCGCGACGTCGCGTCGCTGCTGTCACGTGCTGAGGCGGTGGTCGGCATCGATACCGGGCTCACGCATCTCGCCGCCGCACTCGGCACGCCGACGATCGCGCTGTTCACCGAAACCGACGCCAGGCTGGCCGGGGTCGCGATCTGCGGCGGCGACGCGCACGACCTCGGCGGCGACGGCGCCGTGCCGCGCGTCGACGACGTCGTCGACGCGCTGGGCGACATCTACCGCAACCTGCCGCGCTGCTGATGCGCGCGCTCTATGACCTCCTGTGGTACCTCGCGCTGCCGTGGCTGCCGCTGCGCCTGTGGTGGCGCGGCCGCAAGGAGCCCGGGTATCGCGCGCGCATCGGCGAACGTTTCGGTACGTACGCCGGCACGCCCCAGCGCGACGTGATCTGGGTGCACGCGGTGTCGGCCGGCGAAACCCGCGCCGCGGCGCCGCTGATCGAGCGGCTGCTGCGCGAATGGCCGGATGCGCGCGTGCTGGTGACGGCCATGACGGCGACCGGCGACGCCGCGGCGCGCTCGCTGTACGGCAACCGCGTCACGCAGGCGTGGCTGCCGTACGACCTGCCTTTCGCGATGTCGCGGTTCATCGCGAATTTCGCGCCACGTGCGGGCATCGTGATGGAAACCGAGGTATGGCCGAACCTGATGCACGCCTGCGAGGCGGCCGACGTGCCGGTCTATCTCGTCAACGCCCGGCTGTCGCCGCACTCGGCGGCGGGTTACGCGAAGCTGGGCGCATTGGCGCGCACGACGTTCGCGCGTTTCGCAGGCGTCGCCGCACAAAGCGCCGACGACGCGGCGCGGCTGCGGCAGGCGGGCGCCATCAACGTCGAAGTGTCCGGCAACCTCAAGTTCGACATCGATGTGCCGCCTGCGCAGCAGGCGTTGGCGAGCGTGTTGCGTGGCCGCTTCGGCGCTGCGCGTCCGGTACTGGTCGCGGCATCGACGCGCGACGGTGAAGAGGCGTTGCTCATCGAGGCGCTGAATGCGGCACCGCTGCCCGGCAACGCGCTGGTAGTGATCGTGCCGCGCCACCCGCAGCGCTTCGACGCCGTCGCGGCACTGCTCGATGCGCGCGGCTGCGCGTTTTGCCGACGCAGCGACGACCGCGACGTCCCTGCCGGCGTGGGATTCCTGCTGGGGGATTCGATGGGCGAGCTCGCCGCGTACTACGCCGCGTCCGACGTCGCGTTCGTCGGCGGCAGCCTGCTGCCTTTCGGCGGTCAGAACCTGATCGAGCCAATCGCGCTGGGCGTGCCCACGATCGTCGGCGACCACACGTTCAATTTCGCCGATGCCGCGCGCGACGCGGTCGCCGCGGGCGCCGCGCTGCGCGTCGACTCGGCGACGGCGCTGGTCGCCGTCGCCAGCGAGTTGCTGGTCGACGCCGCCGGGCGTGCGACGATGCGCAAGCGCGCTCTGGCGTTCCACGCCGCGCATCGCGGTGCCATCGATCGACTGTGGCTATGGCTCTCCCCGCAGTTGGCGACGCGCGCAGCGCATGGCGCGTCGGCAATCAACCGCAACGGCGGGCCGCGAGCGGCGCAGCGGTGAACGCGCGCTAAACGCGCCCGCCGCCGCGATCAGCCGCGCAGTCGGCGGTTCAGGTCCTCGAGATCCTGTTCGTTGAGCGTACCCGCCGCGGCCTTGAGCCGCAGCACGCCGATCAGGTAGTTGAAATACGCGGATGCGAGATCGCGCCGCGTGGTGAAGACGTTTTGCTGCGTGTTGAGGACGTCGAGGTTGGTGCGCACGCCGACTTCCTGGCCGACTTTGTTGGAGTTGTAAGCGACTTCCGCCGAGCGCACGGCCTGCGTATTCGCCTTGATCGACGCCACCGAACTCTCGACACCGGCGAACCCGGTCTGCGCGTTGAACAGCGCATTGCGCCGCGCCGCCTCCAGCGACTGGCGCGCGTTGTCCTGCAGCGCGATCGCCTCGCGAATCCGCGAGTTAATGAAGCCGCCCTGGTAGATCGGCACGTTGAGCGCGATGCCGATCTGACCACTGCGCGTGTTGAAGTTGTCGCCGAAGCTGGTCGAGCCGCTGCCGAAGTTGCCGCCGTAGCTTGCGACGAGGTCGACGGTCGGCAAGTGCGCGGCGCGCTGGCGGTCGATCTCGAGCGAGGCGATCTGCAACGTCGACTGCGCGACGCGGATCGCCGGGTTCTCGCGCAATGCGAGGTCGTTCCAGAACTGCGCGTTGTTGGGTTCCGGCGGCGTTGGATCGAAATTCTGCGACAGCGTCGCCAGCGAACCGGGGGCGCGATTGATGATCGCGCGCAACGCCGCGATCTTGTTGTCGTAGTCGTTGCGCGTCGATATCTCGCTGGCGACGACCTGGTCGTACTTGGCCTGCGCTTCGTTGGTGTCGGTGATCGTCGCCACGCCGACCTCGAAGTTGCGCTTGGCCTGCGCGAGCTGCTCCGAGATCGCGGCCTTCTGCGAGACGACGAGCTCGATGTTGTATTGCGCCAGCAGCACGTCGAAGTAGGCGACGGTCACGCGCAACATCAGGTCCTGCTGCGCGGTGGCGAGCTGGTAGTCGGCCTGCGCGACCTGTTGCTGCGCCTGGTCGTAGCTGACGACGTTGCCAACGCGGAAGATCGGTTGCGATGCCGACACCGACAGCGAACCGGTGGCGAAATTGCGACCGAGCGCGCTGCCCTGGTCTCCCGAGATGTGCTGGTCGTAGCGGTTGATGTTGGCGCCGGCGGCGGCGTTGACGTTGGGCAGCAGCCCGGCGCGCGCCTGCGGCAACTTCTCCTGTGTCGCCTGCCAGATCGCGCGCGCCGAGGCTAGCGCGGGGTCGTTCTGCTGTGCGTCGTGGTAGATCTTCAGCAGGTCTTCCGCGCGCGCGGGCAGCGCCAGCGCAACTGCCATCGTGAGCGCGACAATCATCAGTTTCATCGGTTGCATTCCGGAAAGCTGCATTGATTCAATACCGGCGCATCGCCGGGTCGACGGTTCGTGCCCATGCCTCGACCCCGCCTTCGAGGTTGTGGGCCGCATATCCCTGCTGGCGCAGCCACATCGTCACCATCGCGCTGCGCTGGCCGGTGTGGCACACGATCACCAGGTCGCGCTCCTTCGGCAGCTCGCCCAGCCGACCTTGCAACTCGTGCATCGGCAGCGGCTGCGAGCCTGCGATCGCGCAGATGTCGCGCTCCCAGTCCTGGCGCACGTCGACGAGCACCGGCGGCTCGCGCGCCGGATCGGCCTGCCAGGCGGCGACCGCGGACGGATCGAGCGCGGGAATCAAAACTCGAAGCGCGACGGCGCTGGCGCGTTGACGAGCGGCGCCACCACCGTTTCGAACAGCGTGCGCGACACGCGCGCGCCCGGCGCCGACCAGCGAATGACCTGCGCGCTCATCGCCGGCGCATCGCCGACGACCGCGAACACGCGGCCGCCCGGATTGAGTTGCGCGAACCACGCCTCGTCGAGCAGCGGCGTCGACCCGGTCAGCACGATCGCGTCGTAGGCGTCGCCTCCAAAGCCGCGCGCGCCGTCACCGGTCTCCACGCGTACGTCGGTGAAGCCACGCGCGGCGAGGCGCGCGCGCGCCGCGTCGGCGAGCCGTGGATCGATCTCGACGCTGGTGACGAACGCGCCGCGACTCCTGCAAAGCGCGGTGAAATAGCCGCTGCCGGTGCCGATCTCGAGCACGCTCTCGCCGCGCCTGAGCGCCAGCTCCTGCAGCACGCGCGCCTCCATTTTCGGCGACCACATCGCAGCACCGTTGCCGAGCGGAATCTCGACATCCGAGAACGCGAGGTCGCGATACTGCGGCGGCACGTAGTCTTCGCGCTTGACCTTGAACAGCAGGCCCAGCACATCAGGATCGAGGACTTCCCACGGCCGGATCTGCTGCTCGACCATGTTGAAGCGGGCTTGTTCGTAGTTCATCGAAGGAGGGTTGCCGCCAGCAACTGACCGCGGGTCGATTATTATCACTGCCGTATTATCCCGCGTCAACGCGGCGCGCGAGGCGCAACGTGCAACTGCCGCCGGCGCAGGTTCAATCGGCAGCCGCAGGCTCGGCCGGTGCCGGTTGCGCGCCTGCGGCGCCCGACGCCACGACGCGCAGCGCCCGCCGCGCGCGCCGCCGCCCGGCCCACGCGTCGAGATACGAATAGAGCACCGGCACGACGACCAGCGTCAGCAACGTCGACGTGATGACGCCGCCGATGATCGCGCGTCCCATCGGCGCCTGCGTCTCGCCGCCTTCGCCGGCGCCGATCGCCAGCGGCAACATGCCGCCGATCATCGCCGCCGTCGTCATCAGGATCGGCCGCAGCCGCACCTGTCCCGCCTGCATCAGCGCGTCGGTGAGACTCGCGCCGCCACGGCGCGCACGGTTGGCGAAGTCGACCAGCAGGATCGCGTTCTTGGTGACGAGCCCCATCAGCATGATGAAGCCGATCATCGAGAAGATGTTGAGCGTGGTGCCGGTCAACAGCAGCGCGAGAAACACGCCGATCAGCGACAACGGCAGCGACGCCATGATCGCGAGCGGCTGCGTGAAGCTCGCGAACTGCGACGCCAGGATCAGGTAGATGAAGATCACCGCGAGTCCCAGCGCGGCGAGCGCCGCGTTGAACGACTCCACCATGTCCTGCTGCTGGCCACTGATCGAGAAGCGGTAGCCCGGGGGCAGCACCGTGTCCTTGACGATGCGGTCGACATCGCTGCCGACGTCGCCCGACGGCCGCCCCTGCGCGCTCGCATAGAGCGCGACACGACGCTGCAGCGCCTCGCGCTTGATGATCTGCGGGCTCGTCGACTCGACGATCTCCGCGACCTGCCGCAGCGGCACCATTCGTGACTCGCCGCTGGGCCCCAGCTTGTTGGTCGTCAGGTAGAGGTTGCCCAAGTCGGACGCGAGCTGGCGACGGTTCTTCGCAAGCTGCACGTTGACTTCGTAGTTCTGGCCGTCCGGCCCCAGCCAGTAACTGACGGTGTCGCCGGCGATCAGCGGGCGCAAGGTCGCGCCGACCTGCTGGACGCTGATGCCGAGCTCGGCGGCCGCATCGTTGTTGACGCGAATCGACAGCGCCGGGTTGGCCGCCTTGTCCGAGGTCTCCAAATCGGCAATACCGGGCACCTTGGCGACGCGAGCGCGGAATTCGGCGATCAGCCTCGAGAGCGTATCCGGATCAGGGCCCAGGATGTTGACCCATATCGGACGGTCGAATCCGAGCGACAGCTCGATGCCCGCGATGGGGACCACCGCATTGCGGATCGCCGTCTCGAGATCCTTCTGCGTGCGGCTCCGCTTTGCCCGATCCAGCAGCCGCAGATCGATGCGCGCATAGTTGCGACCCTCGTCGGTGCCGATCGTCGTCATCGCGAGGTCGACTTCGGGAAACGCCTTCAGCACCTGCTCGACCTGCTGCACCTTGCGGTTCGTATAGTCGAGGCTCGAGCCGACAGGCGTATTGAGGCGCAGCGAGATGAGCCCCTGGTCTGCCTGCGGCACGAATTCGGTGCCGACCAGCGGCACCACGAAAAAACTCGCGACGAACGTGACGAGTGCGATCAAAAGCACCTTGATCCGGTGCGCGAGCGCCCAGCGCAGCACGCCGCCATAGACACGGTGCATCCAGTCGATGAATCGCTCTACGCCCTGCATGATCCGGCCGAGCCAAGGCATGCGCGCAAAGCGGCCCTGCGACGGGTCGTGCCATACCGACGACAGCATCGGGTCGAGCGTGAAGCTGACGAACAGGCTCACCAGCACGGCGACGGCGACTGTGACGCCGAACTGGAAGAAAAAGCGGCCGATGATGCCGCTCATGAACGCGATCGGCACGAACACGGCGACGATCGCGAACGTCGTCGCCATTACCGCGAGGCCGATCTCGTCGGTGCCGTCGCGCGCGGCGTCGACGTGGCTCTTGCCGAGACCGAGGTGCCGCACGATGTTCTCGCGCACCACGATCGCATCGTCGATCAGGAGCCCGATGCACAGCGACAGCGCCATCAGCGTCAGGAAGTTGAGGGAGAAGCCGAACGCGTTCAACGCGATGAACGTCGCCACCACGGCGATCGGCAGCGTCAGACCGGTGATGATCGTGCTGCGCCAGCTGTGCAGGAACAGGAACACGATCAGCACCGTCAGCAGGCCGCCTTCGAGGATCGTGTGCTTGACGCGGTTGACGCTCTTCTCGACCTGCTCGGCGGAATTGTTGACGACGCGAATCTCGATATCGGCGGGCAGTCGTGCGCGGAGCACGTCGACCGCCTTCAGCACCTCGCGGCCGGTTTCGACGATGTTGGCGTCCTGCGCCTTCAAAAGGTCGAGCGTGATCGCCGGCCGGCCGTTGATCCGCGCGATCGACGTTTCCTCCTTCTCGCCGTCGATCACGTCGGCGACCTGCGACAGGTAGACCGGCCCGCCCCCCTGCTGCGCGACGATGATCCGAGCGAACTGCGCCGGCTCCTTGATCTTGCCGTCGACGCGCACCACGGTGTCGCTGGGACCATGCGACAGGCGCCCGGCGGGCACGTCCTGGTTGGCGGCGCGCACGGCGTTCATCACCTGATCGACGCCGATGCCAAGTGACGTCAGTGCCGTCGGCTTCACCTGGATGCGGATCTCGCGCGTCACGCGACCGTTGACATTGATACGCGCGACGCCGGGCACGTTCTCCAGCCCGCGCACGATCGTCTGGTCTGTCAGCGAGGTGAGTTCGCGCAGCCCGGTGCTGGGCGAAAGCACGGCGAGCGACACCACCGGCTGCTGGTTCTCCGAATCGGCGCGGACGACCAGCGGATCCTTGACGTCGCGCGGGAACAGCGGGCGCGTCTGCGAGATCTTGTCGCGCACGTCCTGCATCGCGCGGTCCATGTCGGTATTCAGGCGGAATTCGGCGAATACGTTGCTCATGCCCTCGAGCGAATTGGAGCGGATGATCTTGACGCCGGCAACGGTGTTGAGCGCGTACTCGATGGGCTTGGTGACGTCGGCCTCCACCGCCTCCGGCGCCGCGCCCGGGTACTGGGTGTTGACCGCGACGAACGGCAGGCTGACGTCGGGCATCTGCTCGACGCGCAGTCGCTGGTACGAGAACGCGCCAAGCACGGTGATGCCGACCATCACCATCGTGGCGAACACGGGATTGGCAATCGAGGTGCGGGTGATCCACATGGCGCGGCCTTTTCTGGAAAGCGTCAGCCGGGACGCGTCGCCGACGGCGCGAGCATCGCCTTGACCAGTACCGGCGCGCCTTCCTTCAGGTTCTCGAAGCGCGCGGCCAGCACGGGAAGGTTGGCGGGCAGCGCTGTCTTCAGTTCGACGACGCCGTTGTCGTCGTCGCGGCGACCGACGACGACGATGCGCTTGACGAGCTTGCCGTTGTCGATCGCCCATACATAGGTGAGCCCCGCCTCGTTGCGCACGGCTGCCATCGGTAGCGTCGCCACCGGAGGCGACGCCGCCAGCGCGATCCTGCCGTCGGCGAACATGCCGCCACGCAGGCTCGCGTCAGGATTCCTGAGTGTCACATAGGCGAGAATCGAGCGCGTGCCAGGCTCCGCCGACGGGTTGATGCGATCGATACGCCCGGCGAAGCGCCGCTCGGTGAAGCCGTCGACGTGCAGTTCGACGCTCATCCCGACCCTAAGCTCCGGCATGTCGCTCGCGGGAACCATCGCCTGCAGCTCGAGATCCCTGAGGTCGACGATCGTCAGCAGCGGTGCGTCGAACGGCAGCTTTTCGCCCGGCTGCACGTGGCGCTTGGAAACGGTGCCCGATAACGGCGCCAGCACGTTGGCGTCGCGTAGCGCGATCTGCGCCATGCGCAGCTGCGCCTCCGCCGATTTGACGTTGCCTGCGGCGACGTTGAAGCCCGACTCGGAGCCGTCGAACGCGTTCTGCGAAATGAACTTCTGGTCGAGGAGCTTGATGTTCATCGCCCGTGTCTTGGTGGCGAGCGCCAATTGCGCGCGCGTGCTTTCCAGCGCGCCGATGCGCTCCGCCACCTTGGCGTCGAGGTCGGCGGTGTCGAAGCGTGCGATGACCTGACCGGCCTTCACCGCGTCGCCCTCGCGGACGGCGATCTCGCGCACCTCGCCCGACACCTTGGACTTGACGACGGCCTGGTTGAGCGGCTGCAGCGTTCCGGAGATCGGCAGCCAGCGGGCGAGTGACCGCGCGCTGGCATAGGCAAGGTCGTTGGCGGTGAATTCCATCGTCCGCACGGCGTGCGCATCCTGGCCACCCTCGACGTTGCCGTGCTTGATCACACGGGATGCTACCGCCGCCCCCAGCGCGACGACCACGGCCAATGCAACGAGCGCGCCCACGGTACGGCGCCTGCTCCAGACTCGATTCATACGGTTCCCCCGACGGGCCCTGTCTGCGCTTGTGGCGCACCGCGAAAGGTTACGCCGTCGCGGCCGCAGGGCAATGATGGCGGTTGGATGCGACGAGCGTGGCGCGCGGATTCACAAGGCCCGGATTCCGCTCGCACGCTACCGAGCGGCGCCCTCGGGCGCAACGGCGGTGCGACCAAGCGCCGCCGGCTGCGATGAACCGCCGACGCGGCAAGGAGGATAATGCGCCTGGCTGGATCGCCGTCTTGGGAAGCCGTGCCTGGACATTGACAGCGCGCAAGGGCGAACCCGATAATTTAATGTTTCTCTCATAACCTACCCTCGTCGGAGGATCCCCCGCATGAATACCCCCCAAAAGCTCGGCCTATCGCTCGTCGCGGCCGCGCTCGTCACTCTGTATGGTTGCAGCAACAAGGACGAACCCAAGCAAGCCGCCGCACCCGCGGCGGCGCCTGCCAACGACTCGGTGACCGTCAAGCTCGGCAGCGCCGGCCCGCTGACCGGCGGCATCGCGCACCTCGGCAAGGACAACGACAACGGCGTGCACCTCGCTGCCGACCAGGCCAACGGCAAGAATCTCAAGATCGGCGGCAAGACGGTCAAGTTCGACGTGATGAGCGAGGACGACCAGGCCGACCCGAAGCTCGGCCCGACGATCGCGCAGAAATTCGCCGACGCCAAGGTCGCGGGGGTCGTCGGGCACCTCAATTCCGGCGTGACGATTCCCGCCTCGGCCGTCTACAACCAGGCCGGTATTCCGATGATCTCGGGCTCGGCCACCAACCCCAAGCTCACCGAGCAGGGTTTCAAGAACGTGTTTCGCGTCGTCGGCCGCGATGACCAGCAGGGACCGGCCGTCGCGCAATACCTCGAATCGCTCAAGGTGAAGAAGGTCGCGATCGCCGACGATGCCACCGCGTACGGCGAGGGCCTCGCCAACGAAGTCGAGAAGACGCTGAAGGCCGCCGGCGTGCAGATCGTCGCGCGCGAAAAGACCAACGACAAGGCGACCGACTTCAAGGCGATCCTCACCAAGATGAAAGGCAAGACGCCGGACGCCATCTTCTACGGCGGCATGGACGCCACCGGCGGCCCGATGCTGAAGCAGGCGCGCGAGCTCGGCATCAAGAGCGTGTTTTCGTTCGGCGATGGCGCGTGCACGGCGGAGATGTCGAAGCTTGCCGGGGCCGCGTCGGAAGGCATGATCTGTTCACAGGCCGGCCTGCCGGTCGAGGCGGCGAGCAAGGCGTTCGTCACCGCGTTCAACGCCAAGTACGGCGAGATCAAGCAATACGCGCCGTTCACCTACGATGCCGCCAACCTGCTGATCGCCGCGATGCAAAAGGCCGATTCGGTGGATCCGGCCAAGTACCTGCCGGCGCTGCAATCCATCAGCTACGACGGCGCCACCGGTCACATCGAGTTCGACGACAAGGGCGATCGCAAGAACGCCGAGATCACGATCTTCACGCTGAAGGACGGCAAGGTCGTGCCCGTCGCCGTCGTCAAGGGTGGCAAGGCCACGTCGTTCGACGAGTTCATGAAGATGGCGTCGAGCGCGACACCGGCCGCTGCGCCGGCGATGGCGCCGGCGATGGCACCCGCGCCCGAACCCAAGAAGTAACGCAGCTCTCGCATGCCGACGGCGCCCCGCGAGGCGCCGTTTTTTTTGCCGGCGATGCAGGCAACCATTGCCGTGCGACACGGGTTGCAGCGACAATCCCTGCCGTACCCCGCACCACCCGGATATCCAGCCTGGACATTTTCCTTCAGCAAATGGTCAACGGCCTCACGCTCGGCAGCGTGTACGCGGTCGTCGCGCTCGGCTACACGATGGTCTACGGCATCGTCCAGCTCATCAATTTCGCGCACGGCGAAGTCGTGATGATCGGTGCAATGGTCGCGTACTCGGTCATTTCCGCGCTTGTCGCCGCGCATGTCCCGCTGCCGCCGCTCGCGATCGTCGGCATTGCGACGCTGACGGCGGTCCCGGTTTGCATGGCGCTCGGCTACGTGCTCGAGCGCGTAGCCTACCGGCCGCTGCGGCGCGCGCCAAGGCTCGCGCCGCTGATCACCGCGATCGGCCTGTCGATCATCCTGCAGCATCTCGCGCTGATCATCTGGAGCCGCAATCCGATGCCCTACCCGCAGGTCGTGCAGACAGTGTCCTATTCGCTGACCGGCAATCCCAACGGCGCGACCATCACCAACGTGCAGGTGGCGATCCTCGTGATGTCGGCGGTGATGATGTCCGGGCTGCTGCTGCTCGTCTATCGCACCAAGCTCGGCATCGCGATGCGTGCGACCGCGCAGAACCAGGCGGTGGCCGGACTGATGGGCATCGACATCAACCGCGTGATCGCGATTACTTTCGCCGTCGGCGCCGGCCTGGCCGCGGTCGCTGGCGTGATGGTCGGCAGCTACTATGGCGTCGCGCACTACCAGATGGGCTTCCTGCTGGGCCTCAAGGCATTCTCGGCGGCAGTGCTGGGCGGCATCGGCAACCTCGGCGGCGCGGTGCTGGGCGGGCTGCTGCTGGGCGTGATCGAGGCGCTCGGCGCGGGCTACGTGGGCGACCTGACCAACCTGTGCCAGCTCTCGGGCTGGTTCGACGCGCTGAAGCTGCGTTGCGACGGCGACCCCAACCTCGCGCTGTTCGGCTCCAACTATCAGGACGTGTTCGCGTTCCTCGTCCTCATCGCCGTGCTCGTCTTCAGGCCCTCGGGGCTGCTGGGCGAGCGCGTTGCCGACCGCGCATGAGCCCGCAGGGCCGTCCCAAGGGCAAATACTCCGTAGCGCGAAGCGCGAAGGTACGCCAATGACGCTGCGGCTCGGCCACTGATGCGCTTGCTGTTCGACCGCAGCAAGAACCCGCGCATCGCCTGGGTCGGCATCGCGCTGATGACGCTCGCACTGCTGGCGTTGCCGTTCGCGCTCGCCAGCGTCGGCACCGCATGGGTGCGGATCACCAACCTCGCGATCCTCTACTGCTTCCTCGCACTGGGCCTCAACATCGTCGTCGGCTTCGCGGGGCTGCTCGACCTCGGCTACATCGCGTTCTATGCGGTGGGCGCGTACGTCTATGCGCTGCTCGCAAGCCCGCATTTCAACCTGCACCTGCCGTTCTGGATCATCCTGCCGATCGGCGCCGCGGTGGCGTGCCTGTTCGGCGTGCTGCTCGGCACGCCGACGCTGAAGCTGCGCGGCGATTACCTCGCGATCGTCACGCTCGGCTTCGGCGAAATCGTCCGCATCTTCCTGAACAACCTGTCGCAGCCGGTCAACATCACCAATGGCCCGCAGGGCGTCTACATGATCGATCCGTTCCGCATCGGGTCGTTCTCGTTCGCACAACGACAGACGATCGGCGGGCTCGACTTCAGCGGACCGGTCAAGTACTACTACCTGCTGCTCGCGGCGCTGCTGATCGCGATCATGGTCAACCTGCGGCTGCAGGATTCGCGGATAGGCAGGGCCTGGGAGGCGATCCGCGAGGATGAGATCGCCGCGCGCGCGATGGGCATCAACACGCGCAACATGAAGCTCCTCGCGTTCGCGATGGGCGCGTCGTTCGGCGGCATCGCCGGCGGCATGTTCTCGGCGATCCAGGGATTCATCAGTCCCGAGAGCTTCATCCTCGTCGAATCGGTGATGGTGCTGTCGATGGTGGTGCTGGGCGGCATGGGCAACGTGTTCGGCGTCGTGCTGGGCGCGCTGCTGCTGTCGTTCATCCCGGAAGTGCTGCGCTACACGGTGGGACCGGTGCAGCAGGCAGTGTTCGGCCGCACGCTCATCGACCCCGAAGTGACCCGGATGCTGCTGTTCGGCTTCGCGCTGGTGCTGATGATGCTGTTTCGCCCCGCGGGCATCTGGCCCTCGGCGCTGCGCAAGCGCGAGCTCGAGGCGGGTCGCACATGAGCGCGCGAAGCGCGAAGGTATTTCCGTGAGCGAGCCGCTGTCGCTGCTGACGGCGACGGGAGTCGCCAAGCGCTTCGGCGGCGTGCATGCGCTGGCCGACGTCGACTTCACGATCCGCCAGGGGGAGATCTACGGACTGATCGGCCCCAACGGCGCCGGCAAGACGACGCTTTTCAATGTATTGACAGGCATCTATGCGCGCGACGAGGGCGAGTTCCTGTTCGACGGCGAACCGCTCAACGACCTGAAGCCGAACGAGGTCGCGGCGCGCGGCATCGCGCGCACGTTCCAGAACATCCGCCTGTTCGCCAACCTGTCGGCGCTCGAGAACGTGATGATCGGCCGGCATGTGCGCACGCATGCCGGGGTGTTCGGCGCCATTGCGCGCAACGCCCGCACGCGCGCCGAGGAAAAGGCCATCGCGCGCCGCGCGTACGAGCTGCTGGAGTACGTCGGCGTGTCAGAGCGCGCCAACCATCTCGCGCGCCATCTGCCCTATGGATTTCAGCGCAGGCTGGAGATCGCGCGCGCGCTCGCCACCGATCCCAAGCTGCTCGCGCTCGACGAGCCGGCCGCCGGAATGAACGCCACCGAAACGGCGACGCTGGCGAGCCTGCTGCACGACATCCGCCGCGATGGCACGACGATCCTGCTGATCGAGCACGACATGAAGCTGGTGATGGGCATCTGCGATCGCGTGCTGGTGCTCGACTACGGGCGCAAGATTGCCGAAGGCCCGGCGGCCGAGGTGCGCAGGAATCCGGCGGTGATCGCCGCCTACCTGGGCGGTGACATCGAACTCGACGTCGAGCATGGCTGACGTGAGCGCTGGCGCGCCGCTGCTCGTGCTCGACAAGCTCGCGGTCGCCTATGGCGAGATCCGCGCGGTCAAGGGCATCGACGTCACCGTCGGCAAGGGCGAGCTCGTCTGCCTGATCGGCACCAACGGCGCGGGCAAGACGACGACGCTGAAGGGCATTTGCGGATTGCAGCCGATTCGCTCGGGGACGATTCGCTACGACGGCGACGACGTCACCGGGCTGCCGTCCTTCGTGCTGGTGCGTCGCGGCCTGGCGATGGTGCCCGAGGGCCGCGGCGTGTTCGGCGGACTGACGATCGAGGAAAACCTGGCGATGGGCGCGTACATCCGCCACGACCGCGCCGGCGTCGCCGCCGATCTCGCCAACATCTACGAGCTGTTTCCACGTCTGCACGAACGCCGCCGGCAGACGGCGGGAACGATGTCGGGCGGCGAACAGCAGATGCTCGCCATCGGCCGCGCGCTGATGTCGCGGCCGAAGCTGCTGTTGCTCGACGAGCCATCGATGGGACTCGCGCCGCTGATGGTGCAGAAAGTGTTCGAGACGGTGCTCGCGGTGTCGCGCTCGGGAATGACGATCCTGCTCGTCGAGCAGAACGCCAAGCTCGCGCTCGAGGTGTCGAGCCGCGCCTACGTGATGGAATCGGGCGAGATCACGCTGCAAGGCGATTCGAAGACATTGCTGCACGACCCCAAGGTTCGCGCTGCCTACCTCGGCAGCGCCGAATGAGCGTTCCGGCGCCCGTGGCTCGCGCGGTTCCGGCGGGCCGCGCGCTCACGTGGTATGCGGAGGCGATGCGGTTGTGGAAGCGCGCGCCGTTCACGCTCTGCATGCTCGGATTCCTGTCGCTCGCCAGCGAGCTCTTGCTGCAACTGTTGCCGGAAGCCGGCATGCTGGCGTCGAAGGTGCTGGCGCCGATCGTGACCTGTGGCCTCTATATCGCCACGCACGCGCTCGCCACCGGCGGCCGCGCGCGCGTGAGCGATGCGCTGCGGCCCTTCACCGCGAGCGCCGCGGCGATCGCCGCAATCGTCGTGTCGAGCCTCCTCATATTCGCCGCGGAGGCGCTGTGCGCGTATCTCGTCGCGGACGCGAACCTGCTGCGCGCCGGCGTGTCGGACGGCGGCATGGACGTCGCCACCGTGCTGCTGATGTTCGCCGCCGGCGTGCTGGTGTCGCTGCCGTTCACACTGGTGCCGTTGTGCGCGCTGCTCGACGGCGACGGCTTCGTGCGATCGTTCAGCGCCAGCTTCGACGCGTTTGCGCGCAACGTGCCGGCGTTCCTGCTGTACGGCGCGGTGTCGTATGCACTGCTGCTGGTCGGCATCGCCACTGCGGGCCTGGCACTGGTAATCGTGCTGCCCTTGTGGGCGACGTCGTCGTATGCAGCCTGGCGCGACCTGCTGCACGAACCCTCAATCGGGGTCGGAGTCGTTTAGCCGCGTTGGGGTCAGCCGGTTTGAGGCCGGAGTGGTGTTCCCAATCGGGGTCGCAGTCGTTTCCGCGGCGACATGCGAGATGTGTTCATTTGCAAACGACTGCGACCCCAATCTTCAGCTGCGGCGAAACGGGCGCAGCGTGGGGTCGTGCTCGATGGCCTCGACCAGCACTCGCTCGACGTGCGCATGCGACGGGCCGTCCGACGCCCACGCGATGACCCGCGCGACCGCGTCGTCGTCGCCCTGCACTCGCGCTTCGACGCTGCCGTCGGCCGCATTGCGCACGAAACCGGCCAGGCTCCCTGAGCGCGCCGCATCGACCATCGCATCACGAAAGCCGACGCCCTGCACGCGACCGCGGATGAGTAGCTTGCGCGCGCTCACTGGCGGCGCTGGCGATCGAGCAGGAACAGTCCCGCGACCGTCTTCGAATCGGTGATCTCCCCGCGATCGAACGCCGCGAGCAGCTCGTCGTGCGAACGCATCACGATCTCGAGGAACTCGCCGTCGTCGAGCTTGCTGCCGACGGGCGTCAATGCGTCGGCTTGCCACAGCTCGATGAACTCGGTCGAGTACGAGATTACCGGATGGATGACGCCCAGTCGTCGCCACTGCGCCGCCGCGTAGCCCGCCTCTTCCTGCAACTCGCGCCGCGCGGTGTCGAGCGGGGCTTCGCCGGGATCGATCTTCCCCGCCGGAAATTCGAGGAACACGCGCCCCAGCGGATAGCGGAACTGGCGCGCCATCACGTAGCGGCCGTCGGCGAGGCGCGGCACGATCATCACCGCGCCGGGATGCACGATGTATTCGCGCGTCGCCTCGCCGCCGTCGGGCAAGCGCACGCGATCGCGCCGCACGTGCAGGAGCTTGCCGTCGAACACCGGCTCGCCGTCGATGCGGGTCTCGGTGAGCGCGTCGTCGCCTGCCGGCGGCACCGGCTTCATGGCGTGCCGAGCCAGTCGCGCGCGACCAGGAATTCGCTGTAGAGGCGCGCTTCCGGCGTGCCCGGTTGCGGCTTCCAGTCGTAGCGCCACGTCGCCTGCGGCGGCATCGACATCAGGATCGCCTCGGTGCGGCCATTCGACTGCAGCCCGAACAGCGTACCGCGATCCTGGACCAGGTTGAATTCGACGTAGCGGCCGCGACGGTAGAGCTGGAAGTCGCGCTCGCGGACGCCATACGCGTCGTCGCGGTGGCGCTCGACGATCGGCAAGTACGCGGCCACGAACGCTTCGCCCACGCACTGCGTCAGCGCCAGCGCGCTGCCCGAGCCATCGTCGGCAAGATCGTCGAAGAAGACGCCGCCGATGCCGCGCGGCTCCCGGCGATGGCGCAGCAAAAAATACTCGTCGCAGGCGCGCTTCATCGCCGGATAGCGTGCGTCTCCGAACGGCAGCAGCGCGTCGCGGCACACGCGATGGAAATGGCGCGCGTCGTCGTTGAAACCATAGTATGGCGTCAGGTCCATGCCGCCACCGAACCACGCCACCGGCGCCTCGCCGCCGCGCGGCTCGGCAATGAACATCCGCACATTCATGTGCACGGTGGGAACATAGGGATTGCGCGGATGCATGACCAGCGACACGCCGGTCGCCTGCCACGACGATCCCGCGAGGTGCGGGCGCGCCGCTGTCGCCGCCGGCGGCAGGCTGTCGCCGCGCACGTCGGAAAAGTTGACGCCGCCGCGCTCGAACACGTGGCCATCCTCGATCACACGTGCAACGCCACCGCCGCCCTCAGGCCGCGTCCATGCGTCGCGCAGGAACGGCTTGCCATCGACGGCCGCGAGCGTTGCGACGATCGAGTCCTGCAACCCGGCGAACCATGCGCGCGCCGATGCAACGCCAGCGGCGTTCATCCCTTGCGCGCGCCGAGCGCGCGATGGCCGATGTCGGTGCGGAACTGCATGCCGTCGAAGCCGATGCCGGCGATCGTGCCATACGCGGCCTTCTGCGCCTGGCGCACCGAATCGCCCAGCGCGGTCACGCACAGCACGCGCCCGCCGCTCACCCGCAGTTCGTCGCCGTCGATGCGCGTTCCCGCGTGGAACACCTTGACCACCGGCTCGGGGACGTCGTCGTCGATGTCGAGCCCATGGATGACATCGTCGCGGCGCGGTGCTTCGGGATAACCCGCCGCGGCGACGACGACGCCCAGCGCGGTACGCCGGTCCCATTGCGCGTCGGCGCGATCGAGCGTGCCTTCGACGGCATGCGTCGCCAATTCGATCAAGTCCGACTTGAGGCGCATCAGGATCGGCTGCGTTTCCGGGTCGCCGAGCCGGCAGTTGAACTCGAGCGTGCGCGGACGACCATCGGCGTCGATCATCACGCCCGCGTACAGAAATCCGGTGTATGGAATGCCGTCGGCCGCCATGCCGTTGACCGCGGGCAGGATGATCTCGCGCATGATCCGCGCATGCAGCGCGGGCGTCACCACCGGCGCCGGCGAATACGCGCCCATGCCGCCGGTGTTGGGTCCGCGGTCGTCGTCATGCAAGCGCTTGTGGTCCTGCGACGACGCGAGCGGCAGCACATTGCGCCCGTCTACCATGACGATGAAGCTCGCTTCGTCGCCGTCCAGATATTCCTCGATGACGACACGCGCCCCGGCGCCGCCGAGTGCGTTGTCCACCAGCATCGCGTCGACCGCCGCATGCGCGTCCGCGGCGTTCATCGCGACGACGACGCCCTTGCCGGCGGCGAGGCCATCGGCTTTGACGACGATCGGCGCGCCTTGCGCATCGATGTGCGCGTGGGCGCCTGCGGCGTCGGTGAACGTCGCGTAGCCGGCGGTGGGAATGCGATGCCGCGCCATGAACGCCTTGGCGAAATCCTTCGACGACTCGAGCTGCGCGGCGGCGCGCGTCGGCCCGAAGATCGCCAGGCCGGCCGTGCGAAATGCGTCGACGATGCCGGCGGCGAGCGGCGCTTCGGGACCGACGATCGTCAGGCGCACGTTGGCGCGCTTGGCGAAGGCAACCAGCACCGGAATGTCCTCGACCGGCAGGTTGGTGACGCCGGGCTCGCGCGCTGTGCCGGCGTTGCCCGGTGCGACGAACACCTTGCCGACGCGCGGCGATTGCGCGGCCTTCCACGCGAGCGCGTGCTCGCGGCCACCGCCGCCGATGATCATCACGTTCATGACCGAGCCCGCTCGGGGTCGGAAAAGACGCGCATTGCCGAAATCACCGACGTCACGCCGCGCTCAGAACTGATAGCGGGCGAAGAAATACGCGACGTCACCGTGGTTGATGCCCGCATTGAGCTTGGGAATGAATGTTCCAAGCACCTCGAATCCCTTGTACTTGATGCTGGCGAGCGGCAGCGCCGCGGGGAACGGCCAGTTGCTCGCGATATCCGGCCGCGACGCAAGGAACGCCGTATAGCCGAGTCCCACGGCGAAGTCGCTGCGCTCGGGCCAGTACGTGACCCAGCTCCAGCCAACGGCTTTGGTGTACTGGAAGTGGGAGTCGCGGAAGATCAGCGCATACCAGCCGAAGTTGTCGCCGTTGGCCGCCGTCTTCGACCAGCCGTAGCCGCCGCCCCACGCGCGATCGTTGAAATCCTCGAGCTTGTCCTTGGTGTAGGTGTGCGGGTCGTGCCACGTATAGCCGCTCAGGTAGAGCGTCGGTTCGCCTTCGTGCCACGCGTCCTTGAGTCCCGCGCACTGCGAGCCGAACCATGTCCACATGTTTTCGCATGCAAGCCATTTGCGCGCTTGCGGCGCCGTGGTCGGTGTCGTGGCCGGCGCCGCATCCTGCGCGAGCGCGTGCGTCGCCGTCACGCACGATGCCAGCACGATCCAGCGCGAAATCGCATGCATGCTCATTGTCGGGTTCATCCTCATTGTGCGACGGTCAATGCCTGAAATGGCGGACGCCGGTGAATACCATGGCGATTCCGCGCTCGTTGGCCGCGGCGATCACCTCGTCGTCGCGCACGCTGCCGCCCGGCTGCACGACGGCGATCGCGCCATTGTCCGCCACCACGTCGAGACCGTCCCGGAACGGAAAGAACGCATCGGACGCCACGACCGAGCCGGCTAGGTCGAGCCCGGCATTGGCGGCCTTGATCGCGGCGATGCGCGTCGAGTCGACGCGGCTCATCTGTCCCGCGCCCACGCCGAGCGTCCGGCCGTCACGGCAATAGACGATCGCATTCGACTTGACGTACTTGGCGACGCGCCACGCGAACAGCAGGTCGGCGACCTGCGAAGCTGTCGGCAACTTGGCGGTCACCGCCTTGAATTCGTCGGCGCTGACGTTGCGCACATCCGCCTGTTGCAACAACAGGCCGCCGCCGACGCGCTTCATGTCGAGCTGCGGGATGGTGCCGCTGGTCGGCAGCGCCACCTCGAGCACGCGCACGTTCTTCTTCTGCGCAATCACGGCGAGCGCGCCGGCGGTGTAGCCGGGCGCGATCACCACTTCGACGAATTGCGCCGACACCGCTTCGAGCGTCGCCTCGTCCACCGTGCGGTTGAAGGCGATGATGCCGCCGAATGCGCTCGTCGGATCGGTGGCGAGCGCATGGCGATAGGCGTCGAATGGCGCCGCCGCCAGCGCCACACCGCAGGGATTGCCATGCTTGACGATCACGCAGGCCGGCGCGTCGAACGTCTTCACGCACTCCCATGCGGCGTCGCTGTCGGCGATGTTGTTGTACGACAGCTCCTTGCCTTGCAACTGGCGATACGTGGCGATCGTTGCCGCGGCCGGCGCGGCGTCGCGATAGAACGCCGCCGCCTGGTGCGGATTCTCGCCATAGCGCAGCGCCTGCAGCTTCTCGCCTGCGTAACGGAACGATTGCGGGAACGGCTGCAAGCCGCCCACGCTGTCGCGCGCCGTCAGCCAGTTGCTGATCGCACCGTCGTAGGCGGACGTGTGCGCGAACGCCTTGCGCGCCAGCGCGAAGCGCGTTGCATCGGCGAGCCGGCCATCGTTGCGTGCGAGCTCGTCGGCGAGCGCCGGATAGTCGTCAGGGTCGACGACGATGCCGACGTGCTGCCAGTTCTTCGCGGCAGAGCGCACCATCGCCGGACCGCCGATGTCGATGTTCTCGATCGCGTCGTCCAGCGTGCAGCCCGCACGCGCGACCGTCTCGCGGAACGGATAGAGATTGACCACGACCAGATCGATCGGCGGGATCGCATGCTTGTCGAGCATGCGCATATGCGCGTCGACGTCGCGCCGCGCGAGGATCCCCCCATGCACCTTCGGATGCAGCGTCTTCACGCGGCCGTCCAGCATCTCCGGAAAGCCGGTATACGTGCCGACATCGACAACGGCGATGCCGGCGTCGGCGAGCGCCTGCGCGGTGCCCCCGGTCGACAGCAATTTGACGCCGTGTGCTGCCAGCGCACGCGCGAAATCGACGATGCCGCGCTTGTCGGAGACCGACAGCAACGCCTGGCTGACCTGCGCCTGCTGCGCCACAAGTGCACCCACTAGAGGATCTTGTGCTTGGTGAGCTTGGCGCGCAGCGTGTTGCGGTTGAGTCCAAGCATGTCGGCCGCCTGCGTCTGGTTGCCCCCCGCGCGCTCCATCACCGACGCGAGCACCGAACGCTCGACATGGCCGATCACCATGTCGTAGATGCCGCTCGCGGGCTCGCCATCGAGCTTGCGGAAATATTCGTCGAGCGAGCGCTCGACACTGTGGCCGATCTCGTTGCGGCCATTCAAACCGACTTTCTTCTTCACGCGGCGAGGGCCTCCCCGCCCCAGTGCGTTGCCTGCATCGCGACCGCTGGAGCGAATGCGCGGCGGGCGTCGACGATCTCCGCCGCTGCGGGTGCAACGAAATATTCGCGGCGTGCCGCCAGCTGATCGAAATACGCGGTGACAACGGCGATCTGCGCGCGCGCCGTCTCGGCGGTGTTCATTCGCGCACGAAAGGCTTCGGCGCCGTCGAGCCCCCGCGTGTACCAACCGAGGTGCTTGCGGGCGATGCGCACGCCGGCGCCCTCGCCATAGAAGTCGAGATGATCATCGAGGTGTTCGAGAATCAGCTCGCGCGCCTCGGCCACCGTAGGAGGCGCCAGTTCGACACCCGTGGCGAGGAAATGCGCGATCTCGCGGAAGATCCACGGTCGGCCCTGCGCCGCGCGCCCGATCATCACGCCGTCTGCGCCGGTGATGTCCAGCACCTGCCGCGCCGCGAGCGGCGATGCGATGTCGCCGTTGGCGATCACGGGAATCTTCACCGCGCCCTTGACGGCCGCGATCGTCGCGTACTCGACGGCGCCGGTGAAAAGACAGGCGCGCGTGCGGCCATGCACGCTGAGCGCGGCAATGCCCGCATCCTCGGCAATGCGCGCGATGTCGAGCGCGTTGCGGTTGCGCGGATCCGGGCCGGTGCGGATCTTGAGTGTCACGGGTACGCCGGCGGCGGCGACGACTGCGTCCAGGATGCGCGCGACGAGGCCGGTGTTGGCGAGCAGCGCCGAGCCGGCCGCGGCGTTGCAGACCTTCTTCGCCGGGCAGCCCATGTTGATGTCGATGATCGCGGCGCCGCGCGCAACGTTGTAGCGCGCCGCTTCCGCCATCATCGCCGGATCGGCGCCGGCGATCTGCACGGCGATCGGCGCGACCTCTCCCGCATGATCGGTGCGTCGCCGCGACTTGTCCGTACCCCACAACTGCGGATTCGACGCGACCATTTCCGACACCGCATATCCCGCGCCGAGTCGCTTGCAAAGCTGGCGAAATGGCCGGTCGGTGACGCCGGCCATCGGCGCGACCGCGAGATTGTTCGACAGGATGTAGGAACCGATGCGCACGCGAAGGACTTCGCCGAAACCGTTGAGGGGGTGCGAATTATACCGGCATTGCGATGCGCGACGCGCGCATCGTTTTTGCGCCGCGACCGGCGCCGCGCGTACGCATGCGCCCGCGCACAAGTGAGCGCAAACATGCGCGGCGCGCCCGCGGGCCGGCATGCATCGGTGACATGCGCGTTGTCAGAATCCGAACAGCATCGCGCGCGTAAAGGCGCGCTTGGCGAACGGCAGCGCATCGAGCAGCGACAGCGCCGCGCCGCGCGGCCATGCCGCAAGCGGCAGCCCGCTGCCGAAGATTCGCGTGAGGCTGTGAGTGAAAGCGATGCCCGCCGTGCGATCGGGCCTGCGTCTGCGCAAATAGCGCTCGGTCATCGTGCGCCCGCCGAGCGCGTCGCGCGGCGTATCGATGACGATGCGCGCGAGCTCGTAGGCATCGCGCAAGCCCATGTTGAATCCCTGGCCCGCCACCGGATGCAGCGTCTGCGCGGCGTTGCCAAGCATCGCCACGTGCGGCAACGCCGCGGGCTTCGCGTATTCCAGCAGCAACGGGAACGTCCGGCGCGGGCCGGCGGCGACGATGCGGCCGATGCGCGCGCCGGCGTGCGCGGCCAGCGCGGCGATGAACGACGCGTCGTCCAGCGCCAGCATGGCCTCGGCGCGCGCCGGCGTCATCGTCCATACGAGGCCGAAGCCATCGCCTTTCGGCAACAACGCCACCGGGCCATCGGCGGTGAAGCGCTCGTAGGCGATGCCCTGTTGGGGCGCGGCGCGCGTGACGTCGGCGATCAACGCGACCTGGCCGTAGTCGTGGCGCACGCGCATGATGCCGGCGACATTCTCGCCGCTGCCGTCGGCGACGACAGCGAGCCGCGCGGCGAGCGCGTCGCCAACGGTCGTGCGGCGCAGCGACGCGTGCGCGGCCTCGCAATCGATCTGGTCGACCGCCTGGCCCCACGCGACACCGATCCCGGCCGCCGCGAGCGCCACATCGAGCACTTTTTGCAATGCGACGTACGACACCACGTACCCGAGCGCGGGAATCCCGACATCCGCGGCTGCGAGTGTCGCGCCGCCGAATCCGCGCGCCTGCGAAATGTCGATCGCGACGATCGGCGTCACGGCGGCTGGCTGCGCGGACAGCGCGGTCCACACGCCGAGTCGCTCGAAGATGAGGCGCGCGCCGTGCGACAGCGCAAGCGAGCGGTCGCCACGCAACGTCGTGCCGGCGGCGCGCGCGTCGAGCACCACCATGTCGAGGCCGGCGCGCGCGAGCGCCAGCGCCAGCGTCGCGCCGACGGGCCCCGCACCGACGATGGCGACGTCGTGCATCGACTCAGCCTACGGGGCGCGGCCAGGCATGCGCCCGCCGCGTGCTCTCAGCGCCGGCAAGCCGCCTCGACCTCGGCGACCGTCTTGGGCGCGGCAAGCGTCAGGTTGTCGTTGCCGTTCGCAGTGACGAGCACGTCGTCCTCGATGCGTACGCCGATGTTCCAGAAGCGCTCGGGAACGTTTTCGGCCGGCCGGATGTAGGCGCCGGGCTCGACGGTCAGCACCATGCCGGGAACCAGCCGCATCGACTGGCCCTTGGCCTGGTAGAGCCCGGCGTCGTGGACGTCCATGCCGAGCCAGTGGCCGGCGCGATGCATGTAGAACTGCTTGAACGTGCCCTCTTCCAGCACCTGGTCGAGCGTGCCCTTGCACAGGCCGAGATCGATGAAGCCCTGCGCCAGCACGCGTTCGGCGACCTTGTGATACGCGTGGAATTCGGCGCCCGGCGCGACCGCGTCGAGGCTCGCCACTTGCGATGCCAGCACCAGCTCGTAGATGTCGCGCTGCGGCCCGCTGAACTTGCCGTCGACCGGAAACGTGCGCGTGATGTCCGACGCGTAGCCCTGGTACTCGCAGCCAGCGTCGATCAGCAGCAGGTCGCCGGCGCGCATCTGCCGGTTGTTGTCGCGGTAGTGCAGCACGCAGGCATTGGGGCCGGACGCGACGATCGACGAGTACGCGACCGCCTGCGCGCCGTGATGGAGGAACTCGTGCGCGAGCTCGGCCTCGACCTGGTATTCGTATTGGCCGGGCCGCGCCGCTGCCATCGCGCGACGGTGCGCGCCCGAGGAGATCGCCGCCGCCTTGCGCATCAGCGCGATCTCGTGCGCATCCTTGACGAGCCGCATCGCATCGAGCGTGGCGCGCACGTCGACCACCGTTTCGGGCGCCGACACCCCGGTGCGCACGCGCTCGCGCACCGCGTTCAGCGTGTCCGCGACCTTGCGGTCCCACGCCGGCTGCATGCCGAGCGGCGTGTACAACGCCGGGCGATCGGCGGCGAGATCGGGTAGCACGCGGTCGAGCTCGCCGATCGGATAGGCCTCGTCGAAGTCGAAGATCTCGCGCGCGGCGTCGGGACCATAGCGGAAGCCGTCCCAGATCTCGCGCTCGGCGTTCTTCTCGCGGCAGAACAGCACATGCTTGTCGCCATCGTCGCCGGCAATCAGCGCGACGATCGCATCGGGCTCGGGAAAGCCCGACAGATAGTAGAAATAGCTATCGTGCCGGAACGGATAGTGCGAGTCGCGGTTGCGCGCAACCTCCGACGCAGTGGGCACCAGCGCAAGCCCGCCGCCGGCGTGCTCCCGCATCGACTTGAGGAGCGCGCTGCGGCGCTCGCGATAGACGTGATGGGCGTGGTTCATGGTGTCGTTCCGGGGGATCGGCCATTGTAGCCTGCGCGCGTTGCGCTACCATCGAACGCATGCCGCACGATCTTTCCAGCGCTGCCGGCGTCCCGGTCGGCGGCGCGCTGCGCGAAGCCAAGCAGGCGCTGCGCGAACGCGTGCTCGCGCGACGCGACGCGTTGGCCGCAGACGCGCGCGCCGCGGCGCAGTACGCGATCGCGGCGCGGCTCGCGGCGATGCCCGCATTCATGGCGGCACGCACGCTGCTGATGACGCTGCCCTTCCGCAACGAATGGGATACGCGGCCGCTCATCGACGCGGCGCACGCCGCCGGCAAGCGCGTCGCGCTGCCGCGTGTCGACGAGCGCTCGCGGATGCTGGATCTGTTCGAGGTCATCGACCTCGCGATCGACGTGCGTCCCGGTTACCGCGGCATCGACGAGCCCTGCGGGCATTGCGCGCCGGTCGCGGCGACGTCCGTCGACTACGTGCTGGTGCCCGGCATCGCCTTCGATCCCGAATGCCGTCGGCTGGGCTACGGCGGCGGCTTCTACGATCGCCTGCTGCCGCTGGTGCCGGCGCATGCGCCGCGGATCTCCGGCGCGTTCGACGTTCAGATCGTCGAGCGCGTGCCGGCGGCGCCGCACGATATCGGCGTCGACAGCGTCGTCACCGAATCCAGGCGCTTCGCGCGGTGAGGGAAAGAGCCTCCGGTGCGAACCTGGCGCTGGCGTCGCTCGGCGCGACGCTCGCGATCCAGATCTACACGTCGTTCGCCGGCACCGCCACCGCGGTGCTCGCGCCCGAGATCGCGCGCGACCTCGACGTCGACGCCAAGTGGATCGGCGTTTTCATCGGCCTGGTCTATGTGGGCGGCATGTTCGCGAGCCTCGTCAGTGGCACGTTCATTCGACGCCACGGTGCGATCCGCGTATCGCAGGCCTGCGTGCTGATCTGCGCGGCGGGAATCGGCGCGATGGCGGCGCTGCCCGCGCATGCCATCGGCGTCGCCGCCGCCTCCGCCGTGGTGATCGGCATCGGCTACGGCGCGATCACGCCGGCGTCGTCGCACGTGCTCGCGCGCACCACGCCGGCGCACCGGATGAGTCTCGTGTTCTCGATCAAGCAGACCGGCGTTCCCGCGGGCGTTGCGCTGGGCGGCATGCTGCTGCCCGGCCTCGCCGTCGCATTCGGCTGGCGCGCCGCTTTCGCCGGCGCTGCCTTTGCGGGGCTGGGCGTCATGCTCGTCGCGCAGCCGATCCGCGACGCGCTCGACGCCGATCGCCAGCCGGCGCTGCCGTTCACCTTCGCGACGATCAGCGAGCCCCTGGGCATCGTGCTGCGCACGCCGGCACTGCTGCGCCTCGCGTCGGCGTCGTTCGCCTATTCGGCCGTGCAGGTGTCGCTGACGAGCTTCATGGTCGTGTTCCTGACCGCGATGCTGCACTGGAGCCTGGTCGCGGCGGGGCTGGTGCTGACGCTCACCACCTTGGGCGGAGTCGTCGGCCGGATCGGCTGGGGCGCAATCGCTGATCGCTACAACGCGCCGCGCAAGGTGCTTGCACTGATTGGCGCGCTCGCCGCGATCTGCGCGCTGGTGCTCGCGTTCGCCGTGCCCGATTGGCCGCTCATGCTGGTGGCCATTGCGGCGGCGATCTTCGGCGCCACGGCGATCGGCTGGAACGGCGTGCAGCTCGCCGAAGTCGCGCGCCTGGCACCGCGCGGCAAGGCCGGCGCCGTGACCGGCGCGTCCGGCTTCATCACGTTCTTCGGCGTCGTCGTTGGCCCGCCGGCATTCGCCGCCATTGCCGGCACGGCGGCCGGATATCCGGGGGCGTTCGTGATGCTTGCGGTGCTCGCGATCACGGGTGCCGCGTTGTCGCTTGCCAGCTAGCGCCGGCGCAACGCGCGCCGCCGCGACCGCCACCACAGGGTCGACACGCGCCCGTAGCGCGATGACCGCGCGCCGCCAGACACTGAACATGAACTTCCCTCGTTACTGCCATGGATCGTCAAACCTAGGTTGCATCGGCCGAACCTGCAGGCGCCACGCGAGTCGCGCACGCCGCGCAGCAGCGCTATTTCTTGCGCGCCGATTCGCGTGTTCCGGGCCGCTTTGCCGCGAATTTCGGCTTTGGAAATGAATTCCATCAGATGGTAAAATCAGGCGCGACGAACGTAACGGCCTTGCGCCGCCGCAACGCAGCAATACAAGCCTTCGCTGCCCACCTAGAATGTCGGGAAACGGGGGAAACCGGAGGAAGTGGCATGGATGCGATGAAAACGGACGGCGATCCCCTGGAAACCCGCGAATGGACCGAAGCGCTGGCCGGGGTGCTGGAGCATGAGGGCCCTGATCGCGCGCAGTACCTGATCGAGGAACTGATCGCGCTGGCGCGGCGCGAAGGCGCGTACGTGCCGTTCTCGGCGAACACCGACTACATCAACACCATCCCGGCGGACCTGCAGCCGAGGATGCCGGGCGATCAGGCGATCGAGGAGCGCATTCGCAACGTCGGCCGCTGGAACGCGATGGCGATGGTACTGCGCGCCAACAAGAACAGCAACGTCGGCGGCCACATCGCCAGCTACGCGTCGGCAGCGACGCTCTACGACGTCGGCTTCAATCACTTCTGGCATGCACCGTCGGAAAACCACGGCGGCGATCTCGTTTTCTTCCAGGGGCATTCGTCACCGGGGATCTACGGCCGTGCGTACATGCTCGGCCGCTTCGACGAAGCGCAGATGGACCACTTTCGCCAGGAGGTCGACGGCCACGGCATCGCGTCGTATCCGCATCCCTGGCTGATGCCGGATTTCTGGCAATTCCCAACGGTGTCGATGGGGCTCGGCCCGCTGATGTCGATCTACCAGGCGCGCTTCATGAAGTACATGCAGGACCGCGGCGTCGCGACCACGGAAGGCCGCAAGGTCTGGTGCTTCTGCGGCGATGGCGAAATGGACGAGCCCGAGTCGATGGGCGCGATCGGCATGGCCGCGCGTGAAAACCTCGACAACCTGATCTTCGTCGTCAACTGCAACCTGCAACGCCTTGACGGGCCGGTGCGCGGCAACGGCAAGATCATCCAGGAGCTCGAAAGCGACTTTCGCGGCTCCGGCTGGAACGTCATCAAGGTGATCTGGGGCACCGGGTGGGACACGCTGCTGGCGCGCGACAAGAACGGATTGCTGAAGAAACGGATGATGGAAGCCGTCGACGGCGAATACCAGACGTTCAAGTCGAAGGACGGAGCGTACGTCCGCAAGTATTTCTTCGGCAAGTATCCGGAACTGCTCGACATGGTCTCCGACTGGACCGACGACGAGATCTGGCACCTCAATCGCGGCGGCCTCGATTCGTTCAAGGTCTATGCGGCCTACAAGGCCGCGGCCGAGCACAAGGGCCAGCCGACGGTGATCCTCGCCAAGACCATCAAAGGCTACGGCATGGGCGAATCGGGTGAAGCGCAGAACATCACCCACCAGCAGAAGAAGATGTCGATCGATTCGGTCAAGCGCTTTCGCGACCGTTTCCGCATACCGGTGGCGGACGCCGATCTCGAAAAGATCCCGTACGTGCGCTTCGCCGAAGGCTCGCCCGAGCTCGAATACATGCGCGGCCGGCGCATGGCGCTGGGCGGCTACCTGCCGCAGCGGCGGCGCAAGGTCGAGCCGATGCCGGTCCCGCCATTGGCCACATTCGAGCGACTGCTGAAAAGCACGGAGGAACGCGAGATATCCACGACGATGGCGTTCGTGCAGGTGCTGCAGCTCCTCGTTCGCGACAAGGTTCTCGGCAAGCACATCGTGCCGATCGTTCCCGACGAGTCGCGCACCTTCGGCATGGAAGGCATGTTCCGCCAGCTCGGCTTGTGGAACCAGAAGGGACAGCTCTACACGCCGGAGGATGCCGACCAGCTGATGTTCTACAAGGAGAGCAAGACCGGCCAGATCCTGCAGGAAGGCATCAACGAGGCCGGTGGAATGTGCGACTGGATGGCCGCGGCGACCGCGTATTCGACGCACGGCGTGCAGATGATCCCGTTCTTCATCTTCTATTCGATGTTCGGCTTCCAGCGCTTCGGCGATCTCGCGTGGGCGGCCGGCGACATGCGGTCGCGCGGCTTCCTGCTTGGCGGCACCGCGGGTCGCACGACGTTGAACGGCGAGGGCCTGCAGCACGAGGATGGGCATTCGCACGTGCTGTTTTCGGTGGTGCCCAATTGCGTGTCGTACGACCCGACGTTCGGCTACGAAGTGGCGGTGATCGTGCACGACGGCCTGCGGCGCATGATTTCCGAGCAGGAGGATGTCTACTACTACATCTCGCTGATGAACGAGAACTACCGGCAGCCGGCAATGCCGGAGGGCGCCGCCGCCGACATCCTCAAGGGCATGTACCGCTTTCAATCCGGGGCGCCGGGCAAGAAGGGCGCGCCGCGCGTGCAATTGCTGGGCTCGGGAACGATCTTCCGCGAAGTGATGGCCGCCGCCGAGTTGCTGAAGTCGGACTGGGGCGTCGACGCCGACCTGTGGAGCTGCCCGAGCTTCACCGAGCTCGCGCGCGACGGCAACGCGGTCGAGCGTCACAACCTGTTAAACCCGGACGCCAAGGCGCGGGTGTCGCACGTGGCGAAGTGCCTCGCCGACACGCAGGGACCCGTCATTGCCGCCACCGACTACATCCGTGCGTTCGCCGAGCAGATCCGCGCGCAGGTGCCGCGCCGCTATGTCGTGCTCGGCACCGACGGATTCGGGCGCTCCGACACGCGTGAGCAGCTGCGCAGGTTCTTCGAAGTCGATCGCCACTACGTGACGGTCGCCGCGTTGAAGGCGCTCGCCGACGACGGCACGGTGCCGGTGAAGACCGTCGTCGATGCGATCAAGAAGTATTCGATCGATCCCGCCAGGCCGGCGCCCTGGACCGTCTGAATCGATTCCCGACCCCACGAGGCGCACGCGCATGCTCGAAGTCAAAGTCCCGGATATCGGCGATTTCAAGGACGTGCCGATCATCGAAGTGCTGGTCAAGCCGGGTGACACGGTCGCCGCCGAGGAATCGCTGGTGACGATCGAATCCGACAAGGCGACGCTCGAGGTGCCGTCGCCTTCGGCGGGCGTCGTCAGGAGCGTCGCGGTGAAGGTCGGCGACAAGGTGAGCGAAGGCTCGCTGATTCTCGCGCTCGATCCGTCCGCCGATGGCAAGCAGGGCGGCGGCGCACAGCCCGCAACGGCGCAGTACGCGGCGCAAGCGTCGTCGGCGAAGCCCGCGACGCAGCTCAGGTCCGAAGCACCGGCGAAGCCGGCGCGGACGAATGGCGAGATGCCACGGCCCGCACCGGCCACGACTCATGCCGGGCCCGAGGGCAATGACGGCCGCGGACTTGGCGACCTGGCAGGCGAAGGGCCGACCGGCAATCCGCCGGTGGTGTCGAGCGTCGAAGTGCGCGTTCCCGACATCGGCGGCTTCGAAAACGTGCCGGTGATCGAGGTGTTCATCAAGCCGGGCGACATTCTCAAGGTCGACGATCCGATCGCCACGCTGGAATCGGACAAGGCGGCGATGGAGGTACCGAGCCCCATCGCCGGCGTCGTGCAGGGCGTGCGCATTTCGCTCGGCGACAAGGTGTCGCAAGGCACGGTGCTGTGCACGCTGTCCGCCGTTGCCCAATCGCCGGCGGCGCCGAGCGCGCAGCCCGCCGCCGCGCGTGCCGCGGACGCGAGCGATGCATCGCCACGCGCAGCTGCCGCGCCGTCACCTGCGGACAAGATTTCGGCAGCGCCGGCCGCCGCCATGCCGGCCGCCGCCATGCCGGCCGCCGCCATGCCGGCCGCCGCCACGCCGCCCGCCGGAGCGCAAGTGGATGACGCCGCACTAAAGCGCGCGCATGCGTCGCCGTCGGTGCGCCTGTTCGCGCGCGAGCTCGGCGTCGACCTGTCACGCATCACGGGCACGGGCCCCAGCAACCGCATCCTGCGCGACGACGTGCAGGCGTTCATCAAGCAGGCGATGAGCGCGCCCGCTTCGAGTCAGGCGGCCGGTGGCGGCGGAGCGCTCAACTTGCTGGCGTGGCCACAGGTCGATTTCGCCAAGTACGGCGCCGTCGAATCGAAACCGCTATCGCGGATCCAGAAGATCTCGGGCGCGAACCTCGCGCGCAACTGGGTGATGATCCCGCACGTCACGCAATTCGACGACGCCGACATCACCGACCTCGAGGCGTTGCGCGTGACGCTCAACAAGGAGCACGAGAAGACCGGCCCGAAAATCACGATGCTCGCCTTCCTGATTAAGGCCGCGGTCGCGGCGCTGCAGCGATTTCCGGATTTCAACGCGTCGCTGGTGGCGAAGCCCGGCGGCGACGAGCTGGTGATGAAGAAATATTTCAACATCGGCTTCGCCGCCGACACACCCAACGGCCTCGTCGTGCCGGTCATCCGCAATGCCGACCAGAAGGGCGTGCTGCAGATCGCCAGGGAGATGGGCGAGTTATCGGCGAAGGCGCGCGACGGCAAGCTCGGACCAGCGGAGATGCAGGGCGGATGCTTCTCGATCTCGTCGCTGGGCGGCATCGGCGGCACGATGTTCACGCCGATCATCAACGCACCCGAAGTGGCGATCCTCGGCGTGTCGAAAAGCGCGCACAAGCCGGTGTGGGACGGCAATGCGTTCGTGCCGCGGCTGATGCTGCCGCTGTCGTTGTCGTACGACCATCGCGTGATCGATGGCGCGTCGGCGGCGCGCTTCACCACCTACCTGTCGGCACTGCTCGGCGACCTGCGACGCTCGTTGCTGTGACAATGCCAATGCCGCGGCACGCTGCTTGCATGCTGCGCGCTGCCGCGCACGGCGACGCGCCTGTGATCTCGGCGATTCCGCATTTCATCCCCGGTCAACCCTGCAGGCGCGACATCCCGTGAGCACACGCACCGTCAAGGTCCCCGACATCGGCGACTTCAAGGACGTTCCCGTCATCGACGTACCGGTGAAGGTCGGCGATCGCGTCGCCGTCGAGGATCCGCTGGTGACGCTCGAATCCGAAAAGGCGACCGTCGACGTCCCCGCGCCCTTTGCCGGCGTCGTCGCATCCATCATCGTCAAGATCGGCGACAAGGTCAGCGAAGGCGTGCCGATCGTGACGATCGAGGTCGCCGAAGAGGCTGCCGCAACGGCGAGCGACGGCAAACCGCCGCAAGCCGTCGCGAATGCGGACAGCGTTGCAGCGCCACAAGCCACCGCGAGCGCAGGCAACGCTGCGCCTGCGCCTGCCGCTGCCACCGCCACTGCGCAACCACCGGCGTCGACGCCGGCGACGCAAGCCACGACGTCCCCGACAGCGGCAAGCGCTGCCGCCACCGGCGCCGCGTCCACATACACCGGCAACGCCGATGTCGAATGCGCGATGCTGGTGCTGGGCTCCGGACCGGGTGGCTACAGCGCGGCATTTCGCGCCGCCGACCTGGGACTCGACACGGTGCTGGTCGAACGCTATGCGGCGCTGGGCGGCGTGTGCCTCAACGTCGGCTGCATTCCGTCGAAGGCGTTGCTGCACATCGCTGCGATCACCGACGAGGCACGTGCGCTCGCCGCGCACGGTGTCGACTTCGGCGCGCCGGCGTTCGACCTGGCGAAGCTCGCCGCGTGGAAGGACAAGGTCGTCGGCAAGCTGTCCGGCGGCGTCGCCGGCATGGCGAAGGCGCGCAAGGTTCGAGTCGTGCGTGGTGTCGGCCGGTTTCTCGACGCGCATCACCTCGAAGTCGACGCGACGACGGGGAGCGGACGGCAAACGACCGGCACGAAAACCGTCGTGCGCTTCGACAAGGCGATCATTGCCGCGGGCTCGCAGGCGATCCGCCTGCCGTTCGCGCCGCAGGATCCGCGGATCGTCGACTCGACGGGTGCGCTTGCGCTGCACGCGATACCGAAGCGGATGCTGATCGTCGGCGGCGGTATCATCGGCCTCGAGATGGGCACCGTCTATTCGACGCTCGGTGCACGCCTCGACGTCGTCGAAATGCTGGACGGCCTGATGCCGGGCGCCGACCGCGACCTCGTCCGTGTGTGGGAAAAGATCAACCAGCCGCGCTTCGAACGCGTGATGCTGAAGACGAAGACGACGGCGATCGACGCGCGCAAGGACGCCGTGTACGTGACCTTCGAAGGCGAAGCGGCGCCCGCCGGCCCGCAGCCCTACGATCTCGTGCTGCTGGCCGTGGGCCGCACGCCCAACGGCAGGACCATCGGCGCCGAGAACGCGGGCGTGGCCGTCGGCGCCCGCGGCTTCATCGACGTCGACAACCAGATGCGCAGCAACGTGCCGCATATTTTCGCAATCGGCGACGTCGTCGGCCAGCCGATGCTCGCGCACAAGGCGACGCACGAGGGCCACGTCGCCGCCGAGGCCGCCGCGGGCCACAAGTCGTTCTTCGACGCCCGCGTCATCCCGTCGGTCGCGTACACCGATCCGGAAATCGCGTGGGCGGGCGTCACCGAGGACGAGGCGAAAGCGCAAGGCATTGCGATCGAGAAGGCGGTGTTTCCGTGGGCGGCGTCGGGCCGCGCGATCGCCAACGGCCGCGACGAAGGCTTCACCAAGCTGCTGTTCGACAAGGACACGCAGCGGATCGTCGGCGGCGGCATCGTCGGCACTCACGCCGGCGACCTGATCGCCGAAATCGCGCTGGCGATCGAGATGGGCGCCGACGCCGTCGACGTCGGCCGTACGATCCACCCGCATCCGACGCTGTCCGAATCGGTCGGGCTCGCCGCCGAAGTGTTCGAAGGCGTTTGCACCGACCTGCCGCCGCCGCGACGCAAGGCGTGACGTGACGCAGGACGAGCAGAAGCAGGCGGTTGCGCGCGAGGCGATCAGGCACGTCGTCGACAATGCATGGATCGGTGTCGGCTCCGGATCGACGGTCAACCATTTCATCGACGCGCTCGCCGCCATCAAGTGGCGCATCAAGGGCGGCGTCGCCAGCTCGGTGAAGACGGCCGAGCGCCTCAAGTCGCACGGCATCGACGTCGAGGAGCTCAACGACGTCGGCGAGCTCGCCGTCTACATCGACGGCGCCGACGAGGTGACCGCGCATGGCGCGATGATCAAGGGCGGCGGCGGCGCGTTGACGCGCGAGAAGATCGTCGCCGCCGCGTCGCGACGCTTCATCTGCATCGTCGACGCCAGCAAGCGCGTCGACGTGCTCGGCGCGTTCGCATTGCCGGTCGAGGTGATCCCGATGGCGCGCAGCTACGTCGCGCGCGAGCTCGTCAAGCTGGGCGGCCGCCCGTCGTTGCGCCCGGGCTTCACGACCGACAACGGCAACGTGATCCTCGATGTCGCCGGCCTGTCGATCGTCGACCCGGTCAGGCTCGAAACCACGCTCAACCAGATCGCCGGCGTGGTCACCGTCGGGCTCTTCGCCCACCGCGGCGCCGATGTCATCCTCACCGGGTCCGAGACCGGCGTCGACACCACCGTCGTGCGCCGCTGACGCCACCCCGGGCGCACGCGCGCGGACGTTACAATGCATCGATGACCGATCTCGCGAGCCCGCCCGCCGCCGTCGCCGATGTCGCGCACTACGCGCATGACGTCGGCGTCCGCGCGCGCAGCGCGGCAGGCGAGCTCGCGCGCGCCTCGACGCTGGCGCGCGACACCGCGCTGCGCGAGATTGCCGCGGCGCTGCGGCGCAATCGCGGCGCGCTGCTCGACGCCAATCGCGGCGACGTCGCGCGATCGCGCGATGCCGGGCGCGACGCCGCGTTCGTCGACCGTCTGACGCTGTCGGCCGCGGCGGTGGACGCGATGGCCGAAGGACTCGAGGCGGTGGCCGCACTGCCCGATCCGATCGGCGCGATCGACGCGCTCGCACCGATGCCCAGCGGCATCCGCGTCGGCCACATGCGCGTGCCGCTCGGCGTGATCGGCATCGTCTACGAGTCGCGCCCCAACGTCACCGCGGACGCCGCCGGCCTTTGCATCAAGTCGGGCAACGCGAGCATCCTGCGCGGGGGCTCGGAAGCGCTCGCCAGCAACCAGGCGATCGGCGCCAGCATCGCCGAAGGCCTGCGCGCCGCGTGCCTGCCCGCGGATGCCGTGCAGGTGATCGCAATCGCCGACCGCGCCTTCGTCGGCCACCTGATCACCGACGTCGCGCACGTCGACGTCATCGTGCCTCGCGGGGGAAAGGGCCTGATCGAGCGCATCGCGCGCGACGCGCGGGTGCCGGTTATCAAGCACCTCGACGGCGTGTGCCACGTGTTCATCGACGCGAGCGCCGAGCTCGACATGGCGATCCGCATCGCCGACAACGCCAAGACGCAGCGCTACTCGCCGTGCAATGCGATGGAAACGCTGCTGGTGCACGTGGCGATTGCCGCGCGCGTGCTGCCGCCGCTGGCGGCGATCTACGCGTCGAAGGGCGTCGAACTGCGCGGCTGCGGGCGCTCGCGCGCACTGTTGCCGGCGATGCTGGCCGCGACCGACGACGACTGGTACGCCGAGTACCTGGCGCCGATCCTCGCGGTGCGCATCGTCGACTCACTCGACGACGCAATTGCGCACATCGGCCAATACGGCTCCCAGCACACCGACGCGATCGTCACCGACAGCCACCACGCAGCGATGCGCTTCCTGCGCGAGGTCGACTCGGCATCGGTGCTCGTCAATGCCAGCACGCGCCTCGCCGACGGCTTCGAATTCGGGCTCGGCGCGGAAATCGGCATCTCGACCAACAAGCTGCACGCGCGCGGCCCGGTCGGGCTCGAAGGCCTCACCAGCCGCAAATGGGTGGTGCTGGGTAGCGGCCAGGTCCGCGAGCGCTGAGCGGCAGTCGACCCGCGCATGTCGAACTCGGTCAGCATTTCGGTCGCGACGAACTCGGTCATCGCGCTGGCCAAGGGCTTCGGGTGGTTCGTCACCGGCTCGCCGACGCTGTTCGCCGAAACGGTGCACTCGCTCGCCGACGTCGGCAACCAGGTGCTGCTCAAGGTAGGCGAAGTGCGTGCTCGTGCGGGTCCCGACGTCGAGCATCCGTTCGGCCACGGCCAGGAAAAATACTTCTGGGCGCTGGTGTCGGCGGTCAGCGTGTTCTTCATCGGCTGCGGCATCAATCTCTACCACGGCATCCATGCGCTCAGCACGCAGACCGTCGTCGAGCCGTTCACGCCGCTGATCATCGGGCTCCTGCTGTTCGCGTTCGCGCTCGAAGCGTGGACGTTCAGCGTCGCGCTGAAGGAAATCGGCGGCTGGCGCGGCCTCGCGAAGAATCGCCACAACACGACGGTGCTCGCGGTGCTGCTGGAGGACGCCGTCGCGCTGTTCGGCATTCTCCTCACGCTGCTGGTCGCCGGCAGCGGCTGGATCTTCGGTCCCAACCCCCTGTTCGACGCGTGGGTGGCGATCGGGGTCGGCGCGCTGCTCGGCGTGATGGCGGTGTTCCTCGCGGCGATCAACCGTTCCGTGCTGATCGATACGTCTGACCAGGTGCTGGATGCCGAGGCCACGCGCTTTCTGGCGGCGCGCGACATCGGCGCCAGCGTGCACTCGCTGGTGCTCGACCACGACCGCGCGATCGTGTTCGTGTCGACGCCGCGCGAAGTCGGCGCGTCGGCGGCGATCGCCGAAGCGCTGAAGGCGCACATGATCCAGGTGCAGGGCAAGACAGTCGACGACGTCTATTGGCGCGTTGCCTCGGCTCCGGTTGCCGCAGCGCATGGATGACGCGCTTCCCGGCGCAATCCTCGCGTTCTGGTTCGGTCCGGCGCCGCATGCCGCGCGCGATGCGTGGTTTCGCAAGGATCCCGCATTCGACACGGCGATTCGGGAGCGCTTCGGCGCCGCCATCGACAAGGCGCTCGCCGGCGCATACGGCGACTGGTGCGTCACCGCGCACGGCGCGCTGGCCCGCGTGCTGCTGCTCGATCAGTTCACGCGCAACGTGTTTCGCGATTCGGCGAAGGCGTTCGCCGGTGACGCGCGCGCGCTCGCCACCGCGCAGGACGCGATCGCACGTGGCTTCGAGACGGCGCTCGATCCCTTCGAGCGCTGGTTCCTCTACCTGCCCTTCGAGCACAGCGAGGACGCCGGCGTGCAGCGCCGTGCGCTCGAGTATTTTGGCGCGCTCGCGCGCGAGCCGGGGTTCGAAGGACCCTTCGACTACGCGCAGCGTCACGCGGCGATCATCGAGCGCTTCGGGCGCTTTCCGCACCGCAACGCGGCGCTGGGCCGCACGTCGACCGCGGAGGAGCTCGAGTTCCTGCGGCATCCGGGATCGTCGTTTTGACCGGTTTGCCGCCGCTGGTGCTGTTCGGGGGAACGTTCGATCCGGTTCACTACGGTCACCTGCGCGTCGCCGCCGAGCTCGCGACCGCGCTCGATGTTCCCGAAGTTCGCCTCGTGCCGGCGGCCGATCCCCCGCATCGGCCGCCACCCGGCGCGTCGGCTGCCGATCGCGTCGCGATGATCGAGATTGCGATCGCAGGTTGCGATCGCGTCGGCATCGACCTTTGCGAGATCGAGCGCGGCGGCAAGAGCTACACCGTCGATACGTTGCGCGCGTTGCGGCGCGCGGCACCGTCGCGCGCGCTGGCGTGGGTCGTCGGCGCCGATGCGTTCCTCGGCCTGACGGGCTGGCACCATTACCGCGAACTGCCCCGGCTCGCGCATCTCGTCGTCGTCCAGCGTCCCGGCCTCGATCTCGCTGCCAACCTGCGCGGCGAGCTCGCGAGCTGGTGGGACGTGCGTGCAACAGCGGATCATCGCGCGCTCGAGCGGGCGCCGGCAGGCTCGATCGTCACCGTCGCCACGACGCCCCACGCGATATCCGCCACCGCCATCCGCGCGACGCTCGCGGCGGTGCCGCTCGATCGCGCGGCGCTGGAAGGTTTGCTGCCGCGCGCTGTTTTGTCCTATATTGAAAGCCATCAACTCTATGGAGTGGCCACGGATGCGTGTTGAAAAGCTGGTGCAAGCGGCGATCGCCGCGCTGGAAGACATCAAGGCGCACGACATCCGTGCGTTCGACGTTCGCAACATCACCAGTCTCTACGACACGCTGGTCATCGCCAGCGCCGATTCCAACCGACAGGTGCGCGCGCTCGCGAATCACCTGCGCAACGAGCTCGAGTCGGTCGGCGCCGACATCATCGGCGTCGAGGGCGAGGAAGGCGGCGAATGGGTGCTGGTCGACGCCGGCGACATCATCGTGCACGTGATGCAGCCTGCGGTGCGCAGCTACTACAACCTCGAGGAGCTGTGGGCGCCTGCGGCGAACGCGGGGCGCGCCCGCAACGCCGCGTAGCCCCGGCGAGCCGCCGCTGAAACTCGCGATCATCGCCATGGGCCAGCGCATGCCGGCGTGGGCCGATTCCGCGTGCGCCGACTATGCGAAGCGACTGCCACGCGACTTCGCGATCGAACTGACGGAACTGAAGCCCGCGCCGCGCCGCAAGCCGGTGGCGCAGATCCTCGCGCTCGAAGGCGTACGGATCATCGCCGCTTGCGGCGCGTCGACGGTCGTCGCGCTCGACGAGCACGGCGCCGCGTGGACCAGCGCCGCGTTCGCGGCGCACCTCGGACACTGGCGCGACGACGCGGTCGACGTCGCGTTCGTGATCGGCAGCGCGGACGGCCTCGACGCGTCGGTCAAGCGCCGTGCCGCGGCGACGCTGCAGCTTTCGCCGATGACGCTGCCCCATGCACTCGCCAGGGTCGTGCTGTTCGAGCAGGTCTATCGCGGCTGGTCGCTGCTCAACGCCCACCCCTACCACCGCGCATGATCGTACAATCGGCGGTGGCCCTTGCCGATCAAGCCTACGTGACCCCGCCCCGCATCCACCTCGCGTCGCGCAGCCCGCGCCGGCAGGAGCTGTTGCGCCAGCTCGGCGTCGAGTTCGACGTGCTGCTGTTGCGCAACGCGCCCGGCCGCACGCCGGATGTTGTCGAGGAGGTGCGCGACGGCGAGCCGCCAAGGCACTACGTCGAGCGCATCGCCCGCACCAAGGCGAGCGTCGGCTGGGAACGCGTGGCGAAGCGCAAGCTCCCGCCGTGGCCGGTGCTGGGCGCCGATACCGAGGTCGTGGTCGACGAGCAGGTGCTCGGCAAGCCCGCCGACGCGGCCGAGGCCGCGGTCATGCTGTCGCGCCTTGCGGGACGCACGCACGAAGTGCTGACGGGCGTGGCGCTGCGCTACGAAGACGAAATCGTCTTCGCAATGTCGGCATCGCGCGTCAGGCTGGTCCAGCTCTCGCGCACGCAGGTCGCGAACTACGTCGAGACCGGCGAATGGACGGACAAGGCCGGCGGCTATGCGATCCAGGGACGCGCCGCGGCGTTCATCGAGCATATCGAGGGCAGCTACTCGGGCGTGATGGGATTGCCGCTGTTCGAAACGGCGTCGCTGCTCGCCCGCGTCGGCTTTCCCGTCCTATGATGGACGCGCGGTGAAGGGCCTGCCCGCACACCCCCCCTGGACCGACGACGCCCGCCACAGCATGCCGAGCGAAATCCTCATCAACGTGACTCCGCAAGAGGCGCGCGTCGCGGTGCTCGAGCAGGGCGTCGTGCAGGAACTGCACGTCGAGCGTTCGAGCGCGCGCGGGCTGGTCGGCAACATCTACCTCGGGCGCGTCGCGCGCGTGCTGCCGGGGATGCAGAGTGCATTCGTCGAAATCGGCCTCGAGCGCGCGGCGTTCCTGCACATCGCCGACATCTGGGAGCACCGCCAGAACGGCCATGGCGGCGCCGACCAGCGGCCGATCGAGCGCATTCTGCACGAAGGCCAGTCGCTGCTGGTGCAGGTGATCAAGGACCCGATCGGCACCAAGGGCGCTCGGCTGTCGACGCAGGTGAGCCTTGCCGGCCGACTGCTCGTCTACCTGCCGCAGGACTCGCACATCGGCATTTCGCAACGCATCGAGGACGAAGCCGAGCGTGAGCAATTGCGCGGGCGCCTCACCGCATTGCTGCCCGAAGGTGCGTCCGGCGGCTTCATCATCCGCACGATGGCGGAGGCCGCGTCCGAGCGCGAGATGCGCACCGACATCGACTACCTGACCAAGCTGTGGCGCGACCTGACCGAGCGCTCGGGAACGCTGCCCGCGCCCGCGCTGCTGTACCAGGACCTCTATCTCGCGCAGCGCGTGCTGCGCGACATGGTCAACGAGGAAACGGTGAGGATCCAGGTCGACTCGCGCGAGACATTCGCACGCATGCGTAATTTCGCCGAGCAGTACACGCCGGCGATCGCCGAGCGCATCGTCCACTACGCGGGCGAGCGGCCGCTGTTCGACCTTGCGTCCGTCGAGGACGAGATCGAGAAGGCACTGGCGCGCCGCGTCGACTTGAAGTCCGGCGGCTACCTGATCGTCGACCAGACCGAGGCGCTGACGACGGTCGACGTCAACACCGGCGGTTTCGTTGGTGGGCGCAACTTCGACGACACGATCTTCAAGACCAACCTCGAGGCGGCGCAGGTGATCGCGCGCCAGCTGCGATTGCGCAATCTCGGCGGCATCATCATCATCGACTTCATCGACATGGAGAACGCCGATCATCGCAACGCGGTGCTCGCGGAGCTCAACCGCGCGCTGGAAAAGGACCGCACGCGCCTCACCGTCAACGGCTTCACGCAGCTCGGCCTCGTCGAAATGACGCGCAAACGCACGCGCGAGTCGCTGGCGCACGTGCTGTGCGAGTCCTGCCCCGTGTGCCAGGGCCGCGGCCAGCTCAAGACCGCGCAGACGATCTGCTACGAGATCCTGCGCGAGATCGTCCGCGAGGCCAAGCAGTTCAACGCCAGCGAGTTCCGCATCCTCGCATCGCAGTCGGTGATCGACATGTTCCTGGACGAGGAGTCGCAGAGCCTGGCGCAGCTCGGCGACTTCATCGCCAAGCCCATCTCGCTGCAGGTGGAAACGATGTATTCACAGGAACAGTACGACATCGTGCTGATCTGACGAGAGTTCCGGCGGTCGTACCCTTGACGTGCCGAGCTGAGCTGAGCCATGGAACCGTCGCTTGCGCGCATCTGGTCGAATTTCCGTCGCTTCGTCGGCGTGCCGACCCGGCAGGGGGAATGGCGCACCGGATCGGCATTCAGCGCACTCGGCATCCTCGCGGTCGCCCCGCTCGTCGTTCCGCGCCGCCAGTACCTCGTGTACCTGCCACGCGGCCACACGCGCTGGCGCCGCGCGCCTTTGATCGTGCTGTGCCACGGCTGCCGGCAGACGCCGGAAGCGTTCGCGCAGGGCACGCGCATCGCCGCGGCCGCCGACGCCAATCGGTGGCTGGTGGTGATGCCGCGCCAGCGCGACAACGCCAATGCCTGGTCGTGCTGGAACTGGTTCGATTCGGCGACTGTCGCCGGCACCGGCGAAGCGGCGATCGTCGCGGCGATCACGCGCAAGGTTGTAAGGCGGCATGGCGCCGATGCTTCACGCGTGTTCGCCGCGGGCCTTTCGGCAGGCGGCGCGCTGGCGGCGATCCTCGGCGTCCGCTTTCCGGCGCTCTTTCGCGGCGTCGCCGTGCATTCGGGAATTGCCTGCGGCGCCGCGATGACACCGCTGTCGGCGGCCAGCGTGATGGCGCGGGGGCCCGAGACCAACGTCGCGGCCATCGGCCGCGCGGCGCATGATCCCGCCCATCGCGTGCCGCTGCTCGTGCTGCAGGGCATGGCAGACGACGTCATGGCGCCGCGCAACGCGACGGCGCTGGCCCGGCAGTACCTGGCGCTCGCAGGCGTTGCCGTCGACGCCGGCACGCTGCCCGGGCCATCCGGCGATCGCAGCGACCAGACCAGCGGCCGGCGCGTACGCACGCGCGATTGGCGCGACAATGCAGGTCTCGTGGCGCGGCTCGTCGAAATCGACGGCCTGGGGCACGCATGGAGCGGCGGCGACGCGTCGCTTCCCTACAATGACGGCGCCGCGCCGGATGCGCTCGCGACGATCCGCGACTGGATCCGCGACCTCGCACCGTAAACTGCGTCTCGAGTCCACTTTGCGCGGAGGCAGCATGAACGTCAGCGGCATGAACCATTTCACCGTGTTGACCGACGACGTCGACCGCAGCGTCGCGTTCTACCGTGACACGATGGGACTCGTCAGCGGCGACCGGCCCGCGCTGGCGTTTCCCGGCGCATGGCTTTACGCCGGCGGCGCGCCTATCCTGCACATCGTCGGCGGCCGCGAGCGCGAACAATTGAAGCCCGGCGTCATCGACCACATGGCGTTCTCCGCCAGCGACCTGCGCGGCACGCTCGCAAGGCTCGACGCTCAACAAGTCCACCACGCGTGCCGACGGCAGGTCGGCTCCGGCGTCTGGCAGGTGTTCTTCTCCGATCCCAACGGCGCGCGCGTCGAGCTCGATTTCGCCGCGGATGAAGCGGCGCCGGAAGGCGCGCGATGATCAATGAGCGCGATCACGTCATCCTGGGCTGCGAGTCGCTCGCGCAGGGCATCGAGCACGTCGAGCGGTTGACGGGCGCGACCCCGGTCGCCGGCGGCCGTCACGATGCGATGGGAACGCACAACGCGCTCGTCAAGCTGGGCCAGCGTCTTTACCTCGAGATCCTCGCCATCGACCCGGACGCAAAGGCGCCGGCGCGCAAGCGCTGGTTCGACCTCGACACGCCGTCGATGCAGGCGGCGCTGGCCGACAAGCCGCAGGTCATTGGCTGGGCCGCCCGCAGCGACGACATCGACGATGCGCTGATGCGCAGCGCAATCCCCCCGGGCGCCACGCACACGATGACGCGAGCCGGCCTCACCTGGCGGATCACGATTCCCGAGGATGGGGTGCGACCGGCCGGCGGCGTGCTGCCGGCGCTGATCCAATGGTCGACCGACGAGCATCCGGCAGACCGTCTTCCGGAAGCCGGCTGCTCGCTGTCGCAGATCGCCGCCGCGCATCCTGAGCCCGATTCGATACGCGCGGCATTGAAGGCGCTACGGCTGAGCGAAGCGATGCAGGTGACCTATGCGGAGGCGCCGCGCATCGCAGTGATGCTGCGCACGCCGCGCGGGCTGGTGTCGATCTGAAGCGTCAGCCGAGCGTGCCGCGCGCCACCGGCCACACGGCCTCGACGCGATCGGCGCGCAATCCCACCAGCCAATCGTAGAGATTGACGGTGGGGTCGCAGTGCCCGGGAACGAGGCGCAACCGCTCGCCCCATCCCGCAGGCGGGTGCGTGACGTCCAGCACGCCATGCTCGTCCGAGGCCTTGGCATACACGAGGCCATCGCGCTGCGAGACTTGCGGCAAACCCGAGTCGAAGCTCATCGATTTCAACCCCGCGTCGCAGATCGCGCGATCCGGCGCCGGCGTGCTCATCACCGTGGTCATCACGTAGAGGCTTTGCGCGAAGCGCAGCGCGTCCGGCGCGATGGTGTTGCGCGCATAGTCGGCGTCCATGAACGGGTAGGAACCCGGCTGCAGCTCGGTCCACACGCCGCTCGCCATTTCATATTCGAAGCTGCCAGTGCCCGCACCGGTGATCGTGTCGACGGCGACACCAATGGCCACGCAAGCGTCGCGCGCCGCGATCGCCGCCTGCGCCGCGGCGGCGATCGCCGCGCGGCGCGCTTCCGGCGAGCGCAGGTGCTGCGCGGCGCCCTGGTAGCAATGCAAGCCCGCGAAACGCAATCCCCGCGCATGCGCGATCGCGTGCGCGAGCGCGGCCGCCGGCGGGCCCGGAGCCAGCCCGCAGCGATGCGCGCCGACATCGACTTCGACGTAGACGTCGAGGCTCACGCCTGCGGCCACGGCCGCGTGCGACAACTCGCCGACGGCGCGGGCGTCGTCGCACAGCACGCCGATCCGCGCGCGACGCGCGAGCAACGCGAGTCGCGCGAGCTTGGACGGCGCGATCACCTCGTTGGTCACCAATACATCGGCAATGCCGGCCTCGACGAACGCCGCGGCCTCGTCGGTCTTCTGGCAGCAGATGCCGACGGCGCCACGCGCAACCTGCATCGCCGCGATCGCCGGACACTTGTGCGATTTCGCATGCGGACGCAGCCGCAGTCCATGCGCGCGCACCGCGCCGGCCATCCGATCGAGATTGGCCTCGAGCGCGTCGAGGTCGACCATCAACGCCGGCGTTTCGACGTCCTGCGCGCGGTCGCCGTCCTTGGCGGGCGGATTCTGCATCGAATGGCTAGGACGACGCCGACTGCGAGCCTTCGCGCACCCGCTGCAGCACAGGTTCGAGCGCGCGCGCATCGGCACCGTCGTCGAAGAGCGTCGCGCGCTCACGCAGGCTCGTCCACAGGCCGCGAGGGTTGAAGCGCTTGCCCACCAGCTTGCCCGCCAGCATGGCGAAAATCGACGGGATGTGACGCGCCGGCCGGAAATAGCTCTTGCGCGCGAGTGGGTCGTAGATCGCGTCGATCGGCACGCTGACGGTGGCGTAGCCGAGCCGTGCGGCCTCGATGATGATCTCGCTTTCAAGCGTGAAGCTGCCGCGCGACAGCCGCCTGAGGTCGAGCGCGCGCAGCAGCGACGCCGGATAGACACGCTGTCCCGATTGCGAATCGAGGACGCGGCGGCCGACCGCCCAGGACACACCGAAATCGGCGAGGCGATTGGCGAGCCGGCGCGAGGGCGGCGCGCACTCGGTGCGGCGGATGCGTGCGCCGATGATGATCGCGCGCGGGTACGCGTCGGCCGCATGCAGCAGGCGCGCAATGTCGGCGGCGCGATGCTGGCCGTCGCCGTCCATCGTCAGCACACGGGAGGCGTTGCGATCCAGCGCCCACGCGAAGCCGTCGACGAGGCTCGCCGACTTGCCGATGTTGCGCGAGTGCCGGATCACGTCGACGGCGAGGTCGGCGATCGAATCGGCGGTGCCATCGGTCGATCCGTCGTCGACCACCAGCACGCGCGATTCGTGGACCAGCACGCCGCGCAAGATCTCCGACAGCGTCGAAGCCTCGTTGTACGCGGGTATCAGGACGGTGGTGTTCATCGATACATCGCGCCGTTGATCGACAGCACTTCGCCCGACACGTAGCCGGCGGCGTCCGAAACGAGGTAGAGAACCGCGGCCGCCACCTCGTCGGGCGTGCCCGCGCGTGCCGCGGGGACCAGCGCCTTGATCCGTTCTGGCGGGAATGCGGCGTCGGTCATCGGCGATGCAATGATCCCGGGCGCGATCGCGTTGACGGTCACGCCACGCTTCGCGACTTCGATCGCCAGCGCCTTGGTAGCGCCGATCAGTCCGGCCTTCGCCGCGGCGTAGTTGACCTGCCCGGCGTTGCCGGCGAGGCCCGCCACCGACGCCATGTTGACGATGCGTCCCCAGCGCGTCGACATCATGTCGAGCAGCAATGGCCGCGTCACATTGAAGAATCCATCCAGCGTCACGTCCAGCACCCGCTTCCACTGCTCGTGCCGCATTCCCGCGAACGGCGCGTCATCGTGAATCCCGGCGTTGTTGACGATCACCTGCACCGGACCCTTTTGGAGCAACGCGGCCGCCGCCCTCGCACAGGCGGCGTGGTCGGTCACGTCGAACTCCACCTGCTCGGCGCTTCCACCCTGCTGCGCGATGGCGGCAACGACGGCCGCGGCGCGTTCGGCATTGCGCATCGAATGCACGATGACGTGCATTCCCGCAGTGCCAAGCGCTTTCGCGATCGATGCGCCGAGAGCGCCGCTGCCACCGGTCACCAATGCACGCTTCATGCCACTTTTCCGTTCATCGTCCAAGGCGCGGAATCGTCACGGCGACATCATCACCGTAGCGCGGCCGCGCAGCAACGGCTGGCCGTCGCCGTCGATCCGGAAGTCGTAGGAAAAAACATCCCCCGCCGCCGCTTCGAGCCGGCATTCGATGACCAGCGCACCCTGCACATCGTCGAGAAAGCGTTGCAAAACCACGACATCGCGCACGGTGACGACACGCCCATGTTGCAGCGCGGCAGGCGGGACACGTCGCATTGCGCCGTGCAGCGCCATCGCCTGGGCGGCGAACTCGACGCCGCAAAGCGCCGGCAGCCGGTCGTTGCGACGCAGCGGATTGTCGCGCGCCCGATGGCGCATCGACGTGCAGACGATGCGCGCGTCATCGCAATGCTCGATCGACTCCGGCATCACCATCGACCCGGTGTGCGGCAACAGGCCTGCAATGTCGGGTACGCGATCCATCACGGGTGGTAGTGGACAACCAGTCGTTCATCAGCGGGTTGGGGCAGCGTCAGCCTCGTCGGCAGGCGCGTGGCGATTGCCGCCAGCAGTGGTAGCGCCGCGGCTGCGGTATCTTCGCTCCAGTGGTCCAGCCAGGCCGGTGGCGCGCGCGCCACCGTCGATGACGCCGGCACATCGCCGCCGATGGAGATCGAGCCCAGCGACGATGACGCGCTCGCCGTCACGGGTCGCAACAACAACGCACAGGCAAACGAGGCGACGCTTGCGCGCATTCCAGCAAGCGCCGGCGGATACGCGGCATCGACGACGACGCAGAGCACGGGAATCCCGTCCGCCAGCACCTGGTCGCACGCATCGACGAGTGCCGCGGCGAACGTCCACTCGCCGGCGCACAGCGATGTCGACGCACCGGTCAATCCGTATGCGATCGAGCAATAACCCGCCGGCGCGTTGAAGACCGAATTGTGGAACAGCGTCGGCGACATGACGACGGGCGCGGCGACCAGCGCCGCGAGCGTCTGCGCGAGCACATCGCCGTCGCCGTCCGTCGAGCCGAACACGCACGCGAGCGCCTCGCGCGCGACTTCCGGCGCCGCATCGAGCGCTTCGCCGGCCACCGCCAGTGCCCAGCGCGCGTTGGTATTGAGCCTGCGCCGTTCCGCCGCGCCGAGCCGCGACGACGCCTTCGGCGCGACGTCGTGCGCGTCAAACTGGGTGGCGCCCGACAGCACGCGGCGCGCAGCGTCCCAGCCATCCATTCCCGGCGCGAGCACGCCGATCGCGGCGATGTCGATGCGACCGTTCATGCGCGGGCGAACAGCAACGCGCAATTGCTGCCGCCGAAGCCGAAAGAATTGCTGAGCGCATGCGACATCGGTGCCGCGCGACCCGAGGTCGCGATGGCGATGTGCAGCGCCGGATCGACCGGCGCACCGCCCAGATTGGCCGGAATGCATTGCCCGCGCAGCGCGTGCACGGCAATGAGCGCTTCGACCGCGCCCGCCGCGCCCAGCGTGTGGCCGGTGAATCCCTTGGTCGAACTGCACGGCGCGGCGTCGCCGAATACCGCGCGTACGGCGGCCGCCTCGGCGGCGTCGTTGACGAGCGTGCCAGTGCCGTGCAGGTTGATGTAGTCGACCGTGTGTGCGCCAATCCCCGCATCCGCGAGCGCCGCGCGCATCGCGCGCTGCGCGCCGGCACCATCCGCCGGCGGAGTCGACATGTGGAACGCGTCCGAGCTCTCGCCGGCGCCGGCGAGATACACGTCGGACGTTTCACCGCTGACCAGCGCGATCGCCGCCGCCTCGCCGATGGAAATGCCCGCACGTTCCGCCGAAAACGGCCGGCAGGGCTGCGTCGACAGCAATTGCAGCGCGCGAAAACCGTACAGCGTCGACAGCGCGAGGCTGTCGACGCCGGCAACGACGGCGGCGTCGCAGCGTCCGGCACGGATCGCTCGGCGCGCGGCGATGAACGCCTTGGCGCTCGACGAGCATGCGGTCGAGATCGCCGCCGCCGGCCCGCTGAGTCCGCACCACTGGCGGATGAAGCGGGCCGTGGCGAACATGTTGTGGCGCGCCATGTAGAACGCGGGATCGAAAGCGAGCGCTGCGCCCGACGCCACGCACGCGCGCGCGGCGAGCTCGGTCGACAGGATTCCGGACGTGCTCGACCCGACGAAAACCCCGATGCGCGCCGCACCGAAGCGCGTCGCGGCGGCGCGGATCGCCGCGTCGAGGCCGTCCTGCGCCAGCGCCAGCATCGCCAGTCGGTTGTTGCGGCAATCGAAGTCGCTCCAGGCCGGCGGCAACTGCGCATCGTCGAGCGCGGCCACGCGGCCGATGAAGGTGGCGATGTCCGCGGCAGGCGCGAAATCGTTGCTTGCGAGCCCGCCGCGCGCGTACGAAAGCGCGTCGGCGTGCGCGCGCCAGCCGGCGCCGCAGCACGTCACCAGCGATGACGCATGCACGTAAAGCGACTTCGCGTTCACGCGGCACGCACCCGCGCGGGCGGGCTGACGACGAGTGCGCAGGCGACAAGCGTCAGCAGCGTGCCCGCGAGCACGCTGACGCCGATCGCGCGCAGCACCGGGGTCGCCGAGGTCGCCATCACCCCGAACGCGAAGCAGGTGGTGCCGCTCACCACGCCGAGCGTCAGCGCGAGGCTGCGCCACGCGTCGCCGCGCGTCGCGGCGCCTTGGGCGAACAACGCGTAGTTGACGCCGATTCCCAGCACCAGCATCAGCGCGATCAGGTGGAACAGCGACAGTCCGCCACCGAAGGCGATGACGCCCAGCGCCGTCCATGTCGCGCCGAGCAGCGCCGGCGCGATCGCCTGCGCGGCCGCGCTCGGCGAATGCAGGCCGACGGCGAGGATCATCGTGATCGCCAGCGCGCCGGCAACGATGGCGGCGAGCGTGCGCCGGCGGAACTGCGAGAACATGGTCGCGGTCCGCGCATGCAGGTCGACGAGCTCGGCGCCATCCGGCGCGGCGCGCAATCGCGTGCCGAGCGCCGCGGCATCCTTGACGCCGCGCAGCGGAACGATCGACCACTCGCCATCGGCGTCGTGGCCGAGCAGCGTCGCGATGCGCAATCCGACACCGGTGCCCGCGAAGGACGCCGGCGTCAGCGCCGGCGCCACCCGTGCTGCGGCGACGTCGCGCAGGAACGGCGCGAACGCGTCGCTGCGGAACGGCGAGCCGAAGACGGCGCTGGCGAGACGTTCGCGCAACGTCGCCTCGTCCGGCAACACGGCGACGCGCGCGCGCTGCGTCGCCATGCTCGGCAGGTAGCGCGTGACGCTGTCGTACCCCGCAAGCGCACCGGCCGCCACCGCGGCATCGAGCGCCGGCAGCAGGCGCTCGGTGCGCTGCAATGCCGTCTCGACGTCGGGCGCGCGCACCAGCGCAAAGCGGCTGACGTCAGGCGCAGCCGCGGCGGTGCGCAGCGCCTGGTCGAGCGCGATCGCCGCCGCCGGCAACGGACTCATTCTCGAAGGATCGTCGTTCCACGCCGCCTTGCCGGCGGCGAACGCCGCGAGCACCAGGGTGATCGCCCCCAGCAGAACGAGTCGCAGGCCGCCGCGCACGCGGGGCCACCTGCCGTCGCCGCCGGCGCCGGCGCCGGGAATGTGGAACCGCCACTGCGCGGGCACGAGCCGCGGCACGATCCACCACGCGACGAGTCCCGACACGACGATGCCGCAGGATGTCAGCACGCCCAGCTGCACGAGGCCGTCGACTCCGGACGCCAGGAACGCCAGCGCTCCGCACGCGGTCGTCAGGATCGCCAGCACGAACGGCCGGCGGATGTCGCGATGCACGTCACCGATCGATTGCGCTGCCGTGTATCGCGTCAGCACGTAGCTCGGATAGTCGACCGCTTCGCCGATCAGCGTCGCGCCGAACGCCAGCGTGATCGCGTGCACGCCGCCGAATCCCGCCGTCACCGCGCACAGGCCGGCGAGCAGTCCGGCGAGCGCCGGCAGCGCGCACAGCAACACGATGGGCAATGACCGGTAGACGAAGCACAGGATCGCGACGATGCCCAGGCTCGCCATCCACGACACGCGCTCGGCATCGCGCGCGATCGACGTTTCGCTGCGCGCGGCAAGAAAACCCGGGCTCGAGTATTCGACATCGAGCTGCGGCGACGCGCGCACGCGCACGAACGCGGCGGCCAGCGCCTGCATCGCCGCCTGCTGCGCCTGCGCTTGCGACGCCGACGCGCGAGTCTGCGCAATCAGCATCGCGCCTTGTCCGGCCGCGTCGAACCACACGCCCTCCTCGCGTCGCGGCGCGCTCGCAGGCTGCAGCAGTGCGAGCAACGCCAGCGTCTCGCCGGTCGGATCGTCGGCGAGCCAGCGCTTTTCCAGCATCGCCATGCTGCTGCCCAGCGCTTCGTAGCGGCGGCGCAGCGCATCGCGCAACCCGTCGACGCTCATGCGCGCGGCGGCGCCGGGGCTCAATATGTAGCGCGCGCTGCGCAGCGCGGGCAGGTCGGCGAGCCCCGCGGCGAGGCTGCCATTGCTCGCGTACGCGAAGTGCGGATCGGCGGCGAGCGCCGCGCGCAGCGCTTCGCTCGTCGCCGCCAGCACGCGCGGCGAGTCGCCGCTGACACGCACCAGCACCAGCCGCGCGGCGGGACTGTCGCGCAGCTGGCGCGCCAGGAATTGCTGGCCGGCGTCGCCGCCCTGCGGCAGGAACGCGACGAAATCGCGGTCGACCCGCATCGCCAGCGCAAGATAGGCGATCGCCGCGGCGAGCATCAGCGCCAGCATCGCTACCGTGCGCGTGCGTGTGCGTGTGCTCACGGCAGGCGCATGCGCTGTGGCGCGATGTCCATCACCGCGTCATCGCCGCCCTGCTCCCGCATCTCGATGCGCCTGATCGCATCGCCGGCGCCACTGATGACGATGGACGCGATCTGCGCGCGCAGGATCGCTTCACGCGGCTCGAGCGTGAGCTTCCATGCGCCGCTGTCGCCGGAGAGACTCGTTGCGAAAAAACGCTCCAGCGCCGGTACGTCACCGGCGAGCGTCGCGCGCAGGCTTTCGGTCCACGCGAGCAGCATGGGCTCGCTGTCGAGCGCCAGCGTGCGCTCCCCCGACGGCGTCGTCAGGCGCAACGTGCGACCGTTGATCACCATGCGCTCGGTGCGCGGCGATTCGACGTTCATCTCGAGATAGTCGGGCCGCCGGTACAGCAGCGTACCTTCGCGCTCGACCGGCGCCGCCAGCGCGCTGACGTGGCGCGTCTCGTGGAAGCGCGCAGTGCCCTCCATCACGCGCTGCCGCGATGCCGCGAGCTCGGCCAGGTCGAACGCCAGCGCTGGCGCGGCGGTCGCGACCAGCGTCGCGGCGAGCGCCATCGCGCGCCACGCACCCAGGCGACGCATCGGGCGGAACCCTCCGATGCCGCGGTGGAGTGCGTCATGGGCTGGCATCGGCATCCGCCCAGAAATCGTAGAAGTTGAACCAGTTGTACGGCGCACCGCGACATGCCGACTCGAGCCAACGCGCATACGAGCGCACCGAGGCGTCGACGTCCACGCGCCCGGCGGCGTTGCGCTCGAGCGCCATCGGCACGAACTCCACGCGGTAGCGCCGTGCACCTAGCCACACCGAATGGAACAGGATGACCGGCACCGGCAGCGCCGCCGACAGCTTGAACGGCCCGCGCGCGAATGCCGCGGCAGCGCCCAGGAAGTCGCAGGAGCAAAGGTCGGTTGCGTGCATCGAACGGTCGGCGAGCAAGCCTACGCCGTGGCCCGCGCGCAGCGCGTCGCGCACGCGCAGCATCGTGTCACGCTCGCCCAGCGCGATCACGTTGCGGTCGGCGGCCTTCGCTACCGCGCGGATCGCAGCGCCCACCTTGCGCGCGTTGTGAGGATGCATCAGCACGTCGATCGGCATGTCGGGGACTTCGCGCGCGAGCACGCGCGTCAGCTCGAAGCTGCCGAAGTGCGCGCCGATCAAAAGGCAGCCATCGCCCGCGCGCATCGCCGACTCGACGACATCGATGCCGTGAAGCTCGAGCGCATAGTCGTCGAGGCGTCCGGACAGCCAGAACACGCGATCGAGGATCGTCGTAGCGAAACAAAGGTAGTGCCGATACACGTCGCCGAAGCGCGCCGGACGCTGCAGCACGCGCGCCAGGTATTCGCGTGACGCGCGGCGCGCGGCACCCGAGAACACGATGAAGTAGACGCAGATGACCGGCAACAACGCGCGCGCCGCACCGCGTCCGAACAGCAGCGCGATCCGCGTCAGCACCCACATCAGCGCAAGCGAGCCGCGCTCGGACTGGCGCCGCCACAACGGCGCGCTCTGCGTCGTCATGCGACCTCTCCCGCGGCTGCCACGCTCGCCGGGGACTCGCACGCGAACACGCCGCGCACGCAGGCGCGATCGGCGACGCCGATGTCGAACACGACGCGGCGCGGATCCGCGCAATCGACGCGTATCGTGCAAAGCTCGCCTGGACCGATCGGCGCCATGAACTTCGCCGCATCGCAGCCGCGCACGCGATATCCGTGCGATTCCAGCAGGTCGTCGACCTCGGCGAGGAGCATCGCGCCTGGTACGACGGGATGACCGGGAAAATGGCCGGCGAACGCAGGGTGCGACGCCGGGAACACGCGATCACGCGTGATCGTTCGCGCGCGTTGCGCCGCCGCGCGCGCGAGCCCCGCGGCAATTCGCAGCAATGTGTCGCGCGGCAGCTTGCCTTGCGGATCGCGCGGCAATGTCGCCGCGAAGAGCAGCGGCCGCGGCATGAACGCCGGGTCGACGCGCCGCGCAAGCTCCGCGCGCAACGACGCGGGCGTATGCGCGGGCGCGACCACGACCGCCGATACGCGGCCGTCGTCGTCCTGCTGCAGGAACGCGCCATCGTCGACGCCGGCGATGTCGAGCAGATGGTCGTCGAGCGCACGCAGCGTCGTGCGCTTGCCGGCGACCTTGACCATGTCGCTGCGCCGGCCCAGCAGTTCGAACGCGCCGTCGCCGCCGGCGACCGCGACGATGCGGTCGTCGAGCTCGACCGCCGCGCCTGGAATGCGTGTGACGCTGGCGCCGGCGCCCTCGCGGAATTGGAACACTACACCCGGCGCGGGCGTGAACGCGCGTTGCGTCGCGGTGCGGCGCGTCGCCATCACGCCACACTCGGTGTTGCCGTAGATCTCGTCGACACGGGTGTGCCACGCCGCCTCGACATCGACAGCGAGTGATTGCGGCAGCGGCATCGTCGCGACGATAACACGCTCGATGCCTTCGACGGCGACGCCGCGTGCGCGCAGGAACGCCGACAGTTGCAACGGCGTGGTGACGAGCCACAACGGGCCGAAGCGTGCGCTCGCGCCGGAGGCCAGCAGCGCGGCAAGGTCGGCTGGAAGCTGCGGCCGGTCGGTACAAAGCGGATAGCCGCAATGGATCGACGCCATGAAGTTGGCTTCGAGCCCGAACATGTGATGGCAATCGACGGTGCCGGCGAGCAGCGGCTGCGCGACGGCGTGCGGAAACGCGCGGCGAAACGTCTCGGCGCCGCGCACCAGCGCATCCCACGTCTTCGCCTGAGCGCGCGGTTCACGCGTCGTTCCCGACGTGAACAGCACGATCGCCGGATGCGCGGGGTCGAGCGCGAATGCCGGCCAAGCGGGTGGCGACGCGGCCAGCAGCGTCGTCGCCGCATCTTTGCCGGAGGCGTTTGCAGCGCGCGACGCAGCGGCCGCGCGCACCGCGTCGGCAAACGCCGCGCCGTCGAGCACGTAGCTGTCGGCGAATCCCAGACGCAACCGCTCGACATCGGCTGCTAGGCGCGTCGACGGCATCACCACCGTCTGTCCGGCGCGCCATGCGGCCAGCGTGCCAAGCGCGAGCTCCAGCGTGTCGGTGCAGCACTGGATCGCGTGCGTGGCTGACGGCAACACCGCCGCCAGCGCCTCGACCGCGCCGGCGCATTGCCGTGCCGACCAGGCCTGCAGGTCGCCGTCGCGGACGCGCACGAACATCGGCGCATCCGGCGCGAACGCCGACAGCAGCGGACTCACCGCCTGCGCCCGCGCGCGCCGCGCAGCACCGCGCTGACGTGCGACCACATCACTCGTGGCGACGCGTGCGTGTAGCGCCTGAACCGGTGGCGGCGCCACCAATATTCGCCTACGAACAACGCGGCCACGGCCGCATAGTTGCCGAACGACGTGAAGGTGATCCAGGCGCGCGCGCTGCCCCAGCGCGCCAGCGCCGCGGCCAGCGCGGCGGACGCGACGAAGAATGCCACCCATACCCATGTGAGCCCGCGCGCATAGGCCGCGAGCTCCGGCTCGAGCGTGCCGCGCTCGGCAAGCGCAAAGCGCGCGATCATCGGCTCGCGGCCCGCGCGCAATGTTTGCGCGAAAATCACGGCGAGGCCGAGGTTGAACGCCACGGGGAGCGCGTAGGCGAGCGCGGGAAACACCTGGCGCAACAACGCCGGCAACGCGACGAGGGTCACGACGCCCAGCACTGCGTAGCCGGCGGGTTTCACGGCAGGCGCGGCGATTCAGTCCGCCCGGTGGGCAGCGACGTAGCCGGCCAGCGAACGCAACGACGCGAAGATCCGCGGATTTTCGGCGTCGTCGGAGCGGATCTCGATGCCGTACTTGCGCGACAGCGCCAGCGCGATCTCCAGCACGTCGATCGAGTCGAGCCCGAGCTCGCCGCCGAAGAGCGGCGCGTCGACGACAAATTCCTGCGTCGAGATCGGTAGCCGCAATGCTTCGATGATCACCGTCGCGAGCTCCTGTTCCAGCTCGCTCATCGACGCGTTGCCAGGGAAGGTCGACATGCTGGCGCTACCGGTCGCACGGATCGACGTGCGCAGGTGGATCCCGCTTCAAGCTCGCGACAGGTTCGCGCGGATCTCGCGCTCGAGGTTGTCGATCCAGCCGTTGTAATTCTTGTGGATGTTGCCGCCGTCATATTCGAGGTTGACGCTGTCCTTGTACTTGATGCTGAACGACTTCGTGTCGTAGCTGATTTCCACGACGGCGACGTGCGTGCGGATCGCCAGGCGGCCGGTGGTGAGGCCGGGTCGCGTCGGCGTCATCACCCAGCCGAGGCTCATGCCCGCGCGGTTGATCGCCTGCTCGACTTCGGCCATGGACATCGACCTGCCGGCAGCGACGATCGGATCGTTTTCGACGTTGCGGATCGGACGCGACGAGCACGCGGCGAGCGCGGCCACCAGGACAAGTGCCAACGCGATGTTTCTGGACATGCCTGCCTCGCTTGCCTGCGGTGAATGGACGATCGACGACCGCGATGATACCTGACGATATCACCGGCAAACGGCGCGGCGTTACACGGTTGTCGAGGCGCGAGAGCGCCCCGGGGCGACGGTTATTTCGCGGGTGGCGTGGCGTCGGGTCCCGCGATCTGGCCGTAGGTGATGCGCGCCACCGCCAGCAACTGCCGGCGATCGAGCGATCCCGACAGCGCGTACGCGCAGGCGTCGTCGATCCAGTAGAACACGCCGACGCCGTTTTCGACGTCGTAGCGGAACTGCGCTTCGTCGGTGCCCGCCGGCAGCTTGCGCCATTGCAGCGTGAGCCGCTGCTTGGCGGCGTTTTCATACATCAGCAATGCCGTGGGCTTCTCGTTGCCGGCGATGAGCCGGCCACCGACCAGTTCGAAGCCGACGCTCGTCAGGTCGGGCGCGCGCGCGGTCTGGCCCATGCGGCGCGTGAGCCAGGTGACGAGCGCTTGCGAGTCGCTCGCGGCCACTTCCACCGGCCGGCGCGCATCGTTGGTGTAGATCGCGTGCGCGAATGCCGCTTCACGCGCGAACGTCGTCGGAATGCCGGCGCGCGCGAGCGTCGCGTCGCGTCCCGACCATCCGAGCGCGACACCCATTACCAGCGTCGCCGCGGCGGCGAACCACGGCTGCCAGCGCGCGACGTCCGGCTTGCGCGCCGCGGCATCGATCAGGCGCGCCGGCACGGGTTCGGCGAGCCACGCATCCATGCCTTCGCGCAGCAATGCCGTATGGGCCCGCCATGCCGACGCACGCGCCGCGAGCTCGGGATCGCGCGCGAGCGCCGCCTCGACGTCGCCCGCGCGCTCGGCGGGCAATTGACCGTCCACCCAGGCGTGCAGCAGGTTGTCGTCGATCGGCATCGGAGTCACCTTATTTCACCATTTTCAGTTGCACCGACGGCTCGCCGGTCATGCGCCGCAACTTGTCACGGGCGCGCGAAAGCCGCGACATCACCGTGCCGACCGGTATGCCCATCACTGTGGCGATTTCCTCGTAACGCATCTCTTCCACCGCGGCGAGGATCAGCACCTCGCGTTGCTCCGCCGGCAACTTGCCGACGCTCTGCATCGTCTCCAGCAGCTCGACGCGCGTGAACTGCGTCGCCGCAACCGGCACCTGCCACGCCGCGCCGCCGTTTTCATCATCGTCGAGCGAGACCGTACGCGCGTCGCGACGCGCCATTGCCCGCTGGTTGACGAAAACGTTGTGCATGATCGTAAACAGCCAGGCACGCAAATCCGTTCCATCCTGCCACAACGCGCGCTTTTCCCACGCGCGCGCCAGCGTGTCCTGTACGAGGTCGTCGGCGCGCGTCGACTCGCCGGTCAGCACCCGCGCGTAGCGGCGCAACCGCGGAATCGCGGCGACCAGGTCATTGTGCGGAAGCGTAACTGCCATGATTTGCTCGAACGGCGATCAGGCGCCGTCCCCCTTGGTCGCCGTGACCCGCAATGGCACACAGCGACGCATTCGATATGTGGTACACAGCCCGTCACCTCGGTGACGGGCCTTCCGAAGGCGCGCGGCGCGGGCGTCGCGCGCCCCGCGATCAATGCGCGACGTGCCAGACGCTGTTGACGTTGTCGCCGGTCTTGTCACCGGGCTTCGAGTCCTTGGCCCAACGATAGAGCGGCTTGCCACTGTAGGCCCATTGCTTGCTGCCGTCGTCTCGCGTGACCACGTTCCATTCACCGCTCGGCTGGGCGTCTGCCGCGGCGGCGAGCGGTGGCCAGTTGGTGGCGCAACCGCCGTTGCAGGCACTCTTGCCGCCGGCGTCCTTGTCGAACGTGTACAGCGTCATGCCCTTGGCGTCGGTCAGCGTGCCGTCGCTGGCCTTCATTGCGGGCATCGACTGCGCGGCAACCGGCAGCACCACCAGCGCCAGCCATGCACCAAAAACCATTTTTCGAATCATCTTGGAACTCCCGGGGTCAGGGTTGGACACGTCGATAACAGGCGACCTGCCAACCTTATTCCGGTCCACGACTAGATCAGGAACAACGTCGCCAGGCCCAGGAAGATGAAGAAACCGCCGGAATCGGTGACGGCGGTGATCATCACCGACGCGCCCACCGCAGGATCGCGACCGAGGCGCAGCATTTGCATCGGGATCAGCACGCCCATCATCGCGGCGAGGATCAGGTTGAGCGTCATCGCCAGCACCATGACGAGTCCCAGCTTGACGTCTCGGTAGAGCAGCATCGCGACGATGCCCATGACGCCGCCCCAGATGACGCCATTGATCAGCGACACGAGGATTTCCTTGCGAATCAGCGCGCGCGAGTGCTCGCGCGAGACCTGGCCCAGCGCGGCGGCGCGCACGATCATCGTGATCGTCTGGTTGCCCGAATTGCCGCCGATGCCGGCGACGATCGGCATCAGCGCCGCGAGCGCGACCAGCTTGGCGATCGAGCCCTCGAACGCGCCGATGACGCGCGACGCGAAAAACGCCGTGCAGAGATTGACCGCCAGCCACGACCAGCGGTTGCGGAACGATTTCCACACCGACGCGAAGACATCCTCCTCCTCGCGCAGGCCGCCTTGCGCCAGTTGCTCGCCCTCGGCGCGCTCGCGCACGTAGTCGAGGATCTCGTCGACGGTGACGCGGCCGACGATGCGGTCGTTGGTGTCGACGACGGGTGCGGACACGAGGTCGTAGCGCTCGAACGCGCTCGCCGCTCCGGTCGCCTTCTCGTGCTGCAGCAGCTTGACGCGCGCGGGCTTCATCACGTCGGCGACCTGCACGTCGGGATCGCTGATCAGCAGCGTATTGAGCGGCAGCACGCCCAGCAGCCGCTCCTCGCGATCGACGACGAACAGCTGGTCGGTCTGCGACGGCAACTCCTCGAAGCGCCGCAGGTAGCGCAACACCACCTCTAGCGTGACATCGGCGCGCACCTGCACGTCCTCGAAGTCCATCAGCGCGCCGACCATGTCCTCGTCGAACGACATCGCCGCGCGCAGCTGCTCGCGCTCCTCCAGCGGCAGGCTCCGGAACACATCGTCCATCACCTCCTGCGGCAGGTCCGGAGCGAGTTCGGCGAGCTCGTCGGCCTCGAGCGTTTCCGCGGCGGCGACGAGCTCGTCGGTGTCCATCGCCGAAATCAGCGACTCGCGCACCGCGTCGGACACCTCGAGCAGGATCTCGCCGTCGCGGTCGGCCTTGACCAGGTCCCAGATGTAGAGCCGCTCGTCGAGCGGCAGCGCGTCGAGGATGTAGGCGATGTCGGCAGGGTGGAGCGCTTCGAGGCGGCGCTGCAGGATCTCGCGGTTCTGCCGCGTGACGAGGCTGTGCGCGAGCTCCGCGCGCTGCTGCGCCGACGCGCTTTCCGCCTGCTCGGTGACGAGCCCCTCGACCAACCGGTTGCGCCGCAGCAGCGCGGCGACTTCCGTCAGCGCGTCCTGCACTCGCTCGGGTGCATCGGCGCGCCGGCGCGAGGTGGTTTCGATCACTTCGGACATGGCCCGCATTCTAGAGTACGAGCTCGAGCACGGGCGCGCGCGAAGTCGCGACTATGGGAACGCGGTGCCGGGCATGCGCGCCAGAATCGCCGCCGTGCGCCCGGTCAGGTACGCCGAGCGAGGATTGCGCTCGAAGCGCCGCGGACTGGGCGCCATCGCCGCGAGCCGCGCCGCCTGCGCCGCCGACAACTGCGCCGCGGCGATGCCATCGTAGTGTCGCGCCGCCGCCTCGGCACCGAACACCCCGGTCCCCCATTCGATGACGTTGAGGTAGAGCTCGAGGATGCGCCGCTTGTCGAGCAGCGCTTCCAGCATGACCGCGATGAGCGCTTCCTGCGCCTTGCGCGCATAGCTGCGCGACGGCGACAGGAACAGGTTCTTGGCGAGCTGTTGCGTGATCGTCGAGCCGCCTGCGACAACCTTGCCGCGACGACTGTTCTTCTCGAACGCACGGCGCATGCCCTCGATGTCGAAGCCGTCGTGCTCCAGGAATCGGGCGTCTTCGGACGCGATGATCGCGCGCTTCAAATTCGGCGAAATGCGCTCGTACGGCACCCACCGGTACTGCAGCGTCGCCCTGGGATCGCGCGCGCGGAGCTCGTCGAGTCGCTCGGCCATGAACGCCGTCCGCGATGGCGGCTGGTAGCGGTACCAGACGATCATGCCGGCAAACCACGCCTGCACCAGCACGAACCCGAGCACGACGAGTGCCAAGGCGCGCGACAGCCACCACCACGCCGAATGGGGTGTGCGCGCCACGATCGCTATCCGCGACGCGGGCGCATGCGCTCGAACGTCGCGGCGGTGTCGGGTCGCACGCCGCGCCACCAGGCGAAGCTCTCCGCCGCCTGCTCGACCAGCATGCCGAGGCCATCGGCACAGCGCGCCGCCCCGGCGGCGCGCGCCCAGCGCAGGAACAGCGTCGGCTCGTCGCCGTAGACCATGTCATAGGCTAAGGCATCGCGCCGGAACAGCGTGGCCGGCCAAGGGAGCGGCGCGGCATTGGCGAGGCCGGCGCTGGTGGCGTTGATGACGACGTCGAAGTCGCGGCCTGCGAGCTCGTCGACGCCCGCGGCGTCGCACTGCACCAGCGGCGCCAGATTGCGTGCCAGTGCGAACGCCTTCGCCGTGGTGCGGTTGGCGATCACCAGCATGCGCGGTCGCGCTTCGGCGAGCGGCAGCAACACTCCGCGCGCGGCGCCACCGGCCCCCAGCACCAGCACGTCACGCCCGGCGAGTGCAACGCCGAGGTTCACCGTGAGGTCGCGCATCAGTCCCGCACCGTCGGTATTGTCGCCGTGCCAGCGGCCGGCCTCGCGCTTCAGCGTGTTGCACGCGCCCGCCGCGGCGGCGCGCGTCGTGGTCGCATCGGCGAGCGCGAACGCCTCCAGCTTGAAGGGCAACGTGACGTTGAGTCCGCGACCGCCTGCCGCGGCAAAGTTCGCGACGGCATCGGCGAAGCCGTCGCGCGGCGCTTCGATGCGCGTGTATTCCATCGCCTGCCGCGTCGACTGCGCGAATGCCGAATGTATCGCCGGTGATTTCGAATGCGCGACCGGGTTGCCGATGACGGCGTAGCGGTCGGTCAATTGCTCACCAACGCGTCGCCCTTGGTGAATGTCCACGTGCGGGTGATATAGAGAATGTCCGTATCGCGCCGTATATCGGGCGGAAACGCCGCGAACGGCGCCGACATCGTCACGATCTTGACGGCGGCCGCATCGAGGATGCGATGGCCGGAGCTGCGATTGACCTCGACGTTGTCGACCGAGCCGTCGGCGCGGATCGCGACCGTGAGGATCAGGCTGCCGTAAAGCTTCTGGTCGCGCGCCGCCACCGGATAATTGATGTTGCCGACGCGCTCGATCTTGAGCCGCCAGTCCTCGACGTAGCGCGCGAAACGGTATTCCTGCGCGCGCGAGCCGACGAACTGGCGCTTCGGACGCTTCTGGTACGCGTCCATGTCCTTGGCGATCTGCGCCTCGAGCCGCATCGCCTCGAGCGACTTCTGCATCATTTCGTTGGCCGTTGGCGATTCCGTCGGCTCCTGTTGGTCGGTGGGCTTGGGACTCGGCGCCGCGACCGGGCTCGAACGCAGCTGCGTCAGCAATTCCTTGGTCTGCTGCTCGAGTGCCTCGACGCGCTGCGCGGCGACGGTGATCTCGTTCCTGAGACTGTCCTTCGGCAGCACCGGCAGCGGCGATTTCGCGCGGCGGTTCTGGTCGGTGTTGCCGCCGCCGTCGAGGTTCGCCTGCGCCAGGATGTCCGCCTTGGTGGGGCGCGCCTTGGTCTTGGCGTTGACGAGCGCCACTTCCATCGGCGCGTCGCTCGATTTCTTGCCGGGATCCGGCATCGTGAAATGCAACGCCAGCAGGATGCCGTGCAGCGCCAGCGATGTGCCGATCGCGATGGCGATCAGCAGGTTGTTGCGCGGCGCGACGAGCGCCTCGCGCGGGATGTAGGCCGGCGGCAACGCGCCGGCCGAAACAAGCCGCGCGGACCGCGGTGGCGCCCCCATGCCCGGCTGCGCCGGCGCTGCGGGTCGCGCGCCCAATCGCGCGCTCTGCTGCGAAGGCACAACCTGGACAGCTGGGGATGCTTGCTGCAGCGGCGCAATTGCCGCTGCAGGCGCAGGCGACACCGCCGGCGCCCTGGCCTTGCGCACCACGGGCTTGCGCACCACAGGTGGCGCAGCCGACGGCAGCGCCGCGGCCGACGGGACCGGCGCAGCGGCGACGGCGGGTGCCCGCACGGGCGTTCGCTTCGCTGCCACCGTCCGCGACGCCTTGGCCGGTGCGATCGACGGATCGTCCGGCGGCGGCACTTCGAGCGGCGTGGTGGTGGAACGGCGTGGCACGGGGCGCGGAATCGGTGGTCGGCGAGCGTCTATTGTATGCAACGGTCATGCTGACGTCATGACGTTTGCGCTCGAATCTGCCTCACACGGTGCCAAGAAAGCGACATTCGACCGTCGCCGCCAGCAAGTCGATGCGGCCGATGCCGATTCGCACCACGCTATCGACGGGCTGCGCAGGCAGGTCGGCGAGCCGCGTCCACAGGGGCACGCGGTCGAATCGCACCAGGTTGTCGCGCACCACAGTCGCGGTGGTCTCGGCGATACCTTCCTGCAGCAGCCAGCGCAGGCACCAGTAGTGCTCCATGCGGTCCTGGAACTCGGCGTACTGGCTGTAGGTGGCCTCGAAGTCGGCGAGCGCCGCGAACAGCGCGGCGTCGTTGTCGGCGTACGGCGCGCGCTCGCCGGCGATCGTCGCAAGGAGCTGCTGCTGGTTGACGAGGTCGCTGTAGCGGCGCAGCGGCGAGCTCGACCACAGGTAGTGCGCGAGGCCCAGCCCCTGGTGTTCGCCCGGACGCACGCTCATCTTCACCTTGCCGCCGGATTGCACGCGGTAGAAGCCGGCGACGCCGGCGTCGGCGAGCAGTCGGCCCCAGGTGTTGTTTACGTGGATCATCAGTTCCGACACGAGCTTGTCGAGCGGCGAGCCGCGTGCCCGCGTGACGATGCTGACGCGGCCGTCCGGCACCTCCCAGTCGACGTAGAAGCTGTAGTCGACGCGCTCGACCTCTGGACGTCCGCGCGCCGCCGACAATTTCTTTGCGAGCATCCACAGCACGCGCATCTGCACGGTGCGGCCCGGCTCGTCGCCACGCGCGGATGCCGCGAACGCATCGTCGATCGCGTCGAGACGCAGGTTCTCGACGACCGGCACCCGATTGACCGCAGTGCGCTGCGCGACCGGCGTGCCGCTCGCGTCGGTCTCGATGTAGAGCGACAGCGCGGGCCGCTCGGCGCCCGCGGCGAGCGTGAATGCGCCGATGACCTCGTCCGGCAGCATCGTGATCTTGCGTCCCGGCATGTAGACGGTCGACAGGCGCTGGCGCGCGATCGCGTCGAGCGCGCTGCCGGGCGTGATCGACAATGCCGGCGCGGCGATGTGGATGCCGATCTCGTGGTTGCCGTTGGCGAGCGTGCGCACCGAGAACGCGTCGTCGATCTCCGTCGTCGTGGCGTCATCGATCGAGAAGGCTGCGACGTCGGCACGGGGGAGCGGCGGCAACGCAGGCAATTCGCCGACCGGCGCAAAGCCCAGGCCGCGCGGAAATGCAGCGAGGCGAAACGCGTCGAAGTGATAGTCGTGCGTCGACGCGATGGCGCCACATGCCGCCAGCAACGCGGTAACGCTCGTCCTGGCCGCATCGGATGCGGCTGCCACCGCCTTCCATTCGATCGCATTCTTGTCGGGACGATACAGCAGCATCTCGCGCTTTTGCGCGAGCTCGTCCGGGAGGCGGCCGGCCAGCAGCTCAGCCGTCCAGGCCTCGACCTGTGCGGCTTCGCGCGCCTTGCGCCCCACCGACAGCAGCGCGGCCTTCAGCGCATCGGGCGGCGCCTTGCGATAGCGGCCGCGGCCCTTCTTGTAGAAGTGCATCGGCGATGCGTGCAACAGCCGCGCCACCGCCGCCTGCTCGACGACGCTCGCCTGCGCGCCGAAGTATTCGCGCGCCAGCATCGCGAAATCGAACTCGCCGTCGTCCGACGCCTCCCACAGGAAATCGGGATCGAGCGTCGCGGCGATCGCCTGCGACTCGGCGAGCGCGTCCGCGGGAGATGGCGACGCGAAGCGCAGCAGCACGCTGTTCGCCTTGATCTTGGAGCGCTTGCCGCTCGACGCTTCGACCTGCAGCGAAGCATCGTGATCGGCGAGGACCGCGCCGGCCTTCAACTGGCCGTCGTCCTCGTACAGGACATTCATCGCCGGGATCCGGTTGCGGGAGTGTCGGGCGGGATCGCCGCCAGGCGCACGCACCGACCGTCGCGCGACGACTCCAGGGAGAGGCGAATTATAGCCGCGTAGAATCGGCCTTCAGGTCGACGGAGACGATGGCATGGAATATCGCAGGCTCGGCGCGAGCGGACTCGAGGTTTCGGCACTGTGCCTCGGCACGATGATGTTCGGCGATCGCACCGACAGCAAGGCCGCGAGCGAGATCGTCGCGTCGGCGCTGGACGCCGGCGTCAACTTCATCGACACCGCCGACGCCTACTCCAAAGGCGAATCGGAGCGCATCACGGGGGCCGCGATCGGCGCGACGCGCGACCGCTGGATCCTCGCCACCAAAGCGGGCAACGTGATGCGCGCCGACGATCGCAACAGCGGCGGCCTTTCGCGGCGCTGGCTCACGAAGGCATGCGACGAATCGCTGGCGCGCCTCGCCACCGATTGGATCGACATCTACTACCTGCATTACGACGACGCGGTGACACCGGTCGAGGAGTTCGTCGGCGCCGTCGGTGACCTGATCCGCGCCGGCAAGATCCGCTACTTCGGCGTGTCGAACTTCCGTGGCTGGCGCATCGCCGAGGTGGTGCGCGTGTGCGACCAGCTGCGGGTGCCGCGGCCCATCGTGTGCCAGCCGTACTACAACCTGCTCAACCGGATGCCGGAGATGGAAATCCTGCCGGCCTGCGACTACCACGGCATCGGCGTGGCCTCGTATTCGCCGATCGCGCGCGGCGTGCTGACCGGCAAGTACGCGAAGGACACGATTCCGGACGATTCGCGCGCCGCGCACAAGGACAAGCGGATGCTGGAAACGGAGTTCCGCGAGGAATCGTTCGCGGTGGCGGCGACGCTCAAGTCGCACGCTGAGCGCACGCGGCGCACGCCGATGGCGTTCGCGCTGGCGTGGCTGTGGGCGAACCCGATCGTGTCGACGGTGATCGCCGGGCCGCGCACGCTCGCGCAGTGGAACGACTACACGTCGGCGATCGGCGCATCGTGGAATGCCGACGACGAAGCGCTGGTCGACTCGCTGGTGCGGCCCGGCTATGCATCGACGCCGGGCTACCACGACCCCAAGTATCCGTTCTACGGGCGCGTGCGGCGGAAGTAACGGGCTCCTGCCCGGCGTGGCGCCAAGGCTCGCGTCACGTCGCGCGAATTCGCGAGGCAATCCCAGTTGCTTGCTGCAAGCCGGTATTCGATGTGCGCAACGTCCCGCACGCAGCTGCACTATCGGTCCGTCGGTTAGATCCAGCTACTGCGCGATGTTTGCGTGGGGGACGTCGCGTACGTTTCGGTGCTCCAGTGCTCGCGAGTTACCTCACGAACCACCGCGCACGACACTAGCGCTCGTTGGAGATCCCGTGCAGCACGTGGCCGGATGGCACGTGCTGCGCGGCCGACTGCACGTGCCGCGTCTGGTCGTCGAAGAAGAAGTCGGGCTCGAACTTGCGCAGGAAATCGCCCTTGGCGAGGCCGCCGAGGAAAAACGCCTCGTCGATCTGGACGTCCCAGTCCATCAGCGTGCGGATCGCGCGCTCGTGCGCGGGACTCGAGCGCGCGGTGACGAGCGCGGTGCGCACGCGCATCGGCGCGACCTCGGCATCGATCCGCTGCAGCCGGTGCAGCGCCTCGAGCAGCGGCTTGAAGGGCCCGGGCGGCAACGGCTTGCCGGCATGGCTCGCCTCGTGCGCCTGGAACGCGTCGAGCCCCTCGGCCTGGTAGACGCGCTCGGCTTCGTCGGCGAACAGCACGGCGTCGCCATCGAACGCGATGCGCACCTCGTCGGGGTGAGAATCGACGTGCGTCGAATGCGCGTAGACGACGGCGGCGGGGAAGCCTGCGAGCAGCGCCGCGCGCACATCCTCGGCATTCGCCGACAGGAACAGGTGCGCGTTCAGCGACTCGAGGTAGCCGAAGGGCGCACGCCCGCGCGTGAAAACGCCGCGCTCGATTGGCAGGTTGGCGCCCTTGACCGAGCGGAACACGCGCAAGCCGGACACCGGGTCGTTGCGCGACAGGATCACGACGTCCACGCGGCGCACGCCGTCGACGTTGAATGCGAGGAGCTTCTGCACCAGCGGAAACGCGACGCCCGGCTTGGCCGGTGTCTCCAGGCGCTCGAGCTGCATCTGCATGTACGCGCGGTCGTCGGAGGTCTCGAAGACCTCGTTCTCCTCCTCGAAATCGAACAGCGCGCGGGAGCTGATCGCGACGACGAGCTTGCCGGCGGCGGAGTCGGTCATCGGCGGACGATGCGCTGGATCAGCGCGCGTCCATCGCGTCGGCACGCGCACGGCTTTGGCGAACGGTCTCCACGCCACCGGCGCCGAGTTCGGCGAACACCTTGCGGATTTCGCCCACCGCGTGCTCGAGCGTGTCGCGCGCGATGTTGAGCGGCGGCGCGATGCGCACGACGGTGCCATGCGTGTCCTTGGAAATGAGACCGTGCGCGATGAACCGTTCGACGACGGTGCGCGCGCTCGCCCTGCGCGGGTCGACTTCGATGCCCACCAGCAGGCCGCGACCGCGCACGTTGGCGATCAGCGGGCTGTCGATCGTCGCCAGCTCGCGCAGCAGCCATTCGCCGAGCGTGCGGGAGCGTTCGCACAATTTCTCGTCTTCGAGCACGTCGAGCGCCGCGAGCGCCACCGCCGCGCCCAGCGGATTGCCGCCGAACGTGCTGCCGTGGTCGCCAGGACGAAATACCTGCATCACGTTTTCGGTCGCGACGAACGCCGAGACCGGCAGCAGGCCGCCGCCCAGCGCCTTGCCGAGGATCACGCCGTCCGGCTTGACGCCGTCGTGCTGCGCCCCCAGCAGGTAGCCGGTCCGGCCGAGGCCGGTCTGGACTTCGTCGCAGATCAGCAGCACGTCGTGGCGGCGACAGATTTCCGCGCAGCGCGCGAGGTATCCATCGTCGGGAACGACGATACCCGCCTCGCCCTGCACCGGCTCGACGAGGAACGCAGCCGTGCTGGACGTGATCGCACGCTCCAGCGCCGCGGTGTCGTTGTACGGGATGCTGATGAATCCCGGCGCGAACGGGCCAAAGCCGTCGCGATACTGCGCTTCGCTCGAAAATCCGCTGATCGTGATCGAGCGGCCGTGGAAATTGCCGTCGCACACGATGATCTCGGCGCGATCGTCGGCGATGCCCTTGATCCGATAGCCCCATTTGCGCGCCGCCTTGAGCGCGGTCTCGACCGCCTCGAGGCCCGTGTTGACCGGCAACGCGCGGTCGAAGCCCGTCATCGCGCACAGGCGCGCGAGCAACGCCGGCAGCCGGTCGTTGTGGAATGCGCGCGACGTGACGGCGAGCGTGGCCGCCTGGTCGACCAGCGCGGCGACGATGCGCGGATGCGCGTGGCCGAAGCTGACCGCGGAATACGCGCTCATCAGGTCGATGTATCGGCGTCCCTCGATGTCCTCGATCCAGGCGCCTTCGCTGCGCGCGGCCACCACAGGCAAGGGATCGTAGTTGCGCGCGCCGAACTTCGCTTCGGCGCGCATCGCATCGGCGGACGATGCGAACGCCCAGGCGCTGTGCGCGACAGGTGTCTTCGTCATCGGGCAATGTGCATCTTCAACGGAGGAAGGACAGCATACGCCCGCTACGCATGCGGCGTCACCCGCGACTAATTTCAGTCGCCAAAGCCGTTTTGCGCGAAGCGCAGCAGCGTCGGCAGCTGCCGTTCGAAACCCGTGAACCCATGGTCGCCGCCGCCTTCGACGCATTGCCACGCGCCGGCGTAGCGCGCGATGGCCGCGCGCCAGTCGAGGACTTCATCGCCAGACTGCAGGTACAGCAGGTAGCGCGACGGCTGCGCGAGACGCGCGGTGTCGATGGCACGCAGCTCGTCGAAATGTGCCGGGGTGACTTCGAACGCACGCCCGGTGTAGAGGTTGGTCTGCACGCCGACGTAGGGCACCAGGTCGTCATAGGGCCGCACCGCCGGGTTGATCAACACGGCGCGCGCCGCGTAATGCTCGGCGAGATGCGTCGCGTAGTAGCCGCCCAGTGAACTGCCGACGAATGTCGGAGTCGCGGTTGCATGGCGCGCGATCCAGTCAATCACGCGCTGCACCGCGGCGAGCGGACGATCGTCGAGCGCGGGAACGTGCAACTGCGGCCGGTGCGCGGCGGGAAGTGCGGCGACAGCGTATTGCAGCGCTTGCGCCTTGGCGCTCGCCGGCGACGAACGGAAGCCGTGCAGATAGACGATCGTCGTCACGTCGCGCCGGCGAGCCGCTGCAAAAGCCTGTCGTGGATGCCGCCGAAGCTGCCGTTGCTCATCACCACGACGTGGTCGCCTTCGCGCGACTCGCGCACGATCGCGTCGACGAGGGTGTCGACATCGTCGACGACGGTCGCCTTCGCCGCCAGCGGCGCGAACACCGCGCCCGCATCCCAGCCGAGGCTCCCGGCGTGGACGAACACGCGATCCGCGGCGGCGACGCTGGCAGGCAGCTTCGCCTTCATCGTGCCGAGCTTCATCGTGTTCGAGCGCGGCTCGAGCACGGCAACGATGCGCGCGTCGCCGACCTTGCGCCGCAGCCCTTCCAGCGTCGTCGTGATCGCCGTCGGATGGTGCGCGAAGTCGTCGTAAACGGTGACACCGCGCACGCTGCCGCGCACTTCCATGCGCCGGCGAATGCCCTGGAAGCCGGCGAGCGCGCGCAGGCTCTCCGCCACCGGCACGCCCGCATGGCGCGCGGCGGCGATCGCCGCCAGCGCGTTCAACTGGTTGTGGCGCCCGCTCATGCCAAGCGCGAGCCTGCCCTGCGTAGCGCCACCCAGCAGCACTTCGCCGTCGACGCCGATCGTCCAGCCGGGACCGTTTCCCGGCAGGTCGGCGGCGCCGAAGTGCTCGACTTCGCTCCACACGCCGCGCGCGACGACGCGGGCGAGCGCGTCGTCGTTGCCGTTGATGACGATGCGCCCCATTCGCGGCACCGTCCGTACCAGGTGGTGGAACTGCGTCTCGATCGCGGCCAGGTCGGCGAAGATGTCGGCGTGGTCGAACTCGAGGTTGTTGAGCACCAGCGTGCGCGGCCGGTAGTGGACGAACTTCGAGCGCTTGTCGAAGAACGCGGTGTCGTATTCGTCGGCCTCGATGACGAAGAACGCGCTGTCGGTCAGTCGCGCCGACACACCGAAATCGAGCGGCACGCCACCGATCAGGAAGCCGGGATTGAGGTTCGCATGCTCGAGGATCGACGCGAGCATCGACGCCGTCGTCGTCTTGCCGTGCGTTCCGGCGACCGCGAGCGTCCAGCGCCCCGGCAGGATGTGGTCGCGCAGCCATTCCGGCCCCGACGCATACGGCAAGCCGCGGTCGAGGATCGCCTCCACCAGCGGATTGCCGCGCGACACCACGTTGCCGACGACGAAGAGATCGGCGTCGCGCGCAACGCCATGGAGTTGCGCAGCGTCGAAGCCCTGCGTCAGCTCGATGCCGAGCGACTCGAGCTGCGTCGACATCGGCGGATACACGTTGGCGTCGCAGCCGGTGACCGCGTGCCCGGCTGCGCGCGCGATCGCGGCGAGCCCGCCCATGAAAGTGCCGCAAATGCCGAGGATGTGGATATGCATCAGGTGCGAAACATGAAATAGACGGCACCGAGCATGCACAGCCCCGCCCACAGGAAGTCGAGCTTCAATGGCTGGCCCATGTAGAACACCGCGAAGGGCACGAACACGCACAGCGTGATCACTTCCTGCATGATCTTGAGCTGGCCGAGCGACAGCTCCGTGAAGCCGATGCGGTTGGCAGGCACCTGGAACAGGTATTCGGCGAGCGCGATCAGCCACGACACCAGCGCAGCGATCCACCACGGCTTCGACGACAGGTTTTTCAGGTGGCCGTACCAGGCGAAGGTCATGAACACGTTCGAGCACGTGAGCAGCAGAGCGCAGGCGAGCGCCGGGTGGCGCAGCATCGAAGGGATCATGGGCGTGGTCGGGAGGCGAAGGCGCCATTGTCGCCAATGCGCGCGAGCGCTGCGCCACGGAATTGACGAGCCGGTGCGAAACGCCGGTCCTGTGGCAGGCCGCGATCGGCGCGCGGGAGTCGCGACCGCACCGTGCGTGTCGCTTCAGGCGGCTGCGCCGGGGAAGGGAAACACCACGCTGACGATCACCCCCCGCCCGTCGGCGCGGTCGTCGGCATGCACGGTCGCGCCGTGAAACTGCGCGCACAGGCGCGCGACGTACAGGCCGAGCCCCAGGTGCGGCTCGGTGTCGCGCGGCCCCTTGCGCACCGACACCATCGAATCGAACAGCCGCCCATGCATTTCCGCCGGCAAACGCGGGCCGACGTCGCTGACGGCGAGATGCAGGCCATCGTGCGCTTGCGCGAGCGTCACGACAACGGGATCCTCGGTCGAGAATTCGACGGCGTTGGCGACGAGCTTGTCGAGCAGCTGCGCGACCAGCTCCGGCGCGCCATTGATCGCGATGGGGTCGGCCGGCGCCACGAACTCGATCCGCCGTCGCGGATAGACGACGCGATAGCCGTCGACACAGGCGGCCACCAGCGCGCCGAGGTCGAAACGCTCGCGCACCGTGTCGGCCATTGCATGCTCGAGGCGCGTCGCCTCGCTCATTCGCGCCAGGATGTGCGCGAGCCGGTCGATGCCGCCTTGCGCGCGATCGACGTATACGTGCGCGTCCGCGGGCATCGCCGTCTGCCGCAGGTTGTCGAGCGAGCTGCGCACCACCGCGAGTGGCGTGCGCAGCTCGTGCGACAAGCGCCCCGCCATCTGCTCCTGGTACGACGCGTACTCGGACAGGCGCGTCAGCACGCCGGAAATGCCGCGTGCGAGATCACCAATTTCGTCGCGCGCCGCGCTGCCGGCGAGTTCGCGGCGCAACCGGCCCTGCGCGTCGATCGCCGTGTCGGCGTCGCTCGCCAGGCGGCGGATGCGCGATGTCAGCCACGTCGCGTAGAGCGTGACCGCAAGCGAGCCCAGCAGCAATGTCGCGAGCACCAGCGTGAACAGGCGCTCGAACGCATGGTTGCGCGCCGCCAGCACGGCGTTGGTCGTTTCCTCGGCGACCACGGCGCCGCGCACGCGATCGCCGACCCAGATCGGATAGGCGGCGCTGACGATCGTCACGCGCGGATCGCTCGCCGCGCGGCGCTCGGTCGACGCGATGCCGTCGAGGGCCGACATCACTTCGCGCCGCGACGGCGAGATCGTCGCCGGCATCTCTTCGCGAAAATCCTCGGCCGGCTGGTCGAGCACGCGCGCATAGAGCGGATGCATCACGCGTTCGAAGAAGTCTGGCGGAGGCAGCGCGTCCTGCATGCGCTTGAGCGTTCCGGCGCTGGCGATCACCTTCTGTTCGCGGTCGACGACGCGAATCCGCGCGGTGGTTCGGGTGAGCCCTTGCAAAATCTGCGCGAGGTCGTTGCCGCTGTCGCCCATCACGCGCGTCGCCACGGCGGCGTCGACGAGGTCGCGCGGCGGCTCGCCGCCTTTCATCAGCCATTGCGGCGCGGCTTCGAACAGACGCGGTCGGTCGTGCAGCGCCGTCGCCACCGCCTGCGCGGTGCCCGCGAGCTCGCGCTCCTGCGCGTTGCGCAGCACGCCCTCCAGCTCGCGGATGTAGGCGACGCCGAGGAAGGGAATGGCCGCGAACACCGTCAGCACCAGCAGCAATTGCGCGCGGATGCCGAGCGTCACGCGCGGCCAGCGCATCAACGGCACGGGCGCGGCGCGCTCACGCGTCGGGGTCCCACCGGTAGCCGACGCCGTAAACGGTGGCGATGCGGTCGAACGCCGCGTCGAGCGCCAGGAACTTGCGCCGGATCCGCTTGACGTGCGACGTGATCGTGCCGTCGTCGACGACGGTGTTGGCTTCGCGCATCAGCTGCTCGCGGTCGCGCACGTGGCCGGGGTGGCGCGCGAGCGCGTGCACCATCCAGAATTCCGTCAGCGTCAGGTCGACGCGCGCACCCTTCCACCGCGCGGACATGCGCTTGACGTCGAGCGTCAGCGCGCCGCGCTCGATCACATCGTCCGCCGCCGCGGGCGCCGCGGCCAGGTCGCTGCGGCGCAGCAGCGCGGCGATACGCGCCGCGAGCTGCGGCAGGCTCGCGTCCTTGGTCAGGTAGTCGTCGGCGCCTGAACGCAGTCCGGCGACGATGTCGAACTCGGAATCGCGCGCCGACAGGAAGATGATCGGCAGGACGGGTGACAGCGCGCGCAGCTCCCGCGTCAACGCGAATCCCGCGTCGGGATCGTCACCCAGGCCGATATCGATCAGCGCAAGGTCAGGCAGGCGCGTGCGAAACGCCGCCAGCGCCGAATCAACGCTCGCATAGGCGGCGACATCGTAGCCGTGGCGGCGCAGCGCATCGCAATAGTTGTCGCGAATCGCGGGTTCGTCCTCGACGATGGCAATGCGACGGCTCATGCGCGCCGACTATACCGCAGCGGTACAGCCGCCATCGCCCCTCACCCAATCCTCTCGCGCATCCGCGAGAGAGCGACCTTCGATGCAACGTCGGGCTGATGCGCCCCTCTCCCGCGTGCGCGCGAGGGTTGGGTGACGGCGCCCGCCGAAGGCGCGTCATGAGTTCGCCATGATCGATCGCCACTTCGCCCGATTCCTTGCCGTCGCAGGCCCGATTGCCGGCGCCTACTCGACTCACGGCGCGACCGGCTCGCGGAGCGCCGCGATGCGCCTCTTGAATTCCGCGAGCTTGTTGCGGGCGGCGATCGCCTCGCGGACTCCGCGAATGGCATCGCCGCCCGACAAGGGAGAAGAAGATGGTTGCCCGGACACGCCCGCAGTCGCTGCCGCCTGGATGGCGCGGAATCGCAAGGCTCGTGATGGACAGTCTCGTCGCGGGCCTCATCGCCGGCGCGGTGCTGATGCTGGCGGTCGTGGCGGCGGTGTCGCGAGCCGAAGCGGCGACGCCCGCTATGACCGCGCATCCGGCACTGATGCTCGGCAACGACGGCGAGGCGTCATTCGAGGCGCCTCTCGTCGCCACCGAAGTCGACATCGAGGTCGCGGGAATCGTCGCGCGGGCCCGCGTCACGCAACATTTCATCAATCCCACCGCGCAATGGCGCGAAGGCGTCTACGTGTTTCCCCTGCCCGAGCGCGCGGCGGTCGACCAGTTGCACATGCAGGTCGGCGATCGCGTGATCGAAGGCCGGATCCAGGAAAAAGCCGCCGCGCGCGCGACGTTCGAGAAGGCGAAGGCGGACGGCGTCAAGGCGTCGCTGATCGAGCAGCAGCGTCCCAATCTGTTCACCGCCAGCGTCGCGCACCTCGGCCCCAACGAGGAAGTGACAGTGACGATCGAATACCAACAGACGCTGCGCTACGACAGCGGCAGCTTTCATCTGCGTTTTCCGCTGGCGATCACACCGCGGTACACGCCGGGCGGCGTCGATGGCGACGGCGCCGCTACCGCCGGTGCCGACGATCCCGTCATGTCACCCCCCGCGCTGCCGCCAGGCGCGCCGCCGACCAATCCGGTGTCGTTGCACGTCGGCGTCGACGCCGGCTTTCCGCTGACGCTCGTCAACAGCGCGAGTCATCGGATCGACGTCAAGGAAGATCCTGCGCACCGCTACGACGTCACGCTCGCCGACGACGTCGTCGCCGCCGATCGCGACTTCGAGCTGACCTGGACGCCCGACGTCGGCACGCTGCCGGGCGCCGCGCTCTTCACCGAAAGCCGCGATGGCAAGACGTGGGCATTGCTGATGGTGCTGCCGCCGTCGACACCGTCGACCGCGCCGATCGCGCCGCGCGAGGCGATCTACATTGTCGACACGTCCGGATCGATGAGCGGCGTGTCGATCGCGCAGGCGCGGGACGCGGTGACGTTCGCGTTGTCGCGTCTCAAGCCCGGCGATCGCTTCAACGTCATCGAATTCAATTCGGTGACGCGGTCGCTGTTCACGGCGCCGATGCCGGTCGACGCGTCGACATTGGCAGGCGCGAGGATGTTCGTGGCCGGATTGCGTGCCGACGGCGGCACGGAAATGAAGCCCGCGCTGGTCGCAGCGCTCGACGCGCCGATCGTCGACGGCTTCGTCCAGCAAGTGGTCTTCATCACCGACGGCGCGGTTGGCAACGAGCAGGAACTGCTCGCGCTGATCGACGCGCGCGCCCGCAGCCGGCGGCTTTTCACCGTCGGCATCGGGCCTGGCCCCAACACCTGGTTCCTGCGCAAGGCGGCACAGATGGGACGTGGCACGGCGACGTTCATCAGCGACGTCCGCGACGTCAGGGCCCGCATGTCGGAGCTCTACGCCAAGCTCGAGAATCCGGCGCTGACCGACATCGGCGTCGCCTGGTCGGCGCGCGCCGATGCGTATCCACGCGCGGTTCCGGACCTGTACCTCGGCGAGCCGGTCGTGCTGACCGCGCAATTCGACACGCCGCTGGTGTCGCTGTCGCTGACTGGCCGCCGTGGCGGCACTGCCTGGGGCGAAATGCTGCCGCTCGCCGCAGGACGACCGGCCAGGGGCATCGCCACGCTGTGGGCGCGCGACCGCATCGAAGCGCTGTCCGATGCGATGATCAACGGCGACGCCGCGGCGATCAAGCCACTGATCATCGAGACCGCGCTTGCGCATCATCTTGTCAGCAAATACACGAGCCTCGTCGCCGTCGACGTCACGCCGACGTCGCCTGCAGGTGCCACGAGTGAATTGACGCTGATGCCCGTCAACCTGCCTGCCGGTTCCGGTGCAACGCTGGGCGGATTGCCGCAAACGGCGACGCCGGCACCGCTGATGTTCGCAATCGGTGCGTTGCTGCTGGCCTTCGCGTCCGGTGCCGGATTCGCGGCACGTCGCCGCAGCCGCCGCGCCCTCACGCTGCTCGATCGCGTGCGCGCCGCGCGGCAGGTCTGCTGAAGTGGTCATCGCCGTCGATCGGGGAGGACCTTTCGGCCGGACACGCCGCAGGTCGCACGTCACGAGGCGGAGCCGACGGGCGGATGTGCGTCGCCATTCGCCGGCCGAGTCTTCCCCGATCGGCGGCACTGCGGCACGCGGGTTGCGATTCGCGTGCGTGATCGCGCTGGCGCTGGGCGCCGCAGCGATCGCGAGCAGCGGCTACATCGTCGCCAAGGCCGAGCTCGGACAATGGCTGCTGGAGCGTGCCTGGCACCGTACGCTCACCACCGGTGCCGCCGTCAAGCCGTGGCCGTGGGCCGACATGCAACCGGTCGCGCGGCTGATCGCGCCGGCGCAGCGTGCCGACGTGATCGTGCTGTCCGGCGCCACGGGCCGCACGCTTGCATGGGGGCCAGGGCATCTGGACGGTTCCGCGCGCGCCGGCGACCCCGGCAATGCGGTGTTCACCGCGCATCGCGACACGCACTTCGCGTTTCTCCGGGATGCGCAGGTGGGCGAGACGCTGTTGGTGGAGCGCGCCGACGGAGCGCGCACCACGTTTCGCATCACGGCGATGTCGGTCGTCGCCGCGCGCGACCTGCACTTGCGCGCCGACAGCGACGTGCCGACGCTCACGCTGGTGACCTGCTATCCGTTCGGCGCGCTGGCGCCGAACACGCCGTGGCGCTACGTGGTGAGCGCGACGCTCAGCGCGCCGCCGGTGTTGGCGGTGGCAAGCGCGAACGCACCTGTCATCCGCCCGGCGGCTTCCTGACGAGCGGCGGCGGCATCGACTGCCGCACCGCATCGCCGCTGACGCTCGCGGTGTCGGGTGACGTCAACGTGCCGCCCTGGTTCGGCAGGTGACTGCCCGTGCGATAGACGGGCGGCTGGTAAGCGTCGTCATTGGCAACCTTGTCGTGCATGGCGCAGGCCGCGCACAAGAGCGCGGCGAGTATCGGCAATGCTTTCACGGAGCACCCTGACCGAGGAAAAAACGCCCCGATTCTAGTGGTGTTGCCGGTGAACCGCGCGAGTTTTGGGGTCAATGGTCACGCGCGCGCCGTCGCCAGTCGTGCAATGCGATGCCGGCGGTCCACAGGGCGGCCGCGACCAGCGCGGCGACGAACAGCGCGACCAGCGCAGCGGCGACGCCGGTGAGGTCGAAGAACGTCGCCAGCGACCATCCGGCGACGCCGCCGATGCCGCCGCACACGACGATGCCGATGAGACTCAACCAGACTGCGCGCATCGATGCCTTTTCATGAGAGTTGCCCGAACAGCCTCGTGCCGCGGCCGGGAATGGCCGCGAACAGCGACTGCGTCCACGGATGGCGCGGATGCGTAAAGACCTCGTGCGTCGTGCCGGTCTCGACGACGCGCCCGCGCTGCATTACGGCGATACGGTCGCACAGTTGCGCCGCCACCCGCAGGTCGTGCGTAATGAACAGGATCGACAGATGCAGCCTGTCGCGGATGTCGGCGAGCAGTCCGAGCACGCGCGCCTGCACGGAAACGTCGAGCGCCGACACCGGCTCGTCGGCGATCAGCACTTCCGGGTCCAGTGCCAGCGCGCGCGCAATGCACAGCCGCTGGCGCTCGCCGCCCGAAAATTCGTGCGGATAGCGCGCCAGCACGTGAGTCTCCATCTGCACCAGCGCCATCAACTCGCGCGCCCGCTGCTCTGCGACGTCGCGAGCGACGCCATAGTTGAGGGGGCCTTCGATGATCGACTCGCCGACGCGTCGCCGCGGGTCCAGCGAGCGATAGGGATCCTGGAACACGATCTGCAGCCGGCGCCGCAGTGGGCGCAGTGCGGCGACGCCGAGCTTCGCGATGTCGGTGCCGGCCAGGTCGATCGAGCCCGACGTCGGCTCGATCAGGCGCGCGATGCAGCGCGCCACCGTCGACTTGCCGGATCCCGATTCGCCGACCAGTCCCAGCACTTCGCCTCGCCGCAGCACGAGATCGACATCGGCGGCGGCGACGAAATTGTGCGTCGCGCCAAACCGGCGCCGCACTTGCCACGACTTGCCGAGCCCGCGGGTCGCCAGCACGACGTCGCCGGTGACGGGCGCGCGCCGGCGCGGCGTCAGGCCTGGCACCGCGCGCAGCAGCATCTGCGTGTACGGATCGCGCGGACGCTCCAGCACGTCGTCGCGCGTGCCGCTCTCGACGATCCGGCCGCGCTGCAGCGCGATCACGCGATCGGCGATCTCGGCGATGACACCGAAGTCGTGCGTGATGAACAGCACGCCGGTGCCATGCTCCTGCGACAGCCGCCGGATCAGCGCGAGGATCTGCGCCTGCGTCGTCACATCCAGCGCGGTGGTCGGCTCGTCGGCGATCAGCAATGCCGGCCCGAGGATCAGCGCCATCGCGATCATCACGCGCTGGCGTTGCCCGCCGGAGATCTCGTGCGCGTACGCCGCGGCGATGCGCACGGGATCATCGAGGCCGACGTCGGCCAGTGCCGCGAGCACGCGCGTGCGCCGCGCGGCCGCGCCCAACGTCGTGTGCGCGACGAGCACCTCGTCGATCTGGTCGCCGCAGCGCATCAGCGGATTGAGCGCCGTCATCGGTTCCTGGAACACCATCGCCATCCGCGTGCAGCGCAGTGCGCGCAGCCGTTCTTCGCCGGCGCCGACGACGTTGTCGCCACCGACGTCGATGCGCCCTGCAGTGACGCGTAGCGCCGCCGGCAGCAATCCCATCGTCGCCTGCGCGATCACCGACTTGCCCGATCCCGACTCGCCGACGACGCACACGACCTCGCCGCGCGCGACGTCGATGTCGATCGCTTCCACCGCATTGTCGCGATCGGCATGTGCGGGCAGCGCGATCGTCAGGCCGCGGATGGCGAGGGGTGCGCTCACCGGAGCAGCTTCGCGCGCAGCGCTCCGGTGTTCGCCCTTGGGACGCCCCGGCGGGCTCATAACTGTCGGTGCATCCGCGGGTCGAGCGAGTCGCGCAGGCCGTCGCCCAGCACGTTGATCGACAGTACGGTGAGCGCGACGAACAGTCCCGGCCACAGCACGTTGTGCGGGTAGACGCGGAACAGCGTGCGCCCTTCGGACATGATGTTGCCCCACGTCGGCGTCTGCGGCGGGATGCCGACGCCGAGGAACGACAGGATTGCCTCGACCAGGATCGCCGTCGCGCAGATGTAGGTCGCCTGCACGATCAGCGGCGCATACGTGCTGGGCAGGATGTGGCGGATGATCAGCGCCGGCGTGCGCGTTCCCGCGGCGATCGCCGCCTCGACGTACGGCTCCTCGCGCACCGACAGCACGACGGCGCGCACCAGCCGCACGACGCGCGGCACTTCGGGAACGACGATTGCGATGATGACCGCGGCGACCCCCGCGGTCGAGATCGACACCAGCGCGATCGCGAGCAGGATCGCCGGGATCGCCATCAGGCCGTCCATCACCCGCATGATGACGCCATCGAGGCGCCGGAAGTAGCCGGCGGCGACGCCGATCGCCACGCCGATGACGATGGCGATGACGGCGACGGCGATGCCGACGAACAACGACACGCGCACGCCGTAGAACACGCGCGACGCGACGTCGCGGCCCAGTGAATCGGTACCCATCCAGTGACGCACGTAGGTCTTGCTGCCGTCGTCAGCCCGCACCGTTTCGACGGCGCCACTGACCTGGTTGCGCGACGCGGGACTGATGGCGACCGGATCAAAATCGGTGAGCCAGGGTGCGGCGATGCCCATGGCGACGATCAGCGCCAGCACGGCGATGCCGAACACGATGACCGGATTGCGTGCGAGGCGCAGCAACGCCGACGGCGGCGCGTACGCGACGCGCGCGACTTCGACGCCGACCGGCGTCAATAGCGGATTCGCGGGTCCAGCCATACGTAGGCGAGGTCCACCAGCAGGTTGAGCAGCAGGTAGGCGAATGAAAACAGCAGGATCACCGCCTGCACCGTCGGGTAGTCGCGCGCCAGCACCGCATCGACGGTCAGCCGGCCGAGTCCGGGAATGGCGAACACGCTCTCTGTGACGACGACACCGCCGATCAGCAGCGCGACGCCGAGGCCGATCACCGTGACGATCGGCAGCGCGGCATTGCGCAGCGCATGCGCGACCAGGATCGTGCGGCTCGCAAGGCCCTTCGCGCGCGCGGTGCGGATGTAATCCTCGGACAGCACGTCGAGCACGCTGCTGCGCGTCATCCGCGCGATCAGCGCGATGTAGATCACCGACAGCGTCAGCGTCGGCAGCACGAGGTGCGAGACGAATCCGACGACGCCTTCGGCGAACGGCTGGTAGCCCTGAACCGGTAGCCAGCCGAGCTCGATCGACAGCAGGTAAATGAGCGCATAGCCGATGACGAACACCGGCACCGAGAAGCCCAGCACCGACAGTCCCATCACCAGCCTGTCGATCCACGCACCCTGCTTCCACGCGGCGATCACGCCGAGCGGGACCGCGACCAGCACCGAGAACACGATCGTCGACGTCGCGAGCGCGAATGTAGGTCCGATGCGTCCGGCGATCAATTCGGCGACCGGCTTGCGAAAAAAGAACGACTCGCCGAAGTCGCCGGTCAGCAGGTGTCCGATCCAGACGAAGAATTGCGCGACGATCGGCCGGTCGAGGCCCAGCTTGGCGCGGATCGCGATGACGTCCTGCGTGGTGCCTGCAGGCCCGGCGATGATCGCCGCGGGATCGCCGGGCGTGAGGCGCAGCAATGCGAACACCAGCACGGCGACGATGACCATCACCGGGATCGTCGCGACGAGACGCTTGGCAACGTAGCTCAGCATGCTGCCATCGCGCATCCCTGTCGCGTCGAACCCTGCTGCGGGGCGGACCCGGCCACGGCCGGGTCCCTCGTGCGTCGGATGGCTTACTTCTTGGTGACGTTCCAGAACACCGGCACCGGCGACACGACGATGCCGTCGAGGCTTTTGCGCATCAGCGCCGGCTGGTACCACTGGCCGAGGATCACGTGCGTCGGATTCTGCGTCCAGTGCACCTGCACCGCGTCGGCGATCACTTTCTGCTTCGCCGGATCAGGCTCGCGCGCGAAATCGTCGCGCAGCTTTTCCATCTGTGGGTCGCAGGGCCAACCGAACGCCGCCTTGTCACAATTCGCGACCAGGAACGCCGTCATCACCGGGTTGAGAACGTCGGCGGACGCCCACGATGTCAGCATCGCATGCCATCCGCCCTGTGACGGCGGATCCTTCTTGGCGCGGCGCGCGACGACGCTTTGCCAGTCCATCGATTGCATGTCGACCTTGAATCCGCCGCGCTCGAGCAGCGACTTGGCGACCGGCCCCAGGTTGGTCAGGACCTGCAGGTCGGTGGAGTGCAGCAGCACGATCGGCGTGCCGTCGTATCCGGCCTCCTTCAGGAGTTCCTTCGACTTGGCGAAATTCGATTCCAGCAGGCCGTCCATTCCCTTGGTCGACGCAAGCGGCGTGCCGCAGATGAACAGCGCCTTGCAGACCTTGTAATACCTCGGGTCACCGATCGTCGCCTTGAGGAAATCCTGCTGGTTCAGCGCATAGAGCGCCGCCTGCCGCACCTTCGGGTTGTCGAAGGGCTTGGCGGTGGAGTTGAAGCGCAGCGAATACTGGTTGCCGAGCGGATTGATGTCGACCGCCTTGATGTTGGGATCTTGCTCGGCGATGGGCAGCAGGTCGTGCGCGGGTTGCTCGATGTAGTCGATCTCGCCGGCGAGGAGCGCGTTGATCGCCGTCTGCTGGTCGGCGATGGCACGCCACTCGACGCGGTCGACCTTGACGACCTTGCCGCCGGCGAGGCCCGACGGCGGCTCCGCGCGCGGCTTGTACTTGTCGAACTTCACGTATACGGCGCGGTCGCCGGGCTTCCATTCGTCGGTCTTGAACACGAATGGGCCGCTGCCGGTGAAATCGGTGATCTGCTCGTTGGGGCTCGTGTCGGCGACGCGCTTGGGCATCATGAACGGCGTGGCCGACGACGGCTTGCCGAGTCCCGACAGCACGAGACCCGTCGGCGACGTCAGCACGATGCGGAGCGTCTTCGCATCGACGGCCTGCATGTCCTTGACGAACGTCATCATCTTCTGCCCCGTCGCGTCCTTCGCGCCCCAGCGCCTGATCGACGCGACGCAATCCTCGGCGGTCACCGGCTTGCCATCGTGCCACAGCAGGCCCTCACGCAACATCATCGTGTACGTGAGCCCGTCGGGACTCACCGTGTATTTGTCGACCATCTGCGGCTGAACGTTGCCGTTGGCGTCGGTTGCGAACAGCGTGTCGTAGATCATGTATCCGTGGTTGCGCGTGATGTACGCGGTGGTCCAGATCGGGTCGACGATCTTGAGATCGGAATTCATGACAGCGCGCAGCGTCTGCGCGGACGCGGGAGCCACGGGCATCGCGGCGATCGCAGCTATCACGACGGCGGCACACAGAGCGAGGCGGTTACGAATGGACATAGAAACTCCGGTCAGCCGCCATGCGGCGGTTCGAAAGGGCCGACGATAATCGACGCGCCGGTGCGCGGCAACTCGCGACTTGCCGTCATTTCCGCGAAAGTGGGAACCCAGTGTCGTGCGTCACAAGTCGCTGGGTTCCCGCTTTCGCGGGAATGACGGCAGCTGAGGAAGGTTGCCACGCAACGGCAAACGAAGCTTACCGCGGATCGATCGGCCGCATCGACGGCGCGGGTGAACGCCTGCGAGCCGCGACGACGCACAGGTCCACGACACGGCTCCGGTGGACCCACCCCTGCGATCCGCCCGAGGCCGCCCATCCGATCGCATCCCGTCATTGCAACCCACATTTGCCCGGCGGCGCCGGCGTTTGCTACGCTCGATGCCAATCGACATCGGAACACGGAGACAATCGCGCATGGCCCGCATCGCCGTCGGTGGATTCCAGCATGAGACCAATACGTTCGCGCCGTCGAAAGCCACGTTCGCGGCGTTCGAGCACGGCGGAGGATGGCCCGAGCTCACGTTCGGCGACAAGATCGCGCCACGGCTCGCCGGCGCGAACATTCCCGCGGCGGGCGCGATCGACGCGCTGCATGCGCTCGGCCACCACACCGTGGGCCTGGCGTGGAGTGCGGCGTCGCCGTCGGCGCAGGTGACACGCGACGCGTTCGAGCGCATCGGCGGCGAAATCGTCACGCGCCTCGCCGCGGCGGGCCCGGTCGACGGCGTCTACCTCGACCTGCACGGCGCGATGGTGACCGAGCATCTCGATGATGGCGAGGGGGAGCTGCTGGCACGCGTGCGCCGCGTCGTCGGACCGCGCGTGCCAGTGGTCGCGAGCCTCGACCTGCACGCCAACATGTCGCGCGCGATGATGGATGCAAGCGACGCAATGGTCGCGTATTGCACCTATCCGCACATCGACATGGCGCGCACCGGCGAACGTGCGGCGCGCCTGCTCGACCGCATGCTGGGCACCGACGCCGCGTTCGCCAAGTCATTTCGAGCACTCGACTTCCTCACGGGGCTGCCGGCGCAATGCTCGTTCCTCGAGCCCGCGAAGAGCCTCTATGAGCTGCTCGCGAAGCTCGAGCGCGAACACGACGCGGTGCTGTCGTTCACGCCCGGCTTCCCGATGGCCGACATTCCCGACTGCGGGATGGCGGTGTTCGGCTACGGCGGCGACGCTGCTCGCACGCAGGTCGCGGTGAACACGCTCGCGCAGGCGGTGCACGATGCCGAGCCGCAATTTCGCATGGAGCTCTTCGATCCCGCGGCGGCGGTCGCACGCGCGATCAAGCGCGGCGAACGCGGTGCGCCGGTGGTGATGGCCGACACGCAGGACAACCCCGGCGCCGGCGGCAACGGCGATACCACCGGCCTGCTGGCCGCGCTGATCGCCGCCGACGCGCGCGACGCGACGCTCGGCCTGCTGATCGATCCGGCGTCGGCGCGCCAGGCGCATGCGGTCGGCGCGGGCCGCACGTCGCTGTTCAAGCTGGGCGAGATCTCCGGCGTGCCGGGGCACGTGCCGCTGCCCGGTGAATTCACGGTGGAGTCGATCGCCGATGGCCGCTTCACGTGCACCGGGCCGATGTTCAGCGGCTTCAAGATGGATCTCGGGCCGATGGCGGTGCTGAGGAAGGGCGGCGTGCGCGTCGTGCTGGCGTCGAAGAAATGCCAGGCCGCCGACCAGGCGATGTTCCGCCACGTCGGCATCGAGCCCGCGCGCGAACGCATGCTGGCGCTCAAGAGCTCCGTGCATTTTCGCGCCGACTTCGAGCCGATCGCGCGCGAGGTGCTGGTCGTCGTCGCGCCGGGCCCGGCGAAAGCGGATCCGGCGTCGTTCGCGTGGACACGGCTGCGCGAAGGCCTGCGGCTATCGCCGATGGGCCCGGCGTTCCATCTCCCGCGCTGAACGCTCCATGACGCGCCGTCGCATCGTCTGTGCGCTGATCAAGCACGAGACCAACACCTTTTCGCCGATCGCCACGCCGATCACGTCGTTCGGGCACGGCAACGGCCCGGCGTTCGGCGACGCCGCGCGTGCGCGATTCGAAGGCACCAATTCGCCGCTGGCCGCATATCTCGACGTCGTCAAGGCCAACGGCGACGAGGCGGTGACGCCGGTCGCCGCCGAATCGTGGCCGTCGAACCGCGCGTCGCGCGCGACGTTCGACGCGCTGGTGACGCCGATCGAGGACGCGGTGCGTGCGGGCTGCGACGCGGTGATGCTCGACCTGCACGGCGCGATGGTCGTCGAAGGCGCCGACGATGCCGAAGGCGAGATCGTGCGGCGCGTGCGGGCGATCGCGCCGCAGCTGCCGATCGCCGTGACGCTCGACTACCACACGAACCTGTCGCGCGAGCTCGTCGATCACGCGACGGTGATCACCGGCTGCAAGACGTACCCGCACGTCGACAACTACGACGTCGGGCGGCTTGCCGCCGGGATCCTCGTGCGCGCGCTCGATGGCGAGATCGATCCGGTGATGGCGTGGGGATGGCGGCCGATGCTGGCGTCGATCATGCGGCATGCGCCCGAGGACGGGCCGTCGGGCGACATCGTCGCGCTGGCGCGTGCGCGCGAGCGCGCCGGCGACGTGCTGGCGGCGACGTGGCTGCCGTCGTTCCCGCACGCCGACACGCCGTTCACGGGCGTGTCGGCGATCGTCGTCGCCGATGCGCGCCGCGGCAGTCGCATCCGCGCGCAGGCGCTGGTCGACGAGATGCTGGCGATCGCCTGGCAGCGGCGCGACGAGTTCCGTTTTACCGCACCGCCGCTCGCCGAATCGGTGGCGCGCGCCAAGGCGCTGGGACTCGCCAATCCGGGCGCGCCGGCGCTGCTGATCGACCACTGCGACAACGCCGGCTCGGGCGGCACGCAGGACGTGATGAAAGTCGTCGCCGAGATCCTGCGGCAGGAGCTCGACGACGTCGCAATCGCGCCGATTCGCGATCCGCGCGCGGTCGCGGCGATGATCGACGCCGGCGTGGGACAGCACGTCAGGCTCGCGCTCGGGGGTCATACGGACATGCCTTCGATCGGGCTATCCGGCACGCCGCTCGCCGTCGAAGGCCGCGTGCAGGCGATCACCGACGGCGAGTTCGTCATCACGGGTCCGATGTACACGGGCATCCGCACGTTTCTCGGCCGTACGGCGGTCCTCGACACAGGTCGCGCGCTGGTCGTCGTCACCGAGCGGCCGCACGAGCCCTTCGACCTCGGCGTATTCACGCATGCCGGCATCGATCCGCGGCAAAAACGCTACGTGATGCTCAAGTCGCGCATCCACTATCGCGCGGGATTCAAGCCGATCGCGTCGCACATCGTCGAATGCGCGGGGGAAGGCGTCACCAACGCCGATCTCGGCGTGTATCCGTACTGCAAGCTGACGCGGCCGATCTGGCCGCTCGATCCCCTGTAGGATGGCGCGGCCCGCCCGTTTCTGATGCCATTTCCTATGCCCGCCGCCCGCGACTTCCACCTGCTGATCGATATCGGCAACACGTTCCTCAAGTGGGGACTGTTCCAGCCGTCGGCGAACGGCCGCGCGCGCGAATTCCGTGTCGAGTCCGGGCATGCGCTGCTCGAGGAGATCTCCCCGCTCCAGCTGCAATTCTCCAAGCTGCCGGTGCCGGCGAGCATCGTCGTGTCGAACGTCGCCGGGACGCGCGTGCGCGCGGCGACGATCCGGCTGCTCGAGGTATGGCCCGATGCGCCACCGCCGCACTGGCTCATTCCCAGCGACGCGCAATGCGGCGTCCGCAACTCCTACCGCAACCCGGCGCAACTTGGCAGCGACCGCTGGGCGGCGCTGATCGGCGCGCGCACGCTGCTCGGGGCGCAGCCGGCGATGGTAGTGATGTGCGGCACCGCGACTACGCTCGATTTCCTCGCCGAGGACGGGCTCTTCAAGGGCGGAATGATCATGCCGGGCGTCGGCCTGATGCTGCGCTCGCTGCACGAAGGCACCGCGGCGTTGCCCGACCAGGACGGTGAGTTCAGCGATTACCCGACGCAGACCGTCGATGCGATCGCCAGCGGTTGCCAACACGCGCAGGCCGGCGCGATCGAGCGCCTTTACGCGTTGGAGGCCGCACGCACGCCGGGGCTGGTCTGCCTGTTGTCCGGCGGCGCCGTGCGCGCCGTCGCGCCGCGCATCGCCATTCCCTTCCAGCTCCACGAGAACCTCGTGCTCGAGGGTCTCTATACGATCGCGCAATCGCTGCGGGGTCGTTGAAGCCACCTGTGGGACCAGTGCCGCGCTCACGCGGCGTGCACGAACGCTCGCCTCGACTCGTGGTTACAAGCTTGTAACGATTGGTTCTTTGGGTATGCGCATGTGCGCCCTTACCCTCGAAGCATCGTGCCACGTCCGCGGCACTGTCGCTCCCGAAGGGTCGGTCATGTCGAAAGTGCACGTCATCCACGAAAACGATGCCTGGGTCGAGCCGCTGCGCGCGGCGTTCGACGAAATCGACGTGCCTTTCGTCGAATGGTTCGTCAACGACGGCTCGCTCGATCTCTCATCCGCCCCACCACAGGGCATTTTCTACAACCGCATGAGCGCGTCGTCGCACACGCGCGACCATCGCTATGCGCCGGAGCTGACCGCCGGCGTCCTGGCATGGCTCGAGGCGCACGACCGGCGCGTGATCAACAACGGGCGCGCGCTGCAGCTCGAGGTGAGCAAGATCGCGCAATACGAAGCACTTCGCCGCTTCGGCATACGCACGCCGCGCACCATCGCCGCGGTCGGCAAGGACGCGCTGGTCGCCGCCGCCCGGCAGTTCGACGGGCGCTTCATCACCAAGCACAATCGCGCCGGCAAGGGCCTCGGCGTCAAGCTGTTCGACAACGTCACCGCGCTCGAAGCGCATGTGCACAGCGACGCGTTCGAAGCTTCCGTCGACGGCATCACGCTGATCCAGCAATACGTTGTCGCGCCGCAACCGTTCATCACGCGCACCGAGTTCGTCGGCGGCAAGTTCCTCTACGCGGTGCGCGTGGACACTTCGCTCGGCTTCGAGTTGTGCCCGGCCGATGTATGCCAGGTCGGCGACGCGTTCTGTCCCGTGGGCGAATCGGTGCCGGCCGCCAGTTCTATCGTCGCGCCGCGCTTTTCGATCATCGACGGATTTTCGCATCCGATCGTCGAGCGCTATGCGCGCTTCATCGCCGCCAACGGCATCGGCATCGCCGGCATAGAGTTCATCACCGACCGCGAGGGCGAGCTGTGGACGTACGACGTCAACACCAATACCAACTACAACCCGGACGCCGAGCAGGTCGCGGGCAGGTTCGGCATGCGCGCGATCGCGCGGTACCTGGGGGATGAATTGCGTCGCGTGCAGGCGCGCGAGGCACGCGACGAGACGATCGCTGCTGATTGAGCGGCGCGGTTGCGCCGGCCGCGCCCGCTATCATTCCCGCGCAAGCGGGAACCACACCGCGGTTGCCGTCATTCCCGCGAAAGCGGGACCACTCCCGGGCCGTCCTTTCCGCGTAAGCGGGACCTCACCCGAGCCGCCTTTCCGCGCAAGCGGGACCACACCCGAGCCGTCATTCCCGCGCAAGCGGGAACCCAGTGTCTCAATGCGGCGACACACTAACGTCGCTGGGTCCCCGCTTTCGCGGGGATGACGGTGCACTTTGCCGCAACGACGGTGCACTTTGCCGCAACGACGGTGCACTTTGCCGCAACGACGGTGCACTTTGCCGCAACGACGGCGCCCCTCGACGCGATGACGGCAGCAGCCGGCTCAGCACTCCCGCGGCGCCTTCACATCGGGATCGGGATGGATGTTGTCGACCCAGTGAACCTCTTCAGGATTGGGCTCGACGTTGGGCAAGTCGAGGTTGACCACCACCGGCTCCTGGCCACTGCGACACAGCACGCATGACAGCGGTTCGTCGTCGCTGGCGTTGATTTCCTGGTGCGGCGCGTAGGGCGGTATGTAGATGAAGTCGCCCGGCCCCGCCTCGGCGGTGAATTCGAGGCGATCACCCCATTTCATCCGCGCGCGACCGCTCACCACGTAGATCACGCTTTCCACCGGCCCGTGGTGGTGCGCGCCGGTCTTCGCCTTCGGATGGATGACGACCGTGCCCGCCCAGATTTTTTCGGCGCCAGCGCGCGCGTGCGTAATCGCCGCGGCGCGGTTCATCCCCGGGGTTTGCGGCGTGTTGGTATCGAGTTGATCGGCGCGCACCACGCGCACGCCGTGATGTCGCCAGCGGGTTTCGGCCATTGAATCGATTCCTTTCGCCCCGATGCTAAGTCCAATGCCGGAGCACGGGCAAGCGCGCGATATCGCGCATCCCCGGCCGGCGCATGCTGCGCCGCAGTATCATCATTCTTTTTGCCCCATCGGGAGTTTCCCATGAGTGAGCGTGAAGTCGTCATCCTTTCCGGCGCCCGCACGGCCATCGGTGACTACGGCGGCAGTCTCAAGGACATCGCACCCGCTGAACTGGGCGCGCGAGTCGTGCGCGAGGCGATCGCGCGCGCCAAGGTCGATCCCAAGGACATCGCGCAATGCGTGATCGGCAATGTGATCCACACCGAGCAGCGCGACATGTACATTTCGCGCGTCGTCGGCGTCAACGGCGGCCTGCCCCATGAATCGGGCGCGATGACCGTCAACCGCCTGTGTGGCAGCGGATTGCAGGCGATCGTCAGCGCATCGCAATACATCCTGCTCGGTGACATCGACGCGGCGATCGGTGGCGGCGTCGAAAGCATGAGCCGCGCAGCGTACGCGTCGCTGACGCAGCGCTGGGGTGCGCGGATGGGCGACACCAAGATGGTCGACATGATGGTCGGCGCGCTGACCGATCCGTTCGATACCGTGCACATGGGCATCACCGCGGAGAACGTGGCCAACAAGTGCGGCATCACGCGGGAGGTGCAGGATACGTTCGCCGTGGAGAGCCACAAGCGTGCCGCCGCCGCAATCGCTGCCGGTCACTTCAAGACCCAGATTGTGCCGGTCGAATTGAAGAGCAGGAAGGGACCCGCGCAATTCGACACCGACGAGCACGTGCGCGGCGAATCGACGCTCGAAGGCATGGCGAAGTTGAAGGCGGTGTTCGTCAAGGAAAACGGCAGCGTCACTGCCGGCAACGCGTCGGGCATCAACGATGCCGCGGCGGCGATCGTGCTGATGGAAAAATCGGCCGCGCAGAAGCGCGGCTTGACACCGATGGCGCGCCTTGTCGCCTATGGCCACGCCGGCATCGATCCCAAGATCATGGGACTCGGCCCGGTGTCGGCGGTGAAGAGCGCGCTCGCCAAGGCCGGCCTCAAGATCGGCGACCTTGACGTCATCGAATCGAACGAGGCATTCGCCGCGCAGGCGCTCGGGGTTTCGAAGGAGCTTGGGCTCGATCCGGCGAAAGTCAATCCGAATGGCGGCGCGGTCGCGCTTGGCCATCCGATTGGCGCGACCGGCGCGATCCTGACGATCAAGTGCATGTACGAATTGCATCGCACCCACAAGCGCTACGGGCTGATCACGATGTGCATCGGCGGTGGCCAGGGAATCGCGGCGATCATCGAGCGGATGTAGTTTCGCACGCGTCCCGGTTCGTATTGTGAGGGGCGCTGGATCAAAGGTTCGGGGCGAGCCTGCGCCGCGCATCACCGATCGCAATGCCTTCGCGTGCAGCGAAATCCGCCAACTGGTCGTCGCCGATCTTGCCCACGGCGAAATAACGCGCGTCCGGATGCGCGAGATAGAAGCCCGATACCGACGCCGCCGGCAGCATCGCGAAGTTCTCGGTGATCGACATCTCGAGGCGCTCCGCCTCGAGCAACTCGAACAGCGGTCCCTTGACCGCATGGTCTGGGCACGCGGGATACCCCGGCGCTGGACGGATGCCGCGATACTCCTCGCGGACCAGCGCCGCGGTGTCGAGCGACTCGCCTGCCGCATATCCCCACAACTCGCGACGCACCCTGGCGTGCAGCCATTCGGCGAACGCCTCCGCCAGGCGATCGGCGAGCGCCTTCAGCATCAGCGACGAATAGTCGTCGTTGTTGGCGGCGAACTCGGCGAGCTTTTTTTCGATGCCGACGCCAGCGGTGACGGCGAACGCGCCGACGTAGTCGTCGACACCCGCCGAATGCGGCGCGACGAAATCGGCGAGGCACCAATTGGGCTTGCCATCGGCCTTCTGCGTCTGCTGCCGCAGGTTGCGCCACGCCAGCGCGGGCGTGTCGCGCGTGCGCGAAGACCACAGCACGATGTCGTCGCCGACCGCGTTCGCCGGCCAGAATCCGGCGACGCCGTGCGCGGCGAGCCAGCGTCCCTCGACGATCTGCGACAGCATCTGCTTGCCTTCGGCCAGCACGTTCCTCGCGGCCTCGCCCACGACCGGGTCCTGCAGGATCGCCGGATACGGTCCCGACAATTCCCACGCCTGGAAGAACGGACCCCAGTCCATGAAGGGCACGATCAGCGCCAGGTCGACATTGCGAAACGGCCGTTTGCCGAGCAGCGCCGGCGCGAACGGCGCGTGCGTCGCCCAATCGGTGGCGAACGCGTTGGCGCGCGCGGCGGCGAGCGTCACCAGTTTCGGACCGGCCTTCGCCGCATGCTGCGCGCGGACACGCGCGTAGTCGGCGGCGACCTCCGCGAGGAATTCCGGTCGCTGCTCCGCCGACAGCAGGCGCGTGGTCACGCCCACCGCGCGCGATGCATCGGGGACGTAGACGGTGGGTCCGGCGTAGTGCGGCGCGATCTTGACCGCGGTATGCACGCGTGACGTGGTGGCGCCGCCGATCAGCAGGGGCAGCGTGAAGCCTTCGCGCTGCATCTCGGCGGCGACGTGCGCCATTTCCTCGAGAGACGGCGTGATGAGCCCCGACAGCCCGATCGCATCGGCCTTCTCCGCGCGCGCGGTGGCGAGGATCTTCTGCGCCGGCACCATGACACCAAGGTCGACGACGTCGAAGTTGTTGCACTGGAGCACCACGCCGACGATGTTCTTGCCGATGTCGTGAACGTCGCCCTTGACCGTCGCCATGACGATCTTGCCTTTCGACTTCGACACGGTGCCCGAGCGGCGCTTTTCCTCCTCGATATATGGGATCAGGTAGCCGACCGCCTGCTTCATCACGCGCGCGCTCTTCACCACCTGCGGCAGGAACATCTTGCCGGCGCCGAAGAGATCGCCGACGACGTTCATGCCGTCCATCAGCGGTCCTTCGATCACCTCGATGGTCGCACCGCCGCGCGCTTCGACGGCGGCACGCGCGTCCTCGGTGTCCTCGATGATGTACGTGGTGATTCCGCGCACCAGCGCGTGCGACAGCCGTTCCTCGACCGGTGTCGCGCGCCAGGCGAGGTCCTCTTCGACCTTCTTGCCCTTGCTCTTGTAGCCTTCGGCGAAAGTGACGAGGCGCTCGGTGGCGTCCGGCCTGCGATTGAGCACCGCATCTTCTACGTGCTCGCGCAACACCGGGTCGAGCTCGTCGTAGACGCCGAGTTGCCCTGCATTGACGATGCCCATCGTCATGCCGGCGCGGATGGCGTGATAGAGGAACACGGTGTGGATCGCCTCGCGCACCGGATCGTTGCCGCGAAAGCTGAAGCTCACGTTGGACACGCCGCCCGATACCTTGGCGTGAGGCAGGTGCGCGCGCACCCATGCGGATGCGCGAATGAAGTCGACCGCGTAGTTCGAATGCTCGTCGATGCCGGTGGCGATCGCGAACACGTTCGGGTCGAACACGATGTCCTCGGGCGGAAAGCCGACGCCGTCCACCAGCAGGTCGTACGCGCGGCGCATCACCTCGCAGCGGCGCTCGAACGTGTCGGCCTGGCCCTTTTCGTCGAACGCCATCACCACGGCGGCGGCGCCATAGCGCCTGACGAGCTTCGCCTGGCGCAGGAACTCGGCCTCGCCTTCCTTCATCGAGATCGAATTGACGATCGGCTTGCCCTGCACGCACTTGAGGCCGGCCTCGATCACGTCCCATTTCGACGAGTCGATCATCACCGGCACGCGCGCGATGTCGGGCTCGGACGCGATCAGCGACAGGAAGCGCACCATCGCCGCCTTCGAGTCGAGCATGGCCTCGTCCATGTTGACGTCGATCACCTGCGCGCCGCTTTGCACCTGCTGGCGCGCGACTTCGACGGCGCCGGCGAAGTCGCCGGCGAGGATCAGCTTGGCGAAGGCGCGCGAGCCGGTGACGTTGCTGCGCTCGCCGACATTGACGAACAGCGTGTCGTCACCGATCAGCAGGGGCTCGAGGCCGGCGAGGCGGGTGATGCGCGATACCGTCATCGCTTGCGAGCGCGCAGCGCGAGCGCCCTCACCCCCGCCCTCTCCCGCACGCGGGAGAGCGGGCTCAGATCGGAGCGTTGCAGCGAAGTCGTCCCTCGCCCACGAAGTGGCAGTGGAGGTGGGATGCAGGAGAGGGTCGCGCGCAGCATCACGCCACCTCCTCGACCATTTCGGTTGAATGCACGCGTCGTGGCGGCAGCTTGTCCACCGCCTGCGCGATCGCGCGAATGTGATCGGGCGTGGTGCCGCAGCATCCGCCGACGAGATTGACGAAGCCCGCGCGCGCGAATTCCTGCAGCATCGACGACGTCTGCGACGGCGTCTCGTCGTAGCCGGTATCGGACATGGGATTGGGCAGCCCCGCGTTGGGGTAGCACAGCACGAACGTATCGGCGATGCCTGCGATCTCCTCGATGTAGGGGCGCATCAGCGCCGCCCCCAGCGCGCAGTTGAGTCCCACGGCCAGCGGGCGCATGTGGCGGATCGAATTCCAGAACGCCTCCGGAGTCTGTCCGGACAGCGTGCGTCCCGAGGCGTCGGTGATCGTGCCGGAGATGAACAGCGGCAGGCGCTGCCCGCGCCGCTCGAACACCTCGTCGATCGCGAACAGCGCCGCCTTGGCGTTGAGCGTGTCGAAGATCGTCTCGACGAGCAGGATGTCGACGCCGCCGTCAATCAGCGCGCCGGCGGACTCGGCATATGCGTGTGCGAGCTCGTCGAAGCTCGTGTTGCGCGCGCCGGGATCGTTGACGTCCGGGGAGATCGACGCGGTGCGATTGGTCGGGCCCAGCGCGCCCGCGACGAACCGCGGACGCGAGGGATCCTGCACGGTGCGCCGGTCGGCGCAGTCGCGCGCGATCGCCGCCGCCGCGCGATTGATCCGCTGCACCTGCGCCTGCATTCCGTAGTCGGACTGTGCGATCGAGGTTGCGCTGAAGGTGTTGGTCTCGACGATGTCGGCGCCGGCGGCGAGGTAGGCGTCGTGCACGTCACGGACGATGTCCGGTCGCGTCAGCACGAGGATGTCGTTGTCGCCCTTGAGGTCGTGCGAGTGATCGTGGAACTCGCCGCGAAAATCGGCCTCGGTCAGCCGGCATTGCTGGATCATCGTGCCCATCGCCCCGTCGAGGACCAGGATGCGGCGTTCCAGCAAACGGGTGAGCTCTGCGGTGCGGTCAGGTTGCATGGCGAGGATCCAAGGCGTTGGTCACAAAAAAACCCGGTCAGCTTGCACTGCGCGGGCCGATGTCACCAACGCCGCTTTAGCAGGATTTGTAGAGCGCCCGCAAGCTGGGAAACCGGTGGTTTCCAATCAAATCGGCGCTAGTCCCAAGGGTAGGGGCACGCGTGCACAAAGTCAACCTTGGGCGGCGCGCGTTCGTGGTAAATTTGCCCTTGCCATGAAACACATGTCACCGAAGGAAGCGTACGAATTCCTGCAGAAGAATCCGCAGGCGGTATTCGTCGATTGCCGCAGCGAGATGGAGTACCTGTTCGTCGGCCACCCCGATGGCTCGCAGCACGTGCCGTGGAACGACGGCCCCGACTGGGAGATCAATCCGCATTTCGTCGGCCAGGTGAAGAAGATCGCGAGCATGCATCGCGCGATCGTGCTGATCTGCCGCAGCGGCCACCGTTCGGTCGATGCGGGCCTCGCGCTCGAGGAAGGCGGCTTCAAGGAGGTCTACAACGTCCTCGAGGGCTTCGAAGGTCCGCTCGACGAGGATCACCATCGCGGCACGCAAACCGGCTGGCGCCACGACGGCCTGCCGTGGGAGCAGCTCTGATCGCAGGTGGACGCGTCGCGCGTTCCTGACGCGCCACTGCGCCACGCGTTCGAGCTCGCGAGCGCCCGCGACGCCGGCGCCGACGAGATCGGGTTCTACGCACGCCAACTGCCGGCTGAGGGCCCGTCGCTCGACGCCCTGTGCGGCATCGGCCGGCTGCTCGTGCCGCTGGCGCGCGCCGGGCGCAACGTGCACGCTGTCGATCCATCGGCATCCGCCATCGCGATCTGCGAAGCGCGCCTCGCGGGTCACGGTGCGACGGCGTCGCTGTTTCGCCAGTCGCTGCCCGATCTCAACCTGCCGTTTCGCTATGCCACGGCGTTCGTCGCCGGTGGCGCGCTGCAACGCATCGTCGATCCCACGCACGCCTTCGCCGCGCTGTCGCGATTGCGCGCGCACCTGCTGGCGCCAGCGACGCTGATCGTCGAGCTGGCGATTCCGCCCGAAGCACAGCATCCGCCCGGCGCGCCGCTGGTCGAGGTGCGAACCGCCACCGACGCCGACGGCGCGCAGATCGCCTGGCGCAGCGAAACGCGCGTCGACGTCGACGCCCGCCGCGTCGACCGCAACGACCGCTTCGAAAAGCGCGAAGGTCGCAGGATCGTCGAGCGCGAGGACGATCGCAGCGCGTTCACCTGGTACCTGGAAGACGAGATCGCGACGCTGCTACGTAGCGTCGACTTCACCGATGTCGACGTGATTGCGGCGCCGTGGCAATGCGACGACGGGTCGCGGCGCTTTGTTGCGATTGCGCGGATGTGAGGCGAACGACGGATGTGAGGCGAACGACACTGGGTCCCCGCATTCGCGGGGATGACGGCAGAAGGTATCGCGGGGATGACGGCCAATAGACAGCGGATGATGTACAGCGGCACGGGCGTTGTACAGCGGCACGGGAGTTTGTACAGCGGCACGGGCGGGCGTTCGTACAGCGGCACGGGCGTTGCGCTACGCGCGCTTGCCCTCGACCAGCAGGTGTTCGAGCCACGCCTCGGGCAACAGCTCGCGCAACGTGCGGCGCGCGCCTGCCGGCATCAGCACGATGCAATCCATGTTGCGGCGGTCGATCTGCACGAGGAGCTCGCGGCAGCGGCCGCACGGCGCGACGACGCGCTCGTCGTCGACCGCAACGATGCGCCGCACGCAGGTCTCGCGATGCTTGAGCATTTCCGCGACCGCCGAATGCTCGGCGCAAAAGCCGATGCCGCACGCGAGGTCGAGGTTGATTCCGGTATAGAGGTGGCCGGCGTCGGTGATCAGCGCCGCGCCGACGGCCCCGGCGGTAAGCGATGGTTTCAGCAGCGCGAATTCGCCGACGAGGCGCTGCGCCTCGGCGGTGAGCGCGCCATCGGACAGCTCATTGGTCAACGCATTTGTCAACTCAGGCGGCCTTGTCGCATCCACCGATTTTCAAATCCGCGCCGGGATAGGCAAGCTGCAGATCCTTGAGTTTGGACACCGTGGGCGCCTGCGGATCGCGCACGACGATCAGCGTCTGCGACAGCGTCTGCTGGCGCGGCACGATCTTGGCGTTCTTCGTGCCGAAGGAATCGAGCAGCGCGATCCGCGCACGCGCCGCGTCCTCGGTATGGAAAACGCCGAAGGTGAGTCCGAATTCCCCGCCGCCCAGATCCTGCACGCCGATGTCGGAAACGCTTCTTGCGCGCAGCTCGCTGGCGCGGCGCTCGGCGCCGGCGCGGCTGGTGAAACCGCCGGCCATCACGCCGAATTCGCCCGCGACCTCCTGGCGGCGCTGCGACAGCAGGCTGCCGAGCGCGAGCGGCGCGAGATCGTTCATCGCGCGTGCGCGATCGGCGTCGCTGAATGGCCCCCACTCGATGCAGACGTCGGCGAGTGCCGCGACCTTGGTCGGGCCGAGTGCCGCGACTTCGCGCGGCGCGAGCAGCTTGATCTTGTCGGGAAGCACCTGCTGCGTGAGGCGCACCGCTTCGCCGCCGCCGATGCCGTCGAGTCGCGTATAGCCGAAGAGCGTCAGGTTGGCGAGCAGCAGCAGGACGAGGATGGTTCGCATCGAGTGCTCAGTCGGCGAGTGCCAGGACGCCTTCGAGCACGAGATTATCCACGACCTGCACCGGAGGGGCGAGATGCGGCGCGATTTCGCGCGCGGCGCCGCCGCCGATGAACACACGCACTGTTGCGTCGCCCTGCGCGATCAGCGCGCGCGTCTCGGCCACCGCGCCACAGACCGCGCGCACGACGCCGGTGGCGGCGCCATCGGCATCGTTGACCGGAAAATCCTTCCACTGGCCGCCCGCGGTGCGCGACAGCGGCATCGCCTCGGACAGCGCGTGCAGCATCGACTGCAATCCCGGCAGCATCACGCCGCCGCGAAAGTGGCCGTCGGCGTCGAGCGCATCGATGGTGACGCAGGTGCCGGCATTGACGACGACGCAGGCATCGGCGGCGTCGCCGTTGGCCGCGCGCCGGCGTGCGGCGATCAGCGACACCCAGCGGTCGGGTGCGAGCTCGCCCTGGCGGTAATCGTTGATGACGCCGCCGCGCTTGGCGGCGGGCTTGATCCAATGCACGCCGGCGCGCCAGCGTGCGAGCTGGCCTTCGACGCGGACGCGCTGCGCTTCACCGGCGGTGTTGACGCCGACGACACGCTCGGGTCGCGGCAGGTTCTGCCAGTCACGCAGGATCAGCGTGCCGATCTGCGCATTGGCGACGTCACCCTGCTTCACCCATCCGTGGGGGCCGGCCAGCCCCCACTTCATCCGGCTTCCGCCGACATCGATGCACAGGATCACGCGCGGCGGAGGGAGATCTCGCCTGAAAGGAAACGCGAGCGCCGCGGACCGTCGGCGAGCACCAGCGCGCCGCTCGCATCGACGCCGGCGACCGTACCCTTGACAGCGGCGCCATCGGGGAGGATCAGCTTGACCGGCTTGCCCTGGTACGCGTGACGTTGCTGCCACTCGGGCGCGAACGCGGCAAAGCCGCCTTCGGCATAACGCTCGAGCGTGTTCGCGACTTCATTGGCGACGCGCGCAAACAGGCGATTGCGATCGATTGGCGGCGCGCCGCGTCCGGCGACTGCGCCCAGGTCGGTCACCGCTTGCGCGATGTCCTTCTTGGCTTCGCGCGGCAGGCGCACGTTGAGGCCGACGCCGACGACGACCGTCGACGGTCCGAGCGCATCGCCGTTCAGTTCGACCAGCACGCCACCCAGCTTGTGATGACGATAGATGAGATCGTTGGGCCACTTGAGCTCGACGCCGTCGTAGCCTTCCTTCTCGAGCGCGCGCGCCACGGCGACGCCGATGGCGAGCGACAGCCCGGCGAGAAAGCCCGCGCCTTGCTCGAAGCGCCAGCCCAGTGAAAAGGTCAGGCTGCCGCCGGCGACGGCGGTCCACGTGCGGCCGCGACGGCCGCGACCCGCGGTTTGCCATTCGGCGGCCAGCACGGCGCCGTGGATGTCACGGCGCTGGCTACGGCGCAGCAATTCGGTGGACGTCGAATCGAGCTGGTCGACCAGCTCGACCTGGAGCGCCGGCGGCGTGTAGTCGCCGCTCGGACGCTCGACCGCATTGAGCCCGAGGTCGTCTTCGATGACGGGTGCCGGCTTGGGTGTGATCGCGCCCGGCTTGGCCACCTTGGCGCCGAATTCGATCAGCGCCTTGCGGACTTCGCCGGCGTCGAGGAAATCGGGCGCCGCGACGAGGCGATAGCCACGGCCGCGAATGCGTTCGAGGGCCAGCCCGGCGGTTTCGGCCTGCTTGAGGACTTGCGACACGCGCGCGCGCGTCAGCCCCACTTTGGCAGCGAGATCCTCGCCGGAGTGGAAAGCGCCGTCAGAAAGCTGGCGCAACAACGAAAAACCGATAGGAGTAAGCACTAACCTACGAGCCTCAGCGCAAGGGACGGAATTTTAACAAATTTCGCTCAACAATGCACCCCCTTGGAGCAAAAAATGCTGCGGGCGCACGTAGAAGGCGACTAGATGCGGCCAGTGGCCGCAGGTTACAAGTGCGTCTCCTGCCTTCGCCGGGCGCTTCCTTCAAAGTACGCCGCGGCGGATCTGGTCCAACTCAATGGACTCGAAAAGCGCCTGGAAGTTGCCTTCGCCGAATCCTTCGTTGCCCTTGCGCTGGATGATCTCGAAGAAAATCGGCCCGATCACCGGCGCGGTGAAGATCTGCAGCAGCATTTCGTCGTCGATGGCCGGCGCCGTCGCAGTCGACGTGCGGTCGGCGGCCTCGCGCATCATTTCCATCGCCTGCCGCGCGGTGCGGCCGTCGACGAGGATGCGGTTGGCGGCGAGCCGAACCGGATCCTCATGGTGTCCCGGAAGGCGCTGGTCGAGCATTTCGTAGTAGGTGTCGGGCGTGTCCTGGAACGCGACGTCGGCATTGCGCAGCTTTTCCACAGTGCGGTAGATGTCGCGCGTGTCCAGCGCCACGTGCTGGATGCCCTCGCCGCGGTAGGCGACCAGGTATTCGTGGATCTGGCTCTTGTCGTCGGCGCTTTCGTTGATGGGAATGCGGATGCGCCCGCAGGGGCTCGTCATCGCCTTCGACTTGAGACCGGTCAGCTTGCCTTCGATGTCGAAATAGCGGACTTCGCGGAAATTGAAGAGCCGCTCGTAGAAGCCCGCCCATTCGTCCATCCTCCCGCGGTGCACGTTGTGCGTCAGGTGATCGATCGTCACCAGTCCCGCGCCCGCCGGCTGCGGGTCGACGCCGGGCAGCGACACGAAGTCGATGTCGTAGATCGACACGCCGGCGCCGTTGCGCGGATAGCGGTCGACGAGGTAGATCAGCGAGTCGCCGATGCCCTTGATCGCGGGGATGTTGAGCTCCATCGGGCCGGGATGGCTGTCGACCCCCCAGGCGCCGTTGGCGACGCATTGCCTGAACGCGTGCGCGGCGTCGCGAACGCGAAACGCGATCGCGCAGATGCTCGGTCCATGCACGCGCGCGAACGACTGCGCGAA
>JBDTWY010000003.1:0-128638 GCA_040006455.1 Betaproteobacteria bacterium | reverse complement strand
CGGTTTCGCGAGCGAGGCTCGCGAAACCGCCGAACACGTCGAGCAATGCGCGCTGCATCGGCGTGCGCGCGAGCGCCTGGTGCGCGTGCTGGCCATGCAGGTCGACCAGCAGCTCGCCCAGCTCGCTCAACTGGGCAAGGGTCGCCGGGCGGCCATTGATCCATGCGCGCGAGCGTCCCTGCGCGTCGAGCACGCGCCTCAGCAATACCTCGCCCGGCTCGCCCGCGAGACCCTGGGCATCCAGCCACGCGGCGACCATCGACAGGCCGCTGGCGTCGAACACCGCGGACAGCTCGGCGCGCTCGGTGCCCTGGCGCAACTGGCGCAATTCGAAGCGGTCGCCGAGCAGCAGCGCCAGCGCATCGACGAGGATCGACTTGCCGGCGCCGGTCTCTCCGGTCAGCACGGTGAAGCCGGTGTCGAACTCGACGTCGAGCTTTTCGACGACGACGAAATTGCGGATCGACAGCGCGTGCAGCATCGCGTGAGGAACGTCGTCGTCAATCCGCCGCGGCGTCGCGCGGCGTGCGTGCGACCAGGCGTTCGGGCGTTTCGCTCCAGTGCAGCTTTTCGCGCAACATCGCGAAGTGATCGTGGCCATGCGGATGCAGGAAGCGCGCGGTGAGCGCGGCACGTCGCACGCTGACGCTGTCACCTTCGTCGAGCGCGAAATACGTCTGCCCGTCGCAGTTGACCGCGGCGTCGAGCCCCCGCTGCACGGTGATGGTGATCACCGACGATTCGGCGACGGCGATCGGCCGGTAGGTGAGCGCGTGCGGCGCGACCGGCACCAGCGCGAACGCGGGTACGGCGGGATCGATGATCGGCCCGCCGGCCGACAGCGCGTACGCGGTCGATCCCGTGGGGGTCGCGACGATGATGCCGTCGGCGCGCATGCCGTAGACGAAGCGGCCGTCGATGTCGACGCCGACTTCGATCACGCTGCCGTGGCTGCCGCGGTTGACGACGACGTCGTTGAGCGCGAGCGTGCGCTCGGTGGCCTTGCCGTCGCGATCGATCGTCGCGTCGAGCAGCGTGCGCCGTTCCTCGATATAGTCGCCGTCGAGCATCGCCGCCAGCGTCGCCTGCATCCGCGACAGCGGGATGTCGGTGAGGAATCCAAGCCGTCCCTGGTTGATGCCGATCAGCGGCACGCCGTGCGGCGCAAGCTTGCGCGCGATCGTCAGCATCGTGCCGTCGCCGCCCAGCGCCACTGCCAGGTCGACTTGCGCGCCGATCGCGTCGGCGTCGGCGGTCGGGTAGCCGGGCAGCGGCGCGAACCGCGCGGTCTCGGCCTCGAGCACGATCGCGTGCCCGCGCGCGTGCAGGAATTCCACCAGCGCGGCCAACGGCGCGGCGATATTGGGACTCGCGTAACGTCCGACGAGCGCGATGCGCGGAAACCGGGCGGCCGAGGCGGGCATGGCCTCATTAAATCACAGCACCGAGGCATTCCCGGATGCCGCTTTCGACCTAAGCGCGCCTTTTTAACTAGAATAGGCGGATGGTCGATGCCCGTGCCGCACATTTGCTCAAGACGCTGATCGAGCGCTATGTGGCCGACGGCCAACCCATCGGTTCGCGCGCGCTGTCGCGGCAGTCGGGACTGGAGCTTTCTCCGGCGACGATCCGCAACGTGATGGCGGATCTCGAGGAGATGGGATTCATCGCCAGCCCGCACACGTCCGCCGGCCGCGTGCCGACACCGCGCGGCTATCGCTTTTTCGTCGACAGCCTGATGGTGGTCAAGCCGCTCGAACCCGGCGAGATCAACCGGCTCGAAGGCGAGTTCGCCGCCGATCGGGCGCCCAACCTCGTGTCGTCGGCCGCCAACCTGATGTCGCAGCTGACGCATTTCGCGGGCGTGGTGATGACGCCGCGGCGCGAGGGCGGCTTTCGCCACCTCGAGTTCCTGCGCCTGTCCGATCGTCGCGTGCTGCTGATCATCGTCACCGCCGAAGGCGACGTGCAGAACCGCATCCTTCACACCGATCGCACGTACACGCAGTCGCAGCTGATCGAGGCCAGCAATTTCTTCAATCACAACTTCGCCGGCAAGCCCTTCGCGTCGATACGCGCGCGACTCGCCGACGAGCTCGCGCAATTGCGCGACGACATCGCCGGACTGATGACCGCGGCGGTCGACGTCGGCGAGACGGCGATGGCCGAAGGCGAGGATGTCGTCGTCGCCGGCGAGCGCAACCTGCTGACCGCCGAGGACTTTACGTCCAACATGACGCGGCTGCGCAAGCTCTTCGACGTGTTCGAGCAGAAGACGTCGCTGCTGCACCTGCTCGATGTGTCGCAGCGCGCGCAGGGCGTGCAGATCTACATCGGCGACGAGTCGGGACTCGCGCCCCTCGACGAGATGAGCGTGATCACCGCGCCCTACGAAGTCAACGGCCGCGTCGTCGGCACGCTCGGCGTCATCGGTCCCACGCGGATGGCGTACGAGCGCGTGATCCCGATCGTCGAGCTCACGTCGAAGCTGTTGTCGAGCGCGCTCGCGCATCAGTTCGGCGATGAGTGACGGGCCGCCGCCGGCCGCGACGGCGGCGGCGGATGCGGGGCGGAGGATGGCGGCGCCCCTCTGCAGCAACTGTCGTGTGCCGCTCGCAGGCCGCTTTTGCCACCGGTGCGGGCAGGACACCGTGCCCGCCGAAACCGCGTGGCGCAGCTGGCTCGACCAATGGGCCAAGCTGGGACGCACACTGCACGCGCTGCTGCTACGGCCCGGGCTCCTGACTCAGGAGCACCTCGGGGGCGGTCGCGTGCGCTACATCGCCCCGCTCACGCTCTACCTCAACACCGTCGCCTTGTTCTTCGTGTTGTCGGCGCTGTCCGATTTCCGACTGTCGGCGTTTCTCGCATCGGCGGACGTTGGCGACCTTGCGCAGATGGTGGCGCGGCGCGCCGCCGCCGAGAACATCACTCCCGCGCTTTTCCTCGAACATGCCGACCGCCGCTTCCAGACGATCTACACGCTGTGCCTGTCAATGATCAGTGTCGTCGGCTACGCAGCGATCGCCCGCGTGTTCTTTCGCCGCCACTGGCAGGGTTGGCGCGGGCCGATCACGTTTGCACTGCATTTCATGGCATTCGTATTCATCGTCTACATGCCGTCGACGACCCTTGCGATCAAGCTGGCGCGCAGCCACGCAACCATTGCGCAGGCGTTCGGCACCGCGGTGTTCCTGCTCGGCGCACTGCTGATCGCCGCCTGGTTCACGCTGGCGATCCGGCGACTCTTCGGCGACCCTTGGCCGTGGGCGCTGGCGAAGGGCACCGCCATCATGCTGCTGGGAATTCCGATCAACACGCTGATGTGGGATGTGGCTGTGCGAGTCACGCTGATGACGACGTGAGCCGCGCGTCACGCCACCATCGCACACGCGTGGCGCCGGCCGCGGCGCTACCATAGGCGGATGGCCGACCCACCGCAGTCCCGCGCTTTTTCCCACGATCGCCCGAGCCGGCTGGGCGTGCTGCTGGTCAACCTCGGCACGCCCGACGCGCCGACGCCGGCGGCCGTGCGGCGCTATCTCGGCGAATTCCTCACCGATCGGCGCGTCGTCGAAATCAACCCATGGGCGTGGCGCCCGATCCTGCATGGTGTCGTGCTGCGCACGCGGCCGGCAAAGTCCGCCGCGCGCTACCAGTCGATCTGGACGAGCGAAGGCTCGCCATTGCTGGTGCTGTCGCAGCAGCAGCGCACGTTGCTGATGGGCTACCTCGGCCAGCGCATCAAGACCGCGGGCCTGCCGGCCGATCTGTGTGCGGTGGAGCTCGGCATGCGCTACGGCAATCCGTCGATCGCCTCGGCGCTGGCCAAGCTCGCGGACGAGCGCGCCGACAAGATCGTCGTGCTGCCGCTTTATCCGCAATACGCGGCGAGCACGACGGCCAGCGCGTTCGACGCGGTCGCTGCCGCGCTGGCGCGGCAGCGACGCATCCCGGCACTGCGCTTCGTCGACTCCTTCCACGACGAGCCGCACTACATCAAGGCGATGGCGCAGGTCATCAACGACGACTGGATGAAGCACGGCCAGCCCGATCACCTGGTGCTGTCGTTCCATGGCGTGCCGCGGCGCACGCTCGAGCGGGGCGATCCCTATCACTGCCATTGCCAGAAGACCGCGCGGCTTCTCGCCACGGAGCTCGGCTTCGCGCGCGACCGCTGGACGATCGCCTTCCAGTCGCGCTTCGGTCGCGCCAGGTGGCTCACGCCCTATACCGCCGACGTGCTGACGCGCCTCGCGCGCGACAAGGTGGGGCGCGTCGACGTGTTCTGCCCAGGCTTCGTCGTCGACTGCCTGGAGACGCTGGAAGAGATCGGCATCGACGCGCGGCGCGACTTCATCGCTGCCGGCGGCAAGGAGCTGCGGGCGATTGCCTGCCTCAACGCTCATCCCAGGTGGATCGCGGCGCTCGCCGACCTCGCGTTTCGCAACCTGCAGGGGTGGCTCGTCGCGCCGCCCGACGCGCGCGAGCTCGAGCAGACGCAGCTGCGCGCGCAAGCGGTGGGCGCCAAGCGCTAGCCCTGGCGTTTCGCCGCACGTTGGCAGCCTCGGCGCGGCGCGCCGCGTTCCCGACATTGCCGTTTCGCAAGCGCCTGTTGCGAAAAGAGTTTCCGCGCACATTTGGGAAGCCTTGAAACGTCTCGGCGACGGCCCCACCGTACAATGATGGCCCACTTGAAGCTGATCGAATGACACCCGACGAACCCCAATTTTCGCCCTCTCCGGGGGGCGACGCCGCGGGCGGTGACGCCGCCGATCTCGCCGATTTGCTGGCCAAGACCCAAAACGACGCGGCCGAGCTCAAGGACGCCTGGATGCGTGCGAAGGCCGAGACCGAGAACGTCCGCAAGCAGGGCCAGGCCGATGTGGCGCGCGCCCACCGCTATGCGGTCGACCGCTTCGCCGCCGAGCTGCTGCCCGTGAAGGACGCGCTGGAGCTCGCGCTGTCCTCGCCCGGCGACGGCGAATCGTTGCGCGAAGGCGTCGCGTTGACGCTGAAGCAGCTGGTCGCGGCCTTCAACAAGTTCGACATCGCCGAGATTGCGGCGCAAGGCGAGAAATTCGATCCGCACCGCCACCAGGCGATGGCGATGATCGACTCCGACGCGCCCGGCAACACCGTCGTGCAGGTATTCCAGAAGGGCTACCTGCTCAACGATCGCATATTGCGGCCGGCGCTGGTCGCCGTCGCCAAGCCCAGGGACGCGTCCGCTGGCGACGGCAGGGATGCCGCCGCTTGATGCGCGCCGCGGCAGCCCCAAATAACCGACAACATTTCTGACGCATTGCGGAGTCCAAGAAAATCATGGCCAAAATCATCGGTATCGACCTCGGTACGACCAACAGCTGTGTCGCGATCATGGAGGGCGGGACGCCCAAGGTGATCGAAAATTCAGAAGGCGCGCGCACCACGCCTTCGGTCGTCGCCTATGCGGACGACGGCGAGATCCTGGTGGGCGCGCCGGCCAAGCGCCAGGCGGTCACCAACGCCAAGAACACCGTGTACGCGGTGAAGCGCCTGATCGGCCGCAAGTTCGACGAAAAGGAAGTGCAGAAGGACATCGATCTGATGCCCTACAGGATCGTCAAGGCCGACAACAGCGACGCCTGGGTGGAAATCCGCGGCAAGAAGATCGCACCGCAGCAGGTGTCGGCGGAAATACTGCGCAAGATGAAGAAGACCGCCGAGGACTACCTTGGCGAGGAAGTAACCGAAGCCGTCATCACGGTGCCGGCGTACTTCAACGACTCGCAGCGCCAGGCGACCAAGGACGCGGGCCGCATCGCCGGCCTCGAGGTCAAGCGCATCATCAACGAGCCGACGGCTGCAGCACTGGCGTTCGGCCTCGACAAGCAGGAAGGCGACCGCAAGATCGCGGTCTATGACCTGGGCGGGGGCACGTTCGACATCTCGATCATCGAGATCGCGACCGTCGACGGCGAGCACCAGTTCGAAGTGCTGTCGACCAACGGCGACACGTTCCTCGGTGGCGAGGACTTCGACCAGCGGCTGATCGACTACATCGTCACCGAATTCAAGAAGGAAGCCGGCGTCGACCTCAAAAACGACGTGCTGGCGCTGCAGCGGCTCAAGGAAACCGCCGAGAAGGCGAAGATCGAGCTCTCGAGCCTGCAGCAAACCGAGATCAATTTGCCGTACATCACCGCCGACGCGAATGGGCCGAAGCACCTGTCGATGAAGATCACGCGCGCCAAGCTCGAGTCGCTGGTCGAGGAGCTGATCGCGCGCACCGTCGAGCCCTGCCGGGTGGCGATCAAGGACGCGGGTGTCAAGCTCACGGACATCGCCGACGTGATTCTGGTCGGCGGCATGACGCGGATGCCGAAGGTCCAGGACGCGGTCAAGGCGTTCTTCGGCAAGGATCCGCGCAAGGACGTCAACCCGGACGAGGCGGTTGCCGTCGGCGCGGCGATCCAGGCGTCGGTGCTCGCGGGCGAGCGCAAGGACGTGTTGCTACTCGACGTCACGCCGCTGTCGCTCGGCATCGAGACGCTGGGCGGCGTGATGACGAAGCTGATCCAGAAGAACACGACGATCCCCACCAAGGCCAACCAGGTTTTCTCGACCGCGGACGACAACCAGGGCGCGGTGACGATCCACGTGCTGCAGGGCGAGCGCGATGTCGCGGGCGGCAACAAGAGCCTCGGCCAGTTCAACCTGGAAGGCATTCCACCGTCGCCGCGCGGCACGCCGCAGATCGAGGTGACGTTCGACATCGACGCCAACGGCATCCTGCACGTGTCCGCCAAGGACAAGGCGACCGGCAAGGAAAACAAGATCACGATCAAGGCCAACTCGGGGTTGTCCGAAGCCGAGATCCAGGCGATGGTCAAGGACGCGGAAACGCATGCCGAGGACGACCGCAAGCTGATGGAGGCGGTGCAATCGCGCAATGCGCTCGATGCTCTGGTGCACAGCGTCAAGAAGTCGCTGACCGAATACGGCGACAAGATCGACGCCGCCGAGCGTTCGAAGATCGAGTCGGCGATCAATGATGCCGAGTCCGGATTGAAGGACAAGGAAGCGACCAAGTCCGCGCTTGACGCCAAGGCCGAGGCGCTGGGCAAGGCGTCGCAGAAGCTGGGCGAGGTCATGTACGCGCAGGCGCAGCAGGGCGCGGGTGGTGGCGAAGCGGGTGGTGCGGGCGGCGCCGGCGGTGGGCAGGGCGCGAGCGGGGCCAACGCCGACGAGAAGGTCGTGGACGCCGAGTTCACGGAAGTCAAAGACAAATCGTGATATTGCGTGGCGAACGCTGTCGGGGCTTTCTGCGGCGGTATCGCGCGACGTAATATCTGGCCGGATTCGAGCGTCGACTGCGTCGACGTTCAATCCGGCCTTGGCCTGTGCAGAGCGGACAACGTTCGTCGATGCGAAACGTTGCACTTCTGCATTCCCTCTCCCGATTGCGGGAGAGGGCCAGGGTGAGGGGTCCGCATGACGGGCGGCTGTCGTAGAATCCAACTCCCCGCGGCGGGGGAAGGCCGGGGCAAGGGGAACATGCACATGACGTCGAACGAACTGATGCGCCACTGCGCGCGGTAACCATGGCCAAGCGCGACTATTACTCGGTACTGGGCGTCAACCGCGACGCGAGCGAAGAGGACATCAAGAAGTCCTATCGCCGCATGGCGATGAAGTTCCATCCCGACCGCAACTCGACCGACAAGGACTCCGAGGAGAAATTCAAGGAGTGCAAGGAGGCGTACGAGGTGCTGACCGATGCGCGCAAGCGCGCGGCGTACGACCAGTTCGGCCATGCCGGCGTTGACCAGGCGGCGGCGTTCGGCGCCGGCGCGCGCGGCGCCGAGGGCTTCGGGGGCTTCGCCGACGCATTCGGCGACATCTTCGGCGAGATCTTCGGCCAGCAGCGCGGCGGTGGCGGTCGCGGCGGCAACGGTGTCTATCGCGGCGCCGACCTGCGCTACAACCTGGAGCTGTCGCTCGAAGACGCGGCGCGTGGCACCGAAGCCAAGATCCGCATTCCGACGCTGGAGCAATGCACGACGTGCAAGGGCAGCGGCGCCAAGCCCGGCACGCAGCCGAAGCAGTGCCCGACGTGTCATGGCCGTGGCGAAGTGCGCGTGTCGCAGGGGTTCTTTTCGCTGCAACAGAGCTGTCCGCAATGCCATGGCAGCGGCAAGATCATCCCCGAGCCCTGCGTGACCTGCGAAGGCGCCGGCCGCGTTCGCAAGCACAAGACGCTGTCGGTGAAGATTCCTGCCGGTGTCGACCAGGACGATCGCGTCCGCCTTTCCGGCGAAGGCGAGGCGGGTGTCAACGGCGGGCCGGCGGGCGACCTCTACGTGGTCGTCAACCTGAAGCCGCACTCGATGTTCCAGCGCGACGGCGCGGACCTGCATTGCGAGCTGCCGGTCAGCTTCGCCACCGCGGCGCTGGGCGGCGAGCTCGAGATTCCCACGCTCGACGGCCACGCCAAGATCAAGATTCCCCCGGAAACGCAGACCGGGCAGGTGTTCCGGCTGCGCAACAAGGGCATACGCCCGGTGCGCGGCTCGGTGACCGGCGACCTCTATTGCCACGTGTCGACCGAGACACCGGTCAAGCTCACGTCACGTCAGAAGGATCTGCTGCGCGAGTTCGAGGAGATCACGCAGCTCGACCCCGCCGCGCACAGCCCGCGCGCGAAGAATTTCTTCGACAAGGTCAAGGAATTCTTCGGGCAGTAGCTCGCGTCGCTACACCCAGCCGAGCGCGCCGACGAGCCCGCCGAGGCCGAGCAGCCATAGCGGATGCACGCGCGTCGCGACCACCGTCGCCGTCGTCAACAGCGTCAGCGCGAAGGCGACCACGCCGTGATCGGTGGTGCGCATCAGCACATAGCCCGACGCGACGATCAGGCCGACGGTGACCGGCAGCAGCCCGCGCTGGATGGCGATCCGCAGCGGCGCTTCGCGAAAGCGGTCGGCCGCATGCGCGACCCAGTAGGTGAGCAGCGATGACGGCGCGCACATCGCCGCCATCGCGACGATTCCGCCGGCGATTCCCGCCACCTTCCAGCCGATCAGGCTCACCACCAGCACGTTGGGTCCGGGTGCTGCCTGCGACAGCGCGAACATCTGCGTGAATTCGGCGTTGGTGAGCCAGTGGTGGACGTCGACTACACGGCGGTGGATGTCCGGAAGCGTCGCGGCGGCGCCGCCGAACGACAGCAGCGACAGCGTCAGGAATTGCAGTGTCAGTTCGAGCAGTGCCGGGTGCATCATCGCGCGCGCCGCATCCACGCGATGACGATCGACACCGGCGCCATCACCGCGAGCACCCACAGCAGCGGCCATCGCGCAATGCCGATGGCGACAAACGACACGGCGGCGATCGCCATCGCCACCAACGAGCCGCGCGTCGCACGTGCCATCTTGAGTCCCATCGCCAACACCAGTCCCGACGCCGCCGCGGCGATGCCGTTGAACGCATGGCGCACGCGCTCGACGTCGGCGAAGCGCGCGTACACGAGCGCAAGCGCGAGCACGATGACCATCGGCATCAGCATCAGCCCGAGCACCGCGGCGAACGCACCTTTGGGACCCTGGAAGCGCCGGCCGACCATCACCGCGACGTTGACGATGTTGGGGCCGGGCAGGAACTGCGAGATCGATAGCACTTCAGCGAACTCGGCTTCGCTCAGCCAGCGGCGTTGCTCGACCATCATCCGATGCGCGAACGGCAATACGCCACCGAAGCCCGAGAGGCCGACTTCGAGAAAGCGGAAGAACAGCGCGCGCGTCGAGACGACCGGAGGCGACAAAGGCGGCGTGGAATCCATTGCGAGGGTGCGCGAAATGCGCGAGAGCGACTCCGATTTTAACATCGGCAGCGTTTGCGCTGGCGGTGTGCGGAAGCTTCGCGCACATACGCGAAGCCGCAACCGCGGTAGGCGCGCTACGCCGCCTGTCCAGCGGCGTGCCCCGACGCCCACGCCCACTGGAAGTTGTAGCCTCCGAGCCACCCGGTCACATCGACCGCTTCGCCGATGAAGTGGAGGCCCGGCACGCGTTCCGCCTGCATCGTGCGCGACGACAACTGGCGCGTATCGACGCCGCCCAGCGTGACCTCGGCTTTCTGGTAGCCGAGCGTGCCGGACGGCATCACCGGCCAGTCGTGGATCGCCGTGGCGAGCTCGGCCAGTCGCGCATCGGCGATCTCGCGCAATGGCTTCGCCGCGGTGTGCGCCGCCGCCCATTGCTGCGCGAAGCGCTTCGGCCACCGCTCGGCGAGCATCGTGTCGAGGCGCTGCGTGGAGCGCTGCGACGCGCGCAGCCACGTCGACGCGTCGACGCCGGGCATCAGGTCGATGTGCAGCGCCGCCTTGCCATCCCAGTACGACGAAATCTGCAGGATCGCCGGGCCGGAGAGGCCGCGATGCGTGAACAGCAGGTTTTCGCGAAAGCGGCCATCGCCGCAGCGAATGGCGACGTCCATCGACACGCCGGCGAGATCGCCGTAGCGCGCCAGCGCGTCGGGGGCGAACGCGAGCGGCACGAGCGCCGGGCGCGGCGGCACCACGGCCATGCCGTACTGCTCGGCCACGCGATAGGCGAATGATGTAGCGCCGATCTTCGGCACGGTGAGGCCTCCCGTGGCGATGACGAGCGACGCGCAGGTCGCGCTTCCGCGCGCGGTGGCGACTGCAAAGCCAGCGCCGTCGCGCGCAATCCCATCGATGTTGCACGGCATCCACCACTCGACGTTGCCGACGTCGCATTCGGCGCGCAGCATCGCGATGATCGCCTGCGCCGAATCGTCGCAGAACAACTGGCCGAGCTTCTTCTCGTGGTACGCGATGCCGTGGCGCTCGACCAGCGCGACGAAATCGCGCGGCGTGTAGCGCGCCAGCGCCGAGCGGCAGAAATCGGGGTTTTGCGACAGGAAGTTGCCGGGTCCGGCGTTGACGTTGGTGAAGTTGCACCGGCCCCCACCGGAAATGCGGATTTTTTCGCCGAGCTTCGGGTAGTGATCGATCAGCAGCACGCGCCGGCCGCGCTGGCCGGCTTGCGCCGCGCACATCATTCCCGCTGCACCAGCGCCGATGACGATGACGTCGTATGCGGGCATTCGCCACGATAGCATCGGTGGCTCGCGCAGCCGTGCTGCCGATGGACAAGTAGGTTCGCCCGCCCAGCTTCCAACTGGCGCGAACTCGGCCTGCTACGATTCGCATGGGCCCACTTACGCTTGCCGCCATGTCCCGACACTTCAAGCATCGCCTTTTCGCCATCGCGGTCGTCGCGGCCTCGGCGTTCGCGACATCTTCCGCCGACGCGCAGGTCAGGATCGGCCTGATGGTTTCCGCCACCGGTCCCACTTCCGCAATTGGCATCCCGCAGAAGAACACCGGCGAGATCCTGCCGCGCACGATCGCCGGCCAGCCCGTCGAGTACATCTCGCTGGAAGACGGCGGCGACACGACGCGCGCCGTGCAGAACGTCAAGAAGCTGATCCAGGAAGATCACATCGACGCGCTGATCGGTCCGTCGACAACGCCCAATGCGTTCGCGATCCTCGACGTGATCGCCGACGCCAAGCTGCCGATGATGGCCACGGTCGGCACATCCGCCGTCGTCGAGCCGCTCGACGCCAAGAAGCGCTGGGTGTTCAAGACCACGCAGAACGACGACCTGATCGCCGCCGCGCTGATCGCGCGCATGCAGAAGACCGGTATCAAGAGCGTAGGCATGATCGGCTTCAACGATGCCTATGGTGAGAACTGGTTCAAGGTGTTCGGCGGTCTCGCCAACAAGGCGGGCATCAGGATCACCGGCATCGAGCGCTATGCGCGTACCGACCAGAGCGTGACCGGGCAGGCGCTCAAGCTCACGGCCGCGCATCCGGATGCCGTGCTGATCGCCGCCGTCGGCGGTCCAGCGGTGCTGCCGCAGGCGACGCTGTTCGACCAGGGCTACAAGGGACGCATCTACCAGACGCACGCGGTGGCGACCGACGATTTCATCAAGCTCGGCAAGAACAAGGTCGAAGGAACGATCCTCGCGGCAGGACCGATGCTCGTCATCGACGAAATTCCCGCGACGAACCCGACGAAGAAGGTCGCGCAGGCGTACATCGACGCGTATCGGAAGCGCTTCGGCAACGTGCCGGCGACGTTCGGCGCCAATACCTGGGATGCGGGGCTTTTGCTCGAGGGCGCCATCCCGGCAGCGCTGCAGGCTGCGAAGCCGGGCACCGAGGCATTCCGCACGGCGCTGCGCGACGCGCTCGAGAACGAGCACGAGGTCGTCGGCTGCCAGGGCGTGTTCAACATGTCGCCGACCAATCACAACGGCATGGACGAACGCGCGCGCGTGCTGGTGACGGTCAGGGACGGCAAGTTCCGGTTATTGGCGGAGTAGCGCTTGCGCATCGTCGGCGTGTTGCTCGCGGCGGGAAGCGGCAGCCGTTTCGGCGGCGACAAGCTGCTCCATCCGATTGCGCAGCGCCCTCATCCGGACCTTCTCCCACGTGCGGATGAGGATCCGGGTGAGGGCGTCTCCCCTTCGCAGCCTCGCTCGCCGTCCGGCAACGTTCCGATGGGCGTCATCGCGTGCCGCCACCTGGTGGACGCACTGCCCGATACGATTGCGGTCGTGCGCAGCACCGACGTCGCGTTGGGCGCGCTGCTGCGAAGTGCCGGCGCGCGCGTGATCGAGTGTGCGGACGCCGCGTCGGGAATGGGTCACAGCCTCGCCTGCGCGATCAACGCATCGCGTGACGCCGATGGCTGGGTGGTCGCGCTCGCCGACATGCCGTGGTTGCAGATGGCGACGATCGCCGCGCTTGCGAATGCACTGCGCGACGGCGCGCCAATGGTGGCGCCGGCCTGTGGCGGGCGGCGCGGCAATCCGGTGGGATTTTCATCCGCCTACGCCGATGCGCTGGCGAACCTGCAGGGGGATCGTGGCGCCCGCGATGTCGTCGAGCGCGCGGGCGCAGCACTGCGCCTGATCGAGGTCGACGACGCCGGCGTGTTGCGCGACATCGATCGGGCGGCGGACATCGGCGCGGACGATCGGCGCGCCTAGGCCGGCGCCAGCGGCGTGACCCAGCGCACGATCGCGCCCGCGTCCAGCGCGCCGGACTGGCGCGCCAGTTCCTTGCCGTGCAGGAACGCGATCATCGTAGGAATGCTGCGGATCCCGTAACGCGCGGCGATGTCCTGCGCCGCCTCGGTGTCGAGCTTGGCGAAGCGGACGCGCGGCTCGAGGTCCGCCGCCGCGCGCGCGAATTGCGGCGCCATCATCTTGCAGGGCCCGCACCAGTCGGCCCAGAAGTCGACGACGACGGGCAGGTCGCTGCGCCCGACGTGGGCGTCGAAGTTGGCGCTGGTCAACGCGAGCGGATGGCCATCGAACAACGCCTTCCTGCAATGGCCGCAGACCGGCGCCTGGCCGAGGCGCTCCCGCGGCACTCGGTTGGTCGTGTCGCAATGCGGGCATATGACGTGCAGGCTGTCGTTCATCGGGTGCTCCGGTCGAAGTTGCAACTCGCGTTCATAGTTGGTCATGCGGGGCCGTTTCGCAAGTCCCCGCGCGCTGCTTGCACGCCGGCTGCGGCGGGCGTCGCGGTTTTGCTAGATTCGGGACTTGTCACATCGTTACTGGGAGCATCGAGGTGGACGTTCGCGCAGCAGTCGCTCACAAGGCCGGCGCACCGCTGGTCGTCGAGACCGTCACGCTCGACGGCCCTCGCGCCGGCGAAGTGCTGGTCGAGATCAAGGCAACCGGCATTTGCCACACCGACGAATTCACGCGCTCCGGCGCCGACCCCGAGGGGCTGTTTCCGGCGATCCTGGGCCACGAGGGCGCCGGTATCGTCGTCGACGTCGGCGCCGGCGTCACGAGCGTTCGCAAGGGCGACCACGTCATTCCCCTGTACACGCCCGAGTGCCGGCAATGCAAGTCGTGCCTGTCGCGCAAGACCAACCTGTGCACGGCCATTCGCGCGACGCAGGGCAACGGACTGATGCCTGACGGCAGCAGCCGCTTTTCGCTGAACGGCGAGCCGCTGCATCACTACATGGGCTGCTCGACGTTCGCCAATTTCACCGTGCTGCCGGAGATCGCGGTCGCGAAGATCCGCGACGACGCGCCGTTCGACAAGGTTTGCTATATCGGCTGCGGTGTCACTACCGGCATCGGCGCGGTGATCAACACCGCGAAGGTCGAGCCAGGCGCCAACGTGGTGATCTTCGGGCTCGGCGGCATCGGCCTCAACGTCGTGCAGGGCGCGCGGATGGTCGGTGCCAACATGATCGTCGGCGTCGACATGAATCCTGCGCGCGAAGCGCTCGCCCGCAAGTTCGGCCTCACGCATTTCGTCAATCCGCGCGACGTCGGCGGCGACCTCGTCGCGCATCTCGTCGAGCTCACCGGCGGTGGCGCCGACTACAGCTTCGAGTGCATCGGCAACGTCGACGTGATGCGCCAGGCGCTCGAATGCACGCATCGCGGCTGGGGCGTGTCGGTGATCATCGGCGTCGCCGGTTCGGGACAGGAAATCCGCACGCGCCCGTTCCAGCTCGTCACCGGCCGCGTGTGGAAGGGCACGGCGTTCGGCGGCGCGCGCGGGCGCACCGATGTGCCGAAGATCGTCGACTGGTACATGGATGGCAGGATCAACATCGACGACCTGATCACCCACGTGTTGCCGCTCGATCGGATCAACGAGGGCTTCGACCTGATGCACGCGGGCAAGTCGATCCGCGCGGTGGTGGCGTATTGAATACGGCAACGGGCCTGCCGCGGCGAGTGTCGCGCAGCCGGATGTTTGCCGGTATCCAGGATGTCTACGTCCACGAATCCCTGGTCACGCAATGCCCGATGCGCTTCGCGCTGTACCTGCCGCCGCAGGCGACGACGCAGCGCGTGCCGGCGCTGATGTGGCTGTCGGGATTGACGTGCACCGAGGAGAACTTCACCATCAAGGCGGGTGCGCAACGCGTGGCGGCGGAGCTGGGCGTCGCACTGATCGTTCCCGACACGAGCCCGCGCAAGCTCGGATTGCCGGGCGACCACGATGCGAGCGACTTCGGCGAAGGCGCGGGCTTCTATGTCGATGCGATACGGCCGCCGTGGTCGGAGCATTACCGGATGTACTCGTACGTGAGCGCGGAGCTGCCCGATTTTGTGTCCGCGCATTTTCCGGTGGACACGCAACGCTGCGCAGTCTTCGGCCACTCGATGGGCGGCCACGGCGCGCTGGTCGTCGCGCTGCGCAATCCCGAGCGCTTCGCATCGGTGTCGGCGTTCGCGCCGATCGCGTCGCCGATGCGCTGCCCATGGGGGACGAAGGCGTTCGGTGGCTATCTCGGCGACGACCGCGAAGCGTGGCGCGACTACGACGCCACCGCGCTGGTGGAAAGCCGCGGCTGGATCGGGCCGCCGATCCGCGTCGACCAGGGCACCGACGATCCGTTCCTGGAGACGCAACTGAAGCCCGAGTTGCTGGAGCAAGCGTGCGCGTCCGCCACGGTTGCGCTCGACTTGCGGCGGCGCGACGGCTACGACCACAGCTATCATTTCGTCGCGACGTTCGTCGAGGAGCACATGCGCCTGCATGCGCAGGTGTTGCAGGCGAGCTGACCGCCCATTGGCAAGCACCATGACGACGACGTCCTACCGCAACATCTTCCTGCTCGCCTGCTGCCAGGCGCTGCTGCTCACCAATGCGGCGGGTCTCATCGCGATGAACGGGCTCGTCGGCTATTCGCTGGTCGACACCAAGACGCTCGCGACGCTCGGCGCGACGACGTACGTGCTCGGTTCGGCGCTGTCGACGATGCCGATGTCGCTGTGGATGGCGCGCGTCGGCCGGCGCCGCGGCTTCATGGCCGGCGCGACGATCAACATCTGCGGCTGCGCGCTCGCCGTCCTGGCGCTGTCGATGCGCAGCTTCGCGCTGTATTGCGCCGCGACCGCGGTGATCGGCATCTACAACGCAGTGGGCCTGCAATATCGCTTCGCCGCGACCGAAGTCGCTGCGAAGGCTGACAAGGCGCGCGCGATTTCGCTGGTGCTCGCGGGGGGCATCGCCGGCGGCTTCCTCGGGCCGGCGATCACGCGCTGGGGCAAGGACCTGTTCGCGGCGCCCTTTCTCGGCTCGTTCATGCTGCTCGCGGTAGTCGCGGTGGTCGCGCTCGCCGTGCAATCGCGCGTCGACGTGCCGAAGCCCACGGCCGCCGAACGCGCCGGCGGCGGCCGGCCGTTGCGCGAGATCGTGCGGCAACCGGTGTTCATCGTCGCCGCAGTGTCCGGGGGCCTCGGCTATGGCCTGATGAACCTGCTGATGACGGCGACGCCGCTGGCGATGGACTTCTGCAGCCTTCCCTACTCGTCGGCGGCGCTCGTCATTTCATGGCACGTGGTCGGCATGTACGCGCCGGGCTTCGTCACCGGCAGCCTGATCGCGCGCTTCGGCGTATTGCCGGTCATTCTCGCCGGCGTCGCCGTGATGACGGGTGGCGCGGCGGTCGCGCTGACCGGCACGACGATCGCGCACTTCGTCGCCGCGCTGGTGCTCGTCGGCTGCGGCTGGAATTTCATGTACACGGGCGGCACGACGCTGCTGACCGATGCGTACGCGCCGTCGGAAAAGGCGCGCACGCAAGGCGCCAACGACTTCATCATGTTCACCATCATGGGATTGTCGTCGTTTTCGTCCGGTGCGCTGGTGTCGGCGGCCGGATGGCAGACAATGAACTGGGGCGCGCTGCCGTTCCTCGCGCTGATCGCCGGCGTCGTGACCTGGTATGCGCGCCGTCCGATTGCGCCCGTCGCCGGCGCATCCGCGCCGTCGTGACACGCGACGCATGCTGAGCTACCGGCACGGCTTCCACGCTGGCAACCATGCCGACGTGCTGAAGCACGTCGTGCTGCTGCGGCTGCTGCGGCACATGAAGCGCAAGGACAAGCCGCTGCTGTTCGTCGACACGCATGCCGGCGCCGGCAGCTACGCGCTCGATTCGGGATTCGCCGCGAAGAATGCCGAGTTCGAGTCGGGCATCGCCCGGTTGTGGCAACGCGCGGACCTTCCCGAAGTGGTCGCCGACTATGTCGCCGCAGTGCGCACGCTCAACCCCGACGGCATGCTGCAGCGCTATCCCGGTTCGCCGCGCATCGCCGCCGATGCGCTGCGTGCCACCGACCATTTGCGCCTGTACGAATTGCACAGCACCGAGAGTGCGTTGCTGCAGCAGGAATTCAGCGAGGCGGGACGGCGCGTGCGCGTCGACGCCGGCGATGGATTCGCGGGACTTGCCGCGGTGCTGCCGCCGCTGTCGCGACGCGGACTGGTGCTGATCGACCCGTCTTACGAAGTGGGCACCGACTATCGCGCGGTACTGACGGCGTTGCGCGGCGGGCTCGAGCGTTTTGCCACCGGAACGTATGTCGTCTGGTATCCGATGCTGGCGCGGCGCGAGGCGCAGGAGCTTCCGGCGCGGCTGGTGCGCGCGGCGGGTACCGACTACCTGCACGTCGCGTTGCAGGTGCAGGCGCCTTCGCCCGAGCGGTTCGGACTGCACGGAAGCGGGCTCGTCGTCGTCAACCCGCCCTGGAAATCGGCCGAGGAAATCGGCGCCGTGATGCCGTTCCTCACGGAGGCCCTGGCGCAGGATGCGGCGGCACGTTACGTATTCGACGTGCGTGAGACTTGAGGCATCGCATGCCGTGACACTGGGTTCCCGCGTTCGCGGGAATGACGGCAGTTTTTACGCGGGAATGACGGGCAACGACACTGGGTTCCCGCTTTCGCGGGAATGACGGCAGTTCTACGCGGGAATGACGGCAGTTCTACGCGGGAATGACGGCAGTTCTACGCGGGAATGACGGCAGTTTTGCGCGGGAATGACGGCCGACGTGCGGGAATGACGGTCATACCGATTGGTTGAACCCCGACGCGCGCCACAGGTCCGGCTGTTGTTGCGCGTTATCGATGCCGCGTTCGCGGGCGTCCCACCATTGGCGCAAGTCCGGCGGCTCGAGCGGCCGCGAAATCAGGAATCCCTGCGCTTCCTCGCAACCGTGCCGGCGCAGGAATTCGTATTGCGCGGTGGTCTCGACGCCTTCGGCGATCACGCGCAGGTTGAGCGAATGCGACAGCGCGATGATCGCCTGCGTGATCGCCTCGTCGTTGCGGTTCTGTTCGAGGCCGCGCACGAAGCGCTGGTCGATCTTGACGCTTTGGATCGGCAGCCGCGCGAGGTACGACAGCGACGAATAGCCGGTGCCGAAGTCGTCGACGGTGATCGACACGCCCATCTGCTTCAGCTTGATCAGCGTCGCCACCGCCTTTTCGGGGTGCGTGATGATCACGCTTTCGGTGATCTCGAGGTCGAGGTAGCTCGGCGGCAGTTGCGACGACGCCAGCGCTTCCTCGACGATCGACAGCCAGCTGTCGTGCTGCAACTGCTGCACTGACAGGTTGACCGACAGGCGCAGGATCATGCCCGAGTTGTGCCACTGCATCACCTGCCGGCACGCGTCGCGCAGCACGCGCGCGCCGAGCGCCTGGATCATGCCGGATTCCTCGGCGACCGGAATGAACTCCGCCGGCGCGATGACCCCGCGCTCGGGATCGCGCCAGCGCAACAGCGCCTCGACGCCCGATGCGCGGCCGGTGCGCATCTCCACCTGCGGCTGGTAGACGAGGAAGAACTCGTCGTCCATCAGGCCGCGGCGCATGTCGGTCTCGAGCTGCAGCCGCTGCTGCACGCGCGCGTTCATGTCGGCGGTGTAGAAGCGGTACGCGTTGCGGCCCGCTTCCTTGGCGGCGTACATCGCCGTGTCGGCCTGCTTGATCAGCGTCGCCGAATCCTGCGCATCCAGCGGATAGATCGACACGCCGATCGAGCACGTGAGCGTGGGCACCTGGTTGGCGAGGCGGAACGGCGCGAGGAACGATTCGCGGATGCGCGACATCACCGCCATCACTTCGAACGTCGCGTGCGCGGGGTCGAGGTCGGGCAGCACGATGACGAACTCGTCGCCGCCGAGCCGCGCGACGGTGTCGCTTTCGCGTACCGCGCTCGTCAGCCGCTGCGCGATCGCCTGCAGCAGCTGGTCGCCGGCATCGTGTCCCAGCGTGTCGTTGATGCGCTTGAAGTGGTCGAAGTCCAGGAACATGCAGGCGACCTGCGCGTGCTCGCGTTGCGCCTGCGACAGGATCTGCTTCAGGCGATTGTTGAGCAGCGAGCGGTTCGGCAACCCGGTGAGGATGTCGTGCTGCGCGAGCTTGTAGGCATGCGCTGTCGCGATCTCGAGTTCCTTGGTGCGCTGCGCGACCTTGTCTTCCAGCGTGCGTTGATACGACGACACCTGCGACTGCGATTCGGCGAGTCGCTGCGTCATGTGGTTGAACGTGTGCGTCAGCAGGCCCATTTCGTCGGAGGAGCTCGCGGGCACGTAGACGTCGAGGCGGCCGCTGCCGACCGCGCGCGCGGCGCGGATCAGGCGGCGCATCGGCGCCACGAGGCGGCGTGTCAGGAACATCGTCGCCAGCAGTGCGAGCAACGTCACCACGGACACCGCGAGCAACGCACCCAGCAGGCTCGCGCGGATGCGGTCGCTGCGTCCTTCGAACGACATGCCGACGCGCACGAACCCGATCGGACTCGACGCCTTGGCCGCTGTCGTTACCGCCGTGGCCGTGGGCGCGGTGGGATCGAGCGCCACCGCATCGTGCGCGGCGCCGACGGGCGACACGATGTCGAAGTAGCGCTGGTTGTGCAGCGTCAGCTCGCTTTCGGAGAAAGCTGCGCTCCTGTCGAGCACGTGCACGACGCGAATCTCCGGCAGCGTGAGGCCGGCTATGTTGGTGTCGAGGAAACGCGTCGCGAGCGGCCGGCCGCCGGCATCGACGACGCTGACGTAGGCAACATCGCCCTGGTCGCCCAGGCTGTCGAGCAGCGCCGACAACTGCGGCTGGTTGCGCGTATAGACGTCGTACTCGGCAAGGTCGGCAAGCATGATCGCGACGATGCTGCCTTGCGTGCGCAGCTGCTGCGCTTCCTCGCGTGACTGTTGCCACACGTGATAGCCGGAGATCGTCGCCGCAGTGAGGAAGATCAGTCCCACCGTCAGCAGCTGCAGCTTGGTGAACAGGCCGAGGCCGATCGGCGGCAGATTGATCGGCGAAATGGTGTCGGTCGCGAGCGGCGACAGGTGCCGGCGAAAACGCCGCAGCACGCCACGCTTCTGCAGCGCGTCGCCTTCGGTGTCGAGCGAAGCGTCAGTCATGGACGTGGTCGACGCCGGTGAGTGACGCGGCATCCCATTTGACGCGCAGCTGCGCGGCGGCGCGCCGATTGACGCTGACCTGCGGCGCGGGCATCGACGGCGACGTGGCGTTGCGCGCCGGCGCCACGAGTTGCGCGGCGAGCTCGGCGCAATAGCCGCCCAGCTTCACGTAATCCCATTCGAGCGCGTAGAGCGCGCCCGCGCGCACCCAGGCGTCCGTCGTCGCGATGATCGGCGTGTTGCTGCGATACATGTAGAGCAGCAGTCCCTTGGCCAGCTCGGGTGAGTAGACAGTGCTGTCGGGAATCGCGAGCAGCGCGTCGGCGTTGCCGATCTTGACGAGCGCGGGCGGCAATCCTTCCGGTGACAGCACCGGCTCGGCCATCACCGTGTAGCCGGCGGCCACCAGTTGACGCGCTGCATCGGCGACGGTGCGCGCGTTTTGCGCGGGATTGAAAAGGATGGCCACCTTGCGCGCTGCGGGTAGCAGGCGTCGCATCCAGCTGATCTGCGTGTCGATCGGGATCGCCAGCGGCACGACCGGCGCCATCATCGTGCCGGGAAGATCGCCTTGCACCATGCAATCGATCGTGGGTGCGGCGGAGCCGGCCTGCGCCACGTATTGCGCGGCGTGCGCGCCCAGCGCGACGATCGCCGTGCCGGCCGCGGCGCGGCTCAACGCCGCGAGCTGCGCGCTGTCGGGCTTGCCGATGCGCATCGATTCTACCGTCCAGCCAGGCATCTTCTGCATGCCCGCGATCACGCGCGTGTTGGCCAGCGAATCCGACGAGCTGACGACGATCAGACGCTGCGCGTTCGCGAACGGCGTGGCGGCGCAGGCGAGCGCCAGCGCCAGCACCGGCCCGCGTCGGGCGTGGATGCGGCTGCCGATCACCGGAATGCTCCGGAACGCTGCCAGACCTGCGAACCCATGCCAACGCACCCCTCGGTCAGTCGCGCGCTCGTGGCCGCGGGCGAGCCTCGCAGCCGGCGGATTCACGAATACATCCCGAAATGCAGAAGCACGCATCGTGCCATATGGCGGGCGTGCGCCCAAGCATGCGGCCGCTCACGGAGCCGGCGTAACCCTTCAATTGGGGTCGGAGTAAAAACAGCCGTTTTTACTCCGACCCAATTGACGGATTTCAACCTCAATTGATCGATTTCAGTCCGGCACCGTGAATGCCGCGCAGCGGATGCGAGATGGTGAAATCGACGCGCTAAGCGATTGAGAATGCGTCGATTTTAACATCGGGCGTGCGGGAAATTCGCGTTGCGGCGGAGCTCGCCGGTGCGCGCTGCGGTTTGCACCCACTGCACCGCATTGGGTAGACTCCGAGGGACCGAAGCGCCAGCCGATTGCAATCGCGTGCCGGCATCGCAACACTTCCCGGGGGTATTGCCGCATGGCCAACATCGATTCCGTTTCGCAAGAAGACCGCCTGTTTCCGCCGTCGGCCGCGTGGACGGCACAGGCGAACGTCAAGGCCGCGGATTTCGCGGCCATGAACGCGGAAGCCGAGCGCGACTTCACCGGGTTCTGGGCGCGTCTCGGCCGCGAAACGCTCGACTGGCACAAGCCGTTCACCAAGGTGCTCGACGATTCGAAGGCGCCGTTCTACGAATGGTTCGCCGACGGCGAGCTCAATGCGTCGTACAACTGCCTCGATCGCAATCTCGACAACGGCAATGCCGAAAAGGTCGCGATCATATTCGAGCGTGACGACGGCGTGGTCGCCAAGGTCACCTATCGCGAGCTCTATCATCGCGTGTGCCGCATGGCCAACGGGCTCAGGGAGATCGGCGTACGCAAGGGCGATCGCGTCGTCATCTACATGCCGATGTCGATCGAGGGCGTGGTGGCGATGCAGGCGTGCGCGCGCGTCGGCGCGCCGCATTCGGTCGTGTTCGGCGGGTTTTCGGCGAAGTCGCTGCACGAGCGGATCATCGATGCCGGCGCCAACTGCGTGATCACCGCCGACGAGCAGATGCGCGGTGGCAAGGCGATGCCGATCAAGGCGATCGTCGACGAAGCGTTGGCGATGGGCGGCTGCGAGCACGTGAAGAATGTCGTGGTTTACCGGCGCACCGGCAACACGGTCGACATGACTGCGAAGCGCGACCTGTGGATGCACGAGCTGACCGCACGCCAGGCGGATACCTGTCCGCCGGAATGGGTCGGCGCCGAGCATCCGCTGTTCATCCTCTACACGTCGGGATCGACCGGCAAGCCGAAGGGCGTCCAGCACTCGACAGGTGGATACCTGATGTGGTGCGCGCTGACGATGAAGTGGGTGTTCGACATCAAGCCGCAGGACGTGTTCTGGTGCACGGCCGACATCGGCTGGGTGACCGGCCACTCGTACATCTGCTATGGCCCGCTGGCAGTGGGCGCGACCGAAGTCGTGTTCGAGGGGGTGCCGACCCATCCGAACGCGGGCCGCTTCTGGGAAACGATCCAGAAGCACAAGGTGAACATCTTCTACACGGCGCCGACGGCGATCCGTTCGCTGATCAAGCTTGCCGACGGCGACCCGAACGTGCACCCGTCGCGCTACGACCTGTCGAGCCTGCGCCTGCTGGGCTCGGTCGGCGAGCCCATCAATCCCGAGGCATGGATGTGGTACTTCACCAATGTCGGCGGCGGTCGCTGCCCGGTGGTCGACACGTGGTGGCAGACCGAGACCGGCGGCATCGTCATCTCGCCGCTGCCCGGCATCACCGCGCTGCGCCCGGGTTCGTGCACGCTGCCACTGCCGGGAATCGTCGCGAAAATCGTCGACGAGGCCGGGCATGACGTGCCAAACGGCCAGGGCGGCATGCTGGTGATCAAGCGGCCATGGCCAGCGATGATCCGCACGATCTGGGGCGACCCCGAGCGCTATCGCAAGAGCTACTGGCCCGAGGAGCTGGGCGGGCGGTTGTATCTCGCCGGCGACGGCTCGGTCTGCGACAAGAAGAACGGTTACTTCACGATCATGGGCCGCATCGACGACGTGCTCAATGTGTCGGGACATCGGCTCGGCACGATGGAAGTCGAGTCGGCGCTGGTGGCGAACCCGGGCGTCGCCGAAGCCGCCGTCGTCGGCCGTCCCGACGACATGACGGGCGAGGCGATCTGCGCGTTCGTCGTGCTAAAGGGCGCACGGCCGACAGGGGACGCCGCGCAGAAGATCGCCAGGGAGCTGCGCGATTGGGTGGGCAAGGAAATCGGCCCCATCGCCAAGCCGCGCGACATCCGCTTCGGCGACAACCTGCCGAAGACGCGCTCGGGCAAGATCATGCGGCGCCTGCTGCGATCGCTCGCCAAGGGCGAGACGATCACGCAGGACACGTCGACGCTGGAAAATCCCGCGATCCTCGAGCAGCTCAAGCAGTCGATGTGATTTGCCGAAACGACGTCATGCTCGCCACATCCCGGATGCAGCGATGTAACGTGCGTACAAGTGCCTCATCCTCGCGAACGCCGGGGTTCAGCGACGTGCGTGTGCATAGCTGCCGTCATCCCCGCGAAAGTGGGGATCCGGTGGCTTTGCGGCGACGCGTGAACGACACTCGGTTCCCGCTTTCGCGGGAATGACGGCGGTTTCGCGGGAATGACGGCGCTTTCGCAGCAATGACGGCGGTTTGGCGGCAATGACGGGCGGCTGCTAGCCCGCCGCGGGTATCTGCGTTTCGACGAACGCGGCGCGCTTCGCGAGCTTGTCGGCGTGCCGCGAGAGATTGGGATAGCGGTCACGCCAATCGAAGTCGGCGAGCCGCAACTCGATATAGCCCAGCGCGCAGCCAGCGGCGATGTCGGCGAGCGTATAGGCCTCGCCGTTGCACCACGACCGTTCAGCCAGCTCGCCCGCCATTTCGGCGACCGCCGACTCAACCTTGTGCCGTTGCCGCGCCGACCATGCATCACTGCGCTGCGCGGGGGGGCGCCGGCCCTCGTTGACAAAGAGCACCAGCGCATCGCAGGCGCCGTCGGCGAGCGCTTCCCACTTCCTGACGGCGATGCGCTGGCGCGCCGGCTCGGGTATCAGCCGCGACACCGGACTCACGCTGTCGATGTATTCGACGATCACGCGCGAATCGAAGATCTGCGTGCCGTCGTCGAGTGTCAGCACCGGAACCTTGCCCAGCGGATTGGCCGCCTGCACCGGCGACTGCGCATCCCAGGGCGACGTTTCGACGAGATCGTACTCGATTTTTTTTTCGGCGAGCGCGATCCTCACCTTGCGTGCGAAAGGACTTGTCGGTGAGGAAATCAGCGTAAGCATCGGTGCCGATTATACCGGGCGGCATGCGCCGCGGGCCGAGGTGAAAAGTGTGTCCGCCATGCTAGACTCGATCGCATGTCCCATGCCGCGATTCTCGCATTGTCGCCGCTCGACGGGCGCTATCAGGCGAAGGTCGCGGCGCTGCGTGATCACTTCAGCGAGTTCGCGCTCATTCGCCAGCGCGTGCGCATCGAGCTCGCATGGCTCGTGGCGCTATCCGACGAGCCGGGCATCGCCGAAGTGCCCGCGTTCGACGCGGCGACACGCCGTGCGCTCGACGCGATCGGCGCTGCATTTTCACCCGACGACGCGGCGCGCATCAAGGACATCGAGCGCAAGACCAACCACGACGTCAAGGCGGTCGAATACTGGCTGAAGGAGCGGCTCGCCGACGTCGCCGGCGTGGCGGACGTTCGCGAGTTCTTGCATTTCGCCTGCACGTCCGAAGACATCAACAATCTTGCGCACGGCTTGGCACTCGCCGAGTCGCGCCGCGACATCCTGTTGCCGGCGCTGCACCTCATCACCGCCGACCTGCGAGCGCTCGCACATGCGCACGCCGACGTGGCCATGCTGGCGCGCACGCACGGACAGCCGGCAACGCCCACGACGCTCGGCAAGGAGATCGCCAACGTCGTCGCGCGACTCGATCGCGCGATCACCGCGCTCGGGCACGTCGTCGTCAAGGGCAAGATGAACGGCGCGGTCGGCAACTACAACGCGCACGTCGTCGCCTACCCGGACGTCGACTGGGAACGCCTCGCGGCGCGGACCGTCGTGCATCTGGGCCTCGAATTCAATCCGTACACGACGCAGATCGAGCCGCACGACGGCATCGCCGAGTATTGCGATGCGATTGCTCACATCAACACGATCCTCGTCGACCTCGACCGCGACATCTGGGGCTACGTGTCGCTCGGCTACTTCCGCCAGCGGCTGCGCGAAGGCGAAGTGGGCTCGTCAACGATGCCGCACAAGGTCAATCCGATCGACTTCGAGAATTCGGAGGGCAACCTCGGCCTGGCCACGGCGATGCTGCGGCACCTATCCGACAAGCTGCCGATCTCACGCTGGCAGCGCGACCTGACCGACTCGACGGTGCTGCGCAACATGGGCGTCGCCCTCGGCCACGCGTTGCTGGGATGGATGTCGCTGCGGCAGGGCGTGGCCAAGCTCGATGTCGACGCCGTGCGCATCGCGCAGGATCTCGACGCCAACTGGGAGGTGCTCGCCGAGCCCATCCAGACGGTGATGCGACGCTACGCGATCGACACGCCTTACGAAAAGCTGAAGGCGCTGACGCGCGGCAGGACCGGCATGACGCGCGAGACCCTGCACGCGTTCATCGACGATCTTGCGCTGCCGGCCGATGCCAAGGCGCGGCTCAAGGCGCTGACGCCGGCAAGCTACATCGGACTCGCTGCCGCGCTTGCAAAGCGCGTCTGACTCCCGCGCGGGCCCCCACCCCGACCCTCTCCCGCAAGCGGGAGGGAAGACTTGTCCGGCAGCGGCGAGCTTAATTCAGCCGCCGCGCCGGCGCTCGCGCAGGTATGTCACCGCGGCGGGAATCAGCGACACGACGATGATGGCGGCGAGGATCAGCGACAGGTTCTGCTTGACCCACGGAATGTTGCCGAGGAAGTAACCGGCGTACGTGAGCGCCGCGATCCACACGATGCCGCCGACGACGTTGTACGCGAGGAAGCGCGGGTACGGCATGCTGGCGACGCCGGCCAGGAACGGCGCGAACGTGCGGATGATGGGAACGAAGCGCGCGATGATGATCGTTGCGCCGCCGTGCCGATCGTAGAAGCGTTGCGTGCGCAGCAGGTGCTCCCGGCGCAGCCAGCGCGAATCCGGCCGCTCGAATACGCGTGGGCCGATGTAGCGACCGATTGCATAGTTGACCGAGTCGCCGGCGATCGCGGCGAGCGAAAGCACGAACACCAGGAGGTGAACATCGAGACCCGCGGACGCAATGACGGTGCCCGCGAGGAACAGCACCGAATCGCCCGGCAGGAACGGAAAGACGACGAGCCCCGTCTCGGCGAAGATGACGGCGGCGAGGATCGCGTAGAACCACACGCCGTATTGCGTCGCCAGCAGCGCGATCGACTGGTCGAGCGACAGCAGCGAGTAGATGAGCGTGGTCAGCACGGCGTGTGGGCTCTCGCGCGTTTGCCGATACCGCGCCGTGCTAGGGCAGGATCTTTTCCGCGCCCGTGCCGTCGCGCTTCTTGTCGGCCTTGACGAGGTCCTCGCGCGACACGCCCATCCACATCACCAGCGGCGCCAACACCAGCACCGACGAGTAGATGCCGAACAGGATGCCGATCGACAGCGCCAGCGCGAAGTAGTGCAGCGTCTCGCCACCGAAGATCAGCATCGACGTCACCATGATCTGCGTCGACCCGTGCGTGATGATCGTGCGTGACATCGTTGTCGTGATCGCATTGTCGATGACGTGCACGACCGTGGCCTTGCGCATCTTGCGGAAGTTCTCGCGGATCCGGTCGGCGATCACCACCGACTCGTTGACCGAATAGCCGAGCACCGCGAGCACCGCCGCCAGCACCGGCAGCGAGAACTCCCATTGGAAGAACGCGAAGAAGCCCAGGATGATCACGACGTCGTGCAGGTTGGCGATGATGGCCGACAACGCAAAGCGCCATTCGAATCGAATCGCAAGGTAGGCGACGATGCCGATCGCCACCAGCAGCAGCGCCAGCGCGCCGTTCTCGTAGAGCTCCTTGCCGACCTGGGGCCCGACGAATTCGACGCGCTTTTGCGTCGCCGAAGGATCGTCGGCCTTCAGCACGCGCATCACGTCGTCGGAAAGCTTGGCGCTCGACACGCCTTCCTTGAGCGGCAGGCGGATCAGCGCGGTCTGCTCGTTGCCGAAGCGCTGCACCGAGTACTCGCCGAGCTTCAGCGTGTCGACCGCCGCGCGCACGTGGTCGAAATCGGCGGCGTGCGCATACTCGACCTCGATGACGGTGCCGCCCTTGAAGTCGACGCCGAAGTTGAGGCCGCGGTGCGCGAGGAAGAAGATCGCGAGCAGGAAGGTGATCGCCGAGATGACGTTGAACACCAACGCATGCCGCATGAACGGGATGTCGTTCTTGAATCGGAAGAATTCCATGGTCGGTTCGCGGATTCGAGGTTAGCGGCAGGAGCTTCGCGTCACGTCGCGTGCTTTTTCGCGGCGACAGCGGTGCCGGCAGGCCGCCACACCTGGCCGATCGAGATCTTGTCGAGCTTCTTTCGATTGCCGTAGATCAGGTTGACGATGCCGCGCGAGATGAACACCGCCGAGAACATCGACGTCAGGATGCCGAGGCAGTGCACGACGGCGAAGCCGCGCACCGGGCCGGAACCGAAGATCAGCAGCGCGATGCCGGCGATCATCGTCGTCACGTTCGAGTCGAGAATCGTGCCCCACGCGCGCTCGTAGCCGGCGTGGATCGCCGCATGCGGCGTAGCACCCCAGCGCAGCTCCTCGCGGATGCGCTCATTGATCAGCACGTTGGCGTCGATCGCCATCCCCAGCGTCAGCGCGATGGCGGCGATGCCGGGCAGCGTCAGCGTCGCCTGGATCATCGACAGCACGGCGACCAGCAGCAGCAGGTTGATCGACAGCGACAGCGTCGAGATCACCCCCATCAACATGTAGTAGACGCAGATGAAGATGGCCAGCACGATGAAGCCGTGCTTGACCGAGTCGAAGCCCTTGGTGATGTTCTCGGCGCCGAGCGACGGCCCGACCGTGCGTTCCTCGACGATTTCCATCGGCGCGGCCAGCGCGCCCGCGCGCATCAGCAGTGCGATGTCCTTGGTCTCGCGCGTGGTCATCTGGCCGCTGATCTGGAAGCGCGCGCCGAGCTCCTCCTGGATCGTCGGCGCGGTGATGAGCTCGGTCTTGTTCTTCTCGACCAGCAGGATCGCCATGCGCTTCTTCAGGTTCTCGCGCGAGATGTCGCGGATGATGCGGCCACCGGACGCGTCCAGGTTGACGCTCACTATCGGCTGGTTGTTGCGGCTGTCGAAGCCGGGCTGCGCATCCTGTATGCGGTCACCGGTCAGCACCGCCTGGCGGCGCACGACGCTGGGGATGCCGTTGCGGTCCTTGAAGAGATCGCTGCCCACCGGCACGTTGCCGTTGAGCGCGGCGTCGAGCACGCCCGGGTCGTCGTTGACCATGCGAACTTCGAGCGTCGCGGTGCGACCCAGGATGTCCTTGGCGCGCGCCGTGTCCTGGACGCCGGGGAGCTGCACGACGATGCGGTCGGCGCCCTGCTGCTGGACGATCGGCTCGGCGACGCCGAGCTCGTTGACGCGGTTGCGCAGGATCTGGATGTTCTGCTGCACGGCGCCGTCCTGGATGCGCTTCAGCGCCTCGGGCCGCAGCGTCGCGTAGACCCGCAGGTCGTCGGCCGCGGTATCGACTTCGCGTTCGGTGAGGTCGGGATAGTTCTTGTCGATCACGAGCCGCGCCTTGGCGCGTTCGGCGTTGTCGCGGAAGCGCACGACCACGTTGCCGCCTTCGCGCGTCACGCCCGCGTACTGGATCTTCTCACTGCGCATCAGCGAGCGGATGTCGTTGGTGTAGCGGTCGGCGGATTTTTCCAGCGCACCCTTCATGTCGACCTGCAGCAGGAAATGCACGCCGCCGCGCAGGTCCAGCCCTAGATACATCGGCAGCGCGCCGATCGACGCGAGCCAATGCGGTGACGACGACACGAGGTTCAGCGCGACGATGTAGTCGGGGTTCTTCGCATCCGGATTGAGCTTGGCCTGCAGCAGGTCCTTGGCCTTGCCTTGCGCATCGGCGTCGTTGAAGCGCACCTTGACGCCGATGGGATCGAGCTCCTCGCCGCGAAACTCGATGTTGCCGGCCTTGAGCATCGATTCGACGGTGGCGAGCGTCGTCGAGTCGATCTTGACCCCCGCCTTCGACGTCGACACCTGCACCGCGGGCACTTCGGGGAACAGGTTGGGAAGCGCGAACAGCACGCCCACTACCAGTGCCGCGACGATGACGATGTACTTCCAGAGAGGATATCGGTTCATGACGGATCGAGGCGATGCACTGTGGGATGGCCGGTGGCGTCGCGCGCCGCCACCGGGTCGGGTTGCCAGGCCCGCGCGCAGCATCGCGCCGCGGGCGGCCGGGCTAGAGGCTCTTCAGCGTGCCCTTGGGCAGCAGCTGGGCGACCGAAGCGCGCTGCACGGTGACCTCGACGTTGGGTGCGATCTCCATCGTCACGTACTGGTCGCCCAGCCGGGAGATGCGGCCGACGAGCCCGCCCCCGGTCACCACTTCATTGCCCTTTTCGAGCGCCGTCAGCAGCTCGCGCTGTTCGCGCGCGCGCTTCTGCTGCGGGCGAATGAGCAGGAAATAGAACACCACGAAGATGGCGATCATCGGCAGGAACGACGTCAGCATGTCGGCCTGCGACGTGGCGCCGGACGCTTGGGCGTATGCGGAAGAAATGAACACGTTGGAATCTCCAGAAGCGGCGTACTTTGCGGCGGGTCGTAGCGCCCGATCGCAGGGGATTGTCGCGGCGCTGGCGGTCAAGTCGCAGTGAATCGCGTCACCGCCGGCGATGCGTCGCAAAACGTCACCAAATCAACCGTTTATTTTAGCACGGACGTGCGGTCGCGGCGGAACTGCGCCCGATAGACGTCGAGGCAACCCGCGCTGATCGCTTTGCGCAGTTCCGCGGTGAACGCGAGGTAGAAATGGAGATTGTGGATCGTCGCCAGCCGCGCGCCAAGGATTTCGTTGACGCGCTGCAGGTGGTGCAGGTACGCGCGGCTGAAATGGCGGCAGGTGTAGCACTCGCAGGTGTCGTCCAGCGGACGCGTGTCGCGCCGATGCACGGCGTTGCGAATCTTGACATCGCCGAAGCGCGTGAACAGCCAGCCGTTGCGTGCATTGCGCGTCGGCATCACGCAGTCGAACATGTCGACGCCGCAGGCGACGGCGTCGACGATGTCCTCGGGTGTGCCGACGCCCATCAGGTAACGCGGGCGGTCCTGCGGCAGCCGTGGCGCGATGTGCGCGAGGACGCGCTGCATGTCCTCCTTGGGCTCGCCCACCGACAACCCGCCGATCGCGTAGCCGTCGAAGCCGATCGACGCGAGCGCCGCCGCCGATTCGTCGCGCAGGTCCTCGAACATGCCACCCTGGACGATGCCGAACAGCGCGTTGGCGTTGCCGGCGTGTGCGTCCTTCGAGCGCTGCGCCCAGCGCATCGACAGCAGCATCGACTGCGCCGCTTCGTCGTGCGTCGACGGGTAGCCCGTGCATTCGTCGAACGCCATCACGACGTCGGAGTCGAGCGCGCGCTGGATTTCCATCGACCGCTCGGGCGTCAGGAACAGCTTGTCGCCGTTGACCGGTGAGGCGAACGCGACCCCTTCCTCGCCGATCTTGCGCAGTGCGCCGAGGCTCCATACCTGGAAGCCGCCGGAGTCGGTGAGGATTGGCCGCGACCAGCCCATGAAGCGGTGCAGCCCGTTGTGGTCGGCGATGACGTCGGTGCCGGGACGCAGCCACAGGTGGAACGTGTTGCCGAGGACGATCTGCGCGCCGATCTCGATGAGCTCGTCGGGCGCCATCGCCTTGACGGTTCCATAGGTGCCAACCGGCATGAACACCGGTGTATCGACGTTGCCGTGCGCGAGCTCGAGCCGGCCCCGACGGGCGCGCCCGTCGGTGGCGGAAACCGCGAATTTCATCGACCGGCGCCGGATTCAGCGCGCGGCGCGGCGGCGCAGCGTCAACGCGGCAAGCGTGAGGAGCAACAGTGCCAGCGCGGCGAGCATCGCGTCGGTGATGGCCGGCACCTGCCAGCCGCGCCCGCAGTTGCCGCTGCCGTAGTCGAAGGCGTTTTTCCACACCTGATAGAAGTCGCCGCCGAAGTCGACGCCAAACGTGCCGTAGAGGCTGTAGTCGGGGGCAATGGCCACGTGCATCACGCACGCGGACGCGAACAGGCGCAATGCAATGGCGGGATCGGGCTGGTTGTTGGCATTCGGCTGCGCCCAGCGCGCGACCACCAGCGTGCCGGGCTTCGCCTGGTTGCCGCCGGCAAGCCCCTTGTTGGCGAAGAGCGACGTCACGCCGGCGGTCAGCGGGTGCGCGACAATCGATGCCGGATCCAGCGTGCGCGGCGCCGTCGAAGCACCGATCGTGTCCGATGTGTTGGGGTCGATCGATTCGAGCAGGCCCCAGCCGTGTGGCGTCGGCAGGCTGACGCCGGCGCGGTCGCTGCGGTCCTGCTCATAGAATGTCGACAGGATCACCGGGCGGCCGGATTGCGCGAACTGGTAGACGCGATCACCCACCAGCGGCGCCTGCTGGAACAGGTTGTCCTCGAACAGCAGGATCTCGTCGTACGCGGCCAGCAGCGACGCCAAGTCCGGCGGGCCGCCCGAAACGTCGACCGCGGTGAACGCATGCCCGCTGAAGTGCGCGGCGAAATCGTTGGCGACGACATCGGCATTGCGGTTCGACAGCACGCCGATACGCGCCGCCGACGCGGGAAGCGCCGCGGCAAGCAAAGCGAAAGAGACCAGGGCGGCCCCTGCGAGCCGCAGCGAAAATTGCATGTTCACGGGGCGCGGTGCCGATACGCGTCGCGCGTAGCGTAACCGCCGGTTAACAGGTTGCGCCAAGGGTAGCGATACCGCCGCACATTCACAAGTCTTATGGTGTTCACGCGACCTCGCACAAGGCTCGCGGTTGCATATTCGTCGGCAAACCTGGCTGTTTGTCGTTGAATGGCGACGCTTCACGCATTTTGCGGAGGCGCTGGCGGCGCGCGCGACAGCAACATCGCATCACCGTAGCTGAAAAAACGGTAGCGCGCGGCAATGGCGTGCGCATAGGCGCGCCGGATGGCGTCGTATCCCGCGAACGCCGACACCAGCATCAGCAGCGTCGAATGCGGCAGGTGGAAGTTGGTGACGAGGCGATCGACCACGCGAAAGCGGTAGCCGGGCGTGATGAACAGCGACGTCTGCGCCGCGCCCGCGGCGACGTGACCGTCGTCGTCGGCGGCGGACTCCAGCGCGCGCAGCGTCGTCGTGCCGATGGCGACGACATTCGCACCGCGCGCGCGCGCGGCGCCGATGGCATCGGCCGTTGCCGACGTAATGACGAAGTGCTCGTTGTGCATCCGGTGTCGCGTGAGGTCGTCATGCGTGACCGGATGGAACGTGCCCGCGCCCACGTGCAGTGTCACGTACGCTGTGCCGATCCCGGCGTCGGCGAGCGCGGCGAGGAGCGGCGGGTCGAAATGCAACCCCGCGGTCGGTGCGGCAACGGCGCCCGGATGGCGCGCATAGACAGTCTGGTAGCGCGCATCGTCATTGGAATCCGCCACCCGCGTGATGTACGGCGGCAGCGGCAGCGTGCCATGGGCGTCCAGCCACTCGGCGACCGGCGTCGCCATGTCGAAAGCGAGATGGAAGAAGCGGCCTTCGCGCGTGCGCACCGTCGCGATCGCGGCGCCCGGGAACGCGATCGTCGTCCCCACCTGCGGCAGGTGGCTCGCGCGCAGCTGCGCCCACGCCGCATGATCGCCGTCGATGCGCTCGACCAGCATCTCGACACGCCCGCCGGTGGGCTTGGTACCGCGCACCCGCGCCTTGATCACGCGCGTGTCGTTGAACACCACGAGGTCGCCGCGCGCGAGCCAGTGCGGCAGGTCGACGAAGCGCCCGTCGACGCGTGCATCGCTGTCGACGCGCAGCAGCCGGCTGTCGCTGCGCTGCGCGGGCGGCGCCTGCGCGATGAGCTCGGCGGGAAGTTCGAACGCGAAGTCCTGGAGACGGTAGCGTGGAGTCATCGTGGATGAGAGTTGCGGCGCGCGGCACAGGTTGGGCGGTGTATCGGATGGCTGGCATTGGCAGGGGGCGACGCCGACCACCTCCATGATGCACATGCCAGGAGGTCCTCGATGGCAAGAACGTAAACTGGCTGCCGAACGTCAGCAACGAGGAATATCTGGCCGGTCCGCTTGCAATCGCTCGGAAGGCTCAGGCGTAGGGCCACGCAGTGTCCTGCGCGAAGCACGCAAAAGGATCAGGCTGAAGTCAAATTCGTTCTTCCATCCATCGGAGGTCAAAATGAGTCACGCGTCAATGCTGAAAGCCAGACGGCAGCACCAAAAAACCAGGAAACTTCTCGATAGCGAAGCCAAAGAGGCCAAACGGCTGGCGAAGCAGGCATTGGCAGCGCCGGTCGTGAAGAAGGAAAAGGTGAAAAAGGAAAAAGTGAAGAAAGAGAAGGTCAAGACGGAAAAGGTGAAAAAGGTCAAGCTGACCAAGGAGGAGCTTGGCAAGCAAGACGCGAAGAAGAGCAGCGCGGGCGCTGGGAAGAAAGGCGCGTCCTAGCCTTTCGAGATGCGTTTCCGGATACGATTTGCGATGTCTTGAATACGCTTCTTGGTGCCGGGAGGGGGACTCGAACCCCCACGGTATCGCTACCGGCGGATTTTGAGTCCGCTACGTCTACCAGTTCCGTCATCCCGGCATGTGAAGCGCAAGGCGGGCACGCAGCCCGGCTCCGATGCCGCGCCGATTATCGCAAATCCCCGCGCCGCCGCGGCGGCGCGGCTTTCGCTGTGCAGCCAAGCGGGGTGCACCTGGCGCATGGGCACCACGCGACCCCCATGGGAAGCACCGGAATCATGCAATGCTTTCAGCGACGCAGGCGCCGATTCCGCGGGTTCATAAGAAACCGCTTGAGCGGTTCATGTCGACTTCCCAGGATTGTCACGATCGCAGTGCGACGGACGCCAAAAGATCCTCGGCAATGCTGATCAGCACTTGGTGGGTCTCGCCGCAAGACTCGCACCGAATGTCGCAAGCCCGCCCGCAAGTCGCTGCGAGCGCCTCGCGCGGGCCGACCATCGCTTCGTGACGCCAATTCTCGGGACGCGCACCGCCGTCGACGGTAATCAACACGCATAGTCCCGCGACATCGATCCACCCACGAATCCGCACGGCGTTGCGCGATTCGAGTCCAGCCGACGCCGCCGCCTGCAATAGGGGTAGCAGGACCATTGGCGGGAACGGCGTGTCTCCCGCGCCGCCTTCGATCGAAATGTCGAGCGTGACCGGCGCAGCCAATGGCACATTGAGCACTCCCAGATAGGCCCGCGCCAACTCCGCTTCGCGTGCCAGCGTTGATGTCTCGCCGCGCATTTGCGGCAACGCCGCACGCAGGTACAGGATCAACTCGTCGAGCATGCGCTCGGCCGTCTCGGGCGCGCGCCCGTACAGCATCCTTACGGTTTCCAGCGTGGAAAACAGGAACGCGGGTTCAATTCGCGCCTGCATCACCATGAGGCGCGAGTCGAGCACCTGGCGTTGTATCGACGCGCGCTCGAGTTCGGCTGCCTGCACGGCGCGCACCAGCGCCATCCGGCGGTCGCGCATGGCGCAAAAGGCAGCGAACAGCAGGGCGGCAACGCCATAGAACCAGACTCCCCGAACAACGAACGCCGTCATCGACAACACGTCCGACGGGGGTGGCCGTGGCGCGCCCAGTCTAAGTACCGCATATGCGCCAAGCGCCGCCAGCACGGCGACAATGATCGCCGTCGCCGTCACCAGGCCCCCGACCCAGCCTCGCCGCGGGAACGACGCGCCGAGCACCATCCCGGTCATTCCCCCGAGTGACCCGCTCGCCTGGTACGCAAGCGCTTCGACGAACGATGGCGACCCGTCGAACGACCACGCGCGCGTCCAATCGATGCCGACAAGAAGCACGACGAACGCAACGATGAGCTGCCATCGCGACCGCAATACGTCCTCGACGCGCTGTCGGTAGGCGCGCGATGCATGCTGCGTAGTTGGGCCGGCCTCCGCTGTCATGTTTGCCGGCGACGAAGACACGACGACCTGCTGCAATAGCCGAGGCGGACCTGCGGTCGGATTCGTGGGCGCCTAGACTGGTTTTACCTCGATGAGGTAGACCCGGGTGTCCCGGGCGCCGATGTTCTCCACCACATGCGGGCCGCCCGGATCCCAGAAAACGTCTCCGGCCTTGTTCTGCGCAATGAACGGCTCCTTGCCGGGCAGCGTGACGCGTGCCTTGACGTCGGTGAGCGCCACCGTCAGGTGGGGCGGATGCGAATGCAACCCAGTTCCGCAGACACCCATGCGTGGGCGGCCGCGGTGTTCGACCACGCGAACCTTGTCGTTTTCGAAGACCACGTTGACGCCGGCATTTTCCGCCGCAGGGAACGTCTCCGCCGAGGCCCGGTCCGCCGTGCCGACGGTGAGTCCCAGCACGGCGAGCGTTTGGAGAAGATGACGCCTGTGCAACACGTTTTCGTCGACCATGATCAACACTCCCTCTGACAGAGGCCTACATTTGACGGAAAAGGTGGTTGAAGCTTTCGCTTACCGGCAAGCGCTCCGGACGGAACTTGAGCTTGACTTGCAAGTGTCCGCGGATGTCACGATCGACCCCTGCGATCGCGCCTACATTAACGACCGTCGAGCGATGAATCTGCCAGAACATGCCGGGATCGAGCTCATCAATCAGTTCCTTGACGGGCTTGCGAATCAGCGATTGACTCGCCAACGTAACGACCAGCGTGTATTTGGCGTCGGCCTTGAAATAGCAGATCTCGTCGACGGTGATCAGCTTGATGGTCGAGCCCACTGAAGCGTTCACCCAGCGGAGGTAGCACCTGGTTTCCGGCTTCTGGAGGGAAAGCTGGGCCAGTACGTTGGACAGATCGGCTGGCCGTTGACTAAGGCGTTCCTTGAGCCGCTGAATCGTCGTCGCCATGCGCGCTAGCGTGATCGGCTTCAGCACGTAATCGGCGGCTCCCTGGTCGAACGCAGCAATCGCATATTGGTCGTACGCGGTCACGAAGACGACGTGCGCGCGGCCGGCGGCATGGTTCGCGACATTGAGTCCACTCATCCCCGGCATTTGAATGTCGAGAAACAAGATGCTTGGCTGGTGCTGGACCAGCAGCTCCAATGCTTTCTCGCCGTCACCCGTCTGCGCAACGATCTCGAGCTCGGGCCAGAGTTTCGTCAGGACCTCGGCGAGCTCAGCCTGCAGCAGCGGTTCGTCCTCGGCAATCAGCGCAGTCGGACGCATGGCATCAGTCCTGCGCGGCGCCCGCGTCGTGCAATGGCAACCGGATGGTTGCGAGCACGCCGTGCGGCTCGTTCGACGCAAGGCGCAACTCGCCGGCGCTGCCGTGTAGCGCCGCCAGGCGATCGCGCGTGTTCGACAACCCCACGCCGGTACCGGCGGTAGGCGCGGCGCCAAACCCGACTCCGGTGTCGGCTACCGTGACCTCCAGGAATTCGCCGGCGGCGGTGGCGAGCACACTGATTGCGCCACCGTTCGAAGCGGGCGCGATTCCATGCTTGATCGAATTCTCGACCAGGGTCAGCAACATCATCGGCGGGAACGGGTGGGATTGCAGCCGCGACGCGACCTCGACACGATGGCGCAAACGATTGCCCATGCGAATCTGCAGGACGGCCAGATACGAAGTCACCAGGTCGACTTCTTCACCCAAAGTGGAGCTTTCGCCGCGCATTTTCGGAAGCGCCGCGCGTAGATAGCGAAGCAAGTGTTCGAGCATCGTCAGGCCGCGACCGACGTCCGTCTGGCAGAGGCGCTTCGCATTCGCCAGCGCGTTGAACAGGAAATGCGGCTCGATCTGGGCGCGCAAGACCTGCAATCGGGCTTCGAGCATCTGCTTGGAAAGCTGCAGCTGGTCGACCTCGGATCGATGCAGCGCATGCGAGGCATCGGCCAGTCCCTTCTGCACCGTATGGATGGTGATCACCCCCGCGGCGATCGCTGTCCAATAGATGATGTCACTGGAGAAATCGCGCTCGAAGATGTCAGTCCACGGAAAATCGTAGTAGGCAATCAGCAACAGCCTTCCGGCCGTCGCGCCTGCAACGATGGCGAGCAATGCAAGCAAGGTCCTGACCCATCGCCGCGCGGCTCGCGAGGCCGCGTCCGCGACGAGCAGCACCAACGTGATCGGCGTCGCCATCAACAGGCATTCGCCCAGATAATCCAGCCACTGCCGGATCAGGTATGCCAGCGAGAACTCGGTGTAGAGCTGGGGCTGGAAAAACGCCTGCGTCGACACGATCAGGCAGACAGCCAACGCTGCAAGCACGCGTTGCGCCGTGGCGTGCTCCCGGATGGGCTCCAAAAAGCGGAGTCCAAGTTGCCGCGCCTGGCGGAGCCCCGGGTGGACTGGAAAGCTGGCGAAAAGCATGGCTGGCCTCGATAGAGCCCGACATTCGATTGTCGCCCTTGCCCTCCAGCGTCGCAACGCATCCGCCAGCGCAACCGTCCTCAGTCGTCGATCTCGACGCGCATGACGCGCCCCAGTCCAACCGGGGGCGGACCGAAGCCGGTATCCGACACGTACAGGTCACCGTCAGGGCCGAACGTCATTGCGGTCGGCAGCACCAGTCCTTGGGCGATGACTTGCAGGCCGCCGCTCGGGGTGACACGTACAACGCGGCCTGTTCCCGGAGTGGGAAACGGATTGCCGGTGGTATTTTCCAGCGCATAGACGCGTCCCTTCCAGTCCACGGCGACGCCGAGCACCGTCGTCAGGCCGGTCGCGAAGACGCTGATCGAACCGTCGGTGGTGACGGTGTAGAGGCTGGACGAGCCCTCCTGGATCGGAAACGTACGCAGGTCACCTATGTAGAACTTGTTTTTGTAAAAGGCCAGTGCGGAGGGGACGACATGACCCTGGCTTGCGGAAATATCGATCACACGCGTGACTTTGCCCGCCGTCGAGATGCGTACGAGCTCACCGTGATTGGGTTCCAGCGCAAAGAGCTCGCCACGTACGGCGACCATGCTGTACCAGGTGCCATCCGGCTCGAAATCATCCGGCTCCGGATTCGCAACGGGATGCGTCCGTTGATAGGCGCCCAGGTCCGCGATCACTTCCCACGACGCATCCTGGTGGATGCGAATGACTCCATTCGGGATGTCGGGCACCCCGTGCGAGCAACCCGCGCCGGCGAGAACGGCGTAGAGCGTGCGACCGATGAACGCCACGTCGGCGACGCCGCTCACGAGGCTCCCTTGGTCGGCGTTGGTCTGGCTGGACGGGAGGTTATCGACGACCGTGCGGCGGTTGCCGCGGTCGTCGATGCGGGAGATACGGGAGCCCACCGGACTGCCGGTGTAGGGTCCGACGGGTGCGGGCACCTGGGCACATTCGGCAGGATTCGTCGCCAGTGGGCCGCCAGTACCGCCCTCGGCGACATACAGCCCTCCGTCGGGACCGAATTTGAGTCCGCGTGGATTGTTGAGGCCTGTCGCGAAAACAGTCGGCGTCACCGGATACGAGATCGCCACGTGCCGGGGATCGGTTTCGGCTGCCATCGCGGCAGTCGAGAACCACAATGAAAGGACAGTCCAGCCCAGCGCGGTAAGCGCGACTCCACGCAAACGGATGCCTGTCCAACGCCCTTGCGTATCTCCCCGGGAGCGAGGGTCACTTTGAGTCAGGTGATGGTTTCGAGTCGCGTTCATCGTGCCTCCTGTTGTTGCGTGGGAAGGATGCCGACGTCACGCACGCAGCGCGCAGTCGGTGGCACATTCTGTGTTTGGCGATCGCCTGCCGTCCGGCCGAATTGGACGAAACCGGCAAACCGCGTGATGGAATTGGTTTCTCGAGGGACGGGTCCGGAGCCGGAGGCGATGCGCAGACACTCGCCATCGAACGCGCAAGCTGACGCTGGCATGCAACGCGGCGCCGACGGGCGCGGTGCATCGCAATTCCACGCACCGGGGTGACGGCGCGGTCGCTGCCGCGCGTCCCGGCTAGATGCGCAACATCGCGAGCAGCGCGACCAGTCCCCCGGCGATGCCCATCGCGTAGGCGCCGTACTGCAACCAGCGCGTGCGCGCTAGCAGCGTGATCGCGGCGAGCGAGATCGCCACCTGGATCAGCGTGATCGACTGTGCCCAGCGATGATGCAGGTGCAGCGACGCCTCGCTGCGATACTCGGCTTCCGCCGATGCCTGTTCGAGCGCGCGGGCCTTGGGCTCGATGTCCGCCTTCTCGACCTTGTAGCGCTCGGCTTCCTTGCGGTACGCGGCCTGCGCGTCGCCGCTGGTGAGTGTCGCGCCGAGCTCGGCGAGGTTCTGCTTGTTGCTCTTCGCCTGGTAGAAATTCCACTGGTCGGACGCCTCGGTGCGCTTGATCGCGGCCTCGTTCTTGAAGAGCAGCGTGTCGTTCTGCGCGGCACCCCCCTGGAACGAGAACACCGCGCCGACGCTCGACAGGATCGCCGTCATCACCGCGATGCGCGACGCGAACGAGTCTCCGCCCTGCGCGCGGTGCTCGACTTCGTGCTCGTGCGCGCCATGCACGTGAAAGCCTTCGGACATGGATTGTTCCTTGCGGTTACGAATGCTCGCCACGCAGGACGAGCGTGACGAACGAATGGGCTGGCAGCGTACCAGAAGCGGCATGATCCTCGCGCGCGGCCTCGCGCCAGCGCGCGCGATCCCATTGCGGAAAATGGACGTCGCCCAAAAAGTCGGCATGGATTTCGGTCAGGTGGAATGTCGACGCGATAGCGAGCGCTTCGCCGATCAGCGACGCGCCGCCGATGACGAACACTGGCGCGGGCAGGCGCGCGAGTGCAATGGCGGCGTCCAGCGAATGCGCGACGTCCGCGCCTTCGGCGGCGAACGCGGCATCGTGGCTGACGATGACGTTCTGGCGATCCGGCAGTGCACGTGGCAACGATTGCCATGTGCGCCGCCCCATGACCACCGTGTGCCCGGTGGTCAGGCGGCGGAAGCGTTTCAGGTCGTCCGGCAGGCGCCAGGGCAGGGTGTTGTCCTTGCCGATGACGCCATTGGCTGCGATCGCGACGATGATCGCGATATCGCGCGCTGCGCTGCGTTGCGCAGGGTCGGCAGGCGTAGGCAGCATGCCGCGCGTCAGGGCAATGTCATAATAGGATCGACGATTATAACGTCGGCGGCATCCCGTGTATTACCCGCGCTCCTTTCTCAAGTTCATCCTGCTGGGTTTCTTGCTCGTGAGCTTGCCGCTCCTGTACGCGCTCGCCGAGCTCGTGCTCACGCTCGACCGGCTGGCGACGCAGGCGGGCGTCGAAGTGCAGCAGGCCGCGCAAGCGGCGCGCACCTCGCGCTTCCTGTTCGAGCAGACGACGACGCTCGAGCGCATCGTGCGCCAGAACATCATCCTCGACGACAGCGCACTGCTCGACGACTACAAGCGCGTGCGCCAGGATTTTCGCGCCTCGGCGGCGCAGCTCGCGGCGCTGCCGCTCGAACCGTCGTCGAGCGCCGCGCTGCAACGGCTCACCGACAGCGAATCACAGTATTACCAGTTGTTCCTCACGCCCGATCGCACCGCCACCGCCAATGCGTCGCTGGCCGACGGCTATGCGCGGCTGGTCGATTCCGCGCAGTCGACGCTCGCCGCGACCAACCAGCTCACGCAGCGCGCGATCGAGCGCCTGCAAGTGACGGCGACCAAGGGACGCGAGACATGGCAGGCGCTGGCATGGGCAGCGGGCGGCATTGCGCTGGCGCTGGCGATCCTGTTCGCCGTGCTGATCGCGCGACCGATCCGCCAGCTCGACCAGGCGATCCGCCAGATGGGCTCCGCCGATTTCACGCACGCGATCGAAGTCAACGGTCCGCAGGACCTGCGCTACCTGGGCCAGCGCCTCGAATGGCTGCGGATGCGCCTCAAGGAGCTCGAGGACCAGCAGAACCGATTCCTGCGACACGTGTCGCACGAGTTGAAGACGCCGCTGACGGCGGTGCGCGAGGGCGCCGAACTGTTGCGCGACAAGGTCGGCGGCGAGCTGACGCTGGAACAGCAGGAGATCGTCCGCATCGTCCGCGAGAACACGATATCGTTGCAGAAGCTGATCGAGGATTTGCTCAAGTACCACCAGACGCGTGCAATGGAGCCCGCGACGCTCGGACCGGTGATGCTGGCCGACGTCGTCAATCGTGTCGTGCGCGACAACAAGCTCGCGGCATTGGCGCGCATCATCACGTTCGACATCGACCTCGCGCCGCTGTCGATCACCGGCGACGCCGAGCGCCTCCGCACCGTCGTCGACAACATGATTTCCAACGCGATCAAGTTTTCGCCGCGCTCGTCGACGATCGACCTCAAGCTGAGCGCGTCCGGCAACGACGCGGTGCTCGACGTTGCCGATCGCGGGCCCGGCGTGGTCGCGAGCGAGCGCGACAAGGTCTTCAACTCGTTCTACCAGGGCAGCGCCAAGCCCGAAGGCCGCGTCAAGGGCTCGGGACTCGGGCTCGCGATCGCGCGCGAGTACACGCTCGCCCACGGCGGCAGCCTCGAGGTGGTCGATCGCGCCGACCGTGCGCGGGGCGCGGTGTTCCGGTTGCGCCTGCCGCTCGCATTCGGCGTGTCACGTACCGCGCCGGCGCGCGCGGTGCTGACGGAGGTCAAGTGAGGTTGCGCGCAACCATGCTGGCGCTGGCCTGCGCTTTCCTCGCCGCCTGTGCGTCGCTGCCGCCACCGCAGGAAATCGCCTATTTCGACGAGAATGCGATGGCGACGCTGCCCGCGGCGCCGCTGATCGAGTATCCGCCGATCGAGCCCGTGCAGATGCCGCCGCCGGTCGAGCCGACGCCCGTGCCCTCGGCGCCGGCGGCTGCCGATCCGCCGCGTGTCAATGCGCCGGCGACCCCTGCGCAGCCCGCGGCTCAGGAGCGAATCGTCGTCGCCGCGCTGCCGCCGAGCCTGCCGGCACCGCCGGTCGTGCCCGCCGAGGATCTCGAGGCGCTGGCACTGATGGCCGACCTTGCGCGCTACAACGGTCTGGCAGGCGATGACGTCAAGCGCGAGCTGACGGCGATGTCGCAGACGTTCAATCGCGACCGCAACGATGCTAACCGCATCCGCCTCGCCGTGCTGTATACGTTGACGCACTCGCCGCAGGACGACCTGCGCGCGCAGCAACTGCTCGACAACGTCGCCAGGAGCGGTGGGCCGCAGACCGCCGTCAAGCACCTCGCCGCGGTGCTGCAGACGCAGGTGACCGAGCGCACGCGCGCGCTGCGCGACGAAAGCGCGCGTGCCAATGAAGCCGTGCAGAAGTTGGAAGCGCTGCGGCAGATGGAGCGCAGCCTGTTGCGCGATCGCGTGTCGAGCGGCGGCGGCGGCGCCGGCGGCGGCGCGGGCGGCGGAGGACGATGATGGCTACCATGACGACCCATACCCGCGCGGCCGGCGACGTGCTCCTCGTCGACGACGATCCGGACCTGTTGAAGCTCATCAGCCTGCGGCTCACGTCAGCCGGCTACCGCGTGCGCACTGCCGACAGCGGCGAGACCGCGCTGGCGTCGATCGCCGTGGCGCGGCCCGCCGCCGTGGTCAGTGACTTGCGGATGCCCGGCATCGACGGCCTGCAGCTCTTCGAGGCGATCCACCGCCAGGATCCGGCGATGCCAGTGATCATCCTCACCGCCCACGGCACGATTCCGGATGCGGTGGCGGCGACGCAGCGTGGCGTATTCGGCTTCCTCACCAAGCCGTTCGACAGCCAGGAACTGCTGCAGAAGGTGGCCGCGGCGGTCTCGCTGTCGGGCGACGACCCGACCGTCGAATTCGCCGGCACCGGACAGTGGCGCGAAGGCATCATCACGCGCAGTCCGCGCATGGAGGACTTGTTGCGCCAGGCGCGGCTGGTCGCCGATTCCGATGCGAGCGTGCTGGTCTATGGCGAATCGGGCACCGGCAAGGAGCTGCTGGCGCGCGCCATTCATCGCGCGAGCCGGCGCAGCGACAAGCCGATGGTGGGCGTCAACTGCGGCGCGATTCCCGGCGAATTGCTCGAGTCAGAGCTCTTCGGGCACGCGCGTGGCGCGTTCACCGGCGCTGTCGCCTCGCACAAGGGCTTGTTCCAGGCGGCCGATGGCGGCACGCTGTTCCTCGACGAGATCGGCGACATGCCGCTGCCGCTGCAGGTCAAGCTGCTGCGCGTGCTGCAGGAAGGCGAAGTGCGACCGGTGGGGGCGACGCAGTCGATTCCGGTCGACGTGCGCGTGATCTCGGCGACGCATCGCGACCTCGATGCGCAGAAAGCGGCAGGGCTGTTCCGCGAAGACCTGTACTACCGGCTCAACGTCGTTTCGCTGCGATTGCCCAACCTGGCGGAGCGCCGCGAGGATATTCCACTGCTGTGCGCGCATTTCCTGCGCAAGCTCGCCGAACGCTACCGGAAGGCCGTGCCGTCGCTTGCGCCCGACGCGATGGCATTGCTGGTCGCGGCACCGTGGCCGGGGAACGTGCGCCAGCTCCTCAACCTGCTCGAGCAGGCGGTTGCGCTGACGACCACCAGCGTGATCCCCGCGACCACCGTGCAGAACGCGCTCAAGGAAGACGCCTCGGCGCTGGTGCCCTTCGAAGAGGCGCGCAAGAGCTTCGAGCGCGACTACCTCGTTCGGCTCCTCAAGATCACCGGCGGGAATGTGACGCAGGCCGCGCAACTGGCGAAGCGCAATCGCACCGAGTTCTATAAATTGCTGCAACGCCACCGGCTCGAACCGTCGATGTTCAAGGACGCCAAGGCCTGATCGCGCCGGAAATCGTCCCGCTGCTGTCGTCCGGCAGCGACATCGAATTGTGCAAGGATTCAACCGTTTGAGGTAATCGCTTTCGTACGTGTCGGGCGGCAGCTACAAAAGCGTGTCATTCGGTCCGTCAGTTCGCCATCAATCGCCGCTGGCGTTGCACGTCCATCCCCTGCAGCACGGCCTTTCATCCGTGAAAGTGACCTGTGGCACGGCACTTGCTCATGATGAATCGGAAACCTCCGATGCCGATCATGCAAGACATGCAGGAAATGAAAGCTCCCGAATTCACCGGATATTGGTTCGACGACGAGTCAGCGCCGATCACGCGCGTGCTCGACGAGGAATCGCAGCGCGCAGAGCAGGAAGCGCTGGACGAGCTCGCCGAACGCGTCACCGCGGCGCGCAGCGTGCTGTAGAACGAATTGAAAGCAGCCGCGCCAAGGCGCGGCGTGCGACAGGTTCATCCCGCGAGCCGCGGGACGTTGTGGTCCGGCTCATCCTCCGACGGAATCCCCCTTGCCCGCTTACTTCCTCAGCGGGTTTTTTTTGCCCCTGACAACGCGCTGACACTTCGGTTCGGCCCGCTTCGATCGCGGCATCGCGGACGCTACAATGCAATTCTGGTTGTGCTGTCCCGGCTCGCGCGCCGCGCGGCATCGTCGCGACGGAGGTCGTCAACTTCGAGGAGGAGCAACATGCATCTGGTCTGGACCATTCTGATCGGGTTCGTATGCGGACTGATCGCCAAGACCGTGACCCCTGGCGCCGGTCCCAGCGGGTTCTGGCTCACGGCGGCGCTGGGGATCGCGGGATCGATCGCGGCGACGTACATCGGCCAGGCGCTGCACCTGTACAACCCCGGCGAGCCCGCCGGATTTTTCGGCGCGCTGGTCGGCGCTGTCGTGTTGCTGGTGATCTATCACCTGGTCACCCGAAAGAAATCAACCTGAAACGCGTTTTCGAGGAGCAAACATGGGCCTGTTCGACATGCTGAAGCAATATGCAAGCGCCCTTCCGGGACAAGCGAACGCCTCCGCGTCCGAGCATTTCCAGGAGGCCGCACAAAGCGCACCTGCGGACGTGGTTGCGCAGGGAATCTCCGATGCGATGAAATCCTCCGAGACGCCGCCGTTCGGCGAGATGATGTCGCAGATGTTCCGGCAGGCCAACCCGCAGCAGCAGGCCGGCATGCTCAACCAGATGCTCTCGGGATTGGCGCCCGGCGCGCTTGCCGGCCTTGCCGGTGGTGTACTTGGCAAGTTCCTGCCGGCGTCAGCGGCCGGCGCGCCACTCACGCCGGACCAGGCGTCGAAGCTGTCGCCCGACCAGGTGCAGCAGATCGCCGAGCACGCAGAGCAGCACAACCCGACGGTCATCGACAAGATGGGCGACTTCTACGCGCAGCATCCAGGGCTCGTGAAAACGCTTGGCGGCGCCGCGCTGGCGATCGTGCTCGCGAAAATGTCCAACCGCATGCGCGGTTGACGTTGCCACTCGACCTACACCGCCACCGGCGCCTTGATCGGCGCGTCGGCGACATAGTCGGCAAACGCGATGTCGTCGTAGGTGTAGTCGAAGATCGTCGGTGGGCGGCGCTTCAGCACGAGCTTCGGCAGCGGGTGCGGCGCACGTGAAAGTTGGGTGTCGACCTGCGCGAGGTGGTTCAGGTAGAGATGGCAGTCGCCGCCGACCCAGACAAAATCGCCGACGCCCAAGTCGCACTGCTGTGCGACGAGGTGCGTCAGCAGCGCATACGACGCAATGTTGAAGGGCACGCCGAGGAAGATGTCGGCGCTGCGCTGGTAGAGCTGGCAGGACAGCTGGCCCGCGGCCACGTAGAACTGGAAGAAGGCGTGGCACGGTGGCAGCTTCATCCGCGGGATCTCGCCGACGTTCCACGCGGAGACGATCAGCCGGCGCGAATCCGGGTTGCGGCGGATGTCGGCGATGACGTTGGCGATCTGGTCGATCGATCCGCCGTCTGGCGTTGGCCACGAGCGCCACTGCACGCCGTAGACCGGGCCGAGATCGCCTGACGCGTCCGCCCATTCGTCCCAGATCGTCACGCCGCGATCCTGCAGCCACCGCAGGTTCGACTCGCCGCGCAGGAACCACAGCAGCTCGTAGACGATCGACTTGGTGTGGAGCTTCTTGGTCGTCACCAGCGGAAAACCCTGGCGCAGGTCGAAGCGCATCTGGTAGCCGAACACCGACAACGTGCCGGTGCCCGTGCGATCGTCCTTGCGCACACCGTGGTCGCGCACGTGGCGCATCAGCTCGAGATAGGGTTGCATGCGTCGCGGGGGTGCATGTCGCGATTCTAGCCGACAGGCGGCAACCGCGGCGTCTTGACAGTGCGTGCCGCAGCTGCGACACTCACGACTACATAACTAGTTATATAGTTCAATAAAGCGCCGCCGCTGCATGCTTGGGCGCGACGCCAGGCGACATGGCGGCGGAGGTATCGATGCGTGCAAGTTATGCGAAAGCGTTGCCCAGGAACTGGCAGCACATCGCGCGGGTGTTCATGGCGCTCGGCGAAGAGCATCGCCAGCGCATCCTGCTGATGTTCGCGCCGGGTGAGAAATTGTCGGTTGCGGCGATCGTCGCGGCATCGGCACTGTCGCGCTCCGCCGTCGCGCACCATCTCGCCGTGATGCGTGCCGCGGGCGTGCTGCATGCGCAGCGCGCCGGCCGCCAGGTCTTCTACACGCCCGATCCGCAGGCGGTGCGTGCCGCGCTCGACGCAGTGCGCGACTATCTCGACGTGCATTTCCCGCCGTCTGAGTGACACGGCGCGACCAACCAGGGGAACCAATGCACGCTCCCAACCAGTTCGACCTGCTGCGCCAGCGACGCTTCGCGCCGTTCTTCTGGACGCAGTTCCTCGGCGCCGGCAACGACAACGTCTACAAGAACGCACTGGTGATCTTCGTCGCGTACCGCGCCGCCAACCTGACGTCGCTCGACGCCAACACGCTGGTCAACGTCGCCGCCGCAGTGTTCATCCTGCCGTTCGTGCTGCTGTCGGCAACCGCGGGGCAGCTCGCCGACAAGTTCGAGAAGTCGCGGATGATCCGGCTCATCAAGCTGTTCGAGATCGCCATCATGATGGTCGGCCTCGCCGGCTTCTGGCTGCTGAGCCTGCCGCTGCTGTTCGCCGCGCTCGCGCTGATGGGTGTGCACTCGACGCTGTTCGGCCCGATCAAGTACGCGATCCTGCCGCAGCAGTTGCGCCCCGACGAGTTGACCGGCGGCAACGGCTTGGTGGAAATGGGCACGTTCGTGGCGATCCTGCTCGGCACGATTGCCGGCGGAGTGCTGGTGGCGATCGAGCCACACGGCCCGCTGATCGCCGCCGGCACCGCCATCGCCATCGCGCTCACCGGCTACGTCGTGAGCCGCGCGATCCCGCTGACGCCGGCCGAGGCGCCGCAGTTGCAGATCAACTGGAATCCGTTCACCGAGACCTGGCGCAACCTGAAGTTCGCACGGGCCAATCGCGTGGTGTGGCTGTCGATGATGGGCATATCGTGGTTCTGGTTCTACGGCGCGACGTTCCTCACGCAGTTCCCCAATTTCACGCGCAACGTGCTGGGCGGCGACGAGCACGTCGCGACGTTCCTGCTGGCGATGTTCTCGGTGGGCATCGGCGCCGGCTCGCTGCTGTGCGAGCGGTTGTCGGGACGCAGGGTCGAACTCGGGCTGGTGCCGTTCGGCTCGATCGGCATGACAGTGTTCGCGATCGATCTATGGCTCGCCAGCCGCAACCTGCACGCGTCGTCGTTGGGCGGCATCGACGTGCTGCTGCGTGAGCATGCGCACTGGCGCGTAGTCGCTGATCTCGTGCTGATCGGCGTGTTCGGTGGGTTCTACATCGTGCCGCTCTATGCGCTGATCCAGCAGCGCTCCGACCCCGCGTATCGCTCGCGGATCATCGCCGCGAACAACATTCTCAATGCGTTCTTCCTCGTGGCGTCGGCGGGCATCGCGCTCGGCTTGCTGCGCGCCGGCCTCGACATTCCACAACTGTTCCTGGTCATCGGCGCGATGAACGCGGTGGTGGCGCTGTTCATCTACTTGCTGGTTCCCGAGTTCCTGATGCGATTCCTCGCGTGGCTGCTGGTGTCGACGTTCTATCGCGTCAGCACCGAAGGGCTGGACAACATTCCGGAGCAGGGGGCGTGCGTCGTCGCCTGCAACCACGTGAGCCTGGTCGACGCCGTGGTGATCGCGGCGAGCGTGCGCCGGCCGGTGCGCTTCGTGATGGACCACCGGATTTTCGCGATACCGGTGCTGTCGTTCATCTTCCGCACGATGCGTACCATTCCGATCGCGTCGGCCCGGGACGATGCGGCGATGAAGGCGCGCGCGTTCGACGACGTCGCCGCGGCACTGGCCGCGGGCGAGCTCGTCGGCATCTTTCCGGAGGGCAGGCTCACCGAAACCGGCGCGCTCGGCGAGTTCCGTCCTGGAATCGAGGCGATCGTCGCGCGCACGCCGGTGCCGGTCGTGCCGATGGCGCTGCGCGGCCTGTGGGGAAGCTTCTTTTCGCGCGCGCATCGGGGCCACGCGATGCGCAGGCTGCGCGGCGTGTTCACGCGCATCGAGCTGATCGCCGGGACGCCGGTCGCGCCGGAACAGGCGACTTCGACTGGCCTGCGACAGACGGTACTCGCCTTGCGCGGCGACGTCGGCTGATCAACGAGGGGAGCGACATGTCCGATACCCGCGAATGGCTGTTCGACTGGAATGCGCGCGGCATGCTCGCCACGCGTGACCTCCCGCGCGCGCTGACGCTGGTTGGCGCGAATCCCGGCCACGATGCGTGGCGACGGTTCCTGCGCGTACTGGCGACCGGCGCGGGTACGGCGCTGCTGGCGGTCGGCGTGATCTTCTTCATCGCATTCAACTGGCACGACCTGCCGCAAATGGTGAAGTTCGGACTGGTCGAGGCGGCGATCGTGGTCGCCATCGCCGCCTGCCTGATGCGCGGTGTGGATTCGATTGCCGGCATCGCCGCGCTGTGTGCCGCAGCCCTTCTGACCGGCGGCCTGCTTGCGCTCGTCGGCCAGGTCTACCAGACGGGCGCCGACACCTTCGAGCTCTTCGCGCTGTGGGCGCTGGCAATCCTGCCGTGGGCGGTCGCGGGCCGCCAGGCGCCGCTGTGGCTGATCTGGCTCGCGATCGTCAATATTGCCGTGCAAGCGTGGTTCCTGCGCTGGGGCATGCGCGCCTTTGCGCGCGGCGACGGCGTGCTGTGGGCGCTGTTCCTCGTCAACGCCGCGGCGCTGGTGGCGTGGGAAGTGCTGCGCGCTTCGGGCGTGCGCGAATTCGGCGGCCAATGGTCGTTGCGCATCGTCGCGTTCGCCAGCGGCATCGCCGCCACGATGCTGGGCTTCGTGGCGCTTGTATTCACCGGCGAGTCGCGCGCCCTCGGGGCCATTGCATGGCTTGCGTGGCTCGCCGCAGTGTGGCTGGCGTTTCGCGTCCGTCGCGTCGACGTGTTCGTGCTCGCCGGTGCGCTGCTGTCGGTGGTCGTCATCGTGGCAGGATTCCTCGGCAGGAATTTCTTCGCGAGTGGCGCGTTCTTCGCACCGTTGCTGGTCGCCGCCGTCATCATCGCGCTCGCGGGCGGCGGCGCCGTCATGCTGAAGCGCCTCGCGCAGGAGGTTCGCTGAATGGACCCGCACACGACGTGGCGCGCACTCGCCGACGCGGGACTGGTCAACGGCGAAATGCCGGTTGCCGCGGCATCGCCGACACCATGGTACCTGCGTGCGCTGGTCGGTGTCGCCGCCTGGATCGCCGCCGTCTTCGTGCTGTCGTCGATGGGCGCGCTGGTGTACCGCGTATTCGACAACGCCATGCTGTCGATCGCCACCGGCGCCATCCTGTGCGCGATCGCCACAATGCTGATGCGTGGCGCGCGCGACGGCGGCCTGTTCCTTGGCCAGTTCGGACTGGCGATTGCGATCTCCGGCGAAACCTTGCTCGCCCTGGGTGTCTTTACCGCGGCGGGGCCTCGCCACGGCGTCGGCTGGCTCGTGATCGCCGTCGCCGAAATCGTCTTGTTGTTCATCATTCGCGATCGTACCCACCGCGTGATCGCCGCATTCTTCGCTGCCGGCGCCGTGTACGCGGGCGCGCTCGATTTCGGGCCGCTGGTGCTGCTGCCGTCGCTCGCCGCCGCGGCGTTCGCCGTCACCGCGCTCAATGCCGACCGCTCGGCGGCGAGCCACGCGCTGCTGCAGCCCGCGAGCGCCGGGATCGCGCTGGCGCTGCTGCTGTTCGCGCCCGCCGCCATCATCCTCGAGGACACGCACCGACAGGTGCAGCTGGCGATCGGCATCGGCGACACCTTGCGTGCGCTGCTGGCGGCGGTTTTCGTCGTCACCGTCGCGGTGCTGCTGCGCCGTGCGCGCGTGAACAGGGGGGAAATGACGGCGGCCATGATGGCGGCACTGATCCTGGCCGCTGCGACGTGGCCGGTGCCGGGACTGCTGGCGGCGCTCGTGGTCGTCGTCGTTGGCTTCGCGATGCAACGGCACGCGCTGATCGGAACGGGACTCGTCAGCGGCGTGGCGATGCTCGGCTGGTACTATTTTTCGCTCGAGACGACGTTGATGATCAAGTCGCTTTCGCTGATGGCCGCGGGTGCGATCCTCCTCGCCACCGGCTGGCTGCTGTCACGCGCCGCGCCTTCGACCGCAGGAGCGCGCAATGCGTAAATGGCTGATTGCAGGCTCCACACTGGTCGTGCTCGCGCTGGTGAACGTCGGCATCTGGCAGCGCGAGGGACTGCTCGATCATGGCAAGGTCGTGCTGCTCGAGCTCGCGCCGGTGGATCCACGCTCGCTGATGCAGGGCGACTTCATGCGCCTGTCGTATCGCGTGCTCGAGGATGCGTTTCCGCGGCAGGTCGGGACGCCGCCTGCGACCGACGGCCGCGTCATCGTCGCCATCGACGATCGCGGTGTCGGCCGTTTTGCCAGGCTCGACGACGGCACGCCGCTACGCACCGGCGACGTCGCGCTGCGATATCGCGTACGCGCAGCCGACGTGAAGTTCGCGACCAACGCCTACTTTTTCGAGGAAGGGCACGCCGGTGATTTCTCCCCTGCCCGCTATGGCGAATTCCGCGTCGCGGCCGATGGCGAAATGATCCTGACCGGGCTTCGCGACAAGGCGCTGCGTCTGCTCGTTCAGAAGCCGTTGCGGTAGCCGCATCAACGGCTCCCGGTTCCCGCTTGCGCTGGAATGACGGTCATGATTGGCGTGACGTGGCTCGCGCATCGCGCCAACGACACTGGGTTCCCGCTTTCGCGGGAATGACGGCGCGACAACGCCGTGCGGTCGCGTTTGCACGCGCGCTGGAATGACGGCGGCGTTTGCACACGCGCGGGAATGACGCCGGTGTTTGCACGCGCGAGGGAATGACGGCGGCATTTGCACACGCGCTGGAATGACGGCGGCGTTTGCACGCGCGGGGGTGACGGTCGAGTGCCGGCGCGCTTCGAGTCTCGAAGGCCGATGCTAAACTCGGCCGACTCCCCCTGGAATCGATCATGTCGGGCAACACCACCGGACTGCTGTTCGCGGTCACTTCGTTCGGCGAATCACACGGGCCGGCGATCGGTTGCGTGATTGACGGCTGCCCGCCGGGGATGGCGCTCGCAACAGCCGACATCCAGCAGGAGCTCGACCGTCGCAAGCCGGGAACGTCGCGGCACGTCACGCAGCGGCGCGAATCCGACACCGTCGAAATCCTGTCGGGCGTGTTCGAGGGCGTCACCACCGGCACGCCGATCGCGCTGCTGATCCGCAACGAGGACTCGCGCAGCAAGGACTACGCGGCGATCGCCGAAACTTTTCGTCCTGGGCACGCCGACTACACGTATTGGCAGAAGTACGGGGTGCGTGACTATCGCGGCGGTGGTCGCCAATCGGCGCGCGAGACCGCGGTGCGCGTCGCCGCCGGCGCCGTGGCGAAGAAATGGCTGCGTGAGCGCTGCGGCGTCGTCGTGCGTGGCTATCTCGCGCAACTCGGCCCGCATGCGATCGCGTTCGAAGACTGGGCCGAGGTGCCGAACAATCCGTTCTTCGTCGCCAACGCCGGCGTGGTTCCCGGCCTCGAGGCGTTCATGGACCGGCTGCGCAAGAGCGGCGACTCGTGTGGAGCGCGGATCAACGTCGTCGCGCACGGCGTACCCGTGGGCTGGGGCGAGCCCGTCTATGGCAAGCTCGACGCCGACATCGCGCAGGCGATGATGAGCATCAACGCTGTCAAGGGCGTGGAAATCGGCGCAGGGTTCGCGGCAGTGGCGCAGTCGGGTACCACGCACGCGGATGAAATGACTTCGCAAGGATTCGCGTCCAATCACGCGGGCGGCATCCTGGGCGGCATATCCACCGGCCAGGACGTCACGGTGTCGATCGCGATCAAGCCGACGTCGTCGATCCGTCTTGACCGGCATTCGATCGACAAGGCGGGCAATCCGGTGGTGGTCAACACGCACGGCCGCCACGATCCCTGCGTCGGCATTCGTGCGACGCCGATTGCCGAGGCAATGCTCGCGCTGGTGTTGATCGACCATGCGCTGCGCCATCGCGCGCAGAATGCAGACGTCGTCAACAGCACGCCGCGCATTGCCGCGCAGGCGTCTGCCGAGGTGGTCGCCCGCTTGCAGCGCGGCGCCGCGGTCGACGACCCGGAGCCGGACGAGGCATAGCGGCAGCCGATTGCGCTCGCGCAGCTCCCTTAGCGGGCTGTAGCAGCCAAAACGGTAGTGTCGGGCTGGCACTCCGCGCCGATCGCTGCGTTGCCGAATCTCGCAAGGGGAACCACGCTTGCTTCGCTTCGGCGCGTTGCGTTCGACGCGGATCGCCGCGCCAGGGCGCTGCGTTCACTGCCGCTTCGGCGGTTGCGGCCCGCTAGTTCCGGCGCCGTTCTCCAGCGGGCGCCTTGCCCACGATCTCGACGGTGACGTTGGCAACGCCGTCGTCGCCGATGTCGAGCGCCTTGCCCGCGCGCGCCGACAGGTCGAGGATGCGTCCTTCAATCGCCGGCCCGCGGTCGTTGATGGTGACGGTCGCGCTCCTGCCATTGCGGGCGTTGGTCACCTTGATCCGGGTGCCGAATGGCAGCGACTTGTGCGCGGCGGTCAGCGCTTCGCGGTCGTAGCGCTCGCCGCTCGCGGTCTTGCGATCGTGAAGGCGATCGCTATAGACCGACGCGACGCCTTTTTCGATAGGCGCGGTTGTCGTTGGGGCAACCCTGGCGTGCGGCGCGGGTGCGGACTGCGACTTGCCGGCACCTTCGGCTGCTTCCACGTGCGTGATGCAACCGGCCAAGGCGCCGCAAACGACGAGTCCGACGAAGCTACGGGTGCGCATTGGCATCGGCGCGACGTTGTCGGAGGCAGGGGGGCGGGAACGCTACGGCTCGGCGTCGTCGATGTGCGCGCGAGCGCTAGGGCTCGACGTCGTCGACCGTCGCGCCGGCGCGACCCCGCGCGAAGCGCAGGTCGATCGCGGCGCCACGCGCGAGCGTGCGCGCATCCTGCACGACGTCGCCCGCGCGGCCGCCATCGCCGGCATGGGTGACGATCGCATAGCCGCGCTCCAGCACCTGCTGCGGCGACAGGTGCGCGAGGTTCTGCGCGAGCGTCGCAAGCCGCGCATCGAAATGCGCGAGACGCAAGGCATTGACGCGCTGCAGGCGCTCGCGCAAGCTCGCGACGACCGGCGTTTCGCGGAACGGCGCCCGCAATTCGCGGCGCAACCGTGCCGCCAGCGCGCGCAGCCACGACGCACGGATATCGGCATCGCGGTACCAGGCGCGGTTCGCGCGCGTCGCCAGCGCGCCGAGGCGCTCGCGCTGCGCGACGAGGCGCGCGCGTGGATGCACAAGACCGCGCGCCGCCAGGTCGGCACGCTGCGCGCATACCGCGAGTGCATGGTGGATGGCGCGCGAGATTCGCGCGAACCACTGGTCGACGCGGTGGCGCACCGCGTCCGCGTCGGGCGCGATGAGCGCCGCCGCGCCGGTGGGCGTGGGCGCGCGCAGGTCGGCGACAAAGTCGGCGATCGTGAAATCGGTCTCGTGGCCGACGCCGGAGACGATCGGCAACCGCGATTCGAAAATGGCGCGCGCGACGACCTCCTCGTTGAACGACCACAGGTCCTCGATCGCGCCGCCGCCGCGGCAGACGATCAGCGCGTCGACTTCGTCGCGGGCGTTCGCCGTGGTGATCGCCGCGGCGATTTCCTGCGCCGAACCGGCGCCTTGCACCGTGCACGGGTAGACGATCACGCGCATCGCCGGCCAGCGCCGGCGCAGCGTCGTGATGACGTCGCGCAACGCCGCGGCGCGCGTCGACGTGACGACGCCCAAGGCGCGCGCGAACGCCGGCAGCGGGCGCTTGCGCGCCGCGTCGAACCATCCCCTGGCTTCGAGCTCGGCCTTGAGCCGCGTGAAGCGCTCGAACAGTGCGCCCGCGCCGGCGACGCGGATGCTGTCAACGGCAAGCTGGAACTCGCCGCGCGGCTCGTACAGCGACGCCACCGCCCGCACGTCGACGGCCAGACCGTCACGCAGCGCGAATTCCATCAGCCGCGCCTTGGTCCGCCACAGCACGCACCGCACCTGGGCGTTGGCGTCCTTCAGCGAAAAGTAGCAGTGGCCGGAGGCGGCGCGCATGAAGCCCGAGATCTCGCCGGTCACGAGCACGAGGCCGACTTCGCGCTCGAGCGCAAGGCGCGCCGACGCGACCAGCGCCGTCACCGTGATCGGCGCACGTGTCGCGGCTGCGGGAATTTCATCCATGTGCAATGTGTGTGGTGCGGCCGGTTGCGTGCGGCGCGGCAACAAATCGCGTCGATCGAGTGCGGGCGAAGGCGGCAATTTGTCGCATCGTCAGGTGATGCGCGCACTGTTGCGAGTTCGTTGCCGCAGGGAACAATTTACAACTCGTTGAAACGGCGAGCACTTTTTCAGGTGCAATTTCGGGCACGGCAAGCAATTCGTAGGTGCGCGCAGGACTTAGCGTGTCAATTTACAAGATATGCACACTTCTATCCACAGGATTTGTGGACAACACGCGGCAGCGGCTCGTTGCATCGTGCGACGTCGCTTTGCATCGACGGCGCGCAACTGCAAATAGCATACCGCGCGTCGAGCATCGCGCCGCAAGGTTAAAATGCCGCCGATGCGCCACCCGTGCCACGCTTCGACTCGATGAGCAACGCTTCCCCGCCGGGCGCCACGCGCGCGGCGCCGGCCGACGCCGCGAACGACGCCACGCGTCCGGCCGCCAATTTCCTGCGCACGATCGTCGCCGAGGACACACGCGTCGAGAAGTACGGCGGGCGCGTGGTCACGCGCTTTCCACCCGAGCCCAACGGCTACCTGCATTTCGGGCACAGCAAGTCGATCGCGCTCAACTTCGGGCTCGCCGCCGAGTTTGGCGGCGTGTGCCATTTGCGCTTCGACGACACCAATCCGCTCAAGGAGGACGTCGAGTTCGAGGATTCAATCGCCGACGCCGTGCGCTGGCTCGGCTACGAATGGGATGCGCGCTTCCACGCCTCTGACTACTACGACGACCTCTATCGCTTCGCCGAATGGTTCATCGGCCAGGGATTGGCCTACGTCGACAGCCAGACCGCGCAGGAAATGCGCGCCACGCGCGGCACGCTGACGGAGCCGGGCATCGCGAGCCCATTCCGCGATCGCGGCATTGCCGAGAACCTCGACCTGTTGCGGCGGATGCGCGCAGGCCAATTCGCTGACGGTGCGCACGTGTTGCGGCTCAAGATCGACATGGCCAGTCCCAACGTCAACATGCGCGACCCGACGATCTACCGGATCCGCCATGCCTGGCACCATCGTACGGGCGACGCCTGGTGCATCTACCCGCTCTACGACTACACGCACTGCATCTCCGATGCGCTGGAGCGGATCACGCATTCGATCTGCACGCTCGAGTTCCAGGATCATCGCCCGCTGTACGACTGGGTGATCGGCAAGCTCGCCGACGGTGGCCAGCTCGAGCGCCCGCTGCCGCACCAGCACGAGTTCGCGCGGCTCAACCTGACCTATGTGGTGCTGTCGAAGCGCAAGTTGCTGGAGCTCGTCGACAAGGGGCATGTCGACGGCTGGGACGACCCGCGGATGCCGACGATCGTCGGCGCGCGCCGGCGCGGCTTCACGCCGGAGGGCTTTCGCCTGTTCAACGACCGCGTGGGCGTGTCGCGAATCGACTCATGGATCGACATTGCGCTGCTCGAGGCGGCGATGCGTGACGATCTCAACGCGCGCGCGGAGCGGCGCATCGCCGTGCTCGATCCGGTGCGGCTCGTCATCGACAACTATCCGCCGGGCGCGACCGAGGCCTGCCACGCGCCCAACCATCCGCAGCACCCGGAGATGGGCAAGCGCGCGCTCGCCTTCGGTCGCGAGCTCTGGATCGAGCGCGACGACTACAGCGAGAGTCCGCCGAAGGGCTATTTCCGGCTGACGCCGGGGGCGGAGGTGCGCCTGCGCTATGCGTATGTCGTGCGCTGCGTCGGTGCCGACAAGGACGCGGCGGGCAACGTCGTCGCCGTGCATTGCACGTACGATCCGCAGACGCGCAGCGGCACGCCAGGCGCCGATTCGCGCAAGGTCAAGGGCAACATTCACTGGCTTGCCACCAGCGAAGCGCAGGAAGCCGAGGTACGCCTCTACGACCGCCTGTTCGGCGTGCCATTCCCGGGCGCGCGCAACACGGGTGACGCGGTGCGCGCCGAGCCGTCGCCGGGTGTGGCACCCGCGCACGCCAACGTCGTCGCCGGCGACGACGACGATGCCGGCGAGCCGGTCGAGCGCAGCTACCTCGACGATCTCAACCCGGATTCCAAGCGCGTCATTCGTGCTTTCGTCGAACCTGCGCTGGTCACCGCGCCCCGCGAAACCCGCGTGCAGTTCGAGCGCCACGGCTATTTCGTCGCCGACCTGATCGACCACGCACCCGGCGCGCCGGTATGGAACCGCGCGGTGCCGCTGAAGGATCCCTGGGGCAAACCACCGACCTGACCCAACTGGTGTCGGAGTCGTTTCGATAGTCGGCGGTAATCGGGGTCGGATTCTATTTCCCGAAAACGACTCCGACCCCAATTCGCCAATTCGCAGTCCCAATTCCCAAGACGACTCCGATCCCAGGGCTCTTGACTCGGGGTGCTGGCGTTCCCATCTATCTGGCGGCAACCTGCGGCGTCTGCGATGATGCAGACGCCGATCCACGCCGGAGGCTTCGCATGAAACGCATCATCCTGTTTGTCGTGACCAACCTCGCGGTCATGCTCGTGCTGTCGATCGTGCTCAAGCTGTTCGGACTCGACCAGGCCATGTCCTCGCAGACGGGTGTGTCGTATGGCGGCCTGCTGGTGTTCTCGATGGTCGTGGGATTCACCGGCGCGATCATTTCGCTGTTGCTGTCGAAGCCGATCGCCAAGTGGTCGACGGGCGCGCACGTGATCGACACGCCCGCCAACGACGCCGAGGCATGGCTTGTCGAGACGGTGCGCCGCCTCGCGACGACGGCCAATGTCGGCATGCCCGAGGTCGCGATCTATGAAGGCCCCCCCAACGCGTTCGCGACAGGCGCATTCCGCAACTCGGCGCTGGTCGCGGTGTCCAGCGGGCTATTGCAGTCGATGAACCGCCAGGAGGTGGAGGCGGTGCTGGGCCACGAGTTGTCGCACGTCGCCAACGGCGACATGGTGACGCTGACGCTGATCCAGGGCGTCGTCAACACGTTCGTCGTGTTCTTCGCGCGGGTGATCGGCACGATCGTCGACAAGACGGTGTTTCGCACCGAGCGCGGCACCGGCCCCGGTTACTGGATTACCGTGATGGTGCTCCAGCTCGTGCTGGGGATCCTCGCGTCGATGATCGTCGCGTGGTTCTCGCGCTGGCGCGAGTTTCGCGCCGACGCCGGCAGCGCGCACCTGCTCGGCAATCCGCAGCCGATGGTCAACGCGCTGCGCCGGCTTGGCGGACTCGAGGCCGGGGAAATGCCGAAGGCGCTCAATGGCTTCGGCATCACCGACAAGGGCGGCGTGCTGTCGCTGTTCGCCACGCATCCGCCGATCGAAGCGCGCATTGCCGCGCTCAACGCACCGCCGCGTACCTGACGCGGCGCTGACACGCGCAATCAGAACGGCGGCGTGAAGCCGCCGTTGCCGTAGTAGATGCGGCCGGCGGTGATCGTGCCGTCGCGCTGCCGCGTGGCATTGATCGATACCGGCGTGCCCGGCTTCAGCACCGTGCGCGCTCCACCCAGCGTCGCCACCACGGGAACGTCGTCGGCGACGACGATGGTACCGGCGTCGTGCAGCGTGAGCTCGCGCACGGCGCCGCGAACGTCGACGGTGTCGATGGTCGCGACCGTCAGCGTCGGAGGCGTCGCCAGGTCCCATGGCTGCTCGCCTGCGCCACTGCCGGTGTATCCGGCGGGGTAGACCAGCACGCCGAGCGCGCGCCGCGTGCCATCGGCGGCAGGCACGCTGGCAATGGCCACGCGGGCGCCGGGCGCCAAACGCGCGCGATCGGCCGGAGCGAGCTCGAACGACTGGAAATTGTAGGCGAGCGCGATCGTGAGCTCGCTGCCGTCGCGCAGACGCACGCGCAGCGGCGCCGCATCGGGCACGACGCCCTGCATGGCGACGATCTCGCCGCGAACGTGCAGCGGCGCCTGCGCGACCGCAACCGGCACCGCGACGCACGCGATGCACGCGGCGAGCGCGGGCAGCAGCGTCAATGGCGCCAGTGCAGGCAGCAGCGTCGACCGCAACCGCGCGAGCACGCGCACCCGCGTGCGACCGCAGGTCGCGCGTGAACAGCGGGCACGGTTGCGCGGCATGGACCTGGCCAGGTGGTGACCGGATGACGGCGACGGCACGAGTATCGCCGATGGGCGTCGCGCGCGCACTCATCCGCATGGATGATGCGCGCAGCCCGCGCATCCGTACGAGCGAGGCGCGCGCAGCGCTGCAAAACAAACGGCCGGCCAACCCTTGCGGGCTGCCGGCCGCGATGTGCGGTGCGGACGCTTATTTCAGGTGATTCGAGACCAGCTTGGTCATCTCGAACATCGAGACCTTGCCCTTGCCCCCGAACACGGCCTTGAGCTTGTCGTCGCCATTGATCATCCGGCGATTGACCGAGTCCTGCAGCTTGTTCTTCTTGATGTATTCCCAGATCTTCTTGGTGACTTCGGTACGCGGCAGCGGCGCGGAGCCGATCACCGCGGCAAGCGTCGACGAGGGCGTCATCGCCTTCATGAACGCGGCATTGGGTTTGCGCTTGGCGGCCGGCTTTTTCGCGACAGCCTTCTTGACGGTCATTTTCTTTGCAGTGGTTTTTTTCGCAGCAGGCTTTTTGGCGGCCGGCTTCTTGGCAGCGGATTTTTTCACTGCCGGCTTCTTCGCAGACTTCTTCGCAGCTTTTTTCGCAGTAGCCATGATTCTCCTTCCTGTCATTGATGCGAGCGGACGGTGCCGTTCGGTCTGGGGCGGGCCCACCTGTCACGGGCACATCACTCCATCGGCGGCGACTATACCGCATTTTACCTAGGGGGAAGGCATTTTCACAGGGGAATGCGCTGCGCTGTTGTAACGCTGCACGTCGGTTGCGCATCGTTGCCGCGTGCGCAAGCTGCCGGCACTGCCGCCGCATCGTCATGCGCGGTAAGATCGAATGAATGTGCGTGATCCTCCTTCGGCCCGCCGCGACGCCGGCAGCACGCGCGCGATGAGCGCGCCCGCCGGCAGCCTCGCCGATCTTCGCTCCGACTACAAGCGCGCGTCGCTCGACGTCACCGACGTCGACGCCGATCCGCTGCGCCAGTTCGCGACGTGGCTCGACGAGGCCATTCGCTCGGTGGCGCCCGAGCCCACGGCGATGACGCTTGCCACCGCCTCGGCCGACGGGCACCCCAGCGCGCGCATCGTGCTGCTGAAGGCCGCGGACGCGCAGGGCTTCGTTTTCTACACCAGCTTCGACAGCGCCAAGGGCCGCGACCTCGCCGCCAATCCGCGTGCGGCGCTGGTGTTCTTCTGGAGCGAGCTCGAGCGCCAGGTGCGCGTCGAAGGCGATGTCGGCAAGGTGTCGGCAGCCGAAGCCGATGCCTATTTCGCGCGCCGTCCCCGACCTTCACGGCTGTCGGCGCTGGCGTCACCGCAAAGCCAGACCATCCCCGACCGAGCATGGCTCGAGACGCGTGTCGACGCGCTGGCGCGCGCGCATCCCGGCGACGACGTGCCGCGGCCGCTGCATTGGGGCGGCTATCGTGTGGTGCCGCACGCGATCGAATTCTGGCAGGGACGGCCGTCGCGGCTGCACGACCGGCTGCGCTACACGCGGCATGCATCGGGCTGGACACTCGCGCGCCTCGCGCCGTGAGCGACGGTGATCGCCAAGCCACCCGCACGCTCTACGCGCTGATCGCGCTATGCGTCGCCAACCACATGGTGCTGGTGGGCGCGCGCGTGGCGGTGACGCTGTCGGCATTGGCGCAGGGTGCCGGACCTGGCGCGGTGGGAATGCTGCTGGCGCTGTTCGCCATATTGCCCATGCTGGTCGCCGTGTCGGCGGGGCGCTGGTCGGACCGCGCCGGCGTGCGCAATCCGATGCTGGTGGGCTCGGTGCTGCTCGCGTTCGGCACGACGCTGCCCTGCGCGCTGCCGGGACTCTGGCCGCTCTACGTCGCAGCACCGCTGGTGGGCGTCGCGTTCAGCGTGTTCCAGATCGCCGCGCAGAATGCGACGGGCGAGCTGGGTGGCGCCGTCAATCGCGCGCGCAATTTCGGCCTGCTTGCGCTCGGACAATCGACGTCGGGGATCATCGGGCCGCTGGTGGCCGGCCTGTCGATCGACCATCTCGGCTTCGATTGGGCGTTCGGCGTGCTGGCGCTGGTGCCGCTGCTGCCCGCGATGGTGCTGGCGGGCGGCTGGCTGCCGGCGCTGCCGGGACCGCATCCGCTGCACGCGCATGTCGCGCGCGGCGGCGTGCTCGCGCTGCTGGCCGATCCTCGACTGCAGCGACTGTTCGCCGTCAACGCGCTGTTTTCGCTGGGATGGGAGCTGCACGCGATCTTCATTCCTATCTTCGGCGACTCGATCGGGCTGTCGGCGTCGGCGATCGGCGCCGTGATCGCCGCGTTCGCGGCGGCGACGTTCGCGGTGCGCTTCGCAATGCCGCTGATTTCGCGGCACGCCAACGAAAACCAGGTGCTGAGCACGGCGCTGCTGGTCGCCGGCGTCGCCTATTGCATGTTGCCATTCGCGCGCAACGCCATCGCGCTGATGTGCGTGTCCTTCGGCATCGGCCTCGGCCTGGGTGGCGGCCAGCCGATGGTGATGTCGCTGCTGCACTCGCGCGCGCCGCCCGGCCGCTTGGGCGAGGCGGGGGGCGTGCGGATGTCGTTGGGGCAATCGATGGCAGTGGCGGTGCCGCTCGTGTTCGGCGCGTTCGGCGCGACGTTTGGCTTGGCGCCGGTGCTGTGGTCGGTGGGCATCTGCCTGACGACCGGAGGACTCTACGCCAAGCGCAAGCTGTGATTCGGCGCGTCCCGTCGACGCCGGGCGCGTGCCGTCAATCGCGCACTCGGTGGCGCGTCAGTGCCGTTTCAGCCGCTCGGCGTACTGCTTGCGGAACTTGACGACCTTGGGCGCGACCACCGCCATGCAATACGGCTGGTTCGGATTGCGCTCGAAATATTCCTGGTGATAGCGTTCGGCGCTGAAGTACGGCGCCGCGTCGGCGAGCTGCGTGACCAGCGGCGCGGACCAGATCTTCGCCGCGCCGATTTCATCGATCACGGCCTGCGCGGTCGCGCGCTGCGCCGGCGACTGCGCGAAGATCACCGAGCGGTACTGCGTGCCGATGTCGTTGCCCTGGCGGTCGCGCGTTGTGGGATCGTGGATCGTGAAGAACACCCGCAACAGGTCGGCATAGCCCAGCACCGCCGGATCGAACGTGACGTCGACGACTTCGGCGTGACCGGTACGCCCGCTGCAGACGTCGTCGTACGAGGGATTGGCGTCGCGGCCGCCCGCATAGCCGGACTCGACGTGCGTGACGCCCTCGAGCTCGCGGAACACCGCCTCCAGGCACCAGAAACAGCCGCCGCCGAGCACCGCGTGCTCGACGTGTGCGGGCGTGGATGTATTCATCGTCGACTCCTTGAAATTGGCAGCGCCATCCGATTGTCGCACCGCCGTCGCATCAACTGTCGTGCGCGCGGGGGCTCGCATTACGGGGCGCATGCGATAATTTGCGTCCGAGAGCCCCGTTTCCCCAGACCGGCATGCCGCTCCTCCCGCGCGAAGGCCGCTTTTTCGACTATTTCAACCAGCACGCGGCCCTCGCCGTCACTGCGTCGAAGGAGCTCGTCGACGTGTTCGCCGACCTGACCACGCTCGAAGCGCATACGGCGCTCATCCACCAGTGCGAGAAGCAGGCGGACAAGATCACGCACGACACCGTGCACCTGTTGCACCAGACGTTCATCACGCCGTTCGACCGCGACCAGATACACGGCCTCGTCACGGCGATGGACGACGTGCTCGACCTGACCGAGGACGTCGCCGAATGCCTGTTCCTCTACGACGTGCGGCGCATCGGCCCGGAGGCGCAGCAGCTCGCGGCGATCTGCGTCGATTGCACGGTGCGCGTCAGGGACGCGGTGATGATGCTGTCGTCGATGAAGAACAGCGATGCGATCATCGCGATCTGCGGCGAGATCGACCGCCTGGAAAGCCACGCGGACCAGGTGTTCCGCGCGGCGCTCGCCAAGCTCTTCCGCGAGGAGCCCGATGCGCGCGAGGTGATCAAGCAGAAGGAGGTCTTCCAGTTGCTGGAGGAGATCACCGACCGCTGCGAGGATGTCGCCAACCTGATCGAGGGAATCGTCCTTGAGTCGGCGTGAGGTCGCCGGCGCGCGCGCTCGGCACGCGGCGCGCGCGCGCGGCACGCGATGAGCACCGCGCAGATCGGGTTGCCGATGGCGGTGTTCCTGGTCGCGCTCGCGCTCGCGTTCGACTTCATGAACGGCTTCCACGACGCCGCCAACTCGATCGCCACCGTCGTGTCGACACGCGTGCTCCGGCCGCAGTGGGCGATCGTGTGGGCGGCGTTCTTCAATTTCGCCGCGTTCCTGATCTTCGGCCTCGCCGTCGCCGACACCATCGGCCGCGGCGTCATCGAGACGGCAATTGTCGACCAGTACGTGCTGATGGGCGCGCTGACGGGCGCCATCGCCTGGAACGTGATCACGTGGTGGTTCGGCCTGCCGTCGTCGTCGTCGCATGCGCTGATCGGCGGGCTTGGCGGCGCCGCGGTGGCGAAGGCCGGATTCGGCGCGCTGGTCGCCGCCGGCTTCATCAAGATCAGCGCGGCGATCGTGCTGTCGCCGGCGCTGGGCCTCGCGCTGGGCATGCTGCTGATGACGGCGGTGTCGTGGCTGTTCTTCCGCAAGTCGCCGCATCGCGTCGACCGCTGGTTCCGCCGGCTGCAGCTCGTGTCGGCGGCGATGTACAGCCTCGGCCACGGCGCCAACGACGCGCAGAAGACGATGGGGATCATCGCGCTGATTCTCGTCGCGTCGGGTGCGCTGACGGCGAACTTCTCGGGTTCCGACATTCCGTTGTGGGTCGTGCTCGCCTGCCAGAGCGCGATGGCGCTGGGCACCTTGTTCGGCGGCTGGCGAATCGTCAAGACGATGGGCATGAAGATCACCAAGTTGAAGCCGGTCGGCGGCTTTTGCGCCGAGACTGCGGGTGCGGCGACGCTGTTCCTTGCCACCCATCTGGGCATCCCGGTGTCGACAACGCACACGATCACCGGCGCGATCATCGGGGTTGGCGCGACGCGCAAGCTGTCGGCGGTGCGCTGGGGCATCGCGCGCCGCATCGTGTGGGCATGGATCCTGACGATTCCGGGCTCGGCCGCGATCGCCGCGGCGACCTGGTGGCTCGCCACGCACCTCGCCTGAATGCGCGCCTTCCTGCGCCACCTCGGCAGCGGCGTGCGCGATCTCGAGCTGTCGCGGACGTCGGCGGCGCTGTCGTTCACGACGCTGGTCGCGCTGGTGCCGCTGGCGACCGTCGCCGTGGCGACGGTCGCGCATTTCCCGATCTTCGAGGTGTGGCTCGGCGCGCTCGAGAAATTCCTGCTGCGCCACATGCTGCCGGGCAGCGCGTCGGCGATCGTGCACACGTATGTCGTCGGCTACGCCGACCGTGCGGCGCAGTTGCGCGGCGTGTCGCTGATCGTGATCGCGCTGACGGCGATCCTGCTGTTCGCGATGGTGGAGCGCGAGATCAACGTGATCTTCGGCGTCACCCGGCTGCGACCGCTGGTGCGCCGCGTGCCGATCTACGTGCTGGGGCTCACCGTCGGGCCGGTGCTCGTCGGCGCGAGCATCTGGCTGTCGACGTGGATCATGGCGCAATCGCGCGCAATCATCCCGCGCGAGACGACGCTGGGGCAATGGATCGTCGCGCCGCTGCCGATCGTGCTGACGGCGATCGCGCTCGCGCTCACCTACAAGCTCGTGCCCAACCGGCCGGTGCGCTGGGCACCGGCGATCATCGGCGGCACGCTGGCGTCGATCGCGTTCGAAGTGATGAAGCACGGCTTCGCGTGGTACCTGACGCGCGTTCCCACCTACGAGTTCATCTATGGCGCGCTGGCGGCGTTGCCGGTGTTCCTCATCTGGCTGCACCTGTGCTGGACGATCGTGCTCGTGGGCGCGCTGCTGGCGGCGGCGCTCGATGCCTGAGTCTCGTCGCGGCGGCGGTCGCCGCGCGGATGGGTTAACATTCGGCGCGTCAAACGCGAAGGAGTGATCGATCGTGCTGTCCCTCATCGAAGCGGCCGGTTGGCCCATCTGGCCGCTCATCATCGCGTCGGTCATCGCGCTGGCGCTGATCATCGAACGCCTGTGGTCGCTGCGCCAGAGCGTGGTCGCGCCCGAAGGCATGGTCGACAAGGTGCTCGCCGAGTTCCGCGAGCGCGGCGCGACGCCCGAGCTCCTCGCCAGGACGGCGCAGCGCGGCCCGCTCGGCCGCATTCTCGCGGCGGGCCTCGCCAACGTCAGGAGCCCGCGGCCGGTGATGAAGGAAGCGATCGAGGAAGTGGGACGCGTGGTCACGCACGACCTCGAGCGCTTCCTGCCCACGCTCGGCACGATCGCCGCGATCGGGCCGCTGCTGGGCCTTCTCGGCACGGTGATCGGCATGATCGAGATCTTCGGCTCGCAAGGCACCAGCGGCTCCAATCCGATCGTGCTCGCGCACGGCATTTCCATCGCGCTGTACAACACCGCGATGGGACTGATCGTGGCGATCCCCAGCATGATCTTCTACCGCTATTTCCGCGGCAAGGTCGACGAGCTGGTGGTGGAAATGGAGCAGCAGGCGATCAAGCTCGTGGACTTCGCGCACAATGATCGCAAGTGATCGCGCGCGGGTGACGGAGCGTCGACGATGAACCTGCGCAGCAGCCGCGCGCGCGACGAGCCGGAGATCAACTTCGTGCCGTTGATCGACGTGCTGCTGGTCATCCTGATCTTCCTGATGGTGACGACGACCTACCAGCGCGTCGCCGAGCTGCAGATCACGCTGCCCGAGGCCGAGGCCGACGCCGCGAAGCAGCGGCCGAAGGAGATCAACGTAGGCGTCGACGCGCAGGGACGCTACGTGATCGACAAGGACGTGTTCACTTTCACCACCGCGGCGGCGTTCGCCGACACGCTGCGCCGCGCCGCCGGCGACGCCAAGGATCCGGTGGTGATCATCAACGCCGACGCCAACGCGACGCACCAGTCGGTGATCCACGTGATGGAGGCGGCGCGGCTCGCGGGTCTCGTGCACATCACGTTCGCGACGCAGTCGACGCCCGCGTCGGGCGCCCCCGCAGCCAAGTGACCGCGTAAGCGGCGGCGCAGACGATGACAGCCGCTACGCGGCTCGCGGAAGCGTGGTACCGGCCGCGCCTCACCGTGTCGACGGCGCTGCTGGTTCCCCTGTCCTGGCTCTACGGCGGCGTCGTGCGCGCGCGCCGGCGCCTGTATGCGCTCGGGATCCTGCAAGTGCATCGCATCGCGCGTCCCGTCGTGGTCATCGGCAACCTGACCGTGGGCGGCGGCGGCAAGACGCCGGCGACGATCGCGCTGGCGCGCGCGCTTGCGACGCGCGGCGCCGTGCCTGGCATCGTCAGCCGCGGCTATGGCGGCCGTGCGACGGCACCGCGACGCGTTGCCGCCAACGATGATCCCGCTCAGGTGGGCGACGAGGCGCTGCTGCTGGCTGGCACAGGTTTCCCGGTCGTCGTCGGGCGCGACCGCGTCGCCGCCGCGCAGGCGCTGATCGACGCCGATCCGCGCTGCACGGTGATCCTGAGCGACGACGGACTGCAGCATCTCGCGCTCGCGCGCGATGTCGAGATCGTCGTCATCGACACCACGCGCGGCTTCGGCAACGGCCACCTGTTGCCGGCGGGCCCGTTGCGAGAGCCGGCGGCGCGCATCGCCGACGCTGACGCGATCGTGCGCGTCGGCGTCACCGGGCCGGTCAGCGGCGACGGCCGCGAAAGCGTCGTCGTGCATCATGTGCTGCCGTGGCGGCGTGTCGTCGACGATGCCGAGAATGCGGAGGTTGCGAGCGCATGGCGTGGACTGCGCGTGCATGCGATCGCGGGAATCGCCAATCCTCGGCGTTTTTTCGACATGCTCGCGTCGCTCGGCATCGACGCTGCGGGGACCCCGTTCCCCGATCATCACGCGTTCGTCGCGTCCGACCTGCCGGCGGATGCCGACATTGTGCTGATGACGCAGAAGGACGCGGTAAAATGCAGGCGGTTCGCGGATGCGCGCTGCTACTACCTGCCGATCGAGGCGCGACTCGATCCGAGGCTCGTCGAGCGCGTGCAAAAGCTCATTGGAGCAGCGTGATGGACGCCAAACTGCTGGAAATACTCGTGTGCCCCGTGACCAAGGGCGCGCTCGTCTACGATCGCGAGCGCCAGGAGCTCGTGTCGAAATCGGCGCGCCTCGCCTATCCCATTCGCGACGGCATCCCGGTGATGCTCGAAGACGAGGCCCGCAAGCTCACGTCCGACGAATGCGAGTGATTTCGCGAATGAGCGCGCCAGGCGAAACCTGGTCTCGAAGGGCTGTCCTCGCGCCATCGGGCAGCGACTCATGAAGTCGCATGCGAGTGCGGCGCCGCCCATCCGCCCCATGCGATGAGCGACTTCACCGTGCTGATCCCCGCCCGCTACGCGTCGACGCGATTGCCGGGCAAGCCGCTCGCCGACATCGGCGGCGTGCCAATGGTCGTGCACGTCGCGCGGCGTGCGCGCCAAAGCGGCGCGTCGCGCGTCGTCATCGCCACCGACGATTCACGCGTCGTCGTCGCCGCGGCGAAGCACGGCTGCGACGCATTGCTGACGCGCGTCGACCACGCGACCGGCACCGATCGACTCGCCGAGGCGGCGACCGCGCTGGCGCTCGGCGACGACGAGATCGTCGTCAACGTGCAGGGCGACGAGCCGTTGCTCGAGCCTCCGCTGATCCGCCAGATGGCGGTGACGCTGGCCGCGCATCCCGACGCGGCGATCGCCACCGCATGCCATGCGATCGACGACGTGCAGGAGGCGTTCAATCCCAATGTCGTCAAGGTCGTCCGCGATTCCAGCGGATACGCGATGTATTTCAGCCGCGCGACGATTCCGTGGGCGCGCGACGCCTTCGCCGCGACGCGCGACGCGCTGCCGAGCGGCCTGCCACTCCATCGACACTATGGTCTCTACGCCTACCGTGTGGCATTCCTGCGCCGCTATCCATCGCTCACGCCGGCGCCGATGGAAGGCTTCGAGGCACTCGAGCAGCTGCGCGCGCTATGGCATGGCTACCGGATCATCGTCGACGTGACCGGCGGCACGCCGGCGCCGGGTGTCGACACGCCGGAGGACCTCGAACGCGTGCGGCGCGTGTTCGCGAACGCATGAGCGCGAAGCGCGAAGCTCCTGCCGTTAACCGCATCCAACAAGCGAAAACCAGGGCCACCACATGCGATTGATACTGTTGGGACCGCCGGGGGCGGGCAAGGGGACGCAGGCGACATTCATCAAGGACGCATACGGCATTGCGCAGATTTCCACCGGCGACATGCTGCGCGCTGCGGTCAACGCCGGAACACCGCTCGGCCTGGCGGCGAAAAAAGTGATGGACAGCGGTGCGCTGGTGTCCGACGACATCATCATCGCGCTTGTCAAGGAGCGGCTCAAGGAGCCCGACTGCGCGGCGGGCTACCTGTTCGACGGCTTCCCGCGCACGATCCCGCAGGCGGACGCGATGAAGGACGCGGCGGTGCGCATCGACTACGTGCTGGAGATCGACGTCGCCGACGCGATGATTGTCGAGCGCATGAGCGGGCGGCGCGTGCATCCGGCCTCCGGTCGCAGCTATCACGTCAAGTTCAACCCGCCGAAGGTCGCGGACAAGGACGACCTGACCGGCGAGTCCTTGATCCTGCGCGACGACGATCGCGAGGAGACGGTCAAAAAACGCCTCGATGTCTATCACGCGCAGACCGAGCCGCTGATCGCTTATTACGCGGAGTGGGCGGCGCACGACGACGGCAGGGCGCCCGCGTTCCGGCGCGTCAACGGCATGGGCAGCGTCGACGCGGTGCGCGACGCCTGCCTCGCGGCGCTGCGCGACTAGCGCGTCCCGGCGTGGCCGCGCCGCTCGTCAGCGTCGTCGTCCGCAGCAGCGCGCGTGCGTCGCTCGCAGCGGCGTTGCAGTGCATCGGCGCGCAGACCTACCCGTCGCTGGAAGCGGTCGTCGTCGCCGCCAGCGGCGCATCGCATCCGCCGGTGCCCGCCACCGTCGGTCCGCACGCAGTGCGCTTCGTCGCCAGCGACACGCCGCTGTCGCGCCCTGCCGCAGCGAACGCCGGCCTCGACGCCGCGCGCGGCGACTGGATCACCTTCCTCGACGACGACGACCTCATCGATCCGACGCATGTCGACGGCCTCGCCGCCGTCGCGCAGAAGAGCCGGCACAAGGTCGTCTGCGCGCTGGCGCGCGTGCGCCTCGCCGACGGCAGCCGGCAGAACTGGGGCCAGCCGTTCGCGCTGACCGAGCTCTACCTCCGCAACTTCCTGCACCTGTCGACAGTGCTGTTCTCGCGTGCGATGCCGGCGGCCGGATGCCGCTTCGATGTCGAGTTCGAGATCATGCAGGACTGGGACTTCTTCCTGCAGATGGCGCAGCACACGGTGTTCCAGTCGACGGGACTGCGCACCTTCGAATGGCATGCCGACGCGGGCACGTCGGGAACCGGCGGCGACGTCAACAGCGACAGCGAACGCTTCGCGCGCTTTCGCGACCGCATCTACGCGAAATGGCGGCCGGCGCGCGACGCGCTCGCCGCGCGCGTCGAGCCGTTGCTCGCCGGCGCCGCGAACGACATCGCCGCGGCCAACTGGCAGCGCGCCGAGGCGCGCTGCGAAGAGGCACTCAAGATTGCGCGCAACGAGCCCGACGCGCTCGACATGCTGGCGATGCTGATGCATCGCAGCGGGCGTGGCGAGGAAGGGGTCGCGATCCAGTCGCTCGCCGCGACGATTCGCCCCTACGAGCCTTCCTACGTGTTCCACCTGGCGCGGATGCTGCTCGACCGCGGCGAGCGCGACCGTGCGCTGCGGCTCGCGCGCGAGGCGCTGCGCCTGGCACCCGACTACGCGCCCGCCGCCCAGTTCCTTGCCGCGCTGGCGCCGTGACGACGCCGGATGTCAGTGTCATCGTGCGCAGCATGGCGCGACCGACGCTGGCGCGCACGCTCGACTCGATCGCCGCGCAACACGCTGTCGCGCTGGAGGTGATCCTCGTCGCCGCCTGCGGCGCTGCGCATCCGCAGCTGCCCGGAAGGATCGGCGCGCATCCGTTGCGCCAGGTTTCATCACCCGTGCCGCTGCCGCGCGCCGACGCCGCCAATGCGGGGATCGACGCCGCGCGCGGCCGCTGGATCACCTGGCTCGATGACGACGACCTGTGGCTGCCCGGGCATCTGCGCGGGCTGCTCGACGTCGCAGCCGCGCATCCGTCGGCCGGCGTCATCCACTCGCTCGCGCAGGTGCGCGTCGATCGCCAGCCCGACCGCCCGTTCGGCCAGCCGATGGCACCCAGCGAGCTGTACGTGCGCAATTTCATCCACGCGTCGACGGCGCTGGTCGCGCGCCGGCTGGTGGACGAAGGCTGCCGGTGCGACACCACGCTGGTGATGCACGAGGACTGGGACTGGTTCATCCAGTGCATGCAGCGTGCGCCGTTCCATTTCGTGCGCCAGCGCACGTTCGTCTGGCATGCGGCGCTCGGCGAATCGGGCGCGGGCGCCGGCCCCAACTTCGACGCGCAGCGCGTCGATCGCGCCGCCGACCGGGTGCGGCAGAAGTGGGCGCCGGCGCGCGAGCGTCTGTTCGTCGCGCTGACCCCCGTGCTGGCACGTGCGCGCGCCGCGGTCGGTGACGCCGATTGGACGCTTGCCGCCACCGAGATTCGTGCAGCGCTTGCGCTCAATCCGCACGATCCGCTGGCGCTGGCGCTGATGGGCGCGGTGGAGCGCGCCAACGGCCGTCTCGCCAAGGCACAGGCGGCGCTCGCGCTCGCGTGCGTGGTGCGGCCGTACGATGCGACGCTCGTCTACAATCTTGCCTTGATCTGCCGTGAGCGCGGCGACAGCGCGACCGTGAGCGATTGCATGTCGCGCCTGGTGCGGATGGTGCCGCACGACCCGCGCGCAACCGCGCTGCACGCCCAACTCGATGGAACCTGAACCATGGCTGCCCGCAATGCCCTTTACGCACAATCCGGTGGCGTCACCGCGGTGATCAATGCCAGCGCCTCCGGCGTCATCGAGACCGCGCGCCGCGACAGGCCCCGCATCGGCAAGGTCTACGCCGGTCGCAACGGCATCATCGGTGCGCTGACCGAGGACCTGATCGACACGTCGCGCGAGTCGGCGGCGGCGATCGCCGCGCTGATGCACACGCCGGGCGGCGCCTTCGGCAGCTGCCGCTACAAGCTCAAGAGCTTCGACGAGTCGCGCGCGCAGTACGAGCGGCTGATCGAGGTGTTCCGCGCGCACGACATCGGCTACTTCTTCTACAACGGCGGCAACGATTCGGCCGACACCTGCCTCAAGGTGTCGCAGATCAGCGCGCGCCTGGGCTACCCGGTCACCGCGGTGCACGTGCCGAAGACCGTCGACAACGACCTAGCGCTGACCGACAACTGCCCCGGCTTCGGCTCGGTGGCGAAGTACGTGGCGACGTCGATGCGCGAAGCCGCGTTCGACGTCGCGTCGATGTGCCGCACGTCCACCAAGGTGTTCGTGCTCGAGGTCATGGGCCGCCACGCGGGCTGGATCACCGCCGCCGTGGGCATGGCCGACGACGCCGACACGCCGCTGCCGCTGCTGCTGCTGTTTCCCGAGGTGCCCTTCGACGAGGCGCGTTTCCTCGCCGCCGTCGACGCCAAGGTCGAGGCGTTCGGCTATTGCTGCGTCGGCGTGTCCGAGGGCCTCAAGGGCGACGACGGCAAGCTGCTCGCCGATTCCGGCGTGCGCGACGCGTTCGGCCATGCGCAGCTGGGCGGCGTCGGGCCGATGATCGCGGGCCTCGTCAAGGACAGGCGCGGCTACAAGATCCACTGGGCGGTCGCCGACTACCTGCAGCGCGCCGCGCGCCACCTCGCGTCGAAGACGGACCTCGAGCATGCATACGCGACCGGCAAGGCCGCGGTCGAGCTGGCGCTCGGCGGTCACAACGCCGTGATGCCGGCGATCGTGCGGGTGTCGGACAAGCCCTATCGGTGGAAGATCCGCGCGGTGCCGCTCACGAAGGTCGCCAATGCGGAAAAGTTGCTGCCGCGCGACTTCATCAGCGCGGACGGCTTCGGCATCACCGCGAAGGCGCGGCGCTATCTCGCGCCACTGATCAAGGGCGAGGCGCCGCCGCCGTTCAGGAATGGCCTGCCGCGCTTCGTGCGGCTGCGCAACGTCGCGGTGCAAAAAAAGCTCGCGACGACGTTCGACATCTGATTCGATCTCGAGAGGAGCGGTCCGCATGGCACGCGTCATCGACTATTGGTACACGCCAGTTTCGCCCTATGTCTACCTGGGTCACGACCGCCTCGTCAGGCTGGCGCGCGATGCCGGTGCGCACGTCGAGCTGAAGCCGGTCGACATGGGCCGGGTGTTCGCCGCGTCCGGAGGACTGCCGCTCGCCAGGCGCGCGCCGCAACGCCAGGCCTATCGGCTCGTCGAGTTGCGGCGCTGGAGCGAATTCCTCGGCATGCCGCTGAACCTGAAGCCGCGATACTTTCCCTGCCCCGGTGACCTTGCCGCGCATTGGATCCTTGCCGCCAAGTCGATCGATCCGGCGCGTGCGCTGTCGTTCGCCGGCGCGATCGGCAAGGCGCTGTGGGCCGACGAGCGCGATCCGACGGATACCGCGACGCTGGCCGAGATCGCCGCCGGCTGCGGCCTCGACGCCGGCGCCGTCGCCGCGGGCGCGGCCGATCCGCAAATCATGTCGTACTACGACACATTGACGCAGCAGGCGATCGACGCAGGCGTGTTCGGGGCGCCGACGTACGTGGTCGACGGCGAAATGTTCTGGGGACAGGACCGGCTCGACTTAATGGCCCGCAAACTGGCAAAATAGGGGGTTATCCGCGCATTCGATCCGTCCGGGCACGCCCGGGTCGACGCCGCGCGCGCAGCACAGGGGAACGGGAGCGCCAAAGCCGCGCGGCGCCCCGGGGTGACGGTGCGCAAGCCAGCACGCGCCGAGCCTTCAACATCATCTGTCGTTCGGGAGAAACTCGCATGTCGTCAGCACTCATCTTTGCCGTTGTCTGCGCGCTTGCCGCGATCGCCTACGGCGCGTGGTCGATCAGGTGGATCCTCGCCAAGCCGGCGGGCAACGCGCGCATGCAGGAAATCGCCGCGGCGATCCAGGCAGGCGCGAAGGCGTACCTCAACCGCCAGTACATGACGATCGCGATCGTCGGCGTGATCCTGTTCCTGCTGATCGGCTGGTTTCTCAACTGGTCGACAGCGGGCGGCTTCGCGCTTGGCGCGGTGCTGTCCGGGTTGACCGGCTACATCGGCATGAATGTGTCGGTGCGCGCCAACGTGCGCACCGCGGAGGCTGCGCGCACCGGCCTCAACGAGGCGCTGGCCGTGGCGTTTCGAGGCGGCGCGATCACCGGCATGCTGGTGGTCGGCCTCGCGCTGCTGGGCGTCACCGGTTTCTACTGGTTCCTCGTCAACGCCGCCCACTGGACGCCCAACGCCACCAAGGAAGGGCTGCATCACATCATCGAGCCGCTGGTGGGCCTCGCGTTCGGCGGTTCGCTGATCTCGATCTTCGCGCGTCTCGGCGGTGGCATCTTCACCAAGGGCGCAGACGTCGGCGCCGACCTCGTGGGCAAGGTCGAAGCCGGCATTCCCGAAGACGACCCGCGCAACCCGGCGGTGATCGCCGACAACGTCGGCGACAACGTCGGCGACTGCGCCGGCATGGCCGCCGACCTGTTCGAAACCTACGCGGTGACGATCGTCGCGACGATGTTGCTGGGCGCGCTGCTGCTGCCGGTGATGGCCGAGCGCGCAGTGACCTATCCGCTGGTGCTGGGCGGCTTCTCGATCCTCGCGTCGATCGTCGGCTGCTTCTTCGTCAAGGCCCGCGACGGCGGCAAGATCATGAACGCGCTGTACCGTGGCCTGATCGTCGCCGGCGTGCTGTCGGCCATCGGCTTCTGGTTCATCACCGACCGGATGATGGGCGACATCGGCGCGTCGGATCCGGGATTGACGACGATGCGGCTGTGGGGCGCGTCGCTGGTCGGCCTCGCGCTGACCGCGGCGATGGTCGTCATCACCGAGTACTACACCGGCACCGACTACGCGCCGGTCAAGCACGTCGCCGCGGCGTCGACGACCGGGCATGCGACCAACATCATCGCGGGACTCGGCGTGTCGATGAAGTCGACCGCGTTGCCGGTGTTGTCGGTGTGCGTCGCCATCCTCGTGTCGTACTACCTCGCGGGCCTCTACGGCATCGCCATCGCCGCGACGTCGATGCTGTCGATGACCGGCATCATCGTCGCGCTCGACGCCTACGGCCCGATCACCGACAACGCCGGCGGCATCGCCGAGATGGCGGAGCTGCCCGCCAGCGTGCGCGACGTCACCGACCCGCTCGACGCCGTCGGCAACACCACCAAGGCGGTCACCAAGGGCTACGCGATCGGCTCGGCGGGACTCGCCGCCCTTGTGCTGTTCGCCGACTACACGCATGCGCTGACGGGCGCCGGCTTCAACATCACGTTCGACCTGTCGGACCCGATGGTGATCGTCGGGCTGTTCATCGGCGGTCTCATTCCCTACCTGTTCGGCGCGATGGCGATGGAAGCGGTCGGACGTGCCGCGGGCGCGGTGGTGCTCGAAGTGCGCCGCCAGTTCCGCGACATCAAGGGCATCATGGACGGCACCGGCAAGCCCGAATACGGCGTCGCCGTCGACCTTTTGACCAAGTCGGCGATCAAGGAAATGATCGTGCCGTCGCTGCTGCCGGTGCTGGTTCCGGTGATCGTCGGCCTGCTGCTCGGACCGCAGGCGCTGGGCGGCCTGCTGATGGGAACGATCGTCACCGGCATCTTCGTCGCGATCTCGATGACCACCGGTGGCGGCGCGTGGGACAACGCCAAGAAGTACATCGAGGACGGCCACCATGGCGGCAAGGGCTCGGACGCGCACAAGGCGGCCGTGACCGGCGACACCGTCGGCGATCCTTACAAGGACACCGCGGGACCGGCGGTCAATCCGTTGATCAAGATCATCAACATCGTCGCGCTGATGATCGTGCCGCTGCTGGGCGCCTGGGGCTTCCACAAGGTCGACGTGCCGCATCCGCTGACGCCGGCGGCGATCGTCGTCCCGGCGACGCAGGGCACGATGAGCGCGCCCTCCGGCACGCCGGCGCCCAAGTCCGACGGCAAGTGACATAGGCGCGGCGTCCGCCGCGCACCAGCACAAGGGCCGCTTGCGAGCGGCCCTTGTTGTTTGCGTTGCAGGAAGTGAAGGCGCGCTGGAAGGGCGACGTGCGGCGCGGCACGCGCTGCGGTGTCGGCAGCGCGTCCTCCCGCGGTGCTACCGCATGGGCGCCCGACTGCTGCGTTCAGGCGGCGGCGCGCGCGCGCCGGTTGTTCGCGAGCCGCGCGTCGACGCGGGCGACCACTTCGTCGATCACCGCCGAGCGCATGCCCTTTTGCGCGCCGACACCCTGCACCAGCCGGTCGACGCGCTCGATGTTGGGCGCGCCGCCGAACAGCGCGCGCGCCGCGGACGATGGATTGGCGAGCCCCTGCGCGGCGTTCGCGTACTTGTCGAAGGGCACGAGGTCCTTCGGGTCGGCACCGAGCGTCTCGCACAGCGTGTTGACCCAGTGGTAGACCGCGCGCGACGCATCGATGTCGGTGTGCACCGCGTCGCGGATCGAGCGCATGCCGTCGGCGCCGATGCAGCGGTAGTTGCCGGCCATCAGCATCGCCCACTTGGCGAGCGGCACGAACACCGAGTCGTGCACCCGCAGCTTGACCGGCAGCTCGACGACACCGTCCCCGGTGTCGAAACGCACCGCGTCGATATCGTGTTCCAGTTGCCGCAGGATCGCGGTGTGCGCCTGCGCGTCGAAGCGCGCCGCCTTGAAATTGGTCGGCAGCCGGACCTGCAGCACGTTGACCTTTTCGTCCGGCGGCCGGAAGGCCTGCGGGTCCGGGCTGCACAGTGTCATGAACGCGGGATCGAAGCCGTCCCATACCGGGGGATCGGTGTAACAACCGCGCAGCGCGCGCACGTCGAGGCCGGGAATGCGCGCGAGGTACGGAAGCGGCGGCATGTTCATGATCGACATGCAGGGAACCTTCGATTTGGCGACCGCGTCGAGCAGCTCGCGCACGCCCGCGGCGCCGTACTGCGGCTCCTGCATCGCCAGCACGACGAGGTCGTAGTCGCCCGGATCGGCGTCCAGCGGGCCGCTTGCGCTCAAGCGCCCCGGCAGCTTGCGTGAATCGATCTCGACCAGTCCCTCGCGACCTTTGACCGGCATGCGCACGCGCGTGCCTTCGCGGTTGATCAGCTCGGCCTCCGCGGGCAGGCAGACGAGCCGCGCCGAGTGTCCGGCGAGCAGCAGCTTGGTGGCCAGCAGCGAGCCATAGGAGGCGCCCATGATCAGGATGTTGTAAGCCATCGTCAGTGTTCTCCTCGGTGCATGTTTTGTCGGACGCCGATGGTGGCGGCCGGAGTGGCGCAATTCCAGTGCGACAACGGGTGGTCGCGCGGGTTCAGCGGCGCGTGATGCGCATCGGCATCCTGCAGCGTCGTCGCGGTCGTGCGCAAGCGCGCGCGTCAATGTTCGAACCCGAACAGCGCATCGGGCGTGCTCCACAGCATTTTGCGTCGCGCGGCGGGATCGGCGAAATGCCGCTCGACCGCCTTCAGCAGCACACCGTAGTCGATGCGCCCAGTCGCGCGCAAGTACGGCCAGTCGGACGCCCACATGCACGCGTCGAGCGTGAACGCGCCGACGAGCGCATCGACATAACGCTGCGCATCGTCGTGCGGCCACGGCTCGCGCGTGATCTTGGCGATGCCCGACAGCTTGACGTAGGCGCGGCGCGTCGCGGCAAGTGCCAGCAGCGCCTGGAATCCCGGCTGCTCCAGGCCGTCGGCCGCCGTCGGCCGACCGCAATGGTCGACGAGGATCCTGGCATTGGAGCGCACGAGCATCGGCGCCAGCGGCACGAGCTGGTCGTGCTCGACCTGGATGTCGATGAACATGTCGAGTGCGGCGAGCCTGTCGAGCAGCGCCGCGGCGCCCGCATAGTGCTCGATGCCGAAGTGCGTGACGTTCCACGCGACGCCGACGACGCCCGCCGCCTTGAGCGATGCGAGCTCGGCATCCGTGGCGTCGTTGTCGACGACGGCGATGCCTTTCAGGCGGCCATGGCTACGCGTGATGGCGTCGAGCAGGCAGCGGTTGTCGAGCCCGTAACCGGAATTGGGCCCGACGAGCAGCGCGTAGCGCACGCCGTAGGCGTCCATCATCTGCATCAATTGCGCCGCGGTGCCGGTTTCCTGCCCGGCGGGGCGATAGTGGGTCGCGGCGCCGTAGGCAAACCGCGCGGGATCGAGCACGTGCACGTGGCAGTCGATCTTCGGCTCGTCGAAGATGCTCATCAGCGCGACCTTCGGGCGCTAGAACGTCGCGGCGATCGCGCGGCGCAGTTCCGGCGTGATTTCGGGCATCACGCCGAACCACGCGGCGAACGCCGGCCGCGCCTGGTTGAGCAGCAGGCCGAGCCCGTTGACGGTGACGTTGCCGCGCGCGCGCGCGCCGGCGAGCAGCGGCGTTTCCGGCGGGATGTAGATGAGGTCGCCCACCAGCGCGTGGCGCGGCAGCCGGTCGAGCGCGATGTCGAGCGGCGGCTTGCCGGCCATGCCGAGGCTCGTCGCATTGGCGAGCAGTGCGACATCGTGCAGCGCATCGGCGCGCCGCTCCCACGGTATCGCGGTCACGGGCGGCCCGAACTCGCGGGCGATGGCTTCCGCGCGCTCGAACGTGCGATTGACGAGGCGGATGTCGCGCGCGCCCTGTGCGGCCAAGGTCGCCACCACCGCGCGCGCGGCGCCGCCGGCGCCCAGCACGGTGATCGGCCCGGCATCGGGACGCCAACCCGGGCTGGCGTCGCGCAGGCTCTGCACGAAGCCGTTGCCGTCGTTGTTGAATCCACTCAGCGCGCCGTCGCTTTCGACGACGACGGTGTTGACGGCGCCGATGCGGCGCGCCAGCTCATCGACGCGGTCGAGCAGCGGCATGATCGCCTGCTTGTGCGGCGTCGTGACGTTGCAGCCGCGCAAGCCGAGCGCAGCGAGACCCTGCACCGCGGCGGCGAGCTTCTCCGGCGGTACCGGAAACAGCAGGTAACGGCCGGCGATCGCATGCTCGGCGAGCCAGTGGTTGTGGATCACCGGCGAGCGCGAATGCGCGACCGGCCAGCCGAGCAGTCCGGCGATGCCGAACGCATTTGAATCCGCCACGGGTGCCGCTGCCGTTATTTCGCCGACGCCGGGGGCAGCGTCGCGACGATCACCTGCTTGCCATCGACCACTTTCGTGAGGAAGCTTGCGCGGTCCAGGTCGCCGTTCTGGTCGAAGCTGACGTCGAGCAGCACGCCCGGGTTGTCCTTGACGGTGATCTTCGCGCCATGCAGCGCGGCCGCGAGCGCCTTCGAATCGAACTTGCCGATGCGCTCGGTCATCACCTTGACGATGTACATCGCGCTGTAGCCCTTCAGGCTGTTGTGGTCGCCCTTGTATTTGTATTCTTTCTGGAACGCGCGGTCGAATGCCTTGATCTCCGGCTGCGGCGCGTCGGATGACAGGCCGACGTGCGCGACCGCGCCATTGGCCGCCTCGCCCGCGAGCTCGATCACCTTCTGGCTGGTGAGCGTGGTTTCGCCGACGATCGGCTTGTCGTAGCCCTGCTTCCTGAGCTCGCGCAGCGCGCGCGCCGACTCTTCCTCGTTGCTGTAGACGAACAGCGCGTCGGCATTGGCCTGCTTCGCCTTGACGACGGCGCCCGAGAAATCGACCTGGCCGGGATCGGTGGAGATGTCGGCGGCGACCTTGATGCCCTGCGCCTCCAGCGCCTTGGCCATCGTGTCGCGGCCGCCCTTGCCGAAGTCGTTGTTGACCCAGATCATCGACACCGTCTTCGCCTTGACCGTGTCCTTGAGGTAGCGCGCGACCTTGGGCATCGCCGTCGTCTGCGTGAACGACGTGCGGAAGATGTACGGGTTGCCCTGCTGCGTGATCGAGGCCGCCTCGCCGCCGGTGAAGTTGGTGATCTCGGCGCGGCGCGTCTCCGCCATGCTGACGATGATCGAGCCGGAGAACACCGGCCCCATTACGACATAGGCGCCTTCGTCGACGGCCTTTTGCGCGAGCGCCTTGGAAATGGGCGCCGACGACTGCGTGTCGCTGCTGATGTATTCGAGCTGGCGACCGAGGATGCCGCCGGCGGCGTTGATCTCCTTGACGGCGAGCTTCACGCCGTCGTTGAAGTTCGTGCCGGACGTCGCGCCGGTCCCCGAAAGCTCGACCAACCCGGCGATGCGCACGGGACCCTGTTGCGCCAGCGCGAGCGGCGCCGCGAGCTGCAGGCACGACGCGATGGCAAGCCAGCCGATGAATTTCATGTGTTCTCTCCCGGGTTTTGCTATCGAATGCGCGGTGCGCGCGACGCGATCGATCCGGCCGCGGCGGCGGGCGCGATGCATACGATACACGACCCGACCCTCGCGCCGGCGCGACGGTGAGCTTGAATGTTTGGCGGCGAACGGCTTCAATGCGCACTGTCCGGTGATCGCACATCGCGCCGTCGGCGCAACGGCAACCGAGGGGAGGGTCGACCGATGGCACGCGGCAACCTGCTGCGCTTGTTGCAGCGCTCGGCGGCGCGCGTGCGCGCCGCGCAGTTCGATCCCGACGCGCCGGTCGTCGACCTCGGCCGGCGGCGGATGCTGGCGGGCACGGCGGCGCTTGCCGCCGCGTCGGCGCTGCCGTGCATCGGCGTCGCCGCCGGCAGCACGCCCATGCGGCGTGGTGCGCAGATCGCCGCGGCCGTTGCGCAAGCGCCGCGCGTGATCGTCATCGGCGCGGGACTCGCGGGGCTGTGCGCGGCGGATGCGCTGGCGCGCGCGGGAATTCGCGCCGACGTCTACGAGGCGTCGCCGCGACTGGGAGGACGTTGCCTGTCCGAGCGCGACATCTTCGCCGATGCACAGGTTGCCGAGCGCGGCGGCGAGCTGATCGATACCGGCCACGCGGAAATCCGTGCGCTTGCGCAGTCGTTGGGACTCGAGCTCGACGACCTCACCGCTGCGGAGGCCCCTGATGCGCTCGCCGTCGTGCGTTTCACCGACGGCATCTATCCGCTGGCCGACGTCGACCGCGACTTCGCGGCGCTGCTGCCTGCGCTCGACCGCGACGCCAAAAGCCTCGGCGACGACCTGCCGACGTGGCGCAAGCACACCGCGGCGCAGCGCGCGCTCGATCGCCTGTCGGCGAGCGACTGGATCGCGTCGCGCGTGCCGGGCGGCGCCGCATCGCGCCTGGGCCGCCTCGTCGGCAACGCCTATATCGAGGAACTGGGAGGCGACCTCTACGAGACCAGCGCCGCCACCGTCGTGGTGCTGCTCAAGGGCTCGCCGCGCGACCATTTCTCGCCGTACGAGGAATCGGACCAGCGCTATCACATCCGCGGTGGCAACGACCAGGTCGTGCGCAGGCTGGGCGAGCGGTTGCGCGATCGCGTGACGACGTCGGCGCGGCTGGTCGCGCTCAATCGACGCGGCGACGGACGGATGCGCGTGACGATCGCGCGCGACCAGCGCGTGCATGACGAAATCGCCGATCGCGTCGTGCTGGCGTTGCCGTTCACGCTGCTGCGTGAAGTCGACATCACGCATGCCGGGTTTTCACCACGCAAGCTGGCGGCGATCCGCGAGCTCGGCATGGGCCGCAACTGCAAGCTGCAGCTGCAGTTCGACGCCCGCGCGTGGCAGCCGCTTCGCGCGAGCGGCGAGACGCGCATCGACACCGCGTTCCAGACAAGCTGGGAGGTGACGCGCGCACAACCGGGCGCGAGCGGCATCCTCAACTGCTTTTCCGGCGGGTCGACGGCGACCCGCGCGGGCGAGGGTCCGCTGGATGCGCGCGTGCGCGACGCGCTGGCCGCGCTCGACGCGGCCATGCCGGGCGTCGCCGCGCGCTTCAACGGCCGCGCGATCCGCAATGCGTGGGAGCGCTATCCGTGGACACGGGGCTCGTACGCGCTCTTCAGGCCCGGCCAGTACACGACGCTGAACGGCGCGCTCGACACGATCGAAGGAACCGCGCACTTCGCCGGCGAGCACACGTCGGCGCAATGGCAGGGTTACCTCAATGGTGCGGTGGAAAGCGGGCAGCGTGCCGCGGGCGAGGTGGTGGCAGCGCTGCGCGGCAGGTCGCGTCGCGCCGCGTGATCGCGGCGATGCGGAAGTCCGGATCCGCGCTTGACCCGGCTCGTCGCGCGCCATTCGCGCCAGTGCGAGTGCACGCGTTGACGCCACGCATCGATGCGAGGTTGCGTTCCCGCTACCCGCTCTACCCGCGACCGCGCCCTGGCGTATGTTCGAAATTGCCGCGCGTACGCGTGTAGCTGTCGGTGTCGACCTGGCCTTCGGCGACATCGCGCCGCGCACGGTCCATTTCCGGCGTGGGCGCCGCGGGAGCGGCCGGGCTCTCGTCGCGTTCGTGGGGAAGCTTTGGCGAACGCCGCCGTACGCGCTTCATCACGTTGCTCGCCGGCGTGCGGCGTCGCGCGGCGCGTGCAACAGGAACGGCAGCAACGTCGCTTCGTCAGCCGGGGCGCGGTGCGCGCCGACGGGATTGGCTGAAACCGCGGTCGACACCGCGCGCGACGTGCGATGCGGCAGCCGGATGCCGCGGCCGGCGTCTTCAATGGCGACGATGCTGACGGCGGGCGCGTGCGTGCGCACCTGCCCGTAGATGGTTGCGAATGCGACGTCGGCGGCGTCACGGCCGGTGCCGATGCGCACGAGGCCGGTGGTCGGAGATATTCCAGTGGGATCGAACAGGTACCAGCGATTGCCGAGCCACGCCTCAACATAGGCGTGGAAGTCGCAGGGTCCCAGCGCCGGGTCGGCGTCGTAGTCGATGCCGGTGACGAACCGCGCCGGGATGTTGATCGCACGGCAGGCCGCGATCATCAGGTGCGCGAAATCGCGGCACACGCCGCGACGATCGGCGAGCGTGTCGAGCGCGGAGGTCGACGTGTTGGACGTGCCGCCCTGGAAACGCACGTGATCGCGCACCCATTTCGCGATGGCATCGACGCGTGCGTAGCCCGGCGCGTGCGGGCCGAACTCGTCGTGCGCGAACTGCACCAGCCGATCCGACTGGCAGTAGCGGCTGGCCGCGAGGAAGGGCAGCACGTCGGCGGGAACGTCGGCGATCGACGCTTCGCCGATGCTCGCCGGATCGGCGAACGTGTGACGGATGTCGACCGATGCCGAGTAGGCGACATGCAGCGGGCCTGGCGTCGCGCGCAACCGCAGCAGGCGATTGCCGAAATGCGGCTCGCTGAACCAGCTCGTCGCCGTCGGTCGGTCGACCTCGAGGCGCTCGCTGACGACCGCCTGGCACGGCGATTTGGCGGCGGCGATCAGGAACACGAAGTCAGCGGGCGACGCGACCTCGTAGTCCAGGTGGATGGTGAATTCGAGGCGGACCATGGCGGTGACTGCCGGCGGGCGAACCCGCGACAGTCACCGATTCTGGCCGGATGGCAGGCTGCGCGGAATCGGCTGCACGCTCACGCCGGCGTCGGCGGGCGCCGACACCGGCGCCGGAGGGTCCGGCTCCGCGCTGGGTCAAGAGCCCGTCTTGTCGCTGAAGATCCGCATGATGTCGTCGGTCGACAGCATGCCCTTGCGCTGCTTGTCCATCGCATCGAACTTCTTTTCCATCATCTTCATGAAGTCCTGCTTGGTGACCATGCCATCCTTGTTCGCCATCATCTTGGTTTCGCGCGCGAAGCTCTGCATGCCATCGCCATCGGCAGCCAGCGCGGGCAGGCTGCCGGCGGACATGAGAGCGGCGAACGACAGCAACGCGAGTTTCCTGTTCAAATGCATGATGATCTCCTGGGGGTTGAATTGGATCCGATGAGAAATCCGTCCATGCGTCCGCCGCACCGACGCATGAATCGCCGAGTGTCGACGCATGGCAAGTAGTCGGCGACGGTGCGGGCGCCTTACGGCGCGGCGTGGATTTATATTCGGCGCGGGGCGTAAGGCGGCGAACCTGCGCGCGACCAATGGGGCCAATGCGGCGACCGCGCGCGCGACATGCGGCAATCGCGCAATGAACTTCGTCACCACCGTGCGCCTGGTGCTTGTCGCACTGGCAATGGCCGTGTCTGCCGATACGATCGCGCAGGCCGCGCCCGAGCGCGCAACCGGGTGGACGCCGCACGCGCCGGTGCGCGCGAAGCAGTGGATGGTCGCCGCCGCCAATCCGCTCGCCGTCGATGCCGGGTACGCGATGCTGGCGAAGGGCGGCGGCGCGGTCGATGCGGCGATCGCGATCCAGCTCGTGCTGGGACTCGTCGAGCCGCAATCCTCCGGACTCGGTGGCGGCGCGTTCATGCTGGTGCACGATGCGCGCACGCGCAAGCTGGTCGCCTACGACGGCCGCGAAACCGCGCCTTCCGCGGCGCGCGCCGATCGCTTCATCGGCGCCGACGGCAAGCCGCTGGCCTTTCACGAGGCCGTGGTGGGCGGACGCTCGGTCGGCGTGCCGGGCGTGCCGCGACTGCTCGAGCTCGCGCATCGGCGCCACGGCAAGCTGCCATGGGCAACGCTGTTCGCGCCCGCGATCGCGCTCGCCGACGGCGGTTTCGCGGTGTCGCCGCGCCTGCACGCATTGATCGCCGCGGAACGTCATTTCACGCAGGCGCGCATCCGCGATTACTTTCTCGACGCCTCGGGCCATCCATGGCCGACAGGGCACTGGCTGCGCAATCCCGCGTATGCGGCGACGCTGCGCACACTCGCCGCGCACGGCGCGGATGCGTTCTATGAGGGTCCCATCGCCGACGACGTCATCGCCACCGCCGACGGATTCGCCGCCAATCCCGGCGACCTGACGCGCGCCGACCTTTCGGGCTACCTGCCGGTGAGCCGCGCGCCGGTGTGCGGCGACTATCGGCGCTATCGCGTCTGCGGGATGCCGCCGCCGTCGGCCGGCGGAATCATGCTGGCGCAGATCCTGGCGATGCTCGCACCCCACGATGTGCAGGCGATGGGCGCGCAATCGCTGTGGAGCGTGCATTTCATCGGCGAGGCCGAGCGACTCGCGTTCGCCGATCGCGGCAAGTTCATCGCCGATCCCGCATTCATCGACGTGCCGGCGGGCCTGCTCGATGCGCGCTATCTCGCCGCGCGCGCCGCGCTGATTCGCAGCGATGTGGTATTCACCTGTGCAACGGCCGGCGAGCCGCCGCGCGACGCGCATGCGCCGCTAGTGCCGTCATTCGGCGCAGGCGCCGCTGCGGAATTTCCATCGACGTCGCAGATTGTCGTCGTCGATGCCGCTGGCAACGCGGTGTCGATGACGACGACGATCGAGGACCAGTTCGGCAGCCGTCTGATGACCGCCGGCGGCTTCCTGCTCAACAACGAGCTGACCGACTTTTCGTTCGTCGCTCGCGATGCGCAGGGCGGGCTCGTGGCGAACCGCGTCGCGCCGGGCAAGCGCCCGCGCTCGACGATGGCGCCGACGATCGTCTACGACCGCGACGGCCGTGTATTCATGCTGGTGGGTTCGCCGGGCGGGCCGGCGATCGTCAACTACGTCGTCAAGGCGCTGGTCGGCGTGATCGACTGGGGTCTCGACCCGCAGGCCGCCGTGTCGCTTGGCAACTTCGGCAGCCGCAATGGTCCGACCGATCTCGAAGTCGGCACACCGGTGGCGGCACTCGCGCCGAAACTGCGCGCGATGGGCTACGATGTGCGCGTCATGCGCGAGACCAGCGGATTGCAGGCGATCGTGCGCACACGCGACGGCTGGATCGGCGGCACCGATCCGCGCCGCGAAGGCATCGTGAGGGGACGCTGACATGCGATGGGCGATGATGTTCGGCATGGCCGCATGCGCGTGGGTGGCAGCGCAGTACGCTGGCGCAGCAGATCCGCTTCCGGCGACTTATCCGGTGCCGCTGGCCATTGCTCCCACGCAACCGGCACCGGCGACACCGGCAATGGCCGCGACCATGCGCGTTCCCTACGCGCCGGGGGCGCTCGAGCCGATGCCGCCGCCGCAGCGCAGCCTGGCCGTCGATCGCGAAGCCGCGGAGCGGCTATCCGTATTGAGCGATCCGTCGGTCACATTCAGGCTCTTCGTCGAAGGCCGCGGCGATGCGCGGCCGGCGCAGCCGCGACCGTTCGAGCGCCGCTTCGCCGACACGCTCAACGACACGACGGCGCCGCCGGCCATGCGCTTTTCGCGGCGGGTGATGGATACGACGCCCTGCTCGTCGCTCGCCTCGGCGGGAACGCCATTTGGTCCGGCGTACCGGGTCTACGGATTTTGCCCGTAGAATCCGCCTCGCCCATGACCGCCGCGATCTTTTCCGCCTCCGTGCTGCTGCTGCTGGTGATCGATCCGTTCGGCAACGTGCCGCTGGTGGTATCGACGCTGGCGGGCGTGCCGGCCGCGCGGCGGCGCCGCATCATCGTGCGGGAATGCGCGTTCGCATTCGTGATCCTGCTGGCGTTCATGTTCGGCGGCCGCGCGTTCCTCGAATTGTTGCACCTGTCGAACGAATCGCTGACGATCGCCGGGGGCGTGATCCTGTTCCTGATCGCGCTGCGCATGGTGTTTCCGCGGCCGGAAGGCGTGTTCGGCGCGCCGCATGCAGGCGAGCCGCTGCTGGTGCCGCTGGCGGTGCCGATGATCGCCGGGCCTTCGGCAATCGCCACGGTGATGCTGCTGGCGACGCACGATCCTTCGCACATCGCCAATGCGGCGATCGCATTGACGCTGGCGATGGCGATCACCACCCTGGTGCTCGTTGCCGCCTATCGGCTGCAGGAAGTGCTGGGCGAGCGCGCGATGATCGCGCTCGAGCGGCTGATGGGGCTCGTGCTGACGGCGCTCGCCGTCGAGATGCTGCTGAGCGGTGTGCGTACCTTCGTCACGCAGCTTGCGCGTTGAGGCGCCGGTGATCGACGATACGCACGACAGGCCCGACGTCGACGTCGCCGTCTGGGATGGCGCGGTACGCATCGTCCACTGGCTGATGGTGCTGCTGCTGGTCGTGCTGCTGGCGACCGGCCTCATCGGCAACGACTGGCTGGCGTGGCACATGCGCGCCGGCTATTCGATGCTGGCGCTGCTGCTGTTCCGCATCCTGTGGGGATTCGTCGGCAGCCGCAACGCACGCTTCGTGTCGTTCGTGCGCGGGCCGGGCGCGGTGCGCCGCTATGCGCGATCACTGAAGGCGCGCGCGCACGACGCCCATGCGACGCACAATCCGCTGGGCGCGTGGATGGTCATCGCGCTGCTCGCCGCGCTGCTGCTGCAGTGCGCGCTCGGTCTTTTCACCAACGACGACGTGTTGTACGAGGGTCCGCTGGTGCGCCACATCACCAAGGATTTGTCCGATACGCTGAGCAGCCTGCACCGACGCGGCTGGTGGGTCGTCGTCGCGCTGGCGAGCGTGCACATCGGCGCCGTCGCCACGTACTACACGATGTTGAGTGACGATCTCGTGCGCCCGATGTTCACCGGCATGAAGCGCCTGCCGCGCGAGCTGGCCGATGCGTCGCTGGCGCGCGCGTCGACGGCGCTCGCCGTGGCGATATTCGCGTTCTGCGCGGCCGCGGTATGGTGGCTCGTGACGCGGTTCTAGTGGGCCGCGATCACGGCGCCGGTGGTGCCGCGATCCGCGCCGGATCGCTGAAAATCTCCGCGCTGCCTATTTTTCGCGGAAGTCGTCGTGGCAATCCTTGCAGGCGCCCCCGACGCTGCCGACGGCGGTGCGAAGCTGCGCGACGTCGCCGGTGTTGGCGGCGGTGACGAGCTTGGGAGTCGCCGCCATCAGCGCCTGCTGGCGCTCCTTGAACTTGGCTGGCTCCTTCCAGACTTCCGGGCGTGCCTTGGTGGGCGCGCCCTTGTCGCTGCCGGCGACGAAGCCGTCCCACGGCATGTGCGAGAGCTGCTGGACGAACGTTGCGCTGCGCAGCGCGACATCCTTGTCGTAGGGTTGTTCGCCCTTGGCCATCGAGCCCAGGATGCCGAAATGCCATCCCATCGCACCCAGCACTCCCTGCCGGTACTTGATCGCCCGCTCAGGCTTGATCTCCTGTGCGGACGCAGATGCCGCCACTAAACCCAGCACCAGCGTACCTGCGGCCAAACGCCACGAAAAATGCATCGGAATCTCCGAAAGGTTTCAGGGGAAAACGGCTGCCGATGGGATCGGCCTTCCTTGGATGCGGCTTGCGCCGCATCCACCGCCGCGCCAACAATGGCGGCCGCTACTGTATTCCATCACGCCGGTACCAGGTCGCCATCGTCGCGCCGCAATGCGCCGGCGAGCTCGAGTTCCCGCACCAGCATATGAGCCAGCTCAGCCGCGGAAAGTTTCAATACCGTCGCATTGAGATCGCGGTAGATGCCGATCGTATCGACGTAGGCGTCCAGCGCGGCGCGCGGCATCCGCCGGCAATCGAGCAGGTGGAATGCCAGCACGACCTTGAGTGCGTGACGCGCGGTGCGCTCGTCGTCGGCCTCGAACGCCGCGAGGCGCCCGTACGCACTTGCCAGCGCCGCAGACACGTCGGTGAACGGTGCGCCGTGCCCGGGAATCACGACCTCGACGTCGAGTGCGGCGATCAGGTCGAGCGTCGCGCGCGTCGCCGGCAACGCCTCCGGATCGATCGCGCGCGGCATCACGAAGCCGAAACCGTTGCGCCAGAGTGCATCTCCCGAAATCAGTATCCGGTGCGCGGGGCTGTAGAACACGAGCGCGCCCATGTCGTGACCCGGCGCCGCCAACGCCTGCCACTCGATGTCTCCCCAGGATGCGCTCGACCCGGCGGCGATGCGGCGGTCGATGCCAAAGCGCTCCATGCGCTGGTCGGCGTAGTCGTAGAGAAGCGCCTTGCCGTCCCACCGGTCGACGGCATCGGCCTCGTTCGCGGGGAACGCGACCGGGCAGCCGTAGCGCGCAATGATCGGGGCGTTGCCGCCGACGTGATCGCTGTGTCCGTGCGTGTTGACGATCAACGCCAGCGGCGCGGCGCCGATGCCGTCCGCGGACGCGAGCAACGCGAGCGTCAGCGGCGCATGCGCGAGATAGCCGGTGTCGATCAGCACATGGCCGTCTTCGCTCTTGAGCAGCACATTGTTTGCCGACAGCCAGTCGCGCACGAACACGCGCACTTGCGGCGGCAGCCGTGCGCGCAGCGCGGCGCTGTCGAGCGCCGTCACGCGAGCTTGCGCAGGAAGTCGTTCACGAGCAGCACGCGCTCATCGAGCGTCGGCGCCGCGCGGTCGATGCGCAGCCGGTCGGGGCCCGCGAAGCGAATACTGCCGTCGCGCTGCACCAACAGGATCAGCGAGCCCGGATCGAACGGCGGCAGCTTGACGAACTGGAGCGTCGTGCGCTCCGGGCCCGCGTCGATCTTGACGACGCCGAGCGCCCTGGCGGCGAGTCGCAGCCGGTGGCTGGCGACGAGCGCGCTCGCCTGTTCCGGCAACGCGCCGAAGCGATCGATCAGTTCCTCCTGTAGCGCGTCGATGTCTTCGTGGGTCTCGGCGCTGGCGAATCGCTTGTAGATCACCAGGCGCTCGTGCACGTCGTTGCAATAGGTCGCGGGCAGCAGCGCGGGAACGTGCAGGCTGATCTCGGTGGTGACGCCAAGCGGCTCGTTGAGGTTGGGCTCGCGGCCCGCCTTCAGCGCCGACACGGCGGCGCGCAGCATGTCGTTGTAGAGCTGGAAGCCGACTTCCGCCATCTCGCCGGATTGCGATTCGCCGAGCACTTCGCCGGCGCCGCGGATCTCGAGGTCGTGCATCGCGAGATAGAACCCGGAGCCGAGATCCTCCATCATCTGGATCGCCTCGAGCCGCTTCGCTGCCTGCGCCGACAGTGCGTCGGGCGGCGGCGTCAGCAGATAGGCGTAGGCCTGGTGATGGGAGCGGCCGACGCGGCCGCGCAACTGGTGCAGTTGCGCGAGGCCGAAGCGGTCGGCGCGCTCGATGATGATCGTGTTGGCGGTGGGGACGTCGATTCCGGTCTCGATGATCGTCGAGCACACCAGCAGGTTGATGCGCTGCGCGTAGAAATCGCGCATCACGTGCTCGAGGTCGCGCTCGGGCATCTGCCCGTGCGCGATCGCTAGCCGCGCTTCCGGCAGCAGTTGCGTCAGCCGCTCGGCGGTCGAGCGGATCGTGTCGATATCGTTGTGCAGGAAGTAGATCTGGCCGCCGCGCTTGAGCTCGCGCAGGCAGGCCTCGCGGATGACGCCGGACGATTGCGGCGCGACGAAGGTCTTGATCGACAGGCGCCGCTGCGGCGCCGTGGCGATCACCGAGAAATCGCGCAGTCCTTCCAGCGACATCGCGAGCGTGCGCGGGATCGGCGTCGCCGTGAGCGTGAGCACGTCGACCTCGGCGCGCAGCGCCTTCATCTGCTCCTTGTGGCGCACGCCGAAGCGGTGCTCCTCGTCGATGACGAGCAGGCCCAGGCGCTGGAACTTGACGTCGGCCGAGAGCAGCTTGTGGGTGCCGACGACGATGTCGACCGTGCCGTCGGCGAGGCCTTCGAGCGCTGCCTTGACTTCCTTCGGCGAGCGGAAGCGCGACAGCTCGGCGACCTTGATCGGCCACTTGCCGAAGCGGTCGGCGATGTTCTGGTGGTGCTGCTCGGCGAGCAGCGTCGTCGGCGCCAGGATGGCGACCTGCTTGCCGCCGGTGACGGCGACGAAGGCGGCGCGCAGCGCCACCTCGGTCTTGCCGAAGCCGACGTCGCCGCAGACGAGCCGGTCCATCGGGTACGCGGACGTGAGATCGGTGACCACCGCCTGGATCGCCGCCTGCTGGTCGGGCGTCTCCTCGAATGCGAAGCCTGCGGAGAACGCGTCGTAGTCGTGCATGTCGAGCTTGAACTGGTGGCCCTGGCGCGCCGCGCGCTGCGCGTAGATGTTGAGCAGCTCGGCGGCGGTGTCGTGCGCCTGCTGCGCGGCACGCCGCTTGGCCTTTTCCCACTGTCCGCTGCCGAGCTCGTGCACCGGCGCCGCCTCGCCCGACGCGCCGGCATAGCGCGAAATAAGGTGCAGGCTCGACACCGGCACGTAGAGCTTGGCGTCGTTCGCGTACATCAGCTGCAGGTATTCGTTGGCGCCGTCGCCCATGTCGAGCGTCGCGAGGCCAAGGTAGCGGCCGATGCCGTGCTGCTCGTGGACGACCGGATCGCCGATGCGTACCTCGGACAGGTCGCGCACCATCGCGTCGACGTTGGAGCGGCGCGCGGCGTCGCGGCGCGTGCGCCGCACGGTGCCGGCGTAGAGCTCGGCCTCGGTGACGAACGCGAGGCCGGCATCGGGCCATGCGAATCCCGCGTGCAGCGGTGCTGCGATCAGCGCAAGCCGCTGTTCGCCATTGCCGACGAAGGCAGCGAAGCCCTCGCTGGTGGCGGGTCGCACGCCGTATTCGGCGAAGAACTGCTGCATCGTTTCGCGGCGCCCAGCGGTGTCGGCGCAGATCGCGACGCGCGCGGTCGAGCCGGCGAGAAATGCCTTCAGCGCCGATAGCGGATCGGCGGCGCGGCGGTCGACGGCGAGCGGCGGCAGGGTGCGCGTCGGCGCGCGCGCGTTGTCCGCATCGACGGTGGTCGCGGCTCGCATGTCGATGCGCGCGAAGCCCTTGATCGAGCCGAAAAACGCATCGACCGGCACGAACATGTCGACCGGTGGCAGCAGCGGCCGCGACTTGTCGCCGCGCAGCAGCCGGTAGCGGGCATCGGTGTCCTGCCAGAACTGCTCGACCGCCTGCGTGACGTCGTTATGCAGCACCAGCGTCGTGTCCGCAGGCAGGTAGTCGGCAAATGTCGCCGTGGCGTCGAAGAACAGCGGCAGCCAGTATTCGATGCCGCCGGGGGCGACGCCGTTGGAAATGTCGCGGTAGATGCCCGTTTTCGACGGATCGCCTTCGAATATTTCGCGAAAGCGCGACCGGAAACGCGCACGTCCGTCGTCGTCGAGCGGGAACTCGCGCGCCGGCAGCAGGCGCACGTCGCGCATCGGGTAGAGCGTGCGCTGCGTATCGACGTCGAACGTCTTGATCGACTCGATTTCGTCGCCGAAGAGATCGAGGCGATAAGGAACGGCGGATCCCGTGGGGAAGAGGTCGATCAGGCCGCCGCGCACGCTGAACTCGCCGGGCGCCACGACCTGGGTCACATGCTGGTAGCCGGCGAGCGCGAGTTGCGCGCGCAACGCGTCGACATCGAGGCGCGCGCCCTGCGACAGGAAGAAAGTGCGCGCGGCGAGGTAGGAGGGCGGCACCAGCCGGTAGAGCGCCGTGCTCGCAGTGACGACGACGACGTCGCATTCACTTCGTGCGAGACGGTAGAGGGTCGCGAGCCGTTCGGAGACCAGGTCCTGGTGCGGCGAAAAATGGTCGTAGGGCAGCGTCTCCCAGTCGGGAAACGGCGCCACGCGCAGTGCGGGCGCGAACCATGCGATCTCGTCGACCAGGCGCTGCGCCGACAGCGCGTCGGCGCACACGACCGCGATCGTGCGATGCGCGCCGGATGGCGCCGACGCGAGCTGAGCGATCGCGAGCGCGTCGGCGGATCCGGCGAGCGGCGCGATCGCGCTGCGCTGGCCGGGCGCGGGCGGCTCGGTGGCGAGCAGCGGAAGATCGCGGGGAAACGGCGCCGCGGATGACGCGGCGATCGCGGCCGGCGGAATCGATGTCGCGTCCGCCGCGGTGGCAACGGGTGTCGTCGACATCGAATTGCAGCATCACGTGGTGGGAAATGGAACGCCGATTATAACCGGCACGCGCACGTACAATGCGCACGATGTCCAACGCCCGCGCCACAGGTTTTCACGCGTCGCCCTATCTGCTGCTGACGCTGACGCCGATGTTCTGGGCCAGCAACTGGATCGTCGGGCGCGGCCTTGCCGGCGAAATCCCGCCGATGGCGTTGACGTTCTTCCGCTGGCTGTTCGCGATCGCGATGCTCGCGCCGGTGGCGCTGCCGCGCGTGCGCCGCGACTGGCCGCGCATCCGCGCCCACTGGCGGATCCTGCTGGTGCTCGGCGCCGCGGGTGTCGGCACGCACAACGCGCTCGCGTACCTGGGCCTCAACTACACGACGGCGACCAACGGCGTGATCCTCAACTCGTTCATTCCGGTGATGATCATCACCATGTCGTGGGTGTTCCTCGGCGAACGGCTGACGCGGATGCAACTCGCTGGCGTCGCAGTGTCGTTCGTCGGCGTGATGGCGATCCTGTCGCACGGCTCGATCGCAGCACTCGCGCAGTTCAGGCTCAATGCGGGCGACCTGTGGATCGTGTTGTCGATGGCGCTGTGGTCGACCTATTCGATCCTGCTGCGCAGGCGGCCCGCCGGCATCGACACGATCTCGTTCCTGTTCGTCATCGCGGTCATCGGCGACGTTTGCGTGCTGCCGCTCTACGTCGGCGAAACGCTGCTGGGGAACCCGATGCAGTGGTCGGCGTTGAACGTGCTGGCGATCGCCGTGCTCGCGCTGTTCTCGTCGGTGCTGGCGTACATCTTCTGGAACCGCGGTGTCGCCGAAGTGGGGGCGAGCGTCGCGGGCCTCTTCATGCACCTGATGCCGGTGTTCGGCGTGATCCTCGCGTGGATCTTCCTGGGCGAGACGCTCGCGCCGTTCCACCTGGCCGGCATTGGCCTCATCCTCACCGGCATCGTCATCACCAGCCGGCGGACGTCACTGGCGGCGCCGGCCGGCGTCGACGACTAGCGCGTTCTAGCCGAGCGCGGGCAGCCTTCCGTAGCGATCGTCGAAGCGGACGATGTCATCCTCGCCGACGTATTCCCCGCACTGCACCTCGATGATCGACAGCGGCAGCTTGCCGGGATTCTCGATCCGGTGACGCGTCTCGATCGGAATGTAGGTCGACTCGTTGGCGGACAGCGAGAACGTTTCGTCACCGCGGGTGACGCGCGCCTCGCCGGCGACGACGACCCAGTGCTCGCTGCGCCGGTGATGCATCTGCAGCGACAGCGCCGCACCCGGCTTCACTTCGATGCGCTTGATCTTGAACCCCGGGCCCTCCTGCAGCACCGTGTATGTTCCCCAGGGGCGCGCGACGGTGCGGTGCGTGCGATAGGTCTCGTGGCCGCGCGTCTTCAATTCGGCGACGACTTCCTTGACGCGCTGGAGATGATCGCGATGCGCGACCAGCACCGCGTCGGCGGTCTCGACGATGACCAGGTCGTCGACGCCCACGGTCGCGACGATGCGGTCGCCTGCATGCACGTAGGTGCCGTGCGTGTCGATCGACACGTGCTCGCCATGACCGCGATTGCCGTCGCCGTCGGGGGGCATCAGGTCGGAAAGCGCCTGCCACGAGCCGACGTCGCTCCAGTCGAAGTCGGCATGCACGACGGCCGTGTTGCGCGCCTTTTCCATCACCGCGTAGTCGAAAGAGATGTCCGGCATCTGCGCGAACGAAACCGGGTCGAACTCGATCGCCGAGGCGACCTTGGCGTTGCGCGCGCGCCACGCGACCTCGGCGGCGGCGAGCACGTCCGGCGCGTGCTCGGCAAGGGCTTCGAGCAGCGTGTTGGCGGTAAAGCAGAAGATGCCCGCGTTCCACACGTGCGAGCCGGTGAGCAGGAAGCGCTGAGCGTCCGCGAGCGGCGGCTTTTCGATGAAGCGGACCACCGACTGCACGCGCGGCATTGCGGTGTCGATGGCGTCGCCGCATTCGATGTAGCCGAAACCGGTCTCCGGATGCGTCGGCCGTACGCCGAAGGTGACCAGCCGTCCGGTGCGGGCGACGTCGGCGGCGCGCGACGCCGCGCGCGCGAAGTCGTCGTGACGGCGGATCAGGTGGTCGGCGGGCATCACCAGCAATGGCACGTCGCCGCCATGATGGTCGCGCGCGTACATCGCGCCCAGCGTCACCGCGCCCGCGGTATTGCGCGCGAACGGCTCGAGCAGGAACGCCGTTTCGCCCGGCACCTCGTCACCGAGCGTCGCGTAGACGTCTCGCGTCGGAAAGTAGTAGTCGCGATTGGTGATCGTCAGCAACGGCCCGGCGCCGGGAATCGCCCGCGCGCGGCGAGCGGTGCCGCCGAGCAGCGTGTCGCCGTCGGGCAGCGGCACGAACGGCTTGGGCATCGATTCGCGCGACAGCGGCCACAAGCGCGTGCCGGTGCCGCCACACAGGATGATCGGGATCAGGTTCATGGGACGCATCCGTGAAGTTGCCGGGGTCGTGACCTTAGCACGCGTCGTCACGTGCCGATGGGTCGCATGACGAGCGTGCCGATGTCGCGGATGCCCGGCGGGGTGACGCACCTGCCCGAGGGCCACCAGGCCATTGCGCAAAGGGTACCTCTACGTAGCCCCGTGTCTTGTCGAATGACGAAGATGACAGCGCGTGGCGGCGTGCGACAATCGGCGCGCCTTACGAAAGAGTCACCGTGCCCGTCAACTATTCCCCGCCCACCGCGGATTCGCTCCTGCCTGTCGCCGGCGTGCGGCTCGGCACTGCCGCCGCACGCATCAAGAACTGGGACCGCGACGATGTCGTGCTGGTGGCCTGCGATCCCGGCACGCGCGCCGCCGGCGTATTCACGCGCAATCGCTTTTGCGCAGCACCCGTCACCGTGTGCCGCGAGCATCTCGCGCGGCAGCAATCGGATGGTGGCGACTTTCGCGCGCTCGTCATCAATGCCGGCAACGCCAATGCGGGCACCGGCGCCAGCGGCCTTGCCGACGCACGCGCGACCTGCGCCGCGGCGGCGTCGCTGGTGGCTGCTGCGCCGGAAACGGTGCTGCCGTACTCGACCGGCGTCATCATGGAGCCGTTGCCGGTGGCGCGGCTGACCGCCGCGTTGCCGGTTGCGTATGGAACACTATCCGCGGACAACTGGTATGCGGCGTCGCGCGCAATCATGACCACCGACACCGTGCCCAAGGCGGCGTCGCGGCAGGTCACGATCGACGGTACCCCCATCACCGTGACCGGTTTCGCCAAGGGCGCCGGCATGATCCATCCCGACATGGCGACGATGCTCGCATTCATCGCCACCGACGCGCCGGTTGCATCCGGCGTGCTGGCGCAGTTGCTGCGCGAGACGGCCGACGTGTCGTTCAACGGCGCGACCGTCGATGGCGACACGTCGACCAATGACAGCCTCGTGCTCGCGGCGACCGCGCGCGCGCCGGTCGCGCCGATCATCTCCGCGGACGATCCGCGGCTCGCCGTGTTGCGGGGCGCGGTCGAGGGCGTGGCGATCACGCTGGCGCAGGCGATCGTCCGCGATGGCGAAGGTGCGACCAAGTTCATCGCCATCGCCGTCGAGGGCGGCGCCAATGTCGGCGAATGCCGCCGCGTCGCGTTCGCGATCGCGCATTCGCCGCTCGTCAAGACGGCGTTCTTCGCGTCCGATCCCAACCTCGGCCGGATCGTCTGCGCGATAGGCAACGGCGCGCCGGCCGATCTCGATTCGCGCAAGGTGTCGTTCTGGCTCGACGACGTGCGCGTCGTCGAGGCGGGCGGACGCGCGGCGAGCTACCAGGAAGCCGATGGACAGCGCGTGATGAAGCAGGACGAGATCCGCGTACGCGTCGACCTGGGGCGTGGCAGCGCGCGCGCGACCGTGTGGACCTGCGACTTCTCGCACGACTACGTGTCGATCAACGCCGACTACCGCTCGTGAAACGCGACGCGCCCACCGCAATCGCATCGTTGCCCGGCGAGCTGGCAACGCTGGTGGCGCGCGCCGAAGCGGTGCTCGAGCGTGTCGAGCTGCTGTTGCCGCCCAAAGTCGCGGATCCCGACTGGAAGAAGATCACTGCCGCGCGCTGGCGCAAGCGCCACGGGCAGGGCGTGCTGCAGGCAGTCGCGCATCCGCATTCGGTGCCGCTCGATCACCTGGTATCGATCGACGCGCAGAAGCGCGCGCTCGACCAGAACACGCGCCAGTTCGTCGCCGGACAGCCTGCGAACAACGTGCTGCTGACGGGATCGCGCGGCACCGGCAAGTCGTCGCTGATCAAGGCGATGCTCGCGCGCCATCACGCGCGCGGCCTGCGACTCATCGAGGTCGACAAGGCCGATCTCGCAGACCTTCCCGATATCGTCGAGCGCATCGAACACGATCCGCATCGCTTCGTCATCTATTGCGACGACCTCACGTTCGACGTCGGCGAGGCCGGCTACAAGGCGCTCAAGGTCGCGCTCGACGGCTCGATCGCGGGCGCCGCCGACAACGTCGTCATTTACGCGACCTCGAACCGGCGCCACCTGCTGCCGGAATACATGAGCGAGAACCTGGAGACGCGCCACGTCGGCGACGAAGTGCATCCGGGAGAGTCGGTCGAGGAAAAGATCGCGCTGTCGGAGCGCTTCGGCCTGTGGATCTCGTTCTATCCGTTCCAGCAGGATGACTACCTTGCCGCGGTCGCCGAATGGCTCGACGCGCTGGGAGTGAAGACGCCGGCGCGTGACGTCGACGCGATGCACCGCGACGCGTTGCAGTTCGCGCTGGGCCGGGGATCGCGCAGCGGGCGCGTCGCGTGGCAATTCGCGAAGCACGTCGCCGGGTCGCGTGCGCTGCGTGGGAAATGAATTGCGCCGGCAGGACGCCAACGCACAACGCCCGCTGACGCGCGTCGCCGCCGCGGTGATCCTGCGTGACGACGGTGGCGTGCTGCTGGCGCAACGGCCCGCAGGCAAACCCTATGCCGGCTACTGGGAATTCCCCGGCGGCAAGCTCGAGCCCGGCGAAACGCCGCGACATGCGCTCGACCGGGAATTGCGCGAAGAGCTCGGCCTCGACGTCGTCCGCGCAGCGCCCTGGTTCATCCAGCGCCACGACTATCCGCACGCCGACGTCGAGCTGAATTTCTTTCGCGTGTTTGCATGGCGCGGCGAGCCGGTGGGCCACGACGGCCAAGCGTTTGCGTGGCAGGTGCCGGGCACAATCGACGTCGCGCCGCTGCTGCCAGCGAATACGCGCGTGCTGGCGGCGCTGACGCTGCCGGTGCTTTACGGGATCACCTGCGCCGACGACGCCGGTGAAGCGGCGTTTCTCGTAGGTGCGGAGCGCGCGTTCGCGCAGGGACTGCGGCTTGCCGTGGTGCGCGAAAAAACGTGGCCCGTTGCGCGGCTCGAGTCGTTCGCCGCGGCGATGCTGGCGCTGGCGTCGGCGCATGGCGCCCGATTGCTGCTCAACGGTGACGAGGCGCTTGCGCGTCGGCTGGGATTCGCCGGCGTGCACTGGACGGCGCAGCGCCTCGCCGCGGCGACGTCGCGTCCTGACGCCATGATGGTCGCGGCGTCTCTGCACACGCGAGAGGAGCTCGCGAAGGCCAGTCGACTCGGCCTCGATTTCGGGATGCTGGGACCGGTGCGAGTGACGCCCACGCATGGGGATACCGCACCGCTTGGCTTCGACGGGTTCGCGGCGCTGATCGATCGCGCGGAGCTTCCGGTGTTCGCATTGGGCGGACTGACGATGGGCGATCTCGGCGTCGCGATCGAGCACGGCGCGCACGGCGTGGCGTTGCGCCGCGCGGCGTGGTCCGCGACCTGACCCCGCTGCGCCGGGGGTGAGGGCAAGCAACGCTAGTCGCGTTCCTCGTCGCGCTTGCCATCCTCATCCTCGTCGTCGACAACAGGAATCCGGTACGACTCGGACGCCCACGCGCCCAAGTCGATCTCCTTGCAGCGCTTGGAGCAGAACGGGCGGAACGTCGATGCGGCCGTCCACTCGACGAGCTTGCCGCATTGCGGGCAGCGGACGGTGCGCGGAGCCGGCATGAGCGGGAAATCGGGCTACAGGTTGCAGAACATCATTTCGAAGTCGACATCGCGATCGTAGACACTCCCGCGATCGACGCCGCCGACGGCGATGAAGCGCACGTTGAGCGCGTACTTGTTGGCGCTGATCTCCGGCACGCAAGCCATTTCCCGCGGCACCGACAGGCGCAGCAGTTGCGCGATCTTGTGCGTGGTGAGCATCAGCTGGAACACGCCGCGCTGCGCGGTGTGCTTGCCGGTGCGGCCGTGCTCACGCAGCAGTCGCAGGATGATCGCGAGGCCCGCGCCAAGCGGCTCGAACGGCGCCAGCCACTCCGCCAGGTCGCGGCGGCGCGAGTCGGCGTCGCGGTGCAGCCAGAAGTGATACGCGGGCAGGTCGAACTCGCAGACGCCGCCGGGAATCACGCTGCGCTGCTTGATCGCCATCAGCCACTCGTTGTCGCGCAGGTGCTGGCCCACCTTGCCCGCCTGTGCGTGCAGGCGGCCGCCGACCCTCTCCATCTCCTCCAGCAGCACGTTGAGCGCGTGCGTCTCGATGTGCGGGCTGTCGCGCAGCGGTTGCAACAGCTGCTTCTGGCGCTCGAGCTCCTGCAGCACGTCGGTCTTAAGGTCGGCGCGGCCGGCGACTTCGGTGATCTCGAACATCGCGGTCAACGCAGCATGATGCTCGCGCGGATCGTCGGCGGAGGCGAAAAAGCGCGCGCGTCCGAAAAGGTCTTCGAGTCGCATCATCGTGCGGATGCGTTCGTTCAGCGGGTGTTCGTAGCGGATCATCGTGTCGGCGTCGTCAGCGCATCCGGTATTGTGCCGCAATCGCGTGCGTCTCAGGCATGCGATGCGGCGATCGCGCGATAAGTTGCGTCGAGGGCCACCACCCTGCCGGCGATCTGTGCATGCGCACCGCTGTTGTCGATGACGTCGTCGGCGCGGGCGAGCCTTGCGTCGCGCGTGAGTTGCGTGGCCATGATCGCACGGACCTCCCCGTGGGACAGCCCGCTGCGCCGCACCGTTCGCCGCAACTGCTCGTCCTCCTCGCAGTCGACCACCAGCACGCGCTGAATGTTCCGCAGCAGGTTGCCGCGCTCGAGCAGCAGCGGCGCGACGACGACGCCATAGTCGCCCCGCCAGCGCGCGACCGCCTGCGCGATGTGCGCGGCGATCAGCGGATGCAGCAGCGCTTCCAGTTGCGCGCGGAACGTTGGGTCGGCGAATGCGCGCTGGCGCAGCGCGGCGCGATCGAGCTTGCCGTCCGCGTCGAGCACGGCGTCGCCGAATGCCGCGACGATCGCGTGATAGCCGTCGTTGCCGGGCGCCGACAGCGCGTGCGCGACTTCGTCGGCGTCGATGACGTCGACGCCGAGTGCACGGAACGCGTCGGCGACCGCGGACTTGCCGCTGCCGATGCCGCCGGTGAGGCCGATCAGCAGCACGGCGTCGGGCTCAATGCAGCCAGATGCCCAGCAGCGTGGGGCCTGCGAACAGCGCGATCGCGCCGGCAATCGCGAGATAGGGGCCAAACGGCAGCGGCGTCGCCTGGTCGCGATGGCGGAATGCGATCAGCGTGAGGCCGATCGCCGCACCCACCACGGACGACATCAGGATGACGAGCGGCAGCATCTTCCAGCCGAGCCACGCGCCGAGCGCCGCCAGCAACTTGAAATCGCCGTAGCCCATGCCTTCCTTGCCGCGGATGAGCTTGAACATCCAGTAGACGGTCCACAGCGCCAGATAGCCCGCGATGGCACCGACCACGGCGTCGGTGATCGGCACGAACAGCCCCCACAGGTTGGCGATGAGCCCGCCCCACAGCAAAGGCAGCGTCAGGTCGTCCGGCAACAGTTGCGTGTCGGCGTCGATGAACGTCAGCGCGATCAGCGTCCACAGGAACAGGCACGCGGCGACGCCTTTCCAATCGGGTCCGAAATGCCAGATCGCATAGGCGGCGAGGAGACCGCCGGCGAGCTCGACGATCGGATAGCGCGCGGAAATGGGGGTCTTGCACGCCTTGCACTTGCCGCGCAGCAGCAGCCACGACACGACAGGGATGTTTTCGAGCGGGCCGATGACGTGGCCGCAACCCGGACACGCCGAGCGCGGGCGCCACAGGTTGTAGACCTCGGCGGGCGGCAGCGTGTCGCCCCGCAGCTCGGCGCATTGCTCCTGCCAGCCGCGGTCCAGCATCTTCGGCAGGCGATGGATGACGACGTTGAGGAAGCTGCCAACGCACAGGCCGACGATCAGCGCCGTGATCGTCGCTGCGAGCGGGTCAAGCAAGAGTGCCGGCATCGGTCATCGACGATCGGTTGCGCTAAAAAAAAGGGCGCGTCGCACGCGCCAACGTGTTGCCACCACCCACGCACGCGGCGCACGCGAAGTCTCGCGCCGCCACGCGCGCAATGCTTTCAGATCACCGCGCCCAGCTTGAAGATCGGCAGGTACATCGCCACGACCAGGCCACCGATGACCACGCCCAGGAACACGATGATGATCGGCTCGAGCAGGCTCGACAATGCGGCCACCGCGTCGTCGACCTCACGCTCGTAGAAGTCCGCGACCTTGCCCAGCATGCCGTCGAGCGAGCCCGACTCTTCGCCGATTTGCGTCATCTGCAGCACCATGTTCGGAAAGAGCTTGGTGTTCATCATCGCGTTTGTGAGGCTGGTGCCGGTGCTGACGTCGGTCTGGATCTTCTTGGTGCCCGCCGCGTAGAGCGCGTTGCCGGCGGCGCCGCCGACGGCGTCGAGCGACTCGACCAATGGAACGCCCGCGGCGAACATCGTCGACAGCGTGCGCGTCCAGCGCGCGATCGTCGCCTTTTCGATGATCGCGCCGATGACCGGAGCCTTGAGGATCAGGCGATCGTAGCCGAGGCGAAACGTGTCCGAGCGCTTGAACAGGTACGTGAACCCGGTGACCGCGCCCGCGACGATGATGAACATCGCCCACCAGTACGCGACGAAGAAGTCGGACATCGCCATGACGATCAGCGTCGGCGCGGGAAGGTCGGCGCCGAAGCTCGAGAACACCGATTTGAACGCCGGGATCACCCAGATCATGATCACGCACACGACGACGATCGCGACGACCACGACCGAGATCGGATAGAACAGCGCCGACTTGATCTTGCTCTTGATCGCGAGGATTTTTTCCTTGTAGACGGCGAGGCGGTCGAGAATGCTGTCGAGGATACCGGCTGTCTCGCCGGCGGCGACGAGGTTGCAGTAGAGGCTGTCGAAGTGCGCCGGATGCTCGCGAAACGCCGCCGACAGGCTCGATCCGGCCTCCACCTTGTTCTTGATGTCCATCATCAACCGCGAGAAGCGCGGGTTGCTGTGGCCGCGCGCGACGATCTCGAACGACTGCAGCAGCGGCACGCCGGACTTGAGCATCGTCGCCAGTTGCCGCGTAAAGAACGCGATGTCCTTGTCGCTGACCTTGCGGCCGCCACGGAACGTCTGGCGCTTGATCTTGGTGATGCGCACGCCCTGGCGGCGCAGGTTGGTCGTGACGACCGTCTCCGACGCGGCGCGCAACTCCCCGCGCACCTGGCGGTTGTTGCGGTCCATCCCCTCCCACAAGTACGTGTATTCCTTGACGTCCTTGCGGGCCATTGCGGTTGCGGTAGCCATTCTCGTTCCTCGCTCGATGCCCTGCGTACTGCCTATTCGTTGGTGACTGCCTCGATTTCCTCGAGGGACGTGAGGCCCGCCTTGACCTTGAGCAGGCCCGACTGCCGGAGGTTGCGGATGCCTTCCTTCTGTGCCTGCGCGGCGATTTCGATCGCGCCGCCGTTGAGCATGATCACCTGGCGCATGTCATCGCTGATCGTCATCACTTCGTAGATGCCGATGCGACCCTTGTAGCCGGAGTCCTTGCAGTTGTCGCAGCCGCCCGGGCCGTATGCCTGCCACGAGCCGTCGAGGTCGTGTTCCTTGAAGCCTGCGCGCAGCAGCGCCTCGGGCGGAATGTCCTCGGCCTTCTTGCAATGCGTGCACAGCTTGCGCGCGAGCCGCTGCGCGGTGATCAGGATGACCGACGACGCGATATTGAAGCCCGCCACGCCCATGTTCTGCAGCCGCGTCAGCGTCGTCGGCGCGTCGTTGGTGTGCAGCGTCGACAGCACGAGGTGGCCCGTCTGCGCCGCCTTGATCGCGATGTCGGCGGTCTCCAGGTCGCGGATTTCGCCGACCATCACGATGTCCGGATCCTGGCGCAGGAACGCTTTCAGCGCCACGGCGAACGTCATTCCCGCCTTGTCGTTGACGTTGACCTGGTTGACGCCCGGAAGCTGGATTTCCGCCGGATCCTCGGCGGTGGAGATGTTGACGCCCGGCTGGTTGAGGATATTGAGGCACGTGTAGAGCGACACCGTCTTGCCAGAGCCCGTGGGGCCGGTGACGAGGATCATCCCGTACGGACGCTTGATCGCGTGCATCAGCGCCGCCTGCTGGTCGGGCTCGTAGCCGAGTGCCTCGATGCCGAGCTTGATCCCCGACGAGTCGAGGATCCGCAGCACGATCTTCTCGCCGAACAGCGTCGGCATCGACGACACGCGGAAGTCGATCGACTTGTTCTTCGACAGCACGATCTTCATCCGGCCGTCCTGCGGCACGCGCTTTTCGGAGATGTCGAGCTTGCTGATCACCTTGATCCGTGACGCCGTCTTGTCCTTGATCGCGAGCGGCGGCTGCGCCACCTCGGACAGGATGCCGTCGATGCGGTAGCGGATCCGGTAGTAGCGCTCGTAGGGCTCGAAGTGCACGTCCGACGCGCCCTGGCTGATGGCGTCGAGCAGGATCTTCTGGATGTACTTGACGACCGGCGCGTCCTCGACGTCCTGCGATTCCTCCTCGGTCAGCGACGAGCTGCCATCCGTCACCGAGACCTCGATGTCCTCGAGCCCCGTCGACATGTCGCGCAGCGTCGAGCCGCTCGCCTCGAGCAGCTTGTGGATCGCCTGCATCAGCTTGTCGTCCTCGACGACGACCGGGTCGACGACGAGGTTGGTCTTGAAGCGCATCTCCTCGAGCGCCTGCAGGTTGGCAGGGTCGGAGGTGGCGACGAAGAGTCGGTTGCCGCGCTTGTGCAACGGCAGTACGCGCCGCGACTGGCTGATCTTGGCGTCGAAGAATTCCTTCTGGATCAGGTCGTGGTCGAATGCGGCGAGGTCGAGCAGCGGCACGCCGAACGCGCGCGAGCCGAACAGCGCCAGCTGTTGCGCGTTGATCCGCTTGCTCCCCAGCAACTGCTCGACGAACGTGATGCCGGCCTGCTGCGATTGCAGCTGCATCGCCTCGGCGTCGTATTCGGACATGACACCGGCCTGCGCGAGGGCGCGCGCGAGGCCGCTGATGTTCCGGGTTGTGGCATGCGTCGCCATTGCGGGGTTCTGGCTATTCCTGGAAAAGGGGCGTCCGACCCCGATTTAAAGCAATCAGTGTGCCGAGCGCCCACGGCGCGGCGCGCTTCATTCCAATAGCATAAAACGTCACGCGGACGATGATGCCCGCTCCCCCCCTGTTTGTAAAGGCAAAACGGGCTTTCCGACGGGAGCGAGCAGGCGCACGACCTTGATCGCACGGTCGACCGTTTGCAGGATCTCGACACGCTGGCCGGCGAGCTCGAAAGTGAGCCCCGCGTCAGGAATGTCACCTAAATGTTCGACAATGAGCCCGTTGAGTGTTTTTGGGCCGGTCAACGGGAAATGCGTGCCCAGGCGCCGGTTGAGCACCCGCAGCGGCGCCATGCCGTCGACGATGACGCTGCCATCGGCCTCGCGCCGCCACGTATCGCCGCCACCCGGTGCTGCCGTCGTGAACTCGCCGATGATCTCCTCGATGATGTCCTCGATCGTGACGAGGCCCAGCAGCTCGCCGTATTCGTCGACGACCAGCGCCAGGCGCTGGCGGTCGTTCTGGAACTGCGTGAGCTGCGTCAACAGCGGCGTGCCGGCGGGAACGAAATAGGCGGGCCGCACCAGCGGAGTCAGGTGCTCGGCGTCGATCTCGTCGCCCTGTTGCAGCGCCACCACCTGCTTGATCGGCAGGATGCCGACGATGTCGTCGAGCGTGTCGTTGTAGACAGGCACGCGCGAGTGGTAGGAGGTCGCGAGCTGCTGGCGCAGCAGCGACGGCTTGGCGGCGAGGTCGATGCCATGGATCTGGTTGCGTGGCGTCATCACGTCGTCGACGGTGATCGTCTCGAGGTCGAACAGGTTGGACAGCAGCGTACGGTGCTTGCCGCGGAAATACTGGCCTTCGAGCACCAGCGATCGCACTTCCTCCTGCGTGAGTCGTGCGCCGGCGTCGTCGGCGGGCTTGATGCGCAGGATGATCAGCAGCGCCTGCACGAACAGGTTGACGAACCACACCACCGGATAGGTGATGCGCAGCAGCGGCGTCAGCACCAGCGCGACCGGGATCGCAATGCGATCGGCGTGCGTGGCGCCGATGACCTTCGGAGTGATCTCGGAAAACACGAGGATCAGGAACGTCACCGCGACCGTGCCGAGCGCCAGCACGATCTTGCCTTCGCCGAACAGCCGCGCCGCCAGCACCGCCGTCAGCGTCGCCGACGCGGCATTGATCAGGTTGTTGCCGAGCAGCAGCACGCCGAGCAGCTTGTCGGTCTGGGCGAGCAGCGACAGCGCGCGGCGCGCGCCGGTGGAGCCGCGTTGCGCGCGATGTCGCAGCCGCACGCGATTGGCGGCCATCATCGCCGTCTCGGCGAGCGAAAACAGCCCCGACACCACCAGCAGGATCGCGAGCGCGATGATCAACGTCGACAGCGAGATCGAATCCATCGGTCAGCGTGCCGCGTACGGCGTGACGAGGCACGCGCTGCGGCGATGGCGGCGCGCGCCGGTTGCGCGAAGTCGGCGTGCGGTCATCGGTGCAGCAGCACTTCGACGACGAACTTGCTGCCGACATAGGCGAGCAGCAGCAGCACCGTGCCGGCGAGGATCCATTTGAGCGCGCGGCGGCCGCGCCAGCCGAAGCGCCAGCGACCGATGAGCAGCGCCGAATAGGTGAGCCATGCGGCAACGCTGAACACGTTCTTGTGGTTGAAGCGCGCCGGCGTGCCGAAGAGCTCTTCCGAATAGAAGATGCCGCTCGCCAGGGTCAGCGTGAGGAGCACGTAGCCGATGCCGATCAGCAGGAACAGCCAGCGCTCGAGCGTCAGCAGCGGCGGCGACGTCGCCGTGCCGGGATTGGGCAGCCCACGGTGCAGCCTGCGCTCGATGCCGGTCAGCACCAGTGCCTCGGCGGCGGCGACGATGAGGATCGCGTAGGCACTGAGCGCGATCGCGATGTGCACGCTCGCCCATGGCACGTTGGCATACGGAAGGCGATGCGTGCTGGCGCTCAGCACCGGCAGCACGGCAGCCACCGCGGCGACCGGCAACACGACGGCGCCAACGGCCGGCAGCGCGCGGATGAGACCGGTCGCCCATGCGACCAGCACCGCCAGTCCGGCGACGAGCGACAGCGCGTGCGCGAGCGACAGGTCGATGCCGGTCGGCGTGACGATCGCGCGGCCGATGCCAATCGCGTGCAGCAGCAGCGCGACGGCGACCAGCGCGCTGACGTGGCGCGACGCGCCCGGCGCGCGGTCGGCATGCGGATAGCACATCCACGCGGTCGCCGCGTAGAGAATCGCCACCACGGGATGCAGTAGAATCGGCAGGACTTCGGTCACGTCTTTGTTGGAACCTTCGGCGTTGACATTGGCGTCGCCGATCGCGTCCGATCGGCAGGGCGCGCAGGATCCGGCGCCCAGTTTAGCGGATCGCCCCGCAAAGGGCGGGCGCGCCGCGCGTGGCCCCACTCTCACCGGACGCATCCATGCTCGAGAACCTCACCGAACGATTGTCACGCGTCGTCAAGACGCTGCGCGGCGAAGCCCGCCTGACCGACGCCAATATCCAGGACGCGCTGCGCGAAGTGCGGCTCGCGCTGCTCGAGGCCGATGTCGCATTGCCGGTGATCAAGGATTTCATCGCCCGCGTGCGCGACAAGGCGCTCGGCGAGGAAGTCGTCGGCTCGCTGACGCCGGGCCAGGCGCTGATCGGCGTCGTGCACCGCGAGCTCGCCGAGCTGATCGGCGGCGCGGCGGCGGCGCTCGACCTCGCGACGCAGCCGCCGGCCGTGATCCTGCTCGCCGGCCTGCAGGGCGCCGGCAAAACGACGACCGCGGCCAAGCTCGCGCTCCTGCTGCGCCAGTCGATGAAGAAGAAGGTGCTGGTGGTGAGCGCCGACGTCTACCGGCCGGCGGCGATCGAGCAGTTGCGACTCCTGGCGGCGCAGGTGGGCGTCGACTTCTTCGCGTCGCACGAAAGCGACAAGCCGGTGGCCATCGTCACCGCGGCGCTGGACTACGCGCGGCGTCACTACAACGACGTGCTGATCGTCGACACCGCGGGACGTCTTTCGATCGACGAGGCGATGATGCGCGAGATCGCCGAGATCAGTGACGCGGTCAAGCCGATCGAGACGCTGTTCGTCGTCGACGCGATGCAGGGACAGGACGCGGTCAATACCGCGCGCGCCTTCCGCGACGCGTTGCCGCTGACCGGCGTCGTGCTGACCAAGCTCGACGGCGACTCGCGCGGCGGCGCCGCGCTGTCGGTGCGCCAGGTCACCGGCGTGCCGATCAAGTTCGCCGGCGTGTCGGAAAAGATCGACGGCCTCGAGGTGTTTCATCCGGAGCGGATGGCGTCGCGGATCCTGGGCATGGGCGACGTGCTGTCGCTGATCGAGGAGGCGCACAAGAACGTCGACGCCGGCGAAGCGCAGAAGCTCGCGAAAAAGATACGCGCCGGCAAGGGCTTCGACCTCGCCGACTACCGCGCGCAAATCGGGCAGATGCGCAAGATGGGCGGATTGTCGGCAATGCTCGACAAGCTGCCGGCGGAGCTTGCGCGCGCAGCGCAGGGTGCGCAGGTCGACGAGCGGCGCATCGGCCGCATCGAGGGCATCATCGACTCGATGACACCCACCGAGCGCAGCAAGCCCGAATTGTTGAAGGCGTCGCGCAAGCGGCGCATCGCCTCCGGCGCCGGCGTGTCGGTGCAGGAAGTGAACCAGTTGTTGAACCAGTTCGAGCAGACGCAGAAGATGATGAAGCTCGTCGGCAAGGGCGGCAACGCGCAGAAGATGCTGCGCGGCATGCGCAACATCATTCCCGGGATGCGCTGACCATTGCCTTGCGGGGGCGGCGGGTCGACGTCACCGCAGGATGTACGACGCCGACGACGATCAGCAGCAGGTACGTGTACGACGCGAAGCCCGAATTCCAGCCCGCGCGGATTTCCAGCATCGCCAGCACGAGACCAATCGTGACAACGCCGATTGCGATGGCGAACTTGCGGCGCACGGCGCGCCAGGCGCCGACGGCGTCGGTCACGCTCGCGTTGACGAGCCGCGGCAGCGCGTGCCGCCACATCAGCATTTCGCAGGCGAGGATCGCGATCAGGTCGGCGGCATAGAGTATTGCCGGACGCGGGTGGCCGGGATTGCGTCCGGCGAACGCGGTGAGCACGGGGATGAACGTCGTGCACAGCAGGAACGCGAGGTTGAGCCACGTGAAGGTCGTGTCGATCGAGTCGAGCCGGCGCAACAGCCGCAGGTGGCTGATCCAGAACACGCACAGCACGGCGAAGCTGATCACGTAGTCGTCGAACGCCGGGATCTCGGCGACCATCGCCGTCCATAGCGCGGCGCCATCCGGCATGCTGCCGGGCAGGCGCAGGTCGAGCACCAGCAGCGTCATCGTCACCGAAAAGATGCCATCGGTCACCGCTTCCAGGCGGCCCTTGGGCAGATCCACCGGCTCGAGCATCCGCGCCCTCCCGGCGCCGGCGTTCGGCGCCAAATCATTGATGCAACAGGTAAAATAGCCGGGCCATCGCACGCGCCTTACGACTGCTCCCCCTTGCGGCGATGCCACTTTTCGTTGTAGAATCAATGTCTTTTTTCGCCTACCGGAACACATTTAATCATGGTTGTCATCCGCCTTGCACGTGGCGGCGCGAAGAAGCGCCCCTTTTACAACGTTGTCGTCGCGGATTCGCGTGCCCGTCGTGATGGCCGCTTCATCGAGCGCGTCGGCTTCTACAATCCGATCGCCGCCGAAGGCGAAGAGGGCGTGCGGCTCGCGCTCGACCGCATCAACTTCTGGCAGGAGCGCGGCGCCAAGCTGTCGGACACGGTGTCGATGCTGGTGACGAAGACCAAGCCCGCCGTGGCGCCGGCGACCGCGAGCTGAAGCAGCCCGCAATGCACGCAGCGGCCGCGCGCAACGAAGCGGGTGGCCAGGGCGCGACGATGAGCGCTGGCGATTCCCCGCAGTTCGTGGTGATGGGACGCATCGCCGCGTCGTTCGGCGTCAAGGGATGGTTCAAGGTGTTGCCGCTGTCGTCCGATCCGCTGGCGCTCATCGATCACCGGCGCTGGTTTTTCAGGACGGCGGAAGCGGCGGGCGAGTGGGCAGCGCGCGAGATCGACGACGTGCGCGAGCACAGCGGCATGCTGGTGGCGAAGATTGCCGGGATCGACAGCCCTGAAGCCGCGCAGGTCCTGCGCGGCCAGCAGGTGGCCTTGCCGCGCGACAGCCTGCCCGCGCCGGCAGAAGACGAAATTTACGTCGCAGATCTCGTCGGTCTACGCGTCGTCAACCGCGCGGGCATCGAGCTCGGTGATGTGCAGGAAGTGCAGGAAACGGGCGCGCACCCGCTGTTGCGCGTCGTTGCAGTGGACGCTCGGGAGCGATTGATCCCGTACGTCGACGTGATGATAGACGGCCTCGATCGCGACGCGCGCACGCTCAGCGTCGATTGGGACGCGGCGTGGTAGTTGAACAATGCGACGCGGGGCGAGGTTTGGCGCGTGGCGCCACGCCCGCAACATCGGTGCGCGGTGTTCGCGTGCAAGCAAGAACGGAAACGCGATGCGCTTCGATGTCGTGACGCTGTTTCCGGAGCTGGTGCTGCATGCGAGCGGCTTCGGCATTACCGGCCGCGCGCTCGAGCGCGGACTGTGGGCGCTGGGCACGGCCAACCCGCGCGATTTCGCGCAGGATAGGCATCGGACCGTCGATGATCGGCCGTACGGCGGCGGCCCGGGCATGGTGATGCTGGCCGAGCCGCTGGCGGCGGCATTGGCGGCGGCGCGCACGGCGCAACGCAACGCCGGCTGCAGCGGTTCGACGGTGATCCACCTGTCGCCCGCAGGTCGCCCGCTGACGCACGCGCGGGTAATGGAGCTGGTGGCGGCGCGCGACGCAGGATACGTGCTGCTGGCGGGACGATACGAAGGCATCGACGAGCGCCTGATCGCGCGCGAAGTCGACGAGGAAATCGCGATCGGGGATTTTGTGGTGTCCGGCGGAGAATTGCCGGCACTGATGTTGATCGACGCGGTGGTGCGGCAGTTGCCCGGCGCGATGAACGATGCGGCATCGGCGCAACAGGAATCGTTCGTCGAAGGCCTGCTGGATACGCCGCACTACACGCGACCGGAGGTCTACGCGGGCGAGCGCGTTCCCGACGTGCTGTTGTCGGGGCATCACGCGGAGATTGCGCGCTGGCGCCGCGACCAGGCGGTGGCGCGGACGCTCGCGCGCCGGCCGGAGCTTTTGCAGCACGCGCAATTGTCGCCGCAGGAGCGGCGGCGGTTGACGGAAACGGCAGCAACGGGAGCTTCGCGCACGCTGCGCGGCGCCTCCGGCGACGAGGCGGAACGCTCGCGTTCCGCCAACGACAAGGCGGGAATGACGTCGGCGGCAGCGCCCACCTCTCTTCCCCGTAAAAACGAAAGGAAAGAGCGAGCATGAACATCATCGAAACGCTGGAGCGCGAGGAAATCGCGCGCCTCGACAAGAAGGTCCCCGACTTTTCTCCGGGCGACACCGTGATTGTCAACGTCAACGTCGTCGAAGGCGAGCGCAAGCGCGTGCAGGCGTACGAAGGCGTGGTGATTGCCAAGCGCAACCGCGGGCTCAACTCGGCGTTCACCGTGCGCAAGATCTCGAGCGGCGAAGGCGTCGAGCGTACGTTCCAGACGTACTCGCCGCTGATCGCGTCGGTCGAAGTGAAGCGTCGCGGCGACGTGCGCCGTGCCAAGCTCTACTACCTGCGCGCGCGCTCGGGAAAGTCGGCGCGCATTCGCGAAAAGCTCGCGGTCAAGGACAGCAACAAGGGCGAATGACCGACGGTCGGTTCCGCGTGCGCGGAGCCTCGGAAAAGGCGGCCTCGTGGGCCGCCTTTTTTCGCATCTGCGGCACGATAATTGCACTTGGAACCTGTTGGCGCGAAATATCGAGACCGCGCCTGTTGGATCAAAGATTCCATTGGCATAATCTGCGATTCGCAGCACCGGGTTCCGGCGAGGCATGAAGGCAACGCTTTACGAAGCACTGGGCATCCCGCAGGCCGCCTCCGACGAGGAGGTCCGCGCGTCGTTGCGCCGCCTGATCCGCAAGTACTACGCGAAGACGCGCGACGGGCAAGGCAACGTCGAGGAGGCGCTGCGCTTCATCAACCATGCCAGCCGCATCCTGTCCGATTCCGACCGGCGCAAGCGTTACAACAACGAGCTCGCGCTGTCGGCGGGGACCACCGAGCAGAAGATCGCGCACGTGGTATCCAACGCCGTCGCCGACGAAGGCGAGCAGACCGATGTCGGCACCGAAGCGGTCGACAAGCTCGCCGAGGCGCTGGCCGATCCGCTCGAGACCGGTCTCGACGCGGAGGATCCGAAGCCCGAGATCAACCTGCACCACCCGGGACTGACCGAGCGTGTCGCGTCGTTCGGCCGCTCGCCGCTGCTGACGTTCGTCATGTGCGTGATGTTCGCCGCCTTCATCGCCGCGGCGATCGTGTCGGTGACACCCGCCGACACCGTGCTGGTGGCGAAGCAGGTGCTGGTGTGGCTGACGCTCGCGCTGATCGTGCTGACGCTCGTCTATGGCATCGTGCACGGCATCGCGTGGCTGCGACGGCGCAGCGCGCCGCCCGCGCTGTCGGTGGCGCCGCAAACCGATCTCGCGATCCTCAACTGGCGGCGCGAGCGCAGCGTGTTCCTCGGCACCGACCATCCGCAGGAGGATGCGAGCTGGATCTTCCAGTTGCGCATGGCCGAGCTTGAGCGCGCCAAGTCGGGACGCACCAGCGAGCCGCGCCCGTGGCAACGCCTCGCTGCGCGTCTCTTCGACTACGCACTGTGGGGTCTCGTGCTGGCATTGTTGCTGTCCGAGCTGCGCGGCGCCGATGTCGTTCCGGAAAATGTCGCGTGGTGGCTCGGCCATCCGCTGGTTGCGCCCATCCTGATCACGCTGTCGTGGGTGCCGATCGAAGGCCTGCTGATTGCGTCGCTCGGCACGACGCCCGGCAAGTGGCTGTTCGGCGTCTACCTGCAGTTCTCGATCTCCGACGCGTATGCGCGGCGCGATGCGCGCGCGCATTTCGAGCGCGGGCTCAAGCGCGCGTTCCGCGTGTGGTGGGAGGGCGTCGCGTGCGGCTTTCCGCTGCTGGCGCCGGTGCTGATCGCCGTCGCCTACGAAAAGCTCGCGCAGAGCCAGGAAACCGACTGGGACTTCGCGCAGGATTGCCTCGTCACCCACGGCCCGCCTGGCGTGCTCAACGCGCTGACGGGGGTTTGCGGTCTCGCGGCGATGCTGTGGCTCTACGGCGTCGCATGGCACCAGCCGATGGCCGATTCCATCGTCTGGGCGCGCGCGACCATCACCGATGCGCTGCCCTCGCCCGACGTGCTGTCGAACTTCGCGGGCGGCGGCGGATTGATCGGCGGACTGTCGTCGAGTACCCGGGGCGACACCGCTCTGCCGTCGCGCATCACCGCGCGGGCCAACCTGCCGTCATCGTTGCCCTCGGGGACGCCGGCGCCATCGCCCGCGATTGCCGGATCGGGCGACGCCGTTGACCCCGATCTCGCCGCGCAATTCGCCGAGCGTCGCGCCAAGGTGGCCGTGCTGAAGGTGGAAGGGCCGCGGATGTTGCGCGCCGGCAACTGGCGCCGCGCCGCTGAGCTGTGCCGCACCTGGACCGACCTCGATCTCTCCAGCGCCGACGCGTACCGGTGCCTCGGGCAGGCGTGGCAGGCGCAGGGCTATCACCAGGATGCGATCGCGGCGTTCCGCAAGGCGAAGCAGTTCGATCCGTCGGATCGCGAGCTCGACGCGGCGATCGATCGCTCGCAAAAAGGCATCGTCGCCGACTTCCTCAACCGCTACCGGCGCTGACGCGCGTTCAGATCACGATCGCCAGCCAGAGTGGCAAGGTCAGCGCGGCAATCAGTGTTCCCGTCGAGATGAGCCACGCCGCGGCGCGCCCGTCGCCGCCCATCTGCGCGGCGAGGATGTACGCACTCGGCGCCGTCGGCACCGCCAGCACCAGCACCGCGACGCTGGTTTCGAGCGGCGACAGCGCGAGCTGCCGCGCGAGCAGGTAGCCGAGCGCCGGCATCACCACCAGCTTGATCGCGTGGAACCATGTGAGCGCCGCCGTCGGCAGGTTACCGCGCTCGAGCCGCAGCGCCGCGCCAACCGCCAGCAATCCCATTGGCAATGCCGCGTGCGCGAGCATTTCGGCGATGCCATCGACGAGGCCCGGCAGGCGCCACTGCATCGCATTGGCGGTGATGCCTGCGACACACGCGAGCAACAGCGGATTGCGCGCGAGCTCACGTCCGAGATGCATCGCGCGTCCATGCGCGAGTGCTGCAACCGCGGCGACGTTGACCACCGGCACCAGCACCCCCACGAGCAGGCTCGCGAGTCCCAGCGCCTCGGGTCCGCCAAGTCGTGCTGCGACCGCCAGGATCACGTAGGTGTTGAAGCGGAACGCGCACTGGAAGCTTGCCGCGAACGTCGGCTGCGGCAGCCGGAACAGGGGCACCGCCAGCGCCGACAGCGCGATGCCGGCCAGCGTGCACGCGACGCCGACGACGATGTAGTGCCACGCGTCGGCCACACCCATCGGCGCGCCGGCCAGCGAGCGGAACAGCAGCGCCGGAAAAAGCACGTAGTAGATGAGCCGTTCGAGTCCGGTCCAGAACGCGGGCGCGTACGACGGCCATCGGCGCAGCAGCGCGCCGGCGGCGATCAGCAGGAAATCCGGGAGCAGAAGCAGTGCGACGCTCACGAGAAACTCGTGGGCGTGAAGATCAGCGGCGCCGCATCAGGAACCAGAACGCGCCAGGCTCGGGCCACGGGCCTGCGATCTGCGCCAAGCGCGCGGGCAGGGGGCGGTCGGACGCGTTTATCGGCGGCTCCTTGGGACGCGCCCGACACCAAGTTCTTCCAGGCCAACAGGCGCGGCAAAAACTTCTCGCGCAGCCCGGAGTTGGACAGGCTGGCCGTCCACAGTTCGGCCCGCAAGCGCACGAAACCCGACTCCAGTTCTTTCTGGTAGAAACGTCGCGCGCTGGCCCACGTCTGCGCGAAGCCGCCGCCGCTTTCGTATATCGACGCCTGGCGCTGGGCGACGGCGTCCAGCACGTCGATTACCAACTGGTCCTTGCTGCGGAAGTGGTAGTTGACTCGAGGTCGCGGTTCGGGGCTGCCGGACCGCCGGTTTCGAGACCCGTCACCGTCGAATTTTCTTACGGTTTCGCGTTGTCCCGTTGCGACTCCGACAACAAACCCCGTGAAAATAACACGTTCGAAAACCGGCACGGAAAATGCAATTCCCAAATCTCGGGTTCGCCAAACGAATGTCCAATCCGTCAAATCCCTTGACTCGGGAGCTTCGAATGAAAAAACGATCTAGCGCAGCGCTAAGGCGATGGGCATCGGCAATCCTATTGGCGGCGTTGAGCTTCGGGGGAAGCGCTTCCGCGACACCGATAAACGTACTGTGGTACAGCTACGCGGCGACGGGCTCGGAGTACAGGAGTTTCTATACTACGCTGGCGACTAGCTTGACCTGGAATCTGACGTTCTTCGGTCCGACGGACCCGACCCCCAGCTTCAGTGCCCACAACGTTCTCGTCATCGAAAGTGGTGAGGCCTTCAGGACCGGCCCCTCGCCGGGTCCACCGTATGCGACGCCAGACTATTCCGGGATATTGAGCAACGAGTCAGCGATCGAAGGAGCCCGTGGTAACCGGACTCTGATCAGCGGTTCCGACGCGGATTTCCATGCGTTGCGTGGGGACAGTGGACTGTGCCCAGGCCTGCATTGCGGTAGTTACGATGGGGCACTAGGCTATCTTATCAACTCGGTTAACTGGGCCGCCGGCGGTACTGATCTTGGGATACTCTCGTTTGTCGATGGGGACTTTCCGGGATCATTTTGGTGGAACGATCCGAATTCGTTTCTGCATGGCGAGTTAAACGGATACGTTTCCGGCTTTACAGAAAATGCCGCGATTATCGATGCAGTCGAAGCGACCTACCCGATGAATCAGGGCCTCACATCAGCCGGCCTGTCGAACTGGATCAACTCGTTTCATGCCGGTTTTCTCAACTCCATTCCCGGGTACACCGCGACAGTGAACTCCGGCTCCCGCCCGGGATACGCGTTGAGTATCGCGACTGCGGCAAGTGTGCCCGAACCTGCGACAATTCTCCTCATGGCCACGGGTTTACTCCTGGTTTTCCTGCGCGTCCAAGGGGCCAAACAAGGCGGTGACGTTTAGCGGACCGCGCGCGGCTAGGCGCGCAAGGTGGGCTAGGCCGGGCGGCTTATTCGTATTGCCACAACGCTAGCGGCGCCTTTTTGCTTGTAGCCCCGGATGTAACCCAAAGGCCAGGTTTCACTCAGCGGCGCCGCATCAGGAACCAGAACGCGCCATCCGCCTCGCCGTGCTCGAGCAGTGCGTTGCCGGTCTGCCGTGCGAACGCCTCGAAGTCGCGCACGCTGGCGGGATCGGTGGCGACCACGCGGATCACCTGTCCGCTCTGCATGTCGTTGAGCGTTTTTTTCGTGCGCAGGATCGGCAGCGGGCAGTTGAGCCCACGTGCGTCGACTTCGCGATCCGCGGTGATCTGGGTCGTGGACATCGGCCGATTATACCAAGCGGCGTCGCGGCGCTGGTTCGGCGGCGCGTCATCCGCGACCGCGCGTGGCGCCGCGGATACGTTCCACCAGTAACGACGTCGAACGCGCATGCGCGAAGGGAATGGCGACGAAGCGCCCGCCCGCGGCGATCACCTCGGTGGCGCCGGCGGTGGTCGCCACCAAGTAGTCGCCGCCCTTGACCAGGATGTCGGGCCTGGCCGCGATGATCAGGTCGCGCGGCGTATCGGTGTCGAACGCCGCCACCAGGTCGACGCTGGCGAGTGCCGCCAGCACGGCCATCCGGTCGTCGAGCGTATTGAGGGGGCGCTCGTCGCCCTTGCCGAGCCGCCGCACCGACGCATCGGTGTTGACGGCGACGACCAGCGACGCACCGAGCCGGCGTGCCTCCTCGAGGTACGCGACGTGGCCGCGATGCAGGATGTCGAACACGCCGTTGGTGAAAACGACCGGCCGCGGCAGCGCGCCGATGCGAGCCAGCGTGTCGCGCGCGGTGGCGACCTTGTCGGCGGCGCGCATCAGCCCGTGTATTCGAACACCTTGACGACACGCACGACGTCGGTCGTCGTCGCGGTGATGCGCGCGGCGTCGTCGGCTTCCTGGCGGGTGACGATTCCCATCAGGTAGACGACCTGGCGCTCGGTGACGACCTTGACGCGATTGGCGGGAAAGCGGTTCTCCTCGATGAAGCGCGTCTTCACCTTGGACGTGATGTACGAGTCGTTGGTGCGCGACGACAACGGCGTGATGGGCGCGACCACCATTTCGTTCTGCACGCTGCGCACGCGGTCGATCGCCCGCACCATGTTGCCGATCGCTTCGCGCGTCGCCGCATCCGGTGCCTCGCCCGTCAGCAGCACGATGCCGTTGAAGCTCGTGACGTTGAGGTGGATGCGATCGCCCCATTGCGAGTTGGCGTTGGCGCCGGCCTTCGACTCGATCGCCTGGTCGTCGACCTGCGCGCCGGCCGAGCGGCGGTCGGCGACGACGAGTGCCGCGCCCGCGGCGGCGCCGGCGACGACGATCGGCGCGCACGCGGATAGCACGAGCGTGGCGCCGAGTGCGGCAGCCAAGGCTGCGGTGATGCTGCGAATGTGGGTCATGCGTTCTCCTGGTGTCGGGGGGCGCGTCGCGTGAAGGACGGCGCCGATTTGGCTGTCACGGTCCAGAGCATCGCCGGTTTGCGAATTCAATGGTTGTGCGCATGTCAATCATCGTCGCCGAGCAGCGTGTGATCGATCATGTCGCAAAGGCAGTGGATCGCGAGCAGGTGGACTTCCTGGATGCGTGCCGTGCGCGCGTGCGGCACGCAGATGTGAACATCGCCTTCGCCCAGCAGGCCGGCGATGCGTCCACCGCCCTTGCCGGTGAGCGCGACCACGCGCATGTCGCGCTCGCGCGCCGCGCCGATCGCCGCGACGACGTTGGCCGAGTCGCCGGACGTCGAGATCGCCAGCAGCACGTCGCCCTTGGCGCCCAGCGCGCGCACCTGGCGCGAGAACACCTGCTCGAATGCGTAGTCGTTCGCCACCGCGGTCAGCAGCGACGCATCGGTCGCGAGCGACAGCGCCGGCAGCTCGGGGCGCTCGCGCTCGAAGCGCCCGACCAGCTCGGCGGCGAAGTGCTGCGCGTCCGACGCCGAGCCGCCGTTGCCGCAGGCGAGGATCTTGCCGTCGCTGAACAGGCACTCGGTCATCACGTTGGCGGCGCGCGCGATCAGCGGCGCCAGCGCTTCGGCGGCGTCGAGCTTCAGTTGCGCGCTCGCGGTGAAGTGACCGCGGATTCGTTTGACGGCGTCCATCGGCATGACGGAAGTGTCTAGTCGGAAGTGTCGATGATGTCACGTTGCCAGGTCGCGCGGCCGGGATCGAGCTTGTCGAAGAGCACGGCGTCGAAGCGGCAGGGCGGCTCGCGCCGCAGGTTGGCGAGGTAGATCCGCGCCGCGGCAACGAGCCTCGCCTGCTTGGCGCGCGTGATGCTCGTCGCCGCGCCGCCGAATGCCTGCCCGCTGCGCAACCGTACCTCGACGAAGACCAGTGTGTCGCCGTCGCGGGCGACGAGGTCGATTTCGCCGAAGCGGCTGCGCACATTGCGGGCGACGATCGACAGCCCCTGCGCGACGAGGAATGCGGCGGCCAGCGATTCGGCGTCGGCGCCAGCGGTGTCGACGCGATGCCTCACGGCGTGCCGGCAAGCGGCACGAGCCGTCCCTGGCGGTAAACGCCGAGCGTGCCTTCACGCGCGATCTGCCGGCCTTCGGCGAGCATCAGGTGACCGGTAGCGCCGTCGAGCTCGAAGCGATCAGGCACGCCGCCGCGAAACGCGTCGGCAACGCGAAACGCATCGATGCCCAGCGCGTAGAGCCGGTCGAGCGCGACGTTGGAAAAGCTCTTGTGCGGCAGTTGCGCGAACGCGGGCAGGTCGGGGGTCAGCAGCCACGGCAGGTCGACGACGCGCACATCGTCCATGTCGCGCTGCGTGCCGAGCGATGCGCGCTGCGCGCTTTGTGCGCTCGCGTAGGTGGTGACCCGCGGCGCGAAAGTCTTCACCAGTGCGGCATCGCTGCCTTCGACGGCGATGATCACGACGTCGAAGCGGTCGCCGGCGAGTTCGCGGCGCAACAGCGCGAGGCCATCGGGTGTCGGCGACAGATGGTACGTCGTCGGCTCGTCACCGCCCGCCAGCAGCCATTCCCCCGTGAATGCGCCGGCGAAGCGCTTCATCAGCGGCGCGTCGCTGACGATCACCGCGGCGCGCTTCGCGCCGTCGTCGCGCGCGCGCCGCGCGACGACGCGGGCGTCGCTTTCGATCGCCAGCGCCAGCGTGTAGATGAGCGGCGGCAGCGGCGTGCCGTCGTCGAGCTGGTTCAGCGCGATCGTCGGCGGCAACGTCAAATCCGACGTCGCGAGGAGCTTCAGGTGATCGCGGACGAGCGGGCCGACGATCACCTTGGCGCCGGCATCGCGCGCCTTGGCGAACGCATCGAGGACGTCGGCGTCGCCGTGCGCGACGACGTTGACGCGCGCCCTTGCGCCCGCCGCCTCGGCAGCGTCGAGGAAGCCCGCGCGCACCGCTTCGGCGGCGCGCGCATAGTCGCTCGCGTCGAGCGGAAGCACCAGCGCGATGTCCGGCGCGAACGGCGATACCGCGGCCGCCCCCGCCGCCGGCAGTTGCGTTTCGGTGGGAGGGGATGCTTGCGGTTGCGGCGCCGGCAGCGTAATCACCGACGGCGCCACTGGCGGCGCCTCGCTTGCCGGGGGTACCTGCGCGGCGCAGAATCCGCCCGCGGCGAACGCGAGTGTCGCAAGCGCACGCGCGATGTACGGCGCATGGCGGTGGAGACGGAGAGGGCGCATTGGAAGAGCGCGGTTCGGAAGGTGGGGAGGCGCCGGCGTCGACGGCGAGCGCTGCGCTGGCGGTGACGGCGGCAACATTATATGTGGTCGCCACGCCGCTCGGCCATTTGCGCGATATCACGTTGCGCGCCATCGACGTGCTGTCCGCCGTCGACCTGATCTACGCCGAGGACACGCGGGTTTCCGTCGTCCTGCTGGCCCGCCATGGCGTCACCACGCGGCCGCAGGCGCTGCATGCGCACAATGAAGCGCGCCGCGCCAGCGACGTGATCGCGGCGCTTGCCGCCGGGCGCAGCGTGGCGATGATCACCGATGCAGGCACGCCGGCGATCAGCGATCCGGGCGCGCGCGTGGTGCGCGCGGTGCGCGACGCCGGCTTTCGCGTCGTGCCCGTGCCTGGGCCTTCGGCGGTCGCGGCTGCGCTGTCGGCCGCGGGCATTGGCTCGCATCACTTCCTGTTCGCGGGCTTCCTGCCGACCAAAGCCGGCGAGCGCGCTGCGCTGCTGCGATCGCTGTCGACCCTCGATGCGGCGCTGGTGTTCTACGAAGCGCCGCATCGCGTCGTCAAGGCCGTAGACGCGCTGCTCGAGGCGCTGGGTGGCCAGCGGATGCTGGTCGTGGCGCGCGAGCTCACGAAGACATTCGAGACCATCGCGGCCATGCCGCTGGCCGACGCGCCGGCGTGGCTCGCGGTTGATGCCAATCGCCAGCGCGGCGAGTTTGTGCTGATCGTCGATGCACCGGCCGCGGCGACCGCCGAAGACAGCCTCACCACCGACGCACGACGCTGGATCGACGCGCTGGTCGGCGAGATGCCGCCGTCGCGCGCCGCGCATGTAGTCGCGGCGATGACGGGCGCGCCGCGCGATGCGCTTTACCAATATGCGATGGCGCGTAAATCCGCACGCTGAAGCGCTTCGGCGGCGGTAATTTTGACAAACCTTTCGTAGGAGGATGCCTACAGGCGATTGGGCAGCACGCCGATGGGGTCGCGGGGCCCACAGTCCGTAGGATGCCTACACAATAACGATTCCCCGCTGGGTCAATGGAAATCCTGACGTCCGACAATTTCGTGAGCCTGCCCTTCCTCGACGCGGTGCGTGCCGCGTCGCGTCCGGCGCCGGCCCGCTTCGGCAAGCTGTATGGCAATTCGGCCGGCATGCAGGTGGTGTTCGGAATGATCGCCAAGGTGGCGCCCACCGAGGCCACCGTGCTGATCACCGGCGAGTCGGGCTGCGGCAAGGAACTGGTAGCGCATTCGCTGCACGACCTGTCGCCACGACGGCGTGAGCCGTTCGTCGCCATCAACTGCGGCGCGATCCCGTCGAATCTCATCGAAGCCGAGCTGTTCGGTTACGAAAAGGGCGCCTTCACCGGCGCCAACCGCCAGCACGCCGGCTGCTTCGAGCGCGCCGCGGGCGGCACGTTGTTCCTGGACGAGATCACCGAAATGGCGCCCGACATGCAGGTGCGCCTGCTGCGCGTGCTGGAGACCGGCAAGTTCGTGCGCATCGGCGGCGATCGCGAGCTCAACGCCAACGTGCGCGTGCTCGCCGCCACCAATCGCGAGCCGTCGACCGCAGTGCGCGAAAACCTGTTGCGAGAAGATCTCATGTACCGGCTCGCGGTGTTCCCGATCCATCTGCCGCCGTTGCGCGACCGTGAGGACGACGCCGAGCTGCTGGCCGAGCATTTCCTGCGCGAGCTCAATGCCGCATCCGGCACGCAGAAGCGACTGTCGCGCGCCGCGCTCGAGGCGATCCGCCGCCACTCGTGGCCGGGCAACGTGCGCGAGTTGCGCAATGCGATCCAGCGCGCGTACATCATGGCAGACGACTTCGTCGACCTGAACCTCGGCAGCCTCGCCTGCCCGGAGGCGCGCGGTCAGAAGCTCGAGTTCACCGTGGGCATGCCGCTCGCCAACATGGAACGCCAGGCGATTTTTGCGACACTCGACCACTGCCGCGGCAACAAGCGGCAATGTGCCGAACTGCTGGGCGTCAGCCTCAAGACGCTTTACAACCGACTGACGGCTTACCACGCCGCGGATGCCGAAGGCGCCGCGTCCTGACGCGGCCGCAGTGAACCACACCGACAGGATGTCATGATCAGACTCTTGATTGCGGACGATCACGCGATCGTACGTGCCGGGCTCAAGCAGTTCATCGCCGACCAGATCGACATGGAGGTCGCCGGCGAAGCTGCCACGGGCAACGAGTGCATCTCGCTTGTGCGCGCCGGCGAATTCGACGTCGTGCTGCTCGATATCTCGATGCCGGACAAGAATGGCATCGACACGTTGAAGGCGATCAAGCATGCCAAGCCCGACCTGCCGGTGCTGATGCTGTCCGGATTCGCCGAGGAGCAATACGCGGTCAACTTGCTGCGCGCGGGCGCGTCGGGCTACGTCAACAAGGAAACAGCGTCGACGCAACTGGTCGGCGCGATCCGCACGGCGATGCGCGGGCGCAAATACGTGAGCCCCAACCTTGCGCAGGTGCTCGCCGACGGCGTCTCCGGCGACAGCGATGCGCCGCTGCACGCACGGCTGTCACAGCGCGAGTTCCAGATCTTCACCAAGCTTTCCGGCGGCCAGCCGGTGTCGAAGATCGCCGAGGAGCTGCACCTCTCCGTGAAGACGGTGAGCACCTACCGGTCGCGCGTGCTGGAAAAGATGGCGATGAAGACGAATGCCGATCTCACCTATTACGCCATCAAGAACAGGCTGATCGAGTAGTCGTGAAATTCCCAGCAAATAGCCACGTCGGCGCATGCCACGACTGTCTTCGCCGCGGTCGGGCGGGTACAGGAGCAGCCGGACGATGAAATCCAACGGACAGTTGCGCGTGGTGCTGATCGAGGATTCGCCGATCATTCGCGAGCGCCTGATCGAGTCGCTGACGGCGACCGGCAACATCAAGGTCGTCGGCCAGGCCGACAGCGAGCGCGCGGCGGTGGCGGCACTCGCGAGCGGCGAGTGGGACGCGGTGATACTCGACCTGCAGTTGAAGCAGGGGACGGGACTCGGCGTGCTGAAGGCGCTGGCGCCGGTGCGTCCGGCCGGCGCCAAGGTGATCGTTCTCACCAACTACGCGATCCCGCAATACCGTGATCGCAGCCTTGCGCTGGGCGCCGATTATTTCTTCGACAAATCGCGCGAGTACGACCGCGTGCGCAATGTTCTCGAGGAAATGGCGGCCGCGCGCTGACACGCGTGTAAGCACTACAGTCGCTACCGGCAAGGAGGCTGCGCCGACGCGCGGCGGTCCTCCGCAACTCACTGATTTTCGGGCGCAAACGCATTGGCATGCGTCCTGCGAGCATGCCATCGATGCGCTGCACCCGTTGTACGCATCCGTACGTTCACCCACACCAAGGAGACCACCCATGACCCGCCTCATCGCTATCCTCTGCGCCACCGCTTTCGTCGCGCTGGTATCAGGCTGCAACACCATCGAAGGCGCAGGCCAGGACGTCAAGGCCGGTGGCCATGCGATCGAAAAGGCCGCCGACAAGGCGAAGCCCAACTGACCGCAGCCTGATTTTTTTGATCCACATCGGGGGTGATGCACCGCCACTGGTGCATCATCACCGACCATGGATTCGCATACGCAACAAACCCGGCGCGCACGCCGCGCGGAGGCGGCGCTGGTTGTGATCGCCGTCATCGCGCTCGTCGCCGCGCTCAAGTTCGCCCAGCATTTCTTTGTTCCGGTCGTGCTCGGCATCATCGGCGCGTATGCATTGCGCCCGATCGTCAACAAGCTTAACGACTGGAAGATCCCCGAGGGGCTGGCCGCGTCCATCGTGATGGCCGCGCTGCTGCTGTGCATCGGCGGCGGCATCTACATGTTGCGCGACCAGGCGGTGAGCGCGGTCGCCGAGTTGCCGCAAGCGGCGCACACGATCCGGCTGCGCATGCGCGCACTCGTCAACGACTCGCGACCCTCGGCGCTGGCGCACGTGAAGCAGGCGGCGGCGGAGCTCAAGAAGGCGGCGAGCGAGGTATCGGGCGAGCCCGCGCCGCCGGCTGCGCCAAGCCCCGACGTGATCGACAGAATGGCATCGAGCGGTGTCAACTTCCTCGGTGCGCTGACGACCCTGGGGGTGGCGCTTGCGATCATGCCGTTCGTGCTGGCGGCTGGCAATTCGTTCCGGCGCAAGCTATTGCGCGTCGCGGGCAACACGTTGCGCGAGCGCCGCATCACCGTCGAGATCCTGGACGAGATCGACCGCCAGGTGCAGCGCTACCTGCTGGTCATGGTGTCGACCAATGTCGCGCTCGGGTTCGTGTTGTGGGGGATCTACGTCGGCATCGGCGTCGATCGGGCGGCATTCTGGGCGTTCTGCGTCGCCGTGCTGCATGCAATCCCCTACGTGGGGATCGTTTTCGCGCTGGTGCTGATGGGATGCGTTGCGATCCTGCAATCGGGGAGCGCAACGCTGGTACTGACCGTACTGATCCTGACCGCGGTGGCCTCGACCGCAATCGGCCTGTTCCTGCAGAACTGGCTGCAGGGACGCGCGTCGCAGATGAACCCCGTCGCCGTGTTCATCTCGGTTCTGTTCTTCGGCTGGCTGTGGGATGGCTGGGGATTGCTGCTGGGCGCGCCGCTGATTGCCATCGTGCGCACCATTGCCAGTCGCATCGAATCGCTGGCGCCGCTCAATGAGTTCCTGAGCGCTGATGGCGAGCGCAAGAAACCTGCGGTGGCTGAAGCGACGACGTAGCAGGATCGCCGTCATCCGCGATTTCGCGCGGCCGTAGGACGTTCCCCACCTGCTTGCAGTAGTTGCGCGCGGCGCTTGCCCGCGTTACCGGCTTGGGCCTGTAAGGCGCGTTCAACGCACTGAAAACAAACAATGAATTGGGTGGCATGAGGGTTGCGTTATTCAGGCCACGTGGCGCGCAGGCATACGCTCACTTTGGTGGGCGCCGCGCCAGGAATTTCACTACACCCCAAGGAGGGATACATGAGCAAATTGTTGATCAGCCTGTTGGCCGCCGGCGGCATCGCTTTCGCCGGCACGAGCGTGGCCGCCGGTACGGCGATGTCGAAGGATGCATACAACGCGCAGAAGAAGGAAATCAAGACGATGTACGACTCCGACGTCAACGCCTGCAAAAGCATGACCGGCAATGGCAAGGATGTCTGCACGGAAGAAGCGAAGGGCAAGCGGGATGTGGCGTTGGCCGATTCGGAAGCAGCCTACAAGGGCACGCCTTCGGCTCGCTATGACGCGCGCGTTGCGCGCGTCGAATCGCAATACAAGGTCGCGAAGGAAAAATGCGACGACCTGAACGGCAATGCCAAGGACGTCTGCGTCAAGGAAGCCAAGGCAAATGAAGTGAAGGGCAAGGCGGACGCGAAGGTGGACAAGGTCGCGACGACGTCGAGCAACGATGCGGCGATGAAGACGCAGAGCGCGCGCAAGGACGCGGCCGAAGACAAGCGTGACGCGGACTACAAGGTCGCCGTCGAGAAATGCGATTCCATGGCAGGCGACTCGAAGGACCAGTGCGTGAAGGCCGCGAAGGTGCATTACGGCAAGTCGGCCACGTAATCGACCGGACCTGACGATCGCCTTTCGATAGCGGGGCGCGCCGCCGCCGAGCATCCCTTGTCTCGCGGCCGGTGCGACTTTTCGGCCGGACCCGCGTAGGCGCGGTCCGGCCGCTTTCTATGGACCTTCGGCACGCGAATGGGCGGTCGCGTCAGCGCAGGAAATCGTTGCGCGGTGGAGTGTCGGGTGCGGGTCGCGGAACGCGCACCAGCTGCGTCATCAGTCGCTCGAGCAACGGCTGCGGGTCTTCGCAGCGGCCGGTATGCGCCGGGGAGAACTGGATCACCGTGCTGCGTGGCGCCACCATCCAGCGAAACCGCTCGCGCGGCGAGAGCTGGCCGATGGGGCCGGCATCGGTTCCGCCTTTGCAGATCCGACGGATGCTGGCGAGATGGCGCTCGAGCATGTCGATGTCGAGCGTCGGATCGAGGATGGCGATGCGCGTACGATCGACTTCGATCGCCGCGTCGAGGAATTCCAGCGCCGGGCACGAAACCACGACGCCGACATTGACGAATTCCTCGCGCTCGACGCGCGGCACGACGCGGATCACCGCATAGTCATAGGTGCTGGGCGCGGGCACGGATCGCTTCCTCGACAAAGGCCCGTGGCGCTTGCAGCCGCGCGCGCAGGTAGTTGACATAGCCGGCGCGCTGTTGCGCCGTATCGCGCCGATCGGCGCCCGCTTCGAGCCATGCCGCGGGAACGCGATCGACGATGTGCCGGATGATATCGCCGTCGAGCCGCGTGGCCAGCGTCGCGTCGACGTCGGCGAGCATGCCGGCGAAGGGCAACATCACGTGGTCGCGGATGCGCGCGAAAGGCTCGCCGGCGCGGGCGGTGAAATCGTCGCCGGCGTGATGGAAATAGAATGCAGCGCCGTGGTCGATCAGCCAAAGCTGCCGATGCCACATCAGCATGTTGGTGTTGCGCGGCGTGCGATCGACGTTGGACACCAGCGCGTCGAACCAGACGATCGACGATGCGGTTGCGGTGTCAGGCGTGTCAGCGAGGGGGTCGAAAGTCGTCGAGCCCGGCAGATAGTCGAGCCCCAGGTTGACGCCGGTGCTGGCGCGGATAAGGTCCTGGATCTCGGGGTCGGGCTCGCTGCGCGCAAGGTCCGCGTCGAGCTCGACCAGCACGATCTCAGGGACGCGCAAGCCGAGCGCGCGCGCGATCTCGCCTGCGACCAGCTCCGCGACGAGCGTGCGCGCGCCTTGGCCGGCGCCGCGGAACTTGAGCACGTAGAGCCCCGCGTCGTCGGCTTCGACGATCGCGGGCAGCGAACCGCCCTCGCGGAGCGGCGTGACATAACGCGTGGCGGAAACGGTGCGCATCGGTGAAGCATCCAGGAAGATCCCGGAGATTACGCGAGAAACCGCGTGTGCTGCGTCAGGAGCTGGCGCTGCTTGTCGGCCGGTCGACGGCGAGCGCATCGCCGCTGGCTTCGGTGTTCATGGCTTGAGGTTGCGCGGATTCGGGCTCGATTTCGGCCGGCGGCGTCCGCGACAGCGGAATCCACACTTCGATCTGCGTGCCGCGACGCGGCTCGCCGTGGATGGCGAACTCGCCCGCCAGCGCGCGCACGCGCTGGCGCATCCCGGTGATGCCGTGCGACAGCCGGTCGCGCGACGCGCGCTCGGGCAGCCCGATGCCATCGTCGCCGACGATCAGCGTGATGCCGTCGTCGTCGCGCATCAGGTCGATGGTGACGGTCTTCGCGCCCGCGTACTTGAGGATGTTGGTGAGCGCTTCCTGGACGATGCGGAACAGCGCGATCCCCACGCCCGGCGGCACATCCGATGCATCCTCCGCGAGGTTGAGCTCGCACTTGAGGCCGGAGTGGTCGCACACCTCATGCACCTGCCAGTCGATCGCGGCGACGAGCCCGAGGTTATCGAGCAGTGTGGGCCGCAGCTCCTCGATGATGCGGCGCTTCATCGACACGCCGTCGTCGAGCGTCGCCAGCGCGCGCTCGAGTCGCTTGGCCGATACCGGATCGTGATTGGCCAACGACTGCGCGACGTTGGAAACGTCCATTTTCGCGCTCACCAGGATGCCGCCCAGCTCGTCGTGGATGTCACGCGCGAGCCGCGACTTCTCGTCCTCGCGCACGCCTTGCAGGTAGGTGGACAGCTCGGCGAGCTCGGAGGTGCGCTCGCGCACGTCGCGCTCGAGCCGCTCGCTTTCGGTGGCGAGCTGCCTGCGCCGCTCGTCCTGCTGCCGCACCTCGCGGCGAGCGAGCAGCCACACCACCAGCAGCAGGATCACCGTGCAGGCGGTCAGCCATTGCACGGCGAAGCGCGCGAAGTCGATGTCGTGCTTCCAGCGCAGGTCACTGATGCCCATGCTGGCGCGCTGGTCGGCGCTCATCGCCTCGACGTCGTTGCGCAACTGATCCATCGCCTGCTTGCCGAGCCCGGTGTTCATCAGCTCGAACGCGACATCGCGGCCGCTGCGATCGTACAGTGCCAGCGTGGCGTCGATTTCACCGAGCCGCTTGCCGACCAGGCTGCTGATGCGCGTCACCTGGTCGCGCTGTTCAGGCGTGCCTTCGCGCATCATCAACGCCACCAGCTTGCGGAAACGGTCCTCGATCTTGGGACGCGCGGTGCGGTAAGGCTCGAGGTATTCCTGCTTGCCCGTCAGCAGGTAGCCGCGCTGCGCAGTCTCCGAATCGGTGACGATGCCGAGGATCTCGTAGAGCGTCGTCTGCATTTCGAGCGATGCGGAATGCGACTCGACGACCTGCTGAAGCTCACGCGAGCCAATTTCGGAGAAAGCGAGGATCCCGACCGACAGGATGATGCCGAGCGCCAGCGGAAAGGCGACGCGCAGCGGCAGCCGCAACTTCGACTTGCGCGCGGAAGGGCCGGAATTCGCCATCTCCCGAATATACGTGTTTTGCCGCGACTGGTTGCGGAACGCGTAATAGCGCGCCTCCGGCCGGCTGTGAGATGGATCTCGCGGGCGTCGCGGATCAGGTCGCCAAGGTCGATAACTGAAACCTGATCCGCGCCAAGGCAAATCCATCTGGTCTCAAAGCCGGGGGTCGTGCGCGGGAGCCATGCCGCCTCCTTCGTTTTCCCAGTCGGAGACCGCGGCCTTGCGCTCTGCCTTGTGCTCGAGGTGCCTGGAGCGGCGACGCTTGTCCATCAGCGACTGCATCGCCCACGACAGCATGACTCCGGCTCCCGCGACCAGCGCGGTACGGACGATGCGTCTCAGCATGTGCGAGTCGCCGTCATTTCTTCGGCGGTGTGTCTGACGGAGGCGTGCTCGGCGCCATGGATCCCGTATCGGACTTCGGCATCGACGACGACGTGTCTGGCGTCGTGCTGCCGCTGGACGGCGCTGTCATCGGCGGGGTGGACGGCGGCGGAGTCGACGAAGTGGAGGGCGCCATCGATGAAGGCGGCGTGCTGGGTGGCTCGGACGGCGTCGGCGTCTTGTTGCACGCCACGAGCGTTGCGCAGGCAGCAACAAGCAATGCGTGCGAGACGTTCATGCGGATCCTCATTAATGTTGGAATCGGCCCAATTGCCGAAGCACCTAGTCTACGGATCCGCGGCGGGATTACGCATCGGACGCGTGCGCAACGCGCTGTAGGACGCGTGCTGACCGCATGCGCAGCGTTTGCAACACGTCGCGAAAAGTCGCGCCAGCGCGACGTTGCCACCCGACTGGCGAATCGACCAACGCCTTGAATCGTATTGGAAATGGCAGGGACCACCTATTGGCACGGCGCGTGCAATGAAGAAGCACCGGCTGCGTCCGGCTTACCCACGAAACCATAGGAGCTGTCAATGCTTCACTACGCCGTCGTATTCTTTGTCATCGCGTTGATCGCCGCCGTGTTCGGATTCGGCGGCATCGCCGCAGGCGCTGCCGAAATCGCCAAGATCCTGTTCTTCATCTTCATCATCATCGCCGCCGTCACGTTCGTGATCAGCCTGCTGCGCCGAAGCTGAGCCTGACAACGTCACTGGAGAGCAACAATGCCCCGCAATGACAAACCGCAACAACAGTCCTCGCCGAAGGACGCATCGAGCCCGAAGCCGTCGCCGAAGGACGGAAATTTCCTGAGCGACATCAAGTCGCTGCGTCAGCGCGTCCGCGCGCACATCGACGAAGGCGCGGTGACGCCGAACTATGGCGCCAACCGCGACAAGGTCGTCAGCCTGCTCAATGAAGCGCTGGCGACCGAGATCGTGTGCGTGCTGCGCTACAAGCGCCACTACTACATGGCGCAAGGCATTTCATCCGACGCGGTGAAGGCGGAGTTTCTCGAGCATGCCGGCGAGGAACAGGAGCATGCCGACCAGATCGCCGAGCGCATCGTCCAGCTCGGCGGCGAGCCCAATCTCGATCCAGAGGGCATGGCGTCGCGCAGCCATTCCGAATACGTCGAGGGCGAGTCGCTCCGCGACATGATCCGCGAGGACCTGATTGCCGAACGCATCGCCATCGAGAGCTATCGCGAGATGATCAACTACGTGGGCGAGGGCGACACCACGACGAAGCGCATGCTCGAGCAGATCCTCGCGGTCGAGGAGGAACACGCGGAGGACATGAACTCGTTGCTGCAGGGACTTCCCAACTGACTGCTCGTCGCTCGTCGCTCGTCGCTCGTCGCTCGTCGCTCGTCGCTCGTCGCTCGTCGCTCGT
>JBDTWY010000002.1:0-144644 GCA_040006455.1 Betaproteobacteria bacterium | reverse complement strand
CCACGCAGGCGATGCTGCACTACGTCGGCGCGCAATGCGTGCTGCCGCCCGGCTATCTGTGCTGCGGCTATCCGCAGACGTCGGCGGGCAACCACGACAAGGGCCTGGCGATCACCACCGCCAACCGCGTGCTGTTCCACCGCGTCGCCAACACGCTCAACTACCTCGACATCAAGACGGTGATCGTGTCGTGCGGAACGTGCATGGACCAGCTCGCCAAATACGAGTTCGACAAGATCTTTCCCGGCTGCCGGCTGCTCGACATCCACGAGTACCTGATGGAAAAGAACGTCAGGCTCGACGGCGTCACCGGCGTGCGCTACATGTATCACGATCCCTGCCACACGCCGATGAAGACGTACGCGCCGCTGGCTGTGGTCAACACGTTGATGGGCACGGCCGTCACGCTCAACGACCGCTGCTGCGGCGAATCCGGCACGCTCGCCGTCACGCGACCGGACGTGTCGACGCAGGTGCGGTTCCGCAAGGAGGAAGAAATGCGCAAGGGCGCCGCGGCGCTGCGCGGCGACGACGCCGACATCAAGGTCAAGGTGCTGACGTCATGCCCGTCGTGCCTGCAGGGACTGTCACGCTTCGACAACGATTCGGACACCAAGGCCGACTACATCGTCGTCGAGATGGCGAAGCACATCCTGGGCGACAACTGGATGGCCGACTACGTCGACAAGGTCAACGCCGGCGGCATCGAGCGCGTGCTGGTCTAGGGTCTGTTCGCGCGCACCCGTCGCATCTACGTCTGACGATTGCTGGCTCGCCTGCGCCTTCAGGGTTCGTGCCGCATGCGGCGCCTCGTCTCGGCCAATTGACGCTGGACTAGGTGGCGTTCTAAAATGGTTCCATTATGGTTCCGGCGAGTAGACCATGCTGACGTTGACCCTCAAGAACATCCCGCCTCAGCTGCACGCGCAACTCAAGGAAAGCGCCGAGAAGAACCGTCGCAGCCTCAACAGCGAGATTCTCACGAGGCTCGAGCGCGACGTTGCGGCACCGAAAGTCGATCGAGGCAAACTCGCGCGCGAACTGAAGACCTTTACCGACCAGCTTCCGTACGTTGATCATCGAATCGGCGACCGCTACAAGCGCAAGGGTCTCAAGTGATCGTCGTCGATACCAACGTCATCCACTACTGTTGGGTACGCGGCCAGAACACGGAGGTTGCGCAGGCCGTCCGCCAAAAAGACCCCGAGTGGCATGCGCCCATTCTGTGGCGCTCGGAGCTACGTAACGTTCTGACCGGATATCTCCGCCGCGGATTGCTCACACGCGCGGAAATCGCCGGAATACTGGGCATCGCCGACCAGGCATTGGCCGGGTGCGAGCACATACTCCCCGATAACCTCGTGCTCGACGTCGTCACCGGAAGCACACTGACGGCGTACGACGCCGAGTTCGTGGCACTCGCGACGGCGCTGTCTGTTTCGCTGGTGACGAGCGACAAAGCTGTTCTTAAGGCATTTCCCGAAAGGACCTTGACGATGGAGGCATTTCTAAAGTCGTCGCAAGTGCCTCGGTAGCGTGCCAGGGCGCCGGATAGCGACAATCCCAAAGGTTGGGGATGAAGGAAGTGGAGCGGCGCTGGGAGCGGCCGCTTCTGTTGCGGTGTTCCTGATCTGGAGAAATCAGAACTGTGGTCGCAAAGTGCCATGACTAAATTTCAAATTTTCATCGCAGCCTGCAAGGGCCTTTTTGCAGTTGGCGTGGCAGGTTTGGCGCTCCACGGTCTTGGTGATGTACTTGATAGGCAACTGAACTTTCGCCTCCCGAATTACTTATTCAATCTAGTGGTAATCACTTCGCTTTATTTCGCCCTACATCTGGGCGCGGGGAAGATGCTCAAAAAATTGGCGGAGGAGCACCAAAATCGACAGCGTCGATGAACGATGCTCGCGATGTCACGGGATCGTCAGAAGTCTTGGTTTGCGTCCGCTGTCTCGATCGTCCATCCCTTGAACATCCCGAGCGCGGCGATCGGGTTGCCGCAAGCGAAAAAAATCCCGCGGCGAGGTGAATGTCCGAGTACCGGAATCCGGCGCGCCGCGGGTGGAGGCAACCTTGCGACCGTGGGCAGGACGGCATCGACGCCACTTGCCCGATCGACCTGCACCAATCGTAGCCTCCAACTCCGTCCTTGCGCTCCGTAAAACTCGGCATCCGGGTTGTCGAATAATCGCTTGTCGGCCGGCACTCACCTCAGGGCGCCGGGGGCGTCGCGCGCGGGGGTCTTTATGCTATAAGCATGAGCGACGGGCGTGCGCGACCGGGCCGCAGCGACGCGAGGTCGCGACCACCGGCGCCGTCGATGACGCCTGCTGCGGCATCGGCCGCTCGCCACCTTAAGCCGCGATGACGAACACGGACACTTCGACTTCCGCCTCGCCCGCCGCCGCGCGGTCTCTACCCGCGCTCGCGTTCAGCGATCCCGAAAGCGCGCTGCGCTGGGCAAAGACGCTGCCGTTCCTCAACGTCGCGCAGGTGTTCGAGCAGGTCATCGGCCAGCTCAACGCCGTCAGCGCCGCGGATTTTTCGCCGCGCGAGCGCGCGACGATCGCCGAGCTGATGCGCGAACAGGTGATGCACCTGCATACCGAGCTCGCGCGCCGTTATGCAGGCAAGCCGCAACCCGCCGTCGATCGAGAGCTCGAAGCCGCCGACGAGGCGATCGCGATGTGGAGCGCGCTGTGGGAACAGTATTCGGCGTGCCTGAAGCCGCTGCTCGAGGGCGATCCTGAGCTCGCGGGCGTCAAGGCCAAGATCCTGCAGCGCGGCATCCACGTCGGCAAGCAGTTGCTGGTCGTGCACGGGCTGTCGCGCCGCATCCCCGCCGCATCGTTCTGGCAGGAGCTGCACGCCTACTACCGGCTGGCCGAAATGCTCGATTGCACGGTGACCGCGGTGTCCGACGACTTGAACCCGCATGCGGTGGGAACGTCGTGCTATTCGATGTACATGCACGCGCTGCTGCTGGGGCTCGCTGATCCGTTCTCGATGTCGGTGCGGCAGATCGAGCTGGCCGACCGCTGGCTCGCGCAATGGGCGCGCAAGGTGTTTCCCTACGACCAGGAGCGCGAAACCGAAGGGCCGGTCGTGGTCGTCGACCTGGACAGCGCGATGGGCGCCTCGTTGCTCTCCGGCGTACCGAGCCATCCGCCGGCGTCGCTGCGCTATTGCTATCCGGGCAAGCTCGCAATGAGCGTGCGTGGCCGCCTGAAGCGGCTATCGACCGGCGCCAATCCGGCGGAGCTGCAACTCGGCCACGACGTGTCGGTCGAGCAGTGCGTGGCGTTGCTGTCGCATCTCGACGCGCACTGGTACCAGCTGCCGCAGGCGAAAAAGGACGTGCCGCCGGCGCGCCTCGAGTTGTGTGGCGGCGGCCTCAACGCCGCGTATTTTCGCGTCGGCGGGCGCACGTTCGATCGTCAGGATCCGCTCGGGCGGCTGTCCTACCAGCAGGGCACGCAACACTTGCAGACGCTGGGCGCGCTGACCGACTACGACCGCAACAAGGAAGAGGCGCAGCGCAACTGGCCGTGGGAGCGCTGGAGCGGTCGCTACGAATGGAGCCACGCCGAGCTGACGCGCGACGCGCGCGCCCAGCACCGCTGGTTTCTCGACGCACTGGTCGTCGTCAACGATGGCGAGCGCACACGCCTCGGGCACATCACGCGCGTCGCGCTTGGCGCCAACGAGCACCTGGCGCTGTCGCTCACGCTGTGGCAGGGCAATCCGCGCACGATGGCGGTGCGGCCGCTCGCGCACGCGTTCTCCGAGGATCCGCCGATGCCGGTGATCCTCTTGTCGGAAACGCCCGAGGAAAAAGCGAGCGCAGTCGTGCCGCCGCGCACGTTCAGCCCGGGACGGCTGTTGCGCTCGATGGACTCCGGTCCCGAGCGCAAGCTGAAGCTGACGCGGCTGGTGCAGCGCGGCGCCGACTTCGAGCGCGTCGCGTTCGACGAAATCACGTAGCTTTCGCCTGCGCACAGCGCTGGCAGACGTTGCGGTGCTGCTGCGTTACCCTTGGGACATCGCTTCCGGTGTCCTTCGTCATGTCCAACCGCCTCGGCGCCACCTCCAGCCCCTACCTGCAACAGCACGCGCGGAACCCGGTCGACTGGCAGCCGTGGGACGACGCGGCCCTCGCGCAGGCGAAGCGCGAGAACAAGCCGATCCTGCTGTCGGTTGGCTATTCGGCGTGTCACTGGTGCCACGTGATGGAGCACGAATCGTTCGAGGATGACGAAGTCGCACGGGCGATGAACGCAGATTTCGTCAACATCAAGGTCGACCGCGAGGAGCGCCCCGACATCGACCAGGTCTACCAGCGCGCGCATTCGCTGCTGACGCGGCAGAACGGCGGCTGGCCGCTGACGATGTTCCTGACGCCCGACGGCACGCCATTCTTCGGCGGCACGTATTTTCCGAAGCAGTCCGCGTACGGCCGTCCCGGCTTCCTCGAGCTGCTGCCCAAGGTTGCGCAGGCGTATCGCGAGCAGGGCGAGACGATCGCCGCGCAGAACGCGCGACTGCGTGAATGGATGGCCAAGCTCGAGCCCGAGGCTTCCGATGCCGTGCTGCCCGCCGATTCGCTGGCGCGCGCATGGCACAAGCTCGCCGGCAGCTTCGATCCGCTTCAAGGCGGCTTCGGCACCGCGCCAAAATTTCCGCATGCGCCGGAGCTCGAGCTCGTGCTGCACAGGATGACGCACGGCGGCGACGCCGAAGCGCGCAACGTGCTCGACGTCACGCTGTCGCGGATGGCCGACGGCGGCATCCACGACCAGCTGGGCGGCGGCTTCTGCCGCTACAGCGTCGACGCCGAATGGACGATCCCGCACTTCGAGAAGATGCTCTACGACAACGCGATGCTCCTCGGGCTATATGCCGACTATGGACGCCACGCGCGCGATCCTGCCGCACTCGCCGTCGCCGGCGACATCGTCGGCTGGATGCTGCGCGAGATGCGCGCGCCCGACGGCGCGTTTTACTCGAGCCTCGACGCCGACAGCGAAGGCGAGGAGGGCCGCTTCTACGTGTGGTTGGTCGACGAGGTGCGCGCGACGCTCGACGCCGACGAGTGGGCGGTGGCGGCGCCGCGCTGGGGGCTCGACGGGCGTCCCAACTTCGAGCAGCACGCCTGGAACCTGCGTGTCAGTTCGCCGCTGATCGACATCGCCGCGCATTTGGGCCTCGAGCCGCAGGTTGCCGCGTCGCGCGTCGCGTCGGCGCGCGACAAGCTCTTCGCGGTGCGCACTCGACGCGTGCGCCCGGCACTCGACGACAAGATCCTCACCGCGTGGAACGCGCTCGCAATCGGTGGCTTGGCGCGCGCGGCGCGCGTCACCGGCGGCAACGCGCAATGGCAACGGCTCGCATTCGACGCGCTGGACACGCTGCGCGCGACCGCATGGCGCGACGGCCGCTTGCGCGCGACACGCCAGCGCGGCGACGCCACGCTCAACGCCTATCTCGACGACTACGCATTGCTGCTCGCGGCGCTGATCGAGTGCCTGCAGCTGGACTTTCGCGCACCGGACCTCGAGTGGGCCGTCGAGCTGGCCGAAGCGTTGCTCGCGCATTTCGAGGACCGCACGCTGGGCGGCTTCTGGTTCGTCAGCCACGACCACGAATCGTTGATCCTGCGCCACAAGCCGGGACAGGATGGCGCGACGCCATCGGGCAACGGCGTTGCCGCGCTCGCACTCGCAAGGCTGGCGGTGATCGCCGGCGATCCGCGTTATGCCGACGCCGCGCGACGCACCGTCGTGGTGTTCACGCCGATGCTCAACGGCACGCCCGAGAGCTGCCCGACGCTGCTGCTCGCGCACGACGCGCTCGCGCGTCCTCCGGCGCTGGTGCTGCTCGACGGCGACGCCGCGATGACGCGCGACTGGCGCGACGCGGCGCTGCGCGACGCGCCCGACGCGCTCGTGATCGACGTCGCCGGTCGCACCGACGTGCCAGCGGTGCTCGTCAAGGGCGCGCGCGAGATGCACGGTGCCGTCGCGTTCGTTTGCCGTGATTTCACCTGCCTGCCGCGAATCGACTCGCTCGCAGAACTCGCCACCGCACTCGCCCGCGGCGCGGAAGTTTAAGCGCCGCCTGCGTCGGAATTGGTGGGCGGGGGCGCTCCGGTAACATCGACGATGCGCGTGGCCCGCCGCCGACGGCCACCATTCGCGCGCCGCACAGGCCGCGCAATCATCCGGAGATCGCATGCACAAATTCGCCCTGACGCTCGCAGTCGCAACGGCGTTCGCGGCCGCGCCGGCGCGCGCCGTCCTCGACAACGCATCGGCGCAGGCGCTGATGAAAAAGGACAACTGTGCGGCCTGCCACGCGGTCGACAAGAAACTGATCGGGCCCGCGTACCATGACGTCGCCGCCAGGTACCAGGGCGACAAGGACGCGCTCGCGAAGCTGACGAAGAAGGTCAAGGAAGGTGGCTCCGGCGTGTGGGGCCCGGTTGCGATGCCGCCCAACTCGGCGACGCCGGATGCCGACATCAGGGAACTGGTCACCTGGATCCTGACGCTCAAGAAATAGGCGTCGCCGCGCGCTTTTGACAGCGGCGCGGGGGCGGAGTAGGCTTCGCGCCGTTCGTGCTGGAGAGAATCGCGGTGGCGACACCGCGGTCGCCGAAGGCGCAATTTCCCGAAACCGCTCAGGCAAAAGGACTGCACGAACGTCGCATGATCTGGAGAGCGGCCGTCACCGAGCAGTCGACGGTCCACCGAAGGGGCACGCGGCGGCGCCCGAGCGAGGGCCCGTTGCAATCTCTCAGGTAAAGAGGACAGATGGGGCGAGGCGGCAGGAGCCGCGTCGCCCTTTTTCGTCGACCTGAAGGAGCCGGTACCGTGCCCAACGCCACGCCGCTCAACGCCGTACACCGCGCGCTCGGCGCGCGCATGGTCGACTTCGGCGGCTGGGACATGCCGGTCAACTACGGATCGCAGATCGACGAGCATCACGCGGTACGCAGCGGTGCCGGCATGTTCGACGTGTCGCACATGCGCGTCGTCGACCTCGAGGGCACCGGCGTGCGCGACTTCCTGCGCTACGCGCTCGCCAACAACATCGACAAGCTCGCCGTTCCGGGCAAGGCGCTCTATTCTTGCCTGCTGCGCGACGACGGCGGCGTGCTCGACGACCTAATCGCCTATTTCCTGCGCGAGGATTTCTTTCGGCTGGTCGTCAATGCCGGCACCGCCGACAAGGACATCGAATGGCTGCGCGCGCTGGTCGCGCGGCGCGACGCCAGGCTGGCGCTGCGTCCGCGCGACGACCTCGCGCTGATCGCCGTCCAGGGTCCGGCGGCGCGCGCGACGGTGTGGCGCACGCTGCCCGCGAGCGCCGCGGCGACCGCGGAGCTCGCGCCTTTCAACGCAGCGTTCGTCACCGACGGCGGCATCGAGTATTTCATCGCGCGCACCGGCTACACCGGCGAGGACGGCTTCGAGATCGCCGTGCCGGCCACCGCTGTCGAGGCATTGTGGGACGCGCTTGCGGCGCACGGCGCCAAGCCGTGCGGGCTGGGCGCGCGCGACACATTGCGGCTCGAGGCCGGAATGAACCTCTACGGCCACGAAATGGACGAAGCTGTATCGCCGCTCGAAGCGGGCCTCGCGTGGACGGTCGACCAGAAGTCGGCGCGCGATTTTGTCGGCAAGGCGGCGCTGGCGGCGGCGGCGCCGCGCGCGAAGCTGGTGGGACTCATGCTGCTGGATGGCGGCGGCGTGCTGCGCGCGCACCAGCGCGTCGCCACCGCCGCCGGCGCAGGCGAAATCACCAGCGGCACGTTTTCGCCGACGCTGCAGAAGTCGATCGCATTCGCGCGCGTGCCGGCAGGCGTCGCCTACGGCGACCGTGTCGAAGTCGAGGTGCGCGACAAGCGCCTCGCGGCACTCGTCGTCAAGCCGCCGTTCGTGCGTAACGGCCAGGCGCTGGTCTAGCAGAAGTTCCAAGCTTCCCGATCGACAGACATCCATGCAATTTCCTTCCGGAGAAACCACGTGAACATTCCCGCCAACCTGCGCTACACGTCGAGCCACGAGTGGATCCGCAAGGAGGTCGACGGCACGCTGACGATCGGCATCACCGACCACGCGCAGGCCGCACTCGGCGACCTCGTGTTCATCGAGCTGCCGAAAGTCGGGCGCGCGCTCGCCGCGGGCGAAGCCTGCGCAGTCGTCGAGTCGGTCAAGGCGGCGAGCGATGTCTATGCACCGGTGGCCGGCAGCATCGCCGCGGTCAATGAGGAGGTCGGCAAGGCGCCGGAAACGGTCAACGCCGACGCGTACGCGGCGTGGCTCTTCCGCCTGCAGCCGACGCAAGCGACGGCGGTCGACGCGCTGCTCGACGCGCGCGGCTACCAGTCGGTGATCGCCGAGGATTGACTATGCGCGCCACCACCGGCAACGCAGCCGTGTCGGCAACCACGGGCGCGGCGACCACCGCGGCGGCTCGCACGGCCTACGCCGCACCGCGCACGCTGTCGGCGCTCGAGGCGCACGACGCGTTCGCCGCGCGCCACATCGGCACCTCGCCCGCCGACCAGGCGGCGATGCTCGAAGCGCTGGGGATGCCGTCGCGCACCGCGCTGATGGATGCGATCGTGCCGCCGGCGATCCGCCGCAGGACGCCGCTCGCGCTGCGTGCCGCCCTGTCGGAAAGTGCCGCGCTCGCGCGCCTCGGCGCGCTGGCGGCGCGCAACCGCGTGCTCAAGTCGTGCATCGGCCAGGGCTACTACGGCACGCACACGCCCGGCGTCATCCTGCGCAACGTTTTCGAGAATCCCGCGTGGTACACAGCGTACACGCCGTACCAGCCGGAAATCTCGCAAGGCCGGCTCGAGGCGCTCGTCAATTTCCAGACGATGGTGTGCGACCTGACCGGCATGGCGATCGCCAACGCGTCGATGCTCGACGAGGCCACCGCGGCGGCGGAAGCGATGGCGATCGCGCTGCGGATGTCGACGCTCGCAAGCCGCAGGTTCTTCGTCGCCGACGACGTGTTCGCGCAGACGCTCGACGTGCTGCGCACGCGCGCGGCACCGCTGGGCATCGACGTCGTCGTCGGCGCGGCATCGAAGGCGCCGGCGGCGAACGCGTTCGCGGTGCTGCTCCAGTATCCGGGAGGTCGCGGCGACATCGGCGACCATCGCGCGCTCGCCGCGGCGCTGCACGCGCAGGGCGCGGCGGTGATCGTCGCCGCGGACATCCTCGCGCTGACGCTGCTGGCGCCGCCCGGCGAATGGGACGCCGACGCGGTCGTCGGCTCGACGCAGCGCTTCGGCGTGCCGATGGGCTTCGGCGGACCGCATGCAGGGTACCTTGCCACGCGCGATGCGTGGAAGCGCTCGATGCCGGGACGGCTCGTCGGCGTGGCGGTGGATGCCGACGGCAATCCCGCGTACCGGCTCGCGCTGCAGACGCGCGAGCAGCACATCCGCCGCGAAAAGGCGACGTCGAACATCTGCACGGCGCAGGTGCTGCTGGCGGTGATCGCCAGCATGTACGCCGTCTATCACGGCCCGGAGGGACTTGCGACGATCGCGTGCCGCGTGCACCGGCTGGCGGCGATCCTCAAGGCCGGCCTCGTGAAACTGGGCTTCGACGTGCCGACGCAGGCGTTCTTCGACACCATCACCGTCAACACCGGCAGTGCAACTGCGCGCATTTTGCAGGCGGGGATCGCGCAGGGCGTCAACTTCCACGCGATCGACGCATCGACGATCGGCCTGTCGCTCGACGAGACGACGACGCGCGACGACGTCGCGCGCATCTGGTACGCGTTCAACGGCGACGATGCCACGTTCAGCGTCGAGCATCTCGACGCCAACGCGCCGTCGGCGATCCCGGCGTCGCTCGCGCGCACGTCGACGTTCCTCACGCACCCGACGTTCCACCGCTACCGCACCGAGACCGAGATGCTGCGCTACCTGCGCCGGCTCGCCGACAAGGACCTGGCGCTCGACCGCGCGATGATCCCGCTGGGCTCGTGCACGATGAAGCTCAACGCCACCGCGGAAATGATTCCGGTGTCGTGGCCGGCATTCGCGAACCTGCATCCGTTCGTCCCCGCCGACCAGTCGGCCGGCTATCGCGAGATGATCGACGAGCTCGAGCGCATGCTGTGCGCGGCGACCGGCTACGACGCGGTGTCGCTGCAGCCCAACGCCGGGTCGCAGGGTGAATACGCGGGCCTCTTGATGATCGAGAAATACCATCGGTCGCGCGGCGACGCGCATCGCGACGTGTGCCTGATCCCGGCGTCGGCGCATGGCACCAATCCGGCGTCGGCGCAGATGGCGGGGATGCGCGTCGTCGTCGTCGGCTGCGATCGCGACGGCAACGTCGACCTGGCCGATCTCGAGGCGAAGGCGCGCGCGCATGCGGCCGACCTGGCGGCGATCATGGTCACCTATCCGTCGACGCATGGCGTGTTCGAGGCCGGCATCGTCGAGATCTGTGACATCGTGCATCGCCATGGCGGCCAGGTGTACGTCGACGGCGCCAACCTGAACGCGCTGGTCGGCCTCGCAGCCCCCGGCGAATTCGGCGCCGACGTATCGCACCTCAACCTGCACAAGACGTTCTGCATTCCGCACGGCGGCGGCGGACCCGGCGTCGGCCCGGTGGCGTGCCGCGCGCATCTCGCGCCCTACCTGCCAGGGCATCGCGCGTTGCGCGACGGCGCCGTGCACGCGTCGCGTCCAATCGCCAAGGGCGGCGACGCGATCGGCGCGGTTGCTGCCGCACCGTACGGCAGCGCGTCGATCCTGCCGATCTCGTGGATGTACATCACGATGATGGGCCGCGAAGGACTCGCGGCCGCCACCGAAAGCGCGATCCTCGCCGCGAACTACGTCGCGCGCCGCCTGGCGCCGCACTACCCGGTGCTGTACTCGGGACCCGGCGGCTTCGTCGCGCACGAATGCATCATCGACCTGCGTCCGTTCAAGGCGATCTCGGGAATCGAGGCCGAGGACGTCGCCAAGCGGCTGATCGACTACGGCTTCCACTCGCCGACAATGAGCTTTCCGGTGCCCGGAACGCTGATGATCGAGCCGACCGAAAGCGAGTCGCTGTACGAGCTCGATCGCTTCGTCGACGCGATGATCGCCATCCGCAGCGAGATCCGCGCGATCGAGGACGGCACGAGCGACCGCGACGACAATGCGCTGAAGCATGCGCCGCACACCGCGGCGCGGCTCGCGCAGGATCCGTGGCCGCATCGCTATTCGCGGCTCCAGGCCGCGTACCCGTCGCAAGCGACGCCGGCCGACGCGAAATACTGGCCGACCGTGGCGCGCGTCGACAACGTCTACGGCGACCGCAACCTCTTCTGCAGCTGCATTCCGATCGCCGGGTTCGAGACCAGCGCGGCATCCTGATGCGCGTCCTCGTCCTCGGCGGTGGTGTGATCGGCATCACCGCCGCGTGGTATCTCGCCGGCGACGGCCACGACGTCACGCTCGTCGACCGCGAGCCGAGCGCGGGACTCGAGACGTCGTTCGCCAACGGCGGGCAGATTTCCGCGTCGTATGCCGAGCCGTGGGCCAATCCCGTAGCGCCGCTCAAGGTGCTGAAATGGCTGGGCCGGGAAGACGCGCCGCTGCTGTTCCGTCCGCGCGCCGACTGGCAGCAGTGGCGCTGGGGGCTGCAGTTCCTGCTCGAGTGCCTGCCGTCGCGAACGCAGCACAACACGATCCAGTGCCTCAACCTCGCGCTCTATTCGCGCGATTGCCTGAAGGCGCTGCGCGCCGACACCGGCATCGAATACGACCACCTCGAGCGCGGCATCCTGCAGTTCTATACCGACCCGCAGGAGTTCGAGCACGGGGTCGCCGCTGCCGCGCTGATGCGCGAGTTCGGCTGCGATCGCGTGGTGCGCACGCCGAGGGAGTGCGTCGACATCGAGCCCGCGCTGGCGGCGAGCCGCGACCGGCTCGCCGGCGGCATCTTCACCGCCACCGACGAATCGGGCGACGCGCACCTGTTCACCGTCGAGCTCGCCAGGCGCCTCGCCGCGCGCGGCGTGCAGTTCCGCTGGAACACGACGATCACCGCACTCGCCGCCGCGGGTGAGCGCATCGGCGGCGTGCACGTCACTGGCGCCGACGGCGGCAAGGAAGTGCTCGATGCCGACGCGATCGTCGTCGCGCTCGGCAGTTACAGCCGGTTCCTGCTGAAGCCCGTCGGCGTGCCCTGCCTGGTCTATCCGGCCAAGGGCTATTCGATGACGGTCGACGTCGGCGCACATGCCGGCGCGCCGGTGGTATCGCTGACGGATCTTGCGTGGAAGATCGTGCTGACGCGCCTCGGCAATCGCCTGCGCGTCGCCGGCACCGCGGAACTGTCGGGCTACGGGATGGAGCTCAACGCGGTGCGCTGCGAGGCGCTGAAGCGGCGCACCTTCGAGATCTTTCCCGACGCCGGCGATCCGGCGAGCGCGAAGTTCTGGACCGGCCTCAGGCCGGCGACGCCGTCGAACATCCCACTGATCGGCCCGACGCGCTACCGCAACCTTTGGCTCGACACCGGCCACGGCACGCTCGGCTGGACGATGGCCTGCGGCTCGGGACGCGCACTCGCCGATGCGATCGGCGGTCGCAAGCCGGCAGTCGATTTCCTGCTGACGCGCGCGTAGCGCAACGAGCGCGCGGCGTGGCCGCCGTATAATCGGCGGTTTGGTTTTTGCACATGCCGATGCGCTTCCGAATTCCCGCCGCGTTCGCGGCGCTCTGCCTCGCGATGCTGCTGCATCCGGCGGCGCGCGCCGCCGACATCGCGCCGCCCGCGGTCGCCGCCACCGCGTACGTGCTGGTCGACGTCACCAGCGGCCAGACGCTTGCCGCGTTGCAGGGCGACGAGCGCCGCGATCCCGCATCGCTGACCAAGCTGATGACCGCGTACCTCGTGTTCGACGCGCTGCGCAAGAAGGCGATCACGCCGTCGCAGATGGTCACCGTGTCGACGCGTGCGTGGAAGGCGCCGGGCTCGCGGATGTTCATCGAGCCGCGCAAGGCGGTCAGCGTCGACGAGCTGTTGCGCGGCATGATCGTGCAATCGGGCAACGATGCGGCGATCGCGCTGGCGGAACTGGTGTCGGGCTCGCACGAGGCGTTCGTCGAGGCGATGAACAAGGAGGGCGTGCGGCTCGGCCTCGCCAGCACGCATTTCGCCAATGCCGACGGCTTGCCCGATCCGCAGCACTACTCGACGCCCAACGACCTCGCGCGGCTGTCGGTGGCCATGGTGCGCGACTTCCCGGAATACTATCCGCTGTTCGCGCAAAAGGAATTTCGCTACAACAACATCACGCAACCCAATCGCAACCGCCTTTTGTGGACCGACCCGTATGTCGATGGCCTCAAAACCGGCCACACCGAGGAAGCCGGCTGGTGCCTGATCGCGTCGGCCAGACGCGGCGAACGCCGGCTGCTGTCGGTGCTGCTCGGCGCGGCGTCGGATTCGGGCCGCGCCGGCGAAAGCCAGAAGCTCATCAACTGGGGCTTCCAGGCATTCGACACCGTGCAGCTCTACCAGGCCGGCAAGCCGGTGTCGACGTTGCGCGTGTGGAAGGGTGCGGCGAAGGATATCGGCGCGGGCTTCGTTGCCGACCGCTACGTGACGCTGCCGAAGGGACGCGCGTCCGATTTGAAGCTTGCGATGCACGCCACCGAGCCGCTGGTCGCGCCGGTGACGAGCGGACAGCGTGTCGGCACCGTCGACGTGCGCCTCGACGACAAGTCGATTGCCGAGTTTCCGCTGATCGCGCTGGCCGACGTCCCCGCCGGCGGATTCTTCGCCCGTACCTGGGATTCGCTGCGGCTGTGGTTCGGCAGCGGCAAATCGTCCTGAACTCACCTCGCACTTGCGAAAGATCGACACGATGAACGCGTCCCCGACCGTCTACCTGAATGGCGAATTCCTGCCCGCGAACGAGGCGAAGATCTCCGTGCTCGACCGCGGCTTCATCTATGGCGACGGCGTCTACGAAGTCGTCCCCGTCTACGCGCGCCAGCCGTTTCGGCTCGAACAGCACCTGCGGCGCCTGCGCAACAGCCTGGACGGCATCCGCCTCGCCAATCCGATGACCGACGCCAAATGGGCCGAGCTGATCGCCGACCTCGTCGAGCGCCAGCCGTTCGACGACCAGTCCGTGTATTTCCAGGTGACGCGTGGCGTCGCCAAGCGCGACCACGCGTTTCCGGTCGGCGTGCCGCCGACCGTGTTCATGATGAGCAACCCGCTGCCGCTGCCGAGCGCCGAGCAGGTGAAGCGGGGCGTCGCCGTGGTGACCGCCGAGGACAACCGCTGGCTGCGCTGCGACCTGAAGACCACATCGCTGCTCGGCAATGTGCTGATGCGCCAGCTCGCCACCGACGCCGGCGCCGTCGAGACGGTGATGTTCCGCGATGGCTACCTGACGGAGGCCTCCGCGTCGAACGTGCTCGCCGTGATCGATGGCGTCATCGTCGCGCCGCCCAAGGACAACCGCATCCTCCCCGGGATCACCTACGACGCGACGCTCGACTTCGCGCGCGGCGCCGGCCTGCGCTTCGACGTGCGGCCGGTGACGCGCGCCGAAGCGCTCGGTGCGCAGGAGCTGTGGCTGTCGTCGTCGACCAAGGAGGTGCTGGCGATCACGACGGTGGACGGCAAGCCGTTCGCAGGCGGCGCGCCCGGGCCGATGTTCCGCCGCATGTGGGACGTGTTCCAGGCGCACAAGCCGAAAGCCAGGGTCGCGGCCTGAGCGCGCGCGCGATTGGCTGGCGCTCGTCGAGCGCACGCGCCACGGCAAAGCGATGCGCGTGCGGCCGCGAAAATTGCCGCGCGGACTCGTCCTGCGTCGTCGACAGCAGGGTGACGATGTGGCGCCCGCGGTTGCGAAAGCCGCAAGCGCGCAAGGCAACGCAGCGCCGCGCCGCAGGTAGGACAGACGCGGTCCGCAGGAAAGGATGCACGAACCCGGGACTGCGGTTAAAATGGGCCGTGACCCACCGCTTCGCCACATGGCGGCCTGGTTGCGTGCTTGACTGATCGCAAATTCGCTCTCGTAGACCGGCAGACCGCAGATTCGCCGTCGCACCATGGCCGAAACCTTGCAAAGACTCATTGCGAGCCGCTACCGGGGCCGCGACCTTCCCGTTGCCGTGGTGTTGCCGGACGGCGGTCGCGTGGCCTTGTCGCAGGCGCCCGAGCTCGAAATCACCGCACGCACGCTGGCCGGCCTCAAGGCACTGGCGGCGCCCGGCATGGGCATGCTCGCACGTGCCTACATTCGCAACGACATCGACTTCTCGGGCACCGCGCGGCGCGCGCTGGCGATCGCCGACGCGATGGTCGGAGGCGTCGCGCATGGCGGTGGCTCGCTCGGCGCACGCTGGCGCACGTGGAAGCACCAGCTTCGCTCCAACCGCCACAACATCGCGCACCACTACGACGTCAGCAACGCGTTCTACCGGATGTGGCTCGATTCGCGAATGGTCTATTCCTGCGCGTATTTCCATCGCGAGTCCGATTCGCTCGACGACGCGCAGGCGCAGAAGCTCGACCACATCTGCCGCAAGCTGCGGCTCGTGCAGGGCGAGACGCTGCTCGACATCGGATGCGGCTGGGGCGGGCTGATCTTCTGGGCGGCGCAGAACTACGGCGTGAAGGCCGCGGGGATCACGCTGTCGCAGCGCCAGTTCGAGTACGTGCAGGCGGAAATTGCCGCGCGCAAGCTGCAGGACTGCGTCAGCGTGCGGCTGCTCGACTACCTCGACCTGCCGGAGGACGTGCTGTACGACAAGATCGCGAGCGTCGGCATGTTCGAGCACGTCGGCACCACGCGCTTCGGCAAGTACTTCGGCAAGATCTACCGGGTGTTGAAGCCGGGCGGCTTCGTGCTCAACCATGGCATCACGCAGAACGCACTGGGGCGGCACGGCCTAGGCAGCGGCATCAGCGAGTTCGTCGACGACTACGTTTTCCCCGGCGGCGAATTGACGCATGTGTCGGCGGTGACCGGCGCGATGGCCGCAGCCGGCCTCGAGGTCGTCGACGCCGAGGCGCTGCGCGCGCACTACGCGCGCACGCTGTGGCACTGGACCGAGCGCATCGAGGCGCACGCCGACGATGCGCGCCGCGAAGTGGGCGACGAGCGCTATCGCATCTGGCGCATCTACATGGCGGGCTCGGCGCACGCGTTCGACCGCGGCTGGCTGTCGCTGTGGCAGCTCCTCGCCGGCAAGCCGCTGCCCGACGGGTCGCTGCCGCAACCGTTGACGCGCGACTACATGTACGCGGCGCGCAGCGCCTGAGCGAGGCTGCGGCCATCGGTCGGGATCCGGCGAGCGCGGCTCGAACGTCCGTTGCGTCGCGGGCGCCATTCGGGACCGACCGCCGGCGTTGCTGCTTGCGTCGCAACGCGCGTGACCGCAAGTGCGTCGCCTGGACGACCTTGGCGCCCGCCACCGGGGGACGGTGATGACCGAATCGCTGCTCGAATTTCCGACACGCTTTCCCATCAAGATCATGGGCAAGCACACCGACGACTTCGCGCAGGCGATCGTCGAGATCGTGCGCCGCCACGCGCCGGATTTTGACGCCGCGACGCTGGAAATGCGCGCATCGCGCGAGGGCCACTACCTGTCGCTGACGGCGACGATCAACGCCACGTCGCGCGCGCAGCTCGACGACCTCTATCGCGAGCTGACGGCAAGCCCGCGGGTGTCGATCGTGCTGTGAGATTGGCTTTGCGCGGTGGCGGTGGGGGTTGCGATCGAGCGCGGACGGCGCATTCGCGCGCTCGGGGAAGTTTGACGGGCGCTGGTTTCTACAGCAATATGAGGTGTCTTTTGTTGCTGCAGAAATAACGTGGCCGACCTGCTCGCCCCTCCTCCCGCCCTTTCGGCGGCGTCCGATGCCGACGCCGCCGGCGTGCTTTCGCGCGCGGTGGTGAGGGCCGCGAGACTGCTGGCGCTGCCACAGCGCGACGTCGCGGCGATTCTCGGCGTGTCGGAAGCCACTGCATCGCGCCTCTTCGCCGGCAGGTACGTGCTTGCGCCCGAACGCGCCAAGGAATGGGAGCTGGCGCGCCTCTTCGTGCGCTTCTATCGCGCGCTCGACGCGCTGTGGGGTCACGAGGCGAGCGCGCACGCGTGGCTCACCAGCCCCAACCTCGCGCTCGCCGCGCGGCCCGTCGACCTGCTGGGCTCAATCGAGGGACTGGTCCGTGTCGTCAGCTACCTGGACGCCGCGCGCGGTCGCATCTAGCGCCGCGCTCGTCCGCCTCGACCTGTGGCGCGCGGTCGAGGCGCAGCACGAGGCGTCGACGATGCCGCTCGTCGATTCGCTCGAAGAGCAGCTGCTGCTCGAACGGCTGATCGACGATCAGAAGCCCGCGGTGCCCGCGGCGGCGCGACGCCTCCACTACCTGCTGTTCACGCCGTTTCGCTATCCGCCACCCCCGGGTGGCTCGCGCTTTCGCGCGGGCGACGACCCGGGTGTCTTCTATGGCGCCGACGCCGTGCGCACCGCGTGCGCCGAGCTGGGTTACTGGCGCTGGCGCCACCTGTGCGATTCGCCGGCGCTGCAGTCGATGCCGCAGAAGCCGCAGACGGTGTTCAAGGTGAAGGTCGCGACATCGGCAATCGACCTGCGCGAGCGCCCGCTCGATCGCGATGCCGCACGCTGGACCGACCCCGGTCGTTACGCCGCGTGCCAGGCGCTGGCCAAGACCGCGCGCACGGCTGGCGTGGGCATGATCCGCTATCGATCGGTGCGCGACCCGCAACACGCGGGATGCGGCGCCGTGCTGGCGCCGGCGGCGTTCGCGCGCCCCTCTCCCATCGAGCAGCAGACGTGGATGCTGTCGGTGTTTCGCGAGCGCGTCGTCTGGCAGCGCACGCACATCGTTTCGATGCAGACGTTCGAGTTCGCGGCGGCGCATTGGGGTGCTGCTGGCGCGCGCCCTCACCCCGGCGCTCTCCCGCACGCGGGAGAACCCGCGCGATCCGGAAAGTCGCGCTCACCCGCGCGGGCGCGTGGCGGGCGCAAGCCGTGAAGCGGCACTCGATTCACCGGTCCGCCGGGCGCAAGCCATGACGGACGCGCCCCTGCTCGGCGACGCGCTCGCCGTGCGCGAGCTTGGCCGCAGCGATTACGTGACGACGTGGCGCGCGATGCAGGCGTTCACCGAGGCGCGCACCGCGGGCACCGCGGACGAGATCTGGCTCACCGAGCATCCGCCGATCTATACGCTTGGACTCGCGGCTCGCCGCGAGCATTTGCTGCGCGACAACGGCATCCCCACATTGAAGGTGGACCGCGGCGGGCAGGTCACGTATCACGGACCCGGGCAACTCGTCGCGTATGTGCTGTTCGACTTGCAGCGCGCGCATATCGGCGTGCGCGGGCTGGTGCGGCGCATCGAAAACGGCGTGATAACATGGCTCGAATCATTGGGCATTTCCGCGACCGGCGATGTCGACGCGCCGGGCGTCTACGTGCGCAACGGCGGCCGCAACGCCAAGATCGCCGCACTCGGCCTCAAGATCCGCCACGCTCGCAGCTACCACGGCGTCGCCGTCAACATCGACATGGACTTAGCACCGTTCCGCGACATCGATCCCTGCGGATATCCAGGGCTCGCCGTGACGCAGCTCGCCGACCTGGGCGTTCGCGTCGGCGTCGACGCCGCGGGCCGCGGACTCGCCACCGCGCTGGCGCGCGCCCTCACCGAATCGCCATGACCGACAGCACATCCGCGCCGCCGTCGAACGCCGCCGGCGTCAAGCACAAGGGAGGCGCCAAGACGGCGCGCGTATTTGCCAAATACGCGATCAAGCTCGTCGCCGCCGAGCCGCTGCGCAAGCCGGAGTGGATCCGCGTGCGGGCGCCGTCGTCGCCGCGCTTCTACGAGATCAAGAAGATCCTCCGCGAGCACAACCTGCACACGGTGTGCGAGGAAGCGTCGTGCCCGAACATCGGCGAATGCTTCGGCAAGGGCACGGCGACGTTCATGATCATGGGCGACATCTGCACGCGGCGCTGCCCATTCTGCGATGTCGGCCACGGCCGGCCGCTGCCGCTCGACACCGAAGAGCCATTGCATCTCGCGCAGACGATCGCAGCGCTCGGGCTTCGGTACGTGGTGATCACCAGCGTCGATCGCGACGACCTGCGCGACGGCGGCGCGCAGCATTTCGTCGACTGCATCGGCGCGGTGCGCGCGCATTCACCGGCGACGCAGATCGAAGTGCTGGTGCCGGACTTCCGTGGCCGTCTCGAGCGTGCGCTGGAGATCCTGGCGCAGGCGCCACCGGATGTGATGAACCACAACCTGGAAACGGTGCCGCGGCTCTACAAGCAGGCGCGCCCGGGATCCGACTACGCGAATTCGCTGGCGCTGCTCGCGCACTTCAAGCAGCGCTTTCCCGACGTGCCCACCAAGTCGGGCTTGATGGTGGGCCTTGGCGAAACCGATGACGAGATCCTCGATGTGATGCGCGACATGCGCGCGCACCGGATCGACATGCTGACGATCGGACAGTACCTGCAGCCCACGCGCGACCATATTCCGGTCGCACGCTACGTGCACCCGGATACGTTCGCGATGTTCGAGCGCGAGGCCAGCGTGATGGGTTTTCGCCATGCCGCCGTGGGCGCGCTGGTGCGCTCGTCGTATCACGCCGACCAGCAGGCCGAGGACGTGCTCGCCTGACGTGCGAGCCGCCGGTGCGCGCCTGGCCGCAATGCGCGGCCGGCCGCAGCGGCGGATTTTCCGGACGGCTAGTCTTCGAGGACGAACGTGACCTTGAGGAGCACCTTGTAGCCGGTGATCTTGCCCTCGCGGCACTCGACCTTGTGATCCTTTACCCAGGCGCCCTGCACGTGCTTGAGCGTCTTGTGGGCCCGCGCGACGCCCTGCGTCACGGCGTCGTCGAAACTCTTGGTGCTGAGGCTCGAAATTTCGGTGATTCGGGCGACCGTCATCTGGCATTCTCCTTGTTGGTTGGCCGGGCCGATGAGTCTGCGCCGCACGTGTCCACGCTGCAAGCACAGTCGTACACGATCGACGCGCACGATTGCATGCATCACGCCGGCGGCACGCGTGGCACGCCCGCTGCGAGCGGCCACAGCACCCACATGCGCGCCGGCTGCTTCATCCGCCCGGCTTCGTGCGCGGCATCCGCGCCGAAGCCCCAGAAAAAATCGGCGCGCACCGCGCCGCGTATCGCACCGCCGGTGTCCTGTGCGAACACGAGCCGTTGCAACGGTGTGTCGGACAGCGGGCGCGTCGTCGACAGGTACACCGGCGCACCCAGCGGCACCGCGCGCGCGTCGACGGCGATCGAGCGCTCGCGCGTCAGCGGCACGCCGAGCGATCCGATCGGGCCATCGATCGCTGCCTCGAGCGTTCCCGGCACCGGCGCCGGCACGATGCGGAAGAACACGTAGCTCGGGTTCTCGTCGAGCAGCGCAGGCAGCTGGTCGGGATGGTCGCGCCCCCACGCACGAATCGATTGCATCGACGCGCGATCGAGTGTCATCTCGCCGCGATCGACGAGCACGCGCGCGATCGAGCGGAAAGGATGGCCGTTCTGGTCGGCGTAGTTGACGCGGATAACGCTGCCGTCGTCGAGCCGCACGCGTCCCGAGCCCTGTATCTCCAGGAAAAAAGCGTCGACCGGATCGTCGACCCACAACAACGCCTTGTCGCGCATCGGCGCGTGACCCTGCTCGATGTCGGCGCGAGTCCAGTACGGCACGACCTTGCGGCCGTCGACACGGCCGCGCACGCGCTTGCCGGCGAGCTCGGGATAGAGCGAGGCGAGGTCGACGACGAGGAGGTCGTCGGGCGGGGCATACAGCGGTGTTGCGTATTTTGCCGACGGTGCACGCGAGCCCGACAGCAGCGGCTCGTAGTAGCCGGTGGCGAGGCCGATATCGCTGCCGTCGGCGCCGGCGATCTTCCATACGCTAAAATGCGTTTCGAAAAACCTGCGCGCGCCAGCGGCGTCGACCCCCGGTAGCGCGGCCGCGGCGTCGCACGCCGGTTGCCACAGCGGCTGCGTCGCGGCGACGCCGGTGAGGCGCTTGCAACCAACCTCGAGAGCAGGCCATGCGAGATCGGCGCGATCGGCGTTCCAGCCCGGCAGGTCGGCGAACGTCGCAGGCAGGTAGATCGCCGGCAATGCGGACGGCGCCACCGCTTGTGGCGCAGTCTTTGGCGGGACGATCGGCGGCGCGGTCGTGCACGCGGCGATCGTCGCCACGCATCCAAATGCCAGCCAGCGTCGGAGTGTGCGCATGGAATGGTTTTTCATCGAGGCGGGCGTGGCACTCGTCGTCGGCATCGTCATCGTCTGGTGGACGACGCGCGGGCTGCGGCGCGGCGACGATGACGACACGCGCGACTAATGCAGCGTGCGCGGCACCGACAGTGTGAACTGCGGGATGTCGGCGTCGAAAGCGTGACCGTCGTCGGCTACCATCTGGTAGGCACCGCACATCGTGCCGACCTGCGTCGGAATGCTCGCGCCAGACGTGTATTCGAAGCTCTCCCCGGGCTTCAGCAGCGGTTGCTGGCCCACGACGCCGAGCCCCTTCACTTCCTGCACGTGCTGGTCGGCGTCGGTGATGATCCAGTGACGGCTGACGAGCCTGGCGGCGACGTTGCCGGTGTTGGTCACCGTCATCGTGTAGGCAAACACGTACTGGTCCTTCGCCGGATCGGACTGGTCGTCGAGGTAGGCGACCTCGGCGGCGACCTTGATTTCGTAGTGCTTGTCGACGGACATCGCGATTTTCACGGCATTTTGCGCACAGCCATTATATAGTCCCGACGTCATGGTCCATCGCATCGCGCCCTCGCTGTTGTCGGCCGACTTCGCGCGCCTCGGCGACGAAGTGCGTGCCGTCGTCGATGCCGGCGCCGACTTCCTGCACTTCGACGTGATGGACAACCATTACGTCCCCAACCTCACCGTCGGACCCCTCGTGTGCGCGGCGATCCGGCCGCATTGCAACGTGCCGATCGACGTGCACCTGATGGTGTCGCCGGTCGATCGCATCGTCGGTGATTTCGCCGACGCAGGGGCGGCGATCATCAGCTTCCATCCCGAGGCGACGAACCATGTCGATCGCACGATCTCGTTGATCCGCGAGGCGGGCTGTCGCGCCGGACTGGTGTTCAATCCGTCGACGCCGCTCGACTGGCTCGACTGGACGATCGACAAGCTCGACCTCGTGCTGGTGATGAGCGTCAATCCCGGATTCGGCGGGCAGGCGTTCATTCCGCAGACCCTCGCCAAGCTCGCCGAAGCGCGCGCGCGCATCGACGCGGCGATCGCGCGTACCGGGCGCGAAATCCTGCTCGAAGTGGACGGTGGCGTGAAGGCCGACAACATCGCCGCGATCGCGCGTGCCGGCGCCGACACATTCGTCGCCGGCAGCGCGATTTTCGACACGCCCAACTACAAGGCGACGATCGCGTCGATGCGCCGCGCGCTGGCGGCGACGGAATAGGCGCTCGCTGCTGCGAAAGCGGCACCTCCCGCGCACGACAAGCCGTCGTTCCCCGGCAACACTGGCCGTCATTCCCCGGCAAAACTGGCGGCCATTGTCCGGCAAAACTGGCCGTCGTTCCCCGGCAAAACTGGCGGACGTTGTCCGACAAACCGGCCGTCATCCCGCACATCACCCCGTCATTCCCGCGCAAGCGGGAACCTAGCGGCGTTCGTCCGCACGACACTGGGTTCCCGCTTGCGCGGGAATGACGGCCAGTTTTGGCGGAGTTGACGGCTCGTTGTGTGCGGGAAGACGGCTCGTTGTGCGCTGGAACGACCGAGGTTTGGCGGCTTGACGGCACCGCCGCCGGCGATGGTATATTCCAATGTGCTCGCGGCCGCATGGTCGTGATGCACCCGATCCGATGCATCCCCACCTCGACATCTTCGAACCCGTGACCCGCGACGCGCAAGCGTGGTGGCGGCACGCGGGTGATTGGCGCGGCTTCCTCCGCAGCTGAACCCCGCGTTCCGGCGTCGCGCGCCCGAATCACTGAGCGACGCCCTCACGAAGTACCGGATCGAAGGCCGTCGCAATGCTCACCGAAGCCCAGTTCGCGTCGCTCGCAGCGCTTGGTCACAACCGCATCCCGATGGTGCTCGAGTCGTTCGCCGATCTCGACACTCCGCTGTCGCTGTACCTGAAGCTCGCCTGTGCCGGCGGGTCGGCGCGCGATTCCTTCCTGCTGGAATCCGTCGTGGGCGGTGAGCGCTTCGGGCGCTATTCGTTCATCGGCCTGCCGGCGACGACGCGCATCACTGCGCGCGGCACGTCGATCACCGTCGCGCGCGAGGGCGACGTCGAAAGATCCGAAGGCGACCCGCTCGCCTTCGTCGGCAAGTACCTCACGCGTTTCAACGCCGCCAGCGTGCCGCACCTGCCGCGGTTCTGCGGCGGCCTCGCAGGCTATTTCGGCTACGATTGCGTACGTCACATCGAGCCTCGCCTCGCGCGTTCCGCGCCGCCGGCCAGCGATACGCTTGCGGACGTCCCGGACATGCTGCTGCTGCTGACCGAGGAGCTCGCCGTCGTCGACAACCTTTCCGGCAAGATCTCGCTGATCGTCCACGCCGATCCACGCGAGCCCGATGCGTACGCGCGGGCCGTGGTGCGTTTGGACGAGCTGCGACGCAAGCTGCGAGCGCCGGTGTCGATTCCGTTCGAAAACGGCGATACGCGATCGATCGCGCACAGCGAATTCGGCGAGGCCGCGTTCAAGGACGCCGTCGCCAGGGCCAAGGAATACATCGCCGCGGGCGACGTGATGCAGGTCGTCGTGTCGCAGCGATTGCAGCGCGACTTCGTGTCGCCGCCGCTGTCGCTGTACCGCGCGCTGCGCTCCGTCAATCCTTCGCCGTACATGTTCTACTATGACTTCGGCGACTTCCACGTCGTCGGCGCATCGCCGGAGATCCTCGTGCGCAAGGAAGGCCGTGACATCACGCTGCGTCCCATCGCCGGCACGCGCCCGCGCGGAGCGACGCGCGAGGCCGACGAGGCATTCGCGCAGGAGCTGCTCGCCGATCCCAAGGAAATCGCCGAGCACGTGATGCTCGTCGACCTCGGCCGCAACGACGTCGGCCGCGTCGCGGCGACGGGCTCGGTCAAGGTCACCGAGCGCATGATCATCGAGCGCTATTCGCACGTGATGCACATCGTGTCGAACGTCGAAGGCGAATTGCCGCCGGTAATGACCAGCATCGACGTGCTGCGCGCGGCGTTTCCCGCCGGCACCGTCAGCGGCGCACCCAAGGTGCGCGCGATGGAGATCATCGACGAGCTCGAGCCGACGGCGCGCGGCGTCTACGCCGGTGCCGTCGGCTACATCAGCTTCCAGGACGACATGGATACGGCGATCGCGCTGCGCACCGCCGTCGTCAAGGACGGCAAGCTCTTCGTGCAGGCCGGTGGCGGCATCGTCCACGATTCGACCCCCGATGCCGAGTGGCAGGAGACGCTCAACAAGGCGCGCGCGCTGATGCGCGCGGCGGACATCGTGCAGGACGGCCTTGACGGCGACGCCGGGCAGCGCCGGCGGCGGGCGCCGGGATGAAGCGCGGGGTGCGCACATGCTGCTGATGATCGACAACTACGACAGCTTCACCTACAACCTCGTCCAGTACTTTGGCGAGCTCGGCGCCGACGTGCGCGTGTTCCGCAACGACGCGATCACGCTCGACGACATCGCACGGCTCGCGCCGGAGCGCATCGTCGTGTCGCCGGGGCCGTGCACGCCGAACGAGGCCGGCATCTCCGTGCCGCTGATCAGGCGCTTCGCGGGCACGATTCCCATACTCGGCGTCTGCCTGGGCCACCAGTCGATCGGCCAGGCGTACGGGGGTCGCATCGTGCGCGCGCGGCACGTGATGCACGGCAAGATGTCGGCGATCACGCACGACGCGCGCGGCGTGTTCGAAGGGTTGCCGACGCCGTTCACGGCCACGCGCTACCATTCGCTGGCGATCGAGCGGTCGAGCTGTCCCGACGAGCTCGAGGTGACCGCCACGGCGGATGACGGCGAGATCATGGGCGTGCGCCATCGCACGCACGCGGTGGAAGGCGTGCAGTTCCATCCCGAAGCGCTGCTGACCGAGCACGGCAGGGCGCTGCTCGCGAATTTTCTGACCCGGCATTGAGAGGATTGGCACGATGACGATCAACGTCCAGGAAGCGCTGCAGCGCACGATCGAGCACCGCGAGATCTTCCACGACGAGATGCTGACGGTGATGCGGCAGATCATGAATGGCGAGGTGACGCCGGTGATGATCGCCGCGCTCACCATCGGCATGCGAGTCAAGAAGGAGACGGTGGGCGAGATCGCCGCCGCCGCGCAGGTGATGCGCGAGTTCGCCACCAAGGTCGACGTCCCCGATCGCGAGCACCTGCTCGACATCGTCGGCACCGGCGGCGATGCGCAGCACACGTTCAACATCTCGACGGCGTCGATGTTCGTCGCCGCGGGCGCCGGCGCGCGCGTCGCCAAGCACGGCGGGCGCTCGGTGTCGTCGAAGTCCGGCAGCGCCGACGTGCTTGAAGCCCTCGGCGCCAATATCATGCTGTCGCCGCAGGAAGTCGCGCAGTCGATCGCCGAGACCGGCGTCGGCTTCATGTTCGCCCCCAATCATCATGGCGCGATGAAATTTGCGGCGCCGGTGCGCCGCGAGCTCGGCGTACGCACGATCTTCAACATCCTCGGACCGCTCACCAATCCTGCCGGCGCGCCGAACCAGCTGATCGGCGTGTTCCACCCGGATCTCGTTGGCATCCACGTGCGCGTGCTGCAGCGGCTCGGCAGCCATCGCGCGCTGGTCGTCTACGGCCGCGACGGCATGGACGAGATCTCGCTCGGGGCGGCGACGATGGTCGGAGAGCTGAAGAATGGCGAGATCCTCGAATACGAGATCCACCCGGAGGACTTCGGGCTGTCGATGAAATCGAACCGCGGGCTCAAGGTCAAGGACGCCGCCGAATCGAAGGACATGGTGCTGGAGGCGCTGTCGAACACCGAAGGCACGCCGCGCGAGATCGTCACGCTCAATGCCGGCGCGGCGCTCTATGTCGTGGGCCTCGCGGCATCGATCGGCGAAGGCATCGAGCGTGCGCGCGAGTCGATCGCTTCGGGCGCCGCGCGCGAGAAGCTGCAGGCATTCGTCGACGTCACGCAGAAACTCGGCGCCGCATCATGAAGATCGATGTGCGTGCCGACATCCTCGCGCGGATTGTCGCCGACAAGGCCGAGGAAGTGATCGCCGCGCAGATCGCGCGGCCGCGCACCGAGATCGACGCCGCGGCGCGCCATGCGCCGCCGCCGCGCGACTTCGCCGGCGCGATCCGCGGTCGCATCGCCGAAAAGCGTGCCGCCGTCATCGCCGAGATCAAGAAAGCGTCGCCCAGCAAGGGTGTGCTGCGCGCGGACTTCGATCCGGCGGCGATCGCCGTTTCATACGAGCGTGCCGGCGCGGCTTGCCTGTCGGTGCTGACCGACGCCAAGTACTTTCAGGGCGCAAACGACTTCCTGGTCGCGGCGCACGGCGCCTGCTCGCTGCCGGTGCTGCGCAAGGAATTCATCGTCGACGACTACCAGGTCGCCGAATCGCGCGCGCTCGGCGCCGACGCGATCCTGCTGATCGTCGGTGCGCTCGATAACGCGCAGCTCGCCGATTTCGAGGCGATTGCCGAAGGCCTCGGCATGGCAGTGCTGGTGGAAGTCCACAACGCGCGCGAGCTGCAGCGCGCGCTGCAACTGCGCACGCCGCTGATCGGCATCAACAACCGCGACCTCAAGACATTCAACGTGTCGCTGTCGACGACGCTCGACCTGTTGTCGAAAGTGCCCGCCGACCGCATCGTCGTTACCGAGAGCGGCATCGGCACGCCGAAGGACGTCGCGCTGATGCAGGGGCGCGGCGTGCACGCGTTCCTCGTTGGCGAGGCGCTGATGCGGGCCGCCGATCCGGGCGACGGTCTCGCGGCGCTGTTCGACGGTCGCCTGTGATTTGAGGGGCGTCATTCCCGCGTCAGGGAGCCGACATTGCCGTTTTCGCGGCAATGACGGCACTGGAAGGGCGGCATCGCGACGCCGTTTCGCGGTAACATTCGCGCGAAACGTCGCGTCACCGCACGTTTTTCAAAAACCTCGCACGAAAGAGCGCGTGTCCGCAATCGCCGCACAGCATCTGGCCAAGCATTGGACGACCGCCGACGGACAGGTGCGCGCCGTCGACGACATTTCCTTTGCGTTCGACGCCGGCACGCTCAACGTGTTGCTGGGACCGTCCGGATGCGGCAAGTCGACGACGCTGCGCCTGCTGGCCGGCCTCGAAACCGCCGACGCCGGGCGCATCGAGATCGGCGGCCGCGACGTCACCGCATTGCCGCCTTCGCAGCGCAACATCTCGATGGTGTTCCAGTCATACGCGCTGTTTCCGCATCTCGACGTCGCGCAGAACATCCTGTTCGGCCTGCACGTCCGTGGCGTTTCGGCGCAGGAATGCAAGGCGCGGCTCGACAGGGTCGCGTCGCTGCTGGGTCTCGCGCCCTACCTGGCGCGCAAGCCTTCGCAGCTTTCGGGGGGCCAGCAGCAACGCGTGGCGCTGGGGCGCGCGATCATCGCCGAGGCGCCGGTGTGCCTGATGGACGAGCCGCTGTCGAACCTCGATGCGCAGTTGCGCGCCGAGATGCGCCAGGAAATCCGCGCGTTGCAGTCGCGGCTCGGCATCTCGATGGTGTACGTGACACACGACCAGGTCGAGGCGATGTCGATGGCCGACCGGGTCGTGCTGCTCAACGGCGGGCGCGTCGAGCAGGACGCGACCCCGGCAGATCTCTACGAGGCGCCGGCCAACGTGTTCGTCGCGCGCTTCATCGGCACGCCGCCGATGAACCTCTTGAATCTCGCGGCGGCCGACGGGGGCGCCGTCATCGCAGGAACCGATGCGCCCCTCGTGCTGCCGCGCGAATGCGCGGGCGGCACGCTCGGCGTGCGTCCCGAGCACATCGTCCTCGCGTTCGAGGAGGGCTTGCGCGCGGGCGTGGAGAACGTCGAATATCTCGGCGCCGACTCGCTGGTGGCGTGCCGCGTCGGCGGCCAGCTCGTGCATGCGCGCGTCGCCGGACGTTGCGGTCTCGCGCGCGGTGACGCGACGTGGTTGCGCTGGGCCGCAGGCGCACAGGTGTGGTTCGATGCCGGCGGCAGGCGCGCCGCCATTGCCGGTCTACGCGCGGCGACGATGGTCGCGTAGCGGTCACAATCGACTTTCAAACGGAGGGGCAGCAATGAGCATGCAAGGCATCAAGCGCTGGATCGCGGCATTGGCGGGAACGCTCGCACTCGTTGCGGCGGCGGCGGCGGCTGCACAGACGACCGTCGAAGTGCCATTTTTCTATCCCGTCGCCGTCGGCGGACCGATCACCAAGATCATCGACGGCTACGCCGCGGATTTCGAGAAGGAGAACCCCGGGATCAAGCTGAAGCCGATCTATTCGGGCAGCTACCAGGAGTCGATCGCCAAGGCGCTCACCGCCGTCAAGAGCGGCGAGCCGCCGGTGATGTCGATCCTGTTGTCCACCGACATGTTCACGCTGATCGACGAGGACGCGATCGTGCCGTTCGACGAGCTCATCAAGACCGCCGACGACAAGGCGTGGCTCAAGAGCTTCTATCCGGGCTTCATGGAGAACAGCCAGACGGGTGGCAAGACATGGGGCATTCCGTTCCAGCGCTCGACGATCGTCATGTACTACAACAAGGAATTGTTCAAGGACGCCGGCCTCGATCCCAACCAGCCGCCGCAGACGTGGCAGCAGCAGGTGCAGTACGCGCAGAAGCTCACCAAGCGCGACGCCTCCGGCCATGTCTCGCAATGGGGCCTGCAGATCCCGTCGTCGGGATTTCCGTACTGGCTGTTCCAGGCGCTGGCCGTCGAGAACGGCGTCAACCTGATGAACAGCGCAGGCACGCAGACCTACTACGACAAGCCCGAGGTGATCGCCGCACTGCAGTACTGGGTGGACCTCGTCAAGAAATACAAGGTGCATCCGGAAGGCATCGTCGAATGGGGAACGACGCCGAAGGATTTCTTCGAGCGCAAGGTGGCGATGATGTGGACGACCACCGGCAACCTGACCAACGTCAAAGCCAACGCCAAGTTCGACTTCGGCGTGGCGATGCTGCCGTCGAACAAGCAGCGCGGCAGCCCGACCGGCGGCGGCAATTTCTACATCTTCAAGAAGTCGACGCCGGCGCAACGCGAGGCCGCGTTCAAGTTCATCAAGTGGGTGACCACGCCTGAACGTGCGGCGCAATGGGGTATCGATACCGGCTACGTCGCGGTGCGCGCCGATGCGTGGGAAACACCCGCGATGAAGAAGTATGTCGTCGGATTCCCGGCCGCCGCCGTCGCGCGCGACCAGTTGCCGTTCGCCAAGGCCGAGCTTTCGACCCATGACAACCAGCGCGTGACGAAGGCGCTCAACGATGGTCTGCAGGCAGCATTGACCGGCACCAAGACGCCGGAGCAGGCATTGAAGGATGCGCAGCGCGAGTCGGACCGGTTGCTTAAGTCGTACCAGTAGCCGAGGTCGCGTGCCTTCAGCCCCGACCCCTCTCCCGCATGCGGGAGAGGGCCGCGGTGCAGGCCGCGGCGTGAAGGCAGTCTCGCCATGACCCACGCGCGCCAATGGCTGTACGCTTGGCTGATGCTGCTGCCGGCAATGGCGCTGCTCGTGCTGTTCACGCACTACCCGGCGATTGCGAACCTGTGGCACAGCTTCTATTCGACGCCCAAGGGCGCGCGCCCGGCGGTGTTCATCGGCCTCGACAACTACCGCAATCTCGTCGACGACCCGATTTTCTGGAAGGCCTTCACCAACAACCTGATCTACGCAGCCGGCACGATTCCGCTGTCGATCGCGCTGTCGTTGCTGATGGCGGTCTGGGTCAATGGCCGCATCGCCGGCAAGGGATTCCTGCGCCTCGCGTACTTCACGCCGACCGTGCTGCCGATGATCGCCGTCGCCAACATCTGGCTGTTCTTCTACACGCCCGAGTACGGCCTCGTCGAGCAGATCACCAAGGGACTCGGCTTCGCCAGCCACAACTGGCTCGGCAGCCAGAGCACCGCGCTCGGCTGCCTGATGGTCGTGACGATATGGAAGGAAGCCGGGTTTTTCATGATCTTCTACCTGGCGGCGCTGCAGTCGATGTCGCCGCACCTCGCCGAAGCCGCGGCGATCGAAGGCGCGTCGCGCTGGTACTACTTCCGGCGCGTGACGCTGCCGCTGTTGATGCCCGTCACGCTGTTCGTGCTCGTCAACGCGGTGATCAACGCATTCCGCCTCGTCGATCACATCGTCGTGATGACGCGCGGCGGCCCTGACAACGCCACTTCACTGTTGCTCTACTACATCTACGAGATCGGCTTCCGCTTCTGGGACTCGTCCTATGCCGCGGCGCTGACGATGGTGCTGCTGGTGATGCTGGGTCTCACGGCCCTCGCGCAATTCGTGTTCCTCGAGCGTCGCACCCACTACCAATGAGCAGCGCCGCCACGTCGACGCTGGTACGCGCGCCCAACGGCTTCACGCACGCGCTGGAGACGTTCGGCGCGTGGCTGCTGGCGCTCCTGTGGATCCTGCCGCTGCTCTACGCGTTCTGGACGGCGTTCCATCCCTCCGAATTCTCGACGCACCTGTCGCTGTCGGCGCCGTGGACGCTGGAGAACTTCGTCAAGGCATGGGACGCGGCGCCGTTCGCGCGCTATTTCTTCAACACCGTGGTGCTGGTGACGATGGTGCTCGCGGCGCAGCTCGTGCTGGTGACCTTCGCGGCCTACGCGTTCGCGCGCTTCGAATTCCCCGGGCGCAACGTGCTGTTCGCGCTGGTGCTGGTGCAGCTGATGATCATGCCGGATGTGCTGATCGTCGAGAACTACCGGACGATGAGCGCGCTCGGCCTCAAGGACACGATCCTCGCGATCGGCCTGCCGTACATGGCCAGCGCGTTCGGCATCTTCCTGCTGCGCCAGACGTTCAAGACCGTGCCGCGCGAGCTCGACGAAGCCGCGCGCGTCGAAGGCTGCTCGCCGCTGCAGACATTGTGGAAGGTCTACGTGCCGCTGGCGCGTCCGACCTACATCGCCTATGCGCTCGTCAGCGTCAGCTACCACTGGAACAATTTCCTGTGGCCGCTGATCATCACCAATTCGCCGGAGGTACGGCCGGTCACCGTCGGCCTGCAGGTGTTTTCCGCCACCGACCAGGGCATCGACTGGTCGATCATCACCGCGGCGACGCTGTTGTCGACTGCACCGCTGCTAATCGCGTTCCTGCTGTTCCAGCGCCAGTTCGTGCAGTCGTTCATGCGCGCCGGCATTCGCTGACGCAGCTCGCGGATCCGCCATCGAGTCGGCCAGGCGCGCCATGGCCTCGACCGGCGCGACGCTCCGCCAGCAGCACGGGCCTGGGCAGCCTATTGGCGGCGCGCTTGCAACGGCGATGAGCCTGTCGGCCGACGCTTGCTACCGGGCAGCGCCGAAGCGCCGAAGCCGCCGCATCAGCGGCCCTCGCCACGCGAATGCACGGGCGAGCCACGGGCGCGCGCCGACGAAGCGCCGCACATCATTGCGGCTCACCATCATCAGTGACTGCGATCGCACATACTCGTCGACCATCGTCGCGATCGCATGTGGCGATGTCGACACCCGCATTGCGCGCTGGCGCGCGACGGCGTCGCGGTAGGCGTCGTCGAGCAACGCCTGGCGCGAGGCCGCCTCGCGCGCGCTCGCCGGCACCCGATACTTCGACGTCGTCTTCGCCACCAGCAGGAAATTGTCGTCGAGCGTATAGCGCGTCCACAGGTTCCAGTCTTCGAGCTGGTCCATGTCCTCGGCGAAGCCGCCGTGGCGCGCATAGAGGTCGCGATGGAACAGCACTGCCTGGATCGGCAGGAAGTTGTGGTGCCACAGCGTCAGCCGGTCGAAAGGCTGGCGGTGCACCGCCGCGTGCGCCACTTCGGCGAACGCGGCGGTGTCGCGATCGGAGACCTCGGTGCGCGTTTCCCACGCAATGCCGTACGCGCCCCTGACGCCCGCCGCCAATGCGCCTTCGACGAGCACCTCGATGTGATCGGCGAAGAACACGTCGTCGTCGTCGAGGAAGTTGAGCCATTCTCCATGGGCGCGCGCGAGCGCGAGGTTGCCCGCGCGCGCGCGGCCGACGCGCTCGCCGGTCGCGACGTAGTCGATGCGCAGTCGATTGCGGAAGCGGTCGACGATCTCCGAGGAGCGCGCCGGTCCGTCTTCGACGACGATCACTTCGATGTTCGGCCACGTCTGGTTGGCGACCGACTGCAACGCCTGGGCGAGCCATGCGCCGCGATCCACGGTGCGGATCAGCACCGATACCAGCGGCGTCGTTGTACGCGGCGCTTCGCGCAGCGAGCGGAACATGATGAATGCGCCATCACGGCGCTGCTCGTAGTTCCAGCCGGAGAAATGAGGCTCGAATGCCGCTGTGGCGGCGACGCGCGTGCGATGGAAATAGCGCCATTGCCCGGCAAAGTCGCCGAGCGCGCGGATCATTCCCTTGCGACGGCCGGCGAAATCCTGTGGCGCCAGGATTTCCGCACCGAGCAGCGCGATTCCGCGCGCGACGCTGGCGCCGCCGCCGAAGCGCGCGCGCAGGCACAGGTTGGTGCGCACGCCGCCGATCGCCTGCAGCGGCTTCACTTCGGCGGCGCGCGCGTAGGTGCGATGCACGACGGCGAAACGCGGCAGGTAGCGCAGGCGCAAGCCGCGCGCGCGCAATCGCCACGACAGGTCGACGTCCTCGCCGTACATGAAGAGCTGGGGATCGAAGCCGCCCACCGCCTCGAACGCGCTGCGGCGAAAGAGCGTCGCCGCGCCGCTCACCCACGGCGTGTCGAGCGTCACCGGGTCGTAGGCCTTCGGATGCTCGTACGGAATCTGCCGCATTTCCCATGCTGCGACATTGGCGTCGTCCGCCGCCGCGGTAGCGATGAACGGCGCGAGGACATCCGGCTCGACGATGCAATCCTGATTCAGCACCCACAGCCAACGCGCGTCGCCGCGCGCGGCGTTGGCGTTGTGACCGCGACCGAAGCCCAGGTTCGACGCCGAGCGCGCGACGTCGACGCGCGAAAACGCGCCGCCCGGCGCCAGCGACGGCAGCGCGCGGATCGCATCGCCATGATCGGCGTCTTCGCTGTTGTCCTGCACGTAGAGGCGAAGCTCGAGAGCGCCGGCCTGCTCGGCGATGCTCGCGAACAGCCGCTCCAGCAGGTCGAGGTCGGGCCGGTAGACGACGACGCTTACATCAACGGCGGCCACGAAACGCCTGTCTGAGCTTCAGCAGCAACTTCCGCACGAGCCGCGGCATGAGCTCGAATGCGTCGCGCACTTCGGCGAGCTTGCGGTTGTCCTCGCTGATGCGCTCGATCGCGTCCTTGAGCTCGGCGATGTCGCGATCGAGCTTCGAGCGCCACGCACGCGATTCGGCAAGCTCGCCGGTGAGGCGCACGAGCTCACGGCGAAACACGCGGCCGTCGAGGTTGGCGGCGACGAGTGGCGCAAGCGCGTCGGCGCCGCCGGTGTCGCCGGCGGGTTGCGCGTACTGCGCGTAAAGCGAGTCGAACGCCTGGGTCATTGCTGCGAGCGGCGGGATGCGTACCGGGTCGTCGATGTCGATCGCGGATTCTACCTGCGCCCATTCGCGCGCGCCGTCAGGCGCGTGCAGTCGCGCGACGAGCTTGGCGACGTCCTGCGCGTCGAAGCCCGCGGGCAGCCGCCATCCGCCGCCCAATTGCGCGACGCGCTCGCCAAGCGCGCCCGCATCGGGAACGATCACCGGCCGGCCGGCGGCCCAGGCTTCCGACAGTGTGTAACTGAAGCTTTCCGGCAGGCGATTGGCGAACAGCACGACATCGATGCCGTAGGTGTCGAGCAGGCCGGGCAATGCGCCGTCTTCGTAGGCGCCGTGCACGAAGAGCTCGCCCTGCATCATCCAGCCGGGCGCGATGAGCGTGTCGGTGTAGCCGATGACGACCAGCGTCGAATCCTGCGCCGCCAGCGCGCGCGCGATCGCCTCGATGCCGGCGCTGCCCTTGTGCGGTCCGATCGCGCCGACGACTGCGACTCGCGTCGTGCGCGCATGTGCGTCGAAATCGGGCGGGACGGGCGCCGTGGCGACGATCGTCGCGCTGCGCGGGCCGATGCCGGGCGCGATCAGGGTCACGCCGATGCCGGGGAAATGGCGCTCGACCAGTGACGCGATGAACGCGGACGGCGCGACGAGCTTGGCGGCGCCGCCGAGCAGCGGCGTCACACGTGCGATCTGCGCGGCGTCAACGGCAAGATCGCCTTCGAATGCCGCCGGCGCGACGAATCCCATGTCGTGGAGCGTCACCACGTACGCGAGCGGTCGCGCCGCACGCACGCGCGACAGCGCGGTCGCGTCGTCAGCGGTCACGCCATGCAGGTGGACGAGGCCGACGCCGGCGCCGCCGACCCAACGCGCCAGTTCCGCGTCGCCATCGGGAACGCGATGGAAGCGGCGCGCGGCGACCTCCTCGACGATGCCCGCGCCCGCGTGCCAGATCCAGTGTCGCGCCGCGGTGGTCTCGGCGAGGTCGCGAACATAGCGATCCGCGCCACCGCCTTCAGCCGAGGTGACGTGCAGCACCGCGATCGGTGGCATCGTCAATCCGCGACGCGCGTGAACAGGATGTCGCAGACCGCGTGGCCGAGCTTCAGCCCGCGGTTCTCGAACTTGGTCAGAGGCCGCCACGCCGGCCGCGGCGCAAATCCGTCGGCGGTGTTCGCCAGCAACGGCTCGGCCGCGCACGCGGCGAGCATTTCATCGGCGTATTCCTGCCAGTCGGTGGCGGCATGCAGGTAGCCGCCCGCGCGCAACCGCATCGCGAGCTCGTGGACGAACGCGGGTTTGAGCAGGCGCCGCTTGTGATGGCGCTTCTTCGGCCAAGGATCGGGAAAGTAGACGTGGATGCCGCCCAGAGAATCGGGCGCGATCATCTGCGCGACCACTTCCACCGCGTCGTGACGCACGATCCGCACGTTGGACAGCGAGCGCTCGTCGATGCGCGCCAGCAGTGCGCCGACGCCGGGATCGTGCACGTCGACGGCGATGAAGTCGATCGCCGGATGCGCGGCCGCGATGGCCGCGGTGGTCTCGCCCATGCCGAAGCCGATTTCCAGCACCACCGGTGCGTCGCGAGGATAAATGCCGCGAAAATCCAGCGGCGCGGGACGGAAGTCGATGCAATAGCGCGGCGCCAGCTCGACGATCGCGCGCTTCTGCGATGGCGACTGGCGGCCGGCACGACGCACGAAGCTCCGCACCGGGCGATGCGGCGATACCGGCGGCGATTCGATCTCCTTCGAGTCGTTGGGCGAATCCAATGGACGCGTTCAGCGCGCGGCTGCCGGCTGCCACGCCTTGTCACCGAGCTTGCGTTCCTGCGACCTGGCGTCGGCGTCGCCCATCGCCGTGTAGTCGATCGCCAGCGTGTCGGCATCCTTCCAGCGGACCGCGGCATCGGACCACGTGGGCGACGGCTTCCACGACGCGACCTTGGCGACACTGTCGTGCGCGAGCTGCCACAGCGCCACCTCGTTGCTGCATTCCTTCGGACAGAAATCGGCGGTGACGATGTGCTGGCGGTCCGGCGACAGCGCGGGCTCGGCGGGAAGGTCGACCTTGCGGCCGCTGGCGCGCAGCAGCAGCGTGTACGTCGTGCGGTCGTCGCGCGTCACCGACACCACGACGGCGTTGATCGCGCTGATGTTGTCCCACAGGCTGTACGAAGTGCCGCCATGCAGGTCCTCGACGTCGGTGAACGTCGTCGATCCGCTGGGGAACAGCGTCACCTTGAGATCGCCACCGCTGCGCGCCGCCAGGCCCGGCAGCCGCTTCAACTGCTGCGCTTCGATCAGGCGGTTGCAGTGCGACGTGTCCTCGGCGTCGGCGCACCATTGCGCGATCTCGTCCCGCGTCGGCGGATTCGCCGATGCCGCCGGCGCGAACGCAATGCACAGCGGCGCAAGCATTGCGCCGGCGATGGCGAAGCGCGCGATCATCCGATCAGGCCGGACGTCGGCGAGCTCTGGCTCGCCGCGTACAGCTTGCGCGGCATGCGCCCGGCGAGGAACGCCTCGCGTCCGGCGATCACGCCGAGGCGCATCGCGTTCGCCATTCGTACCGGATCGCCCGCCTTGGCGATCGCGGTGTTCATCAGCACGCCGGCGCATCCCAGTTCCATCGCGATTGCCGCGTCCGATGCGGTGCCGACGCCGGCGTCGACTAGCACCGGAACCTTGGCGCTGTCGAGGATCAGCCGCAAGTTCCACGGATTGAGGAGGCCCATTCCCGAGCCGATCAGCGACGCCAGCGGCATGATCGCCACGCAGCCGATCGCCTCGAGCTCGCGCGCGACGATCGGATCGTCCGACGTGTAGACCATCACCTCGAAGCCGTCGGCAACCAGCGTCTCTGCCGCCTTGAGCGTTTGCCGGACATCGGGGAACAGCGTGTCCTTGTCGCCCAGCACCTCGAGCTTGCACAGCGCGTGGCCATCGAGCAGTTCGCGGCCGAGACGCAGCGTGCGCACCGCCTCGTCGGCGGTATAGCAGCCGGCGCTGTTGGGCAGGTAGGTGAATTCGGAGGGCGGCAGCGCGTCGATCAGCGACGGCGCGCCGACGTCCTGGCCGAGGTTGGTGCGGCGGATCGCGACGGTGACGATTTCGGCGCCGGAAGCGACGATCGCTTCTCGCGTTTGCGCAAAATCGCGGTACTTGCCGGTGCCGACGAGGAGGCGTGAGCGATAGGCCCGGCCGGCGATGACCAACGGGTCGACGATTTCGGGACGATCGGCAGCAGTGTTCATCGCCGAATTTTACTCCGCCGCCGCTCGGGCACGGTCCGCTACCCGCCGCCGACCGCTCCCACGATCTCGATGCGGTCGCCGTCGCCAAGGAACGTCTGCGCATAGCGGCTGCGCGGCACAATCTGGCCGTTCAGCTCGACGGCGATGCGCTTGCCGCCGAGCGCCATCCGCTCGATCAGCGACGCGACGCTGGGCGCTGCTTCGGAGAGCGCGGTCCACGCGCCGTTGACCTTGATTTTCATGGTGCCGACTCGATTTGCGGGTGCCGTTCGCCGCGCCAACATCCCGGGCGCGCACTGCGAAACAACATTATCCGCCGCCGCCTCGCCGGGAGGTCACAGACTCGCTCACGATCGATAGCGCTGCATCGCCTCGCGCAGGAACGCGACCTGCGCCTTGAACCGCGTGCAGCCGTCGCAGGCGCGCAAGTGCATGCTCAACATCCAGCGCCGAAACGCCGTCAGCTCCTGATCCTGCATCCGCGAAATGAGGCGCGACGCGTCCTTGCATGACAACATGTGTCCGATCCAGCGCGGCAGCATTGGGTATTCGCCTCGGGAGACGTCAGCGCGTGGCGGCGCCGGCCGCGAACCAGTGCTGTTCGAGACATTGGCGCAGCGACACCCGGGCTCGATAAAGGATGACCCACAGGTTATTCGCGGTAATACGCAATTCCTTACAGATCTCGTCGGTTTCGAGCTCCATTACTTCGCGCATCATGAACACGCGGCCGGTGTTCGCCGGCAGCTTCTCGAGGCAAAAATCCATGATGTCGAAGAATTCCCGCCGGTCGAGCGCGGCTTCCGGGTCGCCCCAGTTTGCCGGCGGCGTATCCCAGGCGCCATTGTGCTTGAACAGCGCGTCGAAGTCGTCGAGGTCGATCTCCTCCTCGAACGTCGCCATCGCCAGCGGCTCGCGCTGGCGACGGCGAATGGTGTCGACGATCTTGTGCTTGAGGATGCCGGTGAGCCAAGTCTTCAGCGTCGACTTGCCGCTGAAGCCGGCTTTCGCGGTGAGCGCCGCCAGCAACGTCTCCTGGACCGCATCCTCGGCGGCGTCGCGGTCGCGCAGCTGCAATTGCGCGACACGCAGCAGGTAGCCGCGGTGCGATTCGCATTCGGTCGAGAATTGGGCGGGGTCCATGGCGCGGCCGAGCATAGTAGCCAAATACGCGTAGAACCTCAAAAGGACCCGATCCATTGGCGTGCGCCGGGGTTGTCGTGATCCGCTGTTGCCACGGGCGCCGGCCGATGGTTGTTGCTACGCTATCGCCGATATCCATGACGAGACTGCGACTTTCGTGAACGCACCCGGTTCCGGCACGCAGGCCTCCGCCGCGCGCACCGATCGCGCGCCGCTGTCGCCCGTGCCGCCGCTGCCGATGCGCGCACCGCGCACCGTGCTGCCGGCGCAAGCGTGCGACACGCACATCCATGTGTTCGGCGCCGAATCGCGCTATCCGCTGGCCATGACGCGGCACTACACGCCGGCCTTGTGCGGACTGGACCGCTACTGGCAGCTGGCGTCGATGCTGGGCGTTACGCGCGCGGTTGTGGTGCAGCCCAGCGTCTATGCGTTCGACAATCGCGCGCTGCTCGACGCGTTGCGCGGCGACGATGCGCGCTGCCGAGGCGTCGCGGTGATCGGCCCGGACGTCGATGACACCACGCTTGACGCGATGCACGCGGCGGGCGTGCGTGGCGTACGCGCCAATCTCGTCAATTCCAACGGTCTTTCGGCGGCGGACGCGCTGCGACTGGCGCCGCGGCTGCGCGCGCGTGGCTGGCACTTGCAGCTGCAGGTGGAGATCGACGCGTTCACCGGGTTGGAGGATTTCATCGTGCGCGCGGCGCTGCCTGTGGTCGTCGACCATTTCGGCTTGCCGAAATCGAGCGATCCCGCGCGCGGCGAATTTCCGCGGCTGCTGGCATGCGTGAAGCGCGGGCTTTGCTGGGTCAAGATGTCCGGACACTACCGGTTTGCCGATACGCACGTGACGCCACTGGCACGCGCACTTGCGCAATGCAACCCGGAGCGGCTGTTGTGGGCGACCGATTGGCCGCACCCGGGACTGGGATCGGCGCCGATGCCCGACGACTCGCGATTGGTCGACGATCTCGCCGCGTGGCTTCCCGATGAAGCGCTGCGCCGGCAAGTGCTCGTCGACAATCCGACGAAGCTTTACTGGAGCTGGCAGCCGACTTAGCGCGGCCGCGGCACCTTGGCGGTGAAATGCTCGGCGCGCAGGAAGTCGAAATCGACACCCTGGCCGGCCTGCGTGACGCTCTCCAGGAACAGCTTGCGGTAGCCGCGCGACGCCGCGGGCACATCGCCGGGTTGCGCGAGCCTGCGTCGCTCGAGCTCGGCGTCGGTCACCAGCAGCGACAACTCGCGGTTGCGCACGCTGAGGCGGATGCGATCGCCATTGCGCACCAGCGCCAGCGCGCCGCCGGCCGCAGCTTCGGGCGATACGTGCAGCACGATCGTTCCCGCCGCGGTGCCGCTCATGCGCCCGTCGGAAATGCGCACCATGTCCTTGACGCCGCGGCGCGCGAGCTTGCGCGGAATCGGCAGGTAGCCGGCCTCGGGCATCCCCGGTGCGCCGAGCGGGCCGATGTTCTTCAGCACGAGGATGTCGCCGGGCTCGACGTCGAGGTCGTCGCGATCGATGCGCGCTGCGAGATCGGCGATGTCCTCGAACACGACCGCGCGCCCCTCGTGCTCCATCAGCGCGGGATCGGCCGCCGATTGCTTGATGATCGCGTGATCGGCGGCGAGGTTACCGCGCAGCACGGCGATGCCGCCCTGTGGATGGACGGGATCGCTGCGCGGGCGCACGACCTCCTGCGCGAACGGCGCGGGCGCGCGCTCGAGCTCCTCGCCCAGCGTACGTCCGGTGACGGTGCGTGCGCCGAGGTTGAGCAGCGGCGCCAGCTCGCGCAGCAGCGCCGCGAGTCCGCCGGCCGCGTGCAGGTCCTCCATGTAAAAGCGGCCTGAAGGCTTCAGGTCGACGAGCACCGGCGTGTCGCGGCCCATGCGGTCGAGCTCGGCCAGGTCGATGGCGATGCCGACGCGGCCTGCGATCGCGGTGAGGTGGATGATCGCGTTGGTCGAGCCGCCGATCGCCATCAGCACGCGCAACGCATTCTCGAACGCATCGGCGGTGAGGATGTCGCGCGGCGCCAGGCGTGACGCCGCAAGACGCACCGCGGCGGCGCCGGTCTCCTCGGCGATGCGCACGCGTGCGGCGGTGACCGCGGGTGGCGTCGCGCCGCCGGGCAGCATCATGCCGAGCGCCTCGGTGACGAGCGCCATCGTGCTGGCCGTGCCCATCACCGAGCACGTGCCGACGCTGGGCACCAGCTCGGCATTGACGGCCGCGACCTCGTCCGCGTCGATGTCGTCGGCGCGAAAGCGCGCCCAGTAGCGGCGGCAATCGGTGCAGGCGCCGACGCGTTCGCCGCGATGCGATCCCGTCAGCATCGAACCCGTGACCAGCTGGATCGCCGGAACGTTGGCCGACGCTGCGCCCATCAGTTGCGCGGGAACCGTCTTGTCGCAACCGCCGACCAGCACGACCGCGTCCATCGGCTGCGCGCGGATCATCTCCTCGGTGTCGATCGACATCAGGTTGCGCAAATACATGCTGGTCGGATACGCGAAGCTCTCGTGCAGCGAGATCGTCGGGAACGGCATCGGCAGTCCGCCCGCGAGCAGCACGCCGCGGCTCACCGCGTCGATCAGCGCCGCGACGTTGCCGTGGCAGGGGTTGTACGCGCTTGCGGTGTTGGCGATGCCGATGATCGGCCGTTCGAGCGCGTCGTCGGTGTAGCCGGCTCCCTTGATGAACGCCTTGCGCAGGAACAGCGAGAACTCGGCGTCGCCGTAGCTCGTGAGGCCGTTGCGCATGCCGCGCGTGGCGGGCGGATCGCGGTCGGTTGGGTCACCCATTTGCGGATTATCTGCCAGCGAGTTGCGCCCATGGCTGCACGCTGTAGCGTGTGCCGGTCGCGGGCCTGGCTGGGGCCCCGTTCACACTATTCACTACCAACCGGATAGTCAGCCTGTTTGAACCGATCGCGCGGCATTCTCGGCGCGAATGGCCTTGCGTTGCTCCAGCCACTCGAAAGCCCCCATGCCGCCCAGCATGGCCGCGAAGAAGACCACGGCCTTGGGTTGGGCCGTTCCCAGCACGACAAGCGCAGGGCCAGGGCAAAGGCCCGCGATGCCCCAGCCAACGCCGAACAGCACGCTGCCCAGGACGAGGCGCCGGTCGATGTGACGCGATGAGCGCAGCTTCATGTCAAGGCCCAGAAAGGATACGGTCCGCTTGCGAGCCACTGCGAACGCCACGAAATTCACGGCCACGGCTCCGGACATCACAAGTACAAGCGACGGATCCCAATGGCCGGCGACATCGAGGAAGCCCAGAACCTTGGCAGGGTTGGACATACCGGACACGAGCAGGCCAACTCCAAAGATGATGCCCGCGAGGACAGATGTTGAGACAGCCATGACACCTCCTCAGATGCCGAACACGTGGCGGACGACGAAAACGGTGGCGAAGCCGGCGCTCATGAAGGACAGCGTGGCCGCCAGCGAACGCGGCGACAGGCGCGACAGGCCGCAAACACCGTGGCCGCTGGTGCAGCCGGAGCCGTAGCGTGTACCGATACCCACGAGGAAGCCCGCCGCCACCAGGGCGCCGAAGCCGGTGTCAATCCGGATATCGGGCCACGCGCCGAAGTGCCCGGCGACCATCGGCGTCAAGACGAGCCCGCCCGCGAAGGCAAGCCGCCACGCAGTGTCGCCCTTCGCCGGTTTGAGAATTCCGCCGAGCACGCCACTGATGCCGGCGATTCGGCCGTTGAGGAGGAGCAACATTGCGGCAGCAATTCCAATGAGGAAACCTCCGGCGAGGGCGCACCAGGGCGTGAACGCGTTCCAGTCAATGTTCATGGTGTTCACTTCACGGGGCAGTAAATTCGATAAAGGACGCGAATGACCTTCATGACCTGCTGGTCAGCGATGCTGTAGTAGATGTGCTTGCCCTCACGGCGGGTGTTCACCACTCCCTCGTTGCGCAAGACGCCCAGCTGTTGCGACAGCGTCGGCTGGTGGATCTCCAGGCGCTCCTCCAACGCACTTACGCACAACTCGCCTTGGGAAAGCTGGCAAAGCAACAGAAGGCGTTCTTCATTCGCAAGCAACTTGAGAGTGCCGACGGCGCGCGAGGCGGCCCGGCGTAGCAGGTAAGGGTCAAGTGCAGCGGCTGGCATGAACAGAGGGCATGCTTTCGGGTTCGGTTGACAATAGTATATATATAGATATAATATCTGTCAAACTACTGTCTCGCGTAGATGCGGAGATTTCAGCGCCAGCGTTTGCCAACTCAAGGACAAGCCCATGTACGAATTTCACACCACAGTGACGGAACCGTTTGACACCACGGTGCAGCGGGTGATGGACGCATTGAAGAAGGAAGGGTTTGGTGTGCTCAGCGACATCGACATTCAGAAGGCGATGAAGGACAAGCTCGGCGTGGAGATGCCGGCCTATCGCATCCTGGGTGCCTGCAATCCACCGCTCGCGCACAAGGCACTGCAGGCGGAGCCTGAAATCGGACTCCTGCTGCCGTGCAATGTGACGGTTCGACAAGGCCCGGGCAGAGAGGTCGTGGTGGGCTTCCTGAACCCGCAAACGATGGTGGAGCTCACGGCAAACCCCGTCATCCGCGAAGTGGCACAGGACGCCTCGGCACGATTGCACCGAGTCTGCGACGCGCTCGGTCCCGGCGGCGGCGTCCCGCGTGGGGGTCAAACAAGTGAACCTCCGCTCAGTGCCTAGGCGAACGGCGTGCGCAGCTGAACGGCAGTGCCGAACGGAGCGCCGGCATACGTTCCTGCGATGACGCGGCGACCGAGGCACGCTTTGGCGCGCCGAGGCGGAAAGGCCGAATGCACACGGCCGACCCTCGAATCACAAGGAAATCAGCCGCTTGCGTGAAATTGGTAGCGAGCGAGGGATTCGAACCCCCGACCAAAGGATTATGATTCCTCTGCTCTAACCAGCTGAGCTAGCTCGCCGAAAGCCCAAAATTATAGCTTTATCCGTGGGTTGCGACAAGAACACGGCGCGCAAATGCAAGCCCGGTGCGGAGCGCAATATCCAATAATCCTGAAACGGCAAGCGGGTCGTCATGACCGCCTATCGCGTGTGAGTGTTTACTTAGCAACGGCCTGCGCGCCGGCCTCCGCGACGACACCGGAACGAGTGACGTCGCCGCCCATGACAGCCATTTTGGACGCGCGCCCATGAAATTGTCCACGCACACACGCAACATCCGGGCTCTGCCATGTGGCCCTTGAAACGACACCCATGAAAATGCTTTACCCGGAACTCTTCATGTCGTTCGAAAACGTGCGATGGAATCTCGAGTCGGACGTGCCGTGGGCGACGTTCGATCCCGCGCGGCTGACCGACGAGCAGGCGCAGACGATCAAGATGAATGCGATCACCGAGTGGGCCGCACTGCCGGCCACCGAGATGTTCCTGCGCGACAACCGCCACGACAGCGACTTCGCGGCGTTCATGTCGATCTGGTTCTACGAGGAGCAGAAACACGCGCTGGTACTGATGGAATACCTGCGGAGATTCAAGCCGGATTTCGCCCCCAGCGAGCAGGAGCTGCACGCCGTTCGCTTCGAGTTCGAGCCTGCACCGGCGCTCGAAACGCTGATGCTGCATTTCTGCGGCGAGATCCGCCTCAACCACTGGTATCGACGCGCCGCGCAGTGGCACACCGAACCGGTGATCAAGAAGATCTACGACCTCATTTCGCGCGACGAGGCACGCCACGGCGGCGCGTACCTGAGCTTCATGAAGCGCGCGATCGAGCGCTTCGGCAACGAAGCGTCGCGCGCGTTCGCCAAGATCGGCGTGCTGATGGCGAGCCCGCACCGCGCCGGCAAGCCGCTGCATCCGACCAGCCTGCACGTCAATCGCACGCTATTCCCGCACGACACCGTGCAAAGCCGGCTACCCGACCCATCGTGGCTCGAACGTTGGCTCGACCACCAGATCGACTTCGATCATCACTGGGAAAAGCGCGTGATCGGCATGATCCTGCACAACCTCGGCAGCCTCTTCGGGCAGAGGTTCGAGTCGACGCAGCAGCTCAATCGCTTCCGCAAGTCGCTCGCACCCGCGTAGGTTTCGCCCGCGATGTGGACCGCGATCACGTTGTGGATTGTGAATGTCGTGGCCGTCGCGCTCTGGTTCATGCTCGCTTGGCGCCCGGGTGCCGACAGCGTCGCGACGATGCTCGGTTGGCTCGTCGCGCTGGCCGCTGCCTACGCCGCGGCGGTGCTTGCCCTCACGTTGTGCGAATTCGCGATTTCCTGGGCGTGGCGCGCACCGCGTGTGCCCGCGCAGCGAATCGGCTTCGCGCAGACCTTGCGCATGATCGCCAACGAGTACGTGACGCTGCTGGGTTCGGCGCCGCGGATGATGACCTATCGCTGGCGCACCGGCGATCCGGTCGCGGTAGCGGGCGCAATTCCTATCGTGCTGGTGCACGGCGTGCTATGCAATGCCGGCGTGTGGATCCCGATGCTGCGCAGGTTGCGTGCGGCGGGCATCGGTCCCGTCTTCACGATTTCCTACGGACCGCCGCTGCACGCGATCGAGCAATTCGTGGTGCAGCTCGACCGGCGCATCGACTCGGCGCTCGCCGCAACGGGCGCCGCACAAGTCGTGATCGTCGCCCACAGCATGGGCGGTCTGGTCGCCCGCGCCAGCCTGTCCGCGAACGGAACGACGCGCGTGGCGCGGGTGGTGACGATCGGCACGCCGCATCACGGCAGCGGCCTCGCGCGAGGGTTTCCCGGCGTGTGCATTGCGCAGATGCAACCCGGCAGTGCCTGGCTCGCAGCGTTGCCTGCGCCACCGCCTGCGCCGCCGATCATCTCGTTATGGTCGCCGCACGATTCGATGGTCGTGCCGCAAACGTCGTCTGTCCTCGCCGGCGCGACCAATGTCGCGTTTCCCGGCATCGGCCACAACGCGCTGCTGCGCGACGATGCGGTCCATGCGCGCGTCGTCGTGGAAATCCGCGCGGCGCAGGCGCGCGCGTCAACCACACTCTAGCGCCGAGCTACTTCTTTTCGGAGGGTGGATTGGACTTGACCTGGATGCCGGCGAACGGCGATACCGGCGCGGTCTTCTTGGTCTTGTCCTGCTTGGGTTTCTTCTTTTCCTTGTTGCTGCGAATCTGACCTTTGGCCATGGCAATTCTCCGGTGATGGCGCGGTGGTGTGCCGTCGCCGCCGACAATTTAGCGGAACGGCGTGCCGCAGTCCAACCGACGAATGGCGACGCGCGACAAGTGCGGCGGTCCGCGTCGCTGGACATGCGTGGCGTGATTTCCTACGCGGCGTCGCGCGCCCGTCCGACACGCGAAGCGCTGCATCGAACGTTGGGTATGGACGCGCCCGATGTCATTGTCGGGCTTCCTTCAATTCGGCAGGAGCTTGCATGCATACAAATCTTCGCAGGTCGTTACGCACGGCCCTCGGCATCGCAGGTGTCGTGCTCGCCACCCAGGCCGCGGCACAAGTCACTTTTTTCGAGAATGATGGATTCCGCGGCCGGCAGTTCAACGCGACCGGGGACATCGTCAATTTCCAGCGCTACGGCTTCAACGATCGCGCGTCCTCGGCGATCGTCAACAATGGTCGTTGGGAAGTGTGTACCGACGCGCGCTTCAGCGGTCGCTGCGTCGTGCTGCGGCCCGGTCGCTACGAGTCGCTGGCGCAGGTAGGCCTCGACAACAGCGCGTCGTCAGTGCGCGCGGTGAATCGCAATGCGCGCAACTTCAATAGCCAGGGCGCGTACATTGCCGGTGATACGAGCTACCGCCGCGCCAAGGGCGAGCGCGTCTTCCAGGCGCAAGTCACGTCGGTTCACGCGGTCGTCGGCCCGCCGGAACAGCGCTGCTGGGTCGAGCGCCAGCAGGTGTCGAATGGCGGGGGCGCCAACGTGCCGGGCGCGATCGCGGGCGCGGTGATCGGCGGAATCCTGGGCCACCAGATCGGCGGTGGACGCGGACAGGATCTGGCGACGGCGGGTGGCGCGGTCGGCGGCGCGGCCCTTGGCGCGAACGTCGGCGGCGGCTCGTCGTACAGCCGCGACGTGCGGCGTTGCGCGGACGCGCCCGGAAGCTCGCGTCCCGACTACTGGGACGTGACGTACAACTTCCGTGGCGCCGAACATCGCGTGCAAATGACGTCGCCACCCGGCGCGACGATTGCCGTGAACGGTAACGGCGAGCCGCGCGTCTGAAGACCATCGCAGCACCCGCGACGTCCGACTCGCGTCCCGCGAGCGTGACGTCGCGGCATCGCTGGTGCAGCCGTCGCGGCCCCGGCGTGTCGCGCGACGGTGTGCCTAGGCGGCGTCGGTGGGCGCGACCTTGTCGAGCTTCGCGTGGATCTCGCGCTCGATGGTCGGCTTCATTGCGGACAGCATGAACCCGAGCGTGACGTCGAGCGTGAACCGGTTCTTGCCGACGTGCATGCGCCCGGTGACGCCCGGCCGCTCGAACAGCACATCGTCGCCGTCCCACACGTACCGGAGCTGGAAGCGCCGCTTGAGGTCTTTAGCGAGGTCGTCGGCGGCACTGCGCGCCTCGGCATGCGGCAGCGCGTGCCCGCGGTCGATCCGGATGGTTGCCATCGTCAGGCGCGGCTGCAGAGTCGACCGAGTATAGCGCGCTGCAGTGCAGCGCGCGGCGCGCCCGATTTGCTGCAGAATGCCCCGGCGCGGCTGCGGTCGCGACCCAGCAGGGAGCGTTCCAATGCCCGCGAACATCGCGCATTACTTCACCCGGCACTTCCGGGACCCGCAGCGAACATTGCACCGTCACTACGTACACGACGCATGGCGGGACGTCAGCGTCGACGAGCTCCGCCATTTTGCCGAACGCTGGCAGGAGGCGTTTCGTCGCGAAGGCCTCGCCGCCGGCGATCGCGTGGCGATCTGCGCGCGTAACGGCAGCTACTGGGTGGCGGTCGACCAGGCGGCGCTCGGCCTCGGGCTGGTCGTCGTGCCGCTCTATGCCGATGACAATCCGGACAACATCGCCTGGTGCGCGCAGGACGCCGAAGCGAAGCTCCTGATCGCCGACAACTCACGCATGGCCGCGGCGCTCGCCAAGCTGGCCGGAACGTACGCGCTGCCGCGCATGGTCGTGCTGCGCGCGGACGCGGCGGACGCTGCGCGCAGCGTCGATCATTTCCTCCCGGTCAGCGGCCGCGCCTTCGAATGCCACGAGCTCGCACCGGAAACGCTGGCGACCATCTGCTACACGTCGGGCACCAGTGGACGGCCCAAGGGCGTGATGCTGTCGCATGCCAACATCATCGCCAACGTCGAGCAATGCCGCGCCGTGGAAATGGCGCGCGACGACGACGTGTTCCTGTCGATCCTGCCGCTGTCGCACATGTTCGAGCGTACCGGCGGCTATTACCTGCCGCTCGCGATCGGCGCCAAGGTCGTCTATTCGCGTGGCATCGCGCTGGTTCCCGAGGACCTCGTGTCGCAGTCGCCGACGGTAATGTTCGCCGTGCCGCGCATCTTCGAGAAGTTCTACGCCAAGGTGATGGAGGCGCTCGCCAAATCGCGCGCTAAGAAATCGCTGTTCGATGCGTGTGTCGCGCGCGGCTACCGGGTCGCCACGGGCGGCGCCTCGCTGCTCGACCGGCTGCTGGTGCCGCCACTGCGCGCGCTGGTGGCGAAGCCGGTGCTGGCGAGGCTCGGCGGCAGGATGCGGCTCGCGGTCGTCGGCGGCGCTGCGCTCGAGCCGGCGCTCGCCAGAACCTTCATCGGCCTGGGATTGCCGGTGCTGCAGGGTTATGGCATGACCGAGGCGTCGCCGGTGGTCTCGGTCAACCTCGATCGCGACAACGTTCCCGAGTCGGTGGGCCCGCCATTACCGGGAATCGACGCGAGGGTCGGCGACAACGGCGAGTTGCTGGTGCGCGGCGCCAACGTGATGCTCGGCTACTGGCGCAATCCCGAGGCGACGCGCGCGGCACTGACGCCTGACGGCTGGCTCAGGACCGGCGACGTCGCCGCGATCGAGGATGGGCGCATCTACATCCGCGGGCGCGCCAAGGACATCCTCGTGATGTCGAATGGTGAAAAGGTGTCGCCGCAGGACGCCGAGCTCGCCATCCTGCACGACCCCGCGTTCGAACAGGTGATGCTGATCGGCGAAGGCAAACCCTATCCGATGCTGCTTGCGGTCACGCGCGAGACCGACGAGGCGCTGCTGCGACGTCGCGTCAACGAGCTCCTGAAGTCGTTCCCGCGCTGGGTGCGCGTGCGCCGCGTCATCGCGACGCGCGAGCCGTGGACGATCGACAACGGCCTCCTCACGCCAACGCTGAAGCTCAAACGGCCGCTGGTGCTGGCGCGCTTCAAGGCCGCGATCGACGCCGCGTATGCGGCGCCAGCCGCGTACGACGACGTCTAGCGTCGAGACCAGCTCGGTGCGTGGATCGAGAACACCTGCAAACTGATCTGGCTGGCGTTGCGTAACATCACCGCTGATTGGGGTCGTGCGGCACGCGACTGGAAGGCAGCGACGAATCAATTTGCAATCCTCTATCAAGATCGATTCACGCGACCCCAAGCGTAAGATGCCGCGCAGCACCGAAGAGCGCCTCACATACAGAATTCAGGACACTCCCCACTGCTGGGTACGTGGCGCTGCCGGCTGGCATCGGTAGCAATCACGCTAGCATCAACGGCAAATCCCTCTCCCTTCACCAACCCAGCCGCCATGCGTCGGTGCACCACCTCGTCAAATAACCAATGGAGCGCACCGCTTGCCCGGAAGCGGCCATGGCGGTTCTTCGAGTAGGTCGAATGTTCGGGAACCGCATCGTTCAGCGCCAGACGGCAGATCCAGCGATAGGCGAGATTGAGATGTACCTCTTCGCACAGCCGTCGCTCCGATCGAATTCCGAAGCAATAGCCAATGATCAGCATGCGAATCATCAGCTCCGGGTCGACCGAGCGACGACCGGTATGGCTGCAATAAGGCACGAGGTGCTGCCGCAGACCACCGAGATCAAGAACAGTATCAATGCGGAGAAGGAGGCACTGCGGTCGACCTGTCAGTCCGACTTCAGGCCGATCCGTTTGATAACGGCGCCCCAGGTCTTGGAGTCGGCCGTGAGGCGCGCGGAGCTCTCGTCCGGCGAAGCGGCAACGACGGCCTGGTCGCTCTGGCGCAGACGCTCGACGACGTCAGGGTCCTTGAGGGCCGCGTCGAGCGCCTTAAACATCGCATCGACGATGGGCTTCGGCGTGCCTTTGGGCGCGAAGAGAACCAGCGAGAAAGTTGCGTCGAAACCGGGATAGCCGGCCTCGGTCACGGTAGGCACCTCGGGCAGCAGCGGCGAGCGTTTCGCGCCGGAAACTGCGAGCGCCACTAATTTGCCCGCGCGCACCTGCGGAAGCACGATCGGGCCGGCGAGGAAGCCACAGTCGACCTGTCCACCGATCACGTCCTGCATGGCAGGGGCCGGACCCTTATACGGCACATGAATCATGACGATGCCGGCAACGCTCTTGAACAACTCGGAGGTGAGATGGCCCGGCGAGCCGGCGCCGCCGGAGGCGTAGCTCAGCGGCTTTGACTTCGAGCGGCCGACGAGGTCGGCAACAGTCTTCACGCCGAGCCCCGGGTTGCACACCAGCGTCTGGCTAAACGCACTGGCGCGCATCACAGGCACAAGGTCTTCGGGCTTGAAGCCGAGGTTCGGATAGACGTGCGGGTTCACCGTCAGCAGCGTGTCGGTGGTCCATAGCCATGTCTGGCCGTCGGGCGCTGCGCGGGCGACTCCGGCGGCGCCGAGATTGCCCGCGGCACCCGGCTTGTGGTCGATGATCAGCGGCTGCTTTAAGACCGGCTGCATCTTTTCGATCGCGCTGCGTAGCACGATGTCGCTTAAGCCACCGGGCGGTTGCGGCACGACGATGTGCACCGGCTTGTCTGGCCAAGTGCCTTGGGCGTGTAGACTTTGGGCGGCCGCCAGCGCGACGGCCACGGCAACCAGCAAACGGGTGGGTTTCATCGGAGGTTTCTTCCGGGGTGGTCATCGTTGAGGCATGTCCGCGACCGTGTAGCCAAGGCTGACGGTGGCGTCGTTCGGGATCGGCGGCATGGTCTCGTTCCAGGTGCGCCACGCCTCGCGCAGCGCCACCAGGCGCTTGGGCTCGCGAGCGGCCAGATTGGCGCATTCGCGCTCGTCGGCCTCGACATCAAACAGGTACTCGTGACCATCCACGGTCAGGTACTTCCAATGACCGTCGCGCAAGGCCTGTTGGCCTCGGTAGTTCATGCGCCAGTGCATGGGGCGCGCGAAGGTGGGCTGCCCGTCCGTCAGCACGGGCAGCAGTGACAGGCCATCCAGCGGGTATGCCGCATCGGGCGTGGCGCCAGCGGCGTCGATCATGGTGGCGGTCCAGTCCATGGTCAGACAGTGCTGGTCGCTGAGGCCGCCGGCGACGACCCGCGCCGGCCAGTGCGCGATCCAGGGCACTCGGATGCCGCCCTCGGTCAGGTCCATCTTGCCGCCGACGAGGGGCCAGTTGTCGGAGAAGCGCTCGCCGCCGTTGTCGCTCGTGAAGACGATCAGCGCGTTGCCGAGCCGACCCAAGTCGCGCAGCGTCTGCACGACGCGCCCGATGCCCTCGTCCATGTGGTGGATCATGCGGCGGTAGGTGTGGATGTTTCCGCCGTCAAGGTGGAACAGGCGCGGCCCGATCTGCGCCGGCACGTGGGCGTCGTCTCGCGTCTCCCATGGCCAATGGGGCGCGGTGTAGTGCAGGCTGAGTAGCAGCGGATGCGGATCTGCGGCCGTGCGCTCCACCACCCGCACGGCACGGTCGCTCAGCAGGTCGGTCAGGTAGCCGATGTCCTGCCGTTCAGCTTCGCCTTCCCACAGGTCGTGCGCGCCGCTGCTGTTGCAATGGCTGAAGTAGTCGACGCCGCCGCACATGGGGCCGTAGAACTCGTCGTAACCGGAGCGCAGCGGGCCGAAGTGAGGCGGGTAGCCGAGATGCCACTTGCCGATCAGGGCTGTGCGGTAGCCCACGCCGCGCAGCAATGAGGCCAGCGTCGGATGCTCAGGGGGAAGGCCGAGCGTGTTGCTGCCACCCGAGCGGCAGTTGATCGGCTCCTCGGCCGCGCCACGCAGACGGTACTGCCAACGACCGGTCATCAGCGCGAACCGGGTGGGCGAGCAGACAGGCGCGTTCGCGTAGCCGCGCGTGAAGCGCATGCCGCCAGCGGCTAATGCGTCGATGTGCGGCGAAACCGCGCCGAATTTGCCCTGCCGCCCGCCGTAGCAGCCCAAGTCGGCGTAGCCGAGGTCGTCGGCCACGATGAAGACGATGTCCGGCCGCGAGCCGGTGGCGCGTGAGGATGTCACCGCTTGGTCAGCACGGGATGGTCTTGGCCATGGAGCGCAGTAGACCAGAGCGACACCTGCCTCGTAAGATGGCCAGAGCTTGTTGGCCATAACCGGGAGCTATGAATGAAGCTTGCGCAGATTCGAGACTTCCTGGCTGTTATCGAGTCGGGCAGCATTTCCGCCACGGCCCGCAAACTCGGCGTGTCGCAGCCCGGGCTGACCAAGAGCCTGGGCTCGCTGGAGTCCGAGCTTGGCGCGGCGTTGCTGAAGCGCACGCCGAAGGGCGTCACGCTCACTCGGCAGGGTCACGCCTTCCATGTGCGCGCACGCGCCGGGTACGCTGAGTTGGCCAAGGCGCAGGAGGAACTGGCGCGGGGAGCGAAGGCACAAGTGGCTCTCGGATTCGGCCCGTTCTTCGCGGCGCAGATCGTGCCGCAGGCGGTGATGCGTTTCCGCGAGAAGTTTCCGGACGTTGAACTGCGCTTGCTCGAAGGCTTGGGGCACTCGACGCGCCTGCTGGTGCGCGACGCGACCCTCGACATGGCTTTGGCGCCGCGCGCACCGCTCGTTCGTGATGATCCGGCGATTCGGTTCAAGCCGATCGCGCATCTCGACCAGATCGTGGTCGCGCGCCGGGGTCACCCGCTGGCCAGGGCGCGAACTGCCGCCGCGCTGGTCAGTGGCGAGTGGCTCTGCGTCGTGCGGCGCGATACGACCGCCACGATGCTGCGTGCGGTCGGCGCGCCCGAGCCCCAACGGATCACCGAATGCGAGTCGTTCAGCACGATGGTCGCGCTGCTCGAAGGCTCGGACATGCTGGCGGTGGTGCCACACCCCTTTCTGGACATGCCGCTGGTGGCCGAGCAGGTCCAGGAGATATCGATCGCGGAACGCTTGCCAGGGCTGACGGTGGGATTGCACACGCGCGCCGATGCACCGTTGACGAATCCTGCCGCCTCACTGGCCCGGCTGCTGTCGGACACCGGCCGCAGACTGCTGCAAAGGGCGTGAGTTGGCGCGATGTGGTGGCGGCGTGTCCCGTTGGCCTTGGCGCCCGGGGCCGGCGCGGGGCGACAGGTTGCGCACTGCGGGGCGGCTTCACGGGGGTCGGCTCTGCGGTCGTCGGCCCGCGTGGCTGTCGGTCAGCAATGGGTCGATTCTTTGAAAAATGGCACCGCGGTGCGCGAATTGGAACGCCGCGCGGCAGCCTCGACACTGTCGGCTGGGATGTCTCGAGCGGCGTAGATTTTGAGCAACAGCTGCCAATGTGAATTCATCGCGGGCGCCGCCTAGCCCGCGTAGTCGCAATCGATCGAGCTTCAGGATTCGCTTCAGATGCGCGAACAACATTTCTACTTTTGTGCGTTCACGCCGCGATCGGTGGTACTCGCCGCTGTTGCGGATTCACCTCGCCACGTCGCGCGCTGACTCGTGAACGCTGCGAGCGATCTTGCGACTTGGGGTGTTCGTGCAACACCGGCCTTTCGCCGGGCAGGTCGCGCAGTCCAATCTGCTGGAGCGGTAGATGATGGTGTCGGCCTTGGTGATGTGCGTGCGTGGATTGCGCATCACGCGCCACTCGCTTCGTAGGGCATGCCCCTGAGGACAGCGATACTCGTCGGCCCTGGGCATTTCATTGAAGGTCGGTACTGGAAAACGTCGCGTCACCACGTTGGGTCTTGTCCCACCTGCTCACGCGCGCGCAGGTGGCCGAACTTTTTCTTGTGCGGACCCCTTCTCGCGACCTCAGCTTGCGATCACCGTAAGGTCTTAAATTACTTGATCCACATTGCGACCTACGTACTCAGGCTGAACGCGCCAACTTAGAACTTATTGGTCGCCTCACAACGGGCGAGCGAACAACCTCGTCCAATGGCCGTTTGCATTTCCTTGCCTAATACCAGTAGATGGCTATGCGACGACCTTACAGAATATGAGGCCGCGCCTTCGCCAAGTATTCGCCTAAATCTGATTCTGTATCGCGGCTGGATGCGCCGCCTTGACGGGGACCCGCCAGCGGACCAGAATTCAAACGAACGTTTAAGCGAAAGCGCGTTTTCCCGCGTCCTCAGACCACGCACGTTACCCATCGGATTCGCTGCATGTCGGGCAAGGTCATCCCCATCGCGCGACGCGGCCCGAGGGCCACGAAGCTGCGCATCCTCGACGCCGCCGAAAGCCTGTTCATGGAGCACGGCTTCGAGGCGACAAGCCTGCGCGCCATCACCACCGACGCAGGCGTCAACCTGGCCGCGGTCAACTATCACTTCGGCAGCAAGGAGGAGCTGTTCCAGGCGGTGCTGACGCGGCGTCTCGATCCGATGAACCGGCAGCGCGTCGCGCTGCTCACTGAATACGAAGCGGTCGCGGCGCCCACGCCCGTCGACTGCGAGAAAATCCTCGCGGCGCTGTTCCTGCCGGCGCTGGGGCTTGCTCGCGACCGCACGCAGGGCGGCGAGAATTTCCTGCGCCTTCTGGGACGCGCGTACGCCGATCCCGCGCCATTCATCCGCCAGTTCCTGTCGGACCAGTACGCGGTGATGATCGCGCGCTTCAAGGCCGCCTTCGGGCGCGCGCTGCCGTGGCTGCCGAAGAAGGAGCTGTCGTGGCGGCTGCACTTCATCATGGGCGCGCTTTCCTACACGCTCGCGGCGACCGACGCGCTCAAGCTGATCGCCGAGCTGACGCCGCGGCAGCTGAACGATGACGAAGCGCTGCTGCGACGTCTCGCGCCATTCCTGCTGGCGGGGTTGCAGTCGCCGTTGGTGGACTTGCCCGAAGGGGCGCGCGATGGCGGCAGCACGCGACTGCGCAAGCGCTGAATCGATGCAGGGTCGCGCTGCCGGTCGGCGGCGCGTGGCAGCACCGCTACGCAACCGGAGTCCGCAATGGTCTTGACCCTATGGATCGTGGTCGTCCTCGTCGGCGCATTGGCGCTGGCGCACGTCAACGCGAATCGCTGGACGTGGACGCTGGGCGGCGTCCTGGCGCTGGTCGCCGCCGCGCTGTTGCACGTGATGCCGATCGCGGTCGTCGTGCTGCTTGGCGCGGTGTTCGCATTTTTTGCGATCCCGATGCTGGTGCCGAAGCTGCGTCGCACGCTGGTGAGCGAACCGCTGTTCACGATCTTCCGCAAAGTGATGCCGCCGATGTCGCAGACCGAACGCGAGGCGATCGAGGCGGGCACCGTGTGGTGGGACGGCGACCTTTTCTCCGGCCGGCCCGACTGGAAGAAGCTGCTGGCGATGCCGGTGCCGGTGCTCACGCCCGAAGAGCAGCGCTTCGTCGACGAGGACGTCGAGGAGCTGTGCGCGATGGTCACCGACTGGGAGACCACCAACGTCTACAAGGACCTGCCGCCGCACGTGTGGCAGTTCATCCGTGATCGCGGATTCCTCGGCATGATCATTCCGAAGGAGAACGGCGGGCTCGGCTTCTCGGCGTTCGCGCATTCGGAAGTGATCACCAAGCTGTCAACGCATTCGGGCACGCTGGCGGTCACCGTGATGGTTCCCAATTCGCTCGGCCCTGGCGAGTTGCTGCTGCGCTACGGCACCGACGCGCAAAAGACACGCTACCTGCCGCGACTCGCCAAGGGCCTCGAGATCCCGTGCTTCGCGCTGACCAATCCGAACGCAGGGTCGGACGCCGCGGCGATCCCCGACTTCGGCATCGTGTGCGAAGGCGAGTTCGAGGGCCGGCGCGTGCCGGGGCTCAGGCTGACGTGGGACAAGCGCTACATCACGCTGGGGCCGGTGGCGACGCTGCTGGGCCTCGCCTTCCGCGCCTACGATCCTGATCACCTGCTCGGCGACGTCGAGGACATCGGCATCAGTTGCGCGCTCATTCCCACCACGCATCCGGGCGTGCACATCGGCCGGCGCCACATGCCGCTCAACGCGGTGTTCCAGAACGGCCCCAACTGGGGCAGGGACGTGTTCATTCCGATGGACTGGGTGATCGGCGGGCAGCCGATGCTCGGCAAGGGCTGGCGGATGCTGATGGAGTGCCTCGCCGCGGGGCGCGCGATCTCGCTGCCGTCGGCGAGTACCGGAATGGCCAAGCTCGCGGTGCGCGGCACCGGCGGGTACGCGCGCGTGCGCACGCAGTTCAAGACGCCGATCGCGCGCTTCGAAGGCGTCGAGGAACCGCTTGCGCGCATGGGCGGCACGCTCTACTGCATGGACGCCGTGCGCCGCGTGACGTCGGCGGCCGTCGACCAGGGCGAGAAGCCTGCGGTGCTGTCGGCGGCGTCGAAGTACCACCTGACCGAGCGCGCGCGGCAGGTCATCAACGATGCGATGGACATCGCCGGCGGCAAGGGCATCTGCATGGGACCGTCGAACTTCCTCGGCGGCGCGTACATGCAGATCCCGGTGTCGATCACCGTCGAGGGCGCCAACATCCTGACGCGCAGCCTGATCATCTTCGGGCAGGGCGCGATTCGCGCGCATCCGTTCGTGCTGAAGGAGATCGAGGCCGCGCGCGACCCCGACACGGCGCGCGGGCTTGCGGCGTTCGAGGACGCGCTATTCGGACACATGCGATTCGCGCTCGCCAATTTCGCGCGCACGTTCGTCGCCGGCATTACCGGCTCGCATTTCATCGACGTGCCGGACGACGTGGCAGCGGAGACGCGGCGCTACTACCAGCGCGTCACGCGCTTCTCATCGGCGCTCGCGTTCCTTGCCGACGTGTCGATGGGCACGCTCGGCGGCGCGCTCAAGCGCCGCGAGAGCCTGTCGGCGCGGTTGGGCGACGTGCTGTCGTTGCTGTTCCTCGCCAGTGCCACATTGAAGCGCTACGAATCCGAAGGCCGCCAGTCCGCCGACGCGCCGCTGATGCACTGGGCGATCTGGGACGCGATGTTCAAGGCGCAGACCGCGCTCGAAGGCGTGATCTCCAACTTCCCGCATGCGCTGATCTCGACCTTGGTGCGCTGGGTCGTTTTTCCGTTCGGACGCCCCTACTCGATTCCGCCGGACCGCCTGTGCCACCAGGTCGCGATGCTTGTCACCACGCCGTCGGCGACGCGCGACCGGCTGACCGCCGGCATGTACCTGTCCAAGTCCGACGACAATCCGGTGGCGCAGGTCGAGCATGCGCTGGCGGCGACGCTCGAAAGCGAACCCATCGAAGCGAAACTGCGCGCGGCGATCAAGGAACGGCGCATCGACGCCGACCTGCGCGGCGGCGAATCCTACGACGCGCTGTTCGCACGCGCCGAAGCCGCGGGCATCATCAGCGCCGACGAGCATCAGCGCGTACGCACGCAGCGCGTGCTCGCCGCGCGCGTGATCCGCGTCGACGACTTCGCCCAGGACCTGGGCCTTGCGGAAATGGTGGCACCCCAGCCGATCGTCACGCATCCCGACGACGTGATGCAGCCGCCGCCGCGCGTGCGCGCCGCGGCCTGATCGCCGAGGTCCGCGCCAGCGCGAGATACCGATGCGGGTGCCGATCTACATCGTCGACGGCGCGCGCACGCCTTTCCTCAAGTCGCGCAATCGCCCCGGGCCGTTTTCCGCGTCGGATCTCGCGAGCGCCGCCGGACGCGGATTGCTGTTGCGCATGCCGTTCGCGCCGGATGCGCTCGACGAGGTGATCCTCGGCTGCGCGGCGCCGTCGCCCGACGAAGTGAACATCGGCCGCGTTGCCGCGCTGCGGATGGGTTGCGGCAACAAGGTCCCTGGCTGGACGGTGATGCGCAACTGCGCGTCGGGCATGCAGTCGATCGACTCCGCCATCGCGCAAATCCTGTCGCAGCGCGCCGACCTTGTGCTCGCGGGCGGCACCGACGCGCTGTCGCGCGCGCCGCTGCTCGTCTCCGACGCGATGGTGATGTGGCTGTCGCGGTGGCATGCGGCGAAGTCCATCGGCCAGCGCGCAGCACTGCTCGCGCAATTGCGTCCCGGCTTGTTCGCGCCGGTGATCGGCCTGATGAAGGGGCTCACCGATCCGGTGGTGGGTTTGCTGATGGGGCAGACCGCCGAGAACGTTGCGTATCGCTTCGGCATCACGCGCGCCGAGATGGACGCGTACAGCGCGCGCTCGCATGCGCGCCTGCTGGCGGCGCAGCGCGCCGGCCATTTCGCGCAAGAGATCGTCCCGCTCTACGACAACGCCGGCACCGCCTACACCGCGGACGACGGCGTGCGCGAGGATTCCACGCCCGGAAATCTCGGCAAGCTGCGGCCGTTCTTCGACCGCAAGTACGGCAACGTTACCGCTGGCAACAGCTCGCAGATTACCGATGGCGCGGCGTGGGTGGTGCTCGCGTCGCAGCGCGCCGTCGATCGCCACAAGCTCGCGCCCCGTGGTCGCATCGTCGACACGCAGTGGGCGGCACTCGATCCGGCGATCATGGGGCTCGGTCCCGTGCATGCGGCGACGCCGATCCTCACGCGCAACGACCTCCGGCTCGATGACATCGACGCGTGGGAAATCAACGAGGCGTTCGCAGCACAGGTACTGGGCTGCCTGCGCGCGTGGCAGAGCGACGACTACTGCCGCAACGAGCTCGGGCTGCCACAGGCGATGGGCATGCTCGACGAAGCGCGCCTGAACGTCGACGGCGGCGCGATCGCCCTCGGGCATCCGGTCGGCGCATCGGGAACGCGCATCGTGCTTCACGTGCTCGACGTGCTCGAGCGTACCGGCGGCCGGCGCGGCATGGCGGCGATCTGCATCGGCGGCGGCCTCGGGGGCGCGATGCTGGTCGAGCGCGTCGAGGAGCGGTGATGGAACACTGGACGCTGACGCGCGCCGGCGACGGCCTCGCGACACTGACGCTCGACAAGCGCAACGCGCCGGTCAACACGCTGTCGGCCGAAGTGATGGCCGAGCTCGACGACGTGCTGGCGACGCTCGCGGCAACACCGCCGACCGGCCTCGTCATCCGCTCCGGCAAGGACAACGGCTTCATCGCCGGCGCCGATGTGGGCGAGTTCCGCGCGGCGCAACGTCCGCAGGACGGACTGGCGATCGTGCGCCGCGGCGCCGAGGTGTTCGAGCGCCTGGCGCACGTGCCCTATCCGACGCTGGCGCTGATCAAGGGTTTCTGCCTCGGCGGCGGCCTCGAGCTCGCGCTCGCCTGCCGCTATCGCGTCGCCGTCGACGATCCATCGACGCGGATGGGGCTGCCCGAGGTGATGCTGGGCATCGTTCCCGGCTGGGGCGGCATCAAGCGCCTGCCGCGCCTCATCGGCGCGCCGGCGGCGCTCGACCTGCTGCTGACCGGCAAGACTGTCGACGCGCGTCGCGCCAGGAAGCTCGGCCTCGTCGATGAAGCGGTGCCGCAGCGCATCGTCGACAACACGGTCGCCGCGGTGATGCGTGCGCCGCCACCGCCGCACCGCCTGTCGCCGCCGCTGTCGCTGACGCTCAATCCGCTGGCGCGCAAATTCATCGCCGCGCAGGCGGCAAAGAAGGTGGCGCAGCGTGCGCGCCGCGAACACTATCCGGCGCCGTATACGATCCTCGCGCTGTTCGCGCGCTTCGACGGCGATGCGCTCGCGCCGCCCGCGGGCGACCCGGCGTCGATGCAGGCGCTGCTCGCGGCACCCGACTTCGGCAACCTGATTCGCGTCTACACGCTGCAGGAGCGGCTGAAGGCGCTCGGCAAGGACGGTGGCGGGAAGGCAGGGCACGTGCACGTCGTGGGCGCAGGCACGATGGGCGGCGACATCGCCGCGTGGTGTGCGCTGCGCGGACTCACCGTCACGCTGCAGGACCAGGACGCCGCGCGGCTCGCGCCGGCGATGGGACGCGCCGCCAACCTGTTCGCGCAGCGGCTGCGCGAGCCGCGGCGCGTGCGCGATGCCTCCGACCGGCTCATCCCCGACGTCGCCGGCGACGGCGTCGCGCGCGCCGACGTGATCATCGAGGCGATCTTCGAAAATGTCGATGCCAAGCGCGCGCTGTTCGCCGCGGTCGAGAAAAAAGCACGCGCCGACGCGATCCTCGCCACCAACACGTCGTCGATCCCGCTCGAGCACATCGCCGGCGCGCTGGCCGATCCGTCGCGGCTCATCGGCCTGCATTTCTTTAATCCGGTCGCGAAGATGATGCTCGTCGAAGTGGTCGTCGGTGCAGCGACTGCCGCCGCGCTCGTGCCCCGCGCGCTGGCGTTCGTGCGGCAGATTGACAAGCTGCCATTGCCGGTCAGAAGCATGCCGGGCTTCCTCGTCAATCGCGTGCTCGCGCCGTACCTGATGGCGGCGATGCGCGCCGTCGACGAGGGCATCTCGCCGGAGACGGTCGACGAGGCTGCGCTCGCGTTCGGCATGCCGATGGGGCCGATCGAGCTCGCCGACACCGTGGGACTCGACATCTGCGTTGCGGTCGGCAAGCTGCTGGGCGATGCGCAATCGCCGCCGCGCCACCTGATGGAAAAAGTCGACGCGAAGAAGCTCGGACGCAAGAGCGGCGAAGGCTTCTACCGCTGGGTCGACGGCAAGCCGCAGAAGTCGCGAGCGCAGCCCGTGCCTGCGGGATTGTCGGCGCGCCTCATCGATCCGCTGGTCGCCGAAGCGCAAAAGGCGCTCGCCGAGGGCGTGGTGAGCGACGCCGACCTGGTCGACGCCGGCGCCATCTTCGGCGCGGGATTCGCGCCGTTTCGCGGCGGGCCTCTGTACTACGCAGCACATGCGAGGGCGGCGGGGGCCGAGGCCTGAACGGCGACAACTGGTGTAGCATCGGCGCAAGGATTCGCCGGATGGATGCAAGACGCGTCGCCAAGACGACGCGCGCGCCACCGGCGTGGTTCGCACCGCGCGCCGCCCGGCGCGGACGACCGACGGAGGAGGCCGTGAACAAGTTCTGGGTGGCGAACTATCCCGCGGGCGTGCCTGCGGAGATCGACATCGACGAGTACGCATCGTTGCGCGACGTCGTCGAGGAATCCTTCGAAAAATATCCGACGCGTGCCGCGTTCACGTGCATGGGACGCACGATCTCGTTCCGCGACCTCGATGCGCTGTCGGCGGCTTTCGGCGCGTGGCTGCAGGGACAGGGACTCGCCAAGGGCACGCGCGTCGCGCTGATGCTGCCCAACATCCTGCAGTATCCGGTGGCGCTGTTCGGCACGCTGCGCTCGGGCTACACGGTGGTCAACGTCAACCCGCTGTATACGGCGCGCGAGCTCGAGCACCAGCTCCGCGACTCCGGCGCCGAAGTGATCGTCGTGGTCGAGAATTTCGCGCACACGCTGCAGGAGGTCATCGCGTCGACCAGCGTCAGGCAGGTCGTGACGACGTCGATCGGCGAGATGCTGGGAATGAAGGGCATCGTCGTCGACCTGGTGCTGCGCCACGTGAAGAAGATGGTGAAGGCGTGGTCGCTGCCCGGTGCGATCCGCTTCGCCGACGCGCTCGCCGACGGTCGACGGCGCGCTCTGACGCGCGTTGCGATCGGCCACGACGACATCGCGTTCCTGCAGTACACGGGCGGCACCACTGGCGAGGCCAAGGGCGCCGTGCTGCTTCATCGAAACATCGTCGCCAACCTGCTGCAGGCGCGCGCGTGGGTGCGGCCGTTCCTCGGGCAGGAGACGCGGCAGGTGATGATCACGCCGCTGCCGCTTTATCACATCTTCTCGCTGACGGCGAATTGCCTGCTGTTCATGTCGCTGGGCGGCGAGAACGTGCTGATCACCAATCCGCGCGACATCCCGGCACTGGTCAAGGAGATGCGCCGCTTCCACTTCACCGCGATTACCGGCGTCAACACGCTGTTCAATGCGCTGCTCAACAACCCGGACTTCGCGAAGATCGATTTTTCGGCGCTGGTCTTCACGCTGGGCGGCGGCATGGCGGTGCAGGAAGCAGTGGCGAAGCGCTGGAAGGAAGTGACCGGTGTCACGCTGTCGGAGGCGTACGGCCTCACCGAAACGTCGCCGGCGGCGACGGTCAATCCGCTCGACCTGCCGGCGTACAGCGGCTCGATCGGGCTGCCGGTGCCGTCGACCGAGATCGTGCTGCGCGACGACGCCGGCAACGACGTGCCGCTCGGCCAGCCCGGCGAGATCTGCATTCGCGGACCGCAGGTGATGGCGGGCTACTGGAATCGCCCGGAGGACACGGCGAAGGCGATTGCCGCCGACGGCTTCTTCCGCAGCGGCGACATCGGCGTGATGGACGAGCGCGGCTATGTGCGCATCGTCGATCGCAAGAAAGACATGATCCTGGTGTCCGGCTTCAACGTCTATCCCAACGAGGTCGAAGCGGTCGTGGCAATGCATCCGGGCGTGCTCGAATGCGCGGTCGTCGGCGTGCCCGATCGCAAGTCCGGCGAGTCGGTCAAGCTCTTCGCCGTCAAGCGCGATCCGGCGTTGACCGCCGATGCGCTGTTGCGTCACTGCCGCGAGCGCCTGACCGCGTACAAGGTGCCGCGCGAAGTCGAGTTCCGCGACGAGCTTCCCAAGTCGAACGTCGGCAAGATCCTGCGGCGCGAATTACGCGACGAGGCGCGTCGCGCGGCCGCGTGACACCATGACGGTATGCCTGCGGATGGCGACGAGCACCCGATGACAGCGGCAGGCCACGTCGCGCTCCCGACCGCGCAACCTGTGTTGCGCGTCGTGCCGATGCCCGCCGACGTCAACCAGCACGGCGACATCTTCGGCGGCTGGATCATGTCGCAGGTGGACATTGCCGGGGGGGTACTGGCGGCGCGCAAGGCGCGCGGCCGCGTGGCTACGGTGGCAGTCAATTCGTTCACGTTCAAGGAACCGGTGCTGGTCGGCGACGTGGTCAGCTTCTACGGCGAGGTGCTTCGTGTAGGCCGCACGTCGGTCACCGTGTCGATCGAAGTGTTCGCACAGCGCAATCCGGACGACCTCGTCACCGTCAAGGTGACCGAGGCGAGCCTGACCTACGTCGCGGTGGGCGCGGATCGCCGGCCGCGGCCGATCGCCGCGTAATTACAACAACCCGCAACGCGCGCGCAAAACTACCGCACTGCAGAATGTACCCGCGCAATCGCGCGTGTATAGTCGGTTGAACCATATCAGGTGCATGGCGCGCCGTTGGAGCGCGCTTGTACAGCCGCCAACGCGCCATCGTTCGTCGCTCTTCAACGAGGAGGATCCTGATCATGAAAACGAGCCAGTTCCGGCGCACGCGGGTCGCGACAGGCGTCGCCGCAGTGGTATTTGCGCTGGCCGCCGGACATGCGTTCGGTTCCGCGTTCGCACTGCAGGAGGAGAGTGCGAGCGGCCTCGGCAACGCGTTCGCCGGCGGCGCCGCCGCAGCCGAAGATGCGAGCTCGATGTCGGTCAATCCGGCGACATTGTCCAAGGCCACGAGTGCACAGGTCGTGCTGGGCGTGCATCTGATCACGCCAACGTTCAAGTTCAAGGATGACGGCTCGGCGGCGGCCGCGTTCCAGCCGCTCGGCGGCAGCGGCGGCGACGCCGGCGGCACGGTGCCGGTGCCCAATCTCTATCTCGCCGTGCCGATCAACCGCGACCTGGTGTTCGGCCTCGGCGTCAACGTGCCGTTCGGCCTCGTCACCGAATACGACGACGACTTCATCGGCCGGTTCCAGGGCATCAAGTCCGAAGTCAAGACGATCAACATCAACCCCGCGCTGTCGTGGAAGGTCAACGACCGGCTCGCACTGGGCGTGGGCGTCAACTGGCAGCGCATCGACGCCAACTTCACCAGCGCCGTCAATTATTCGGGCGCGATCGCGCAAGCCGCTGGCGCTGCGGCGGCGCAGGGGCTCATTCCCGCGGCGGCGGTGCCGGGCATCGTCGGCTCGACGGCCGGGTTGCAATCGAAGTCCACCGTCGATGGCAACGACAGCGCGTGGGGCTGGAATGCCGGCCTGTTGTGGGACGTCAACGAGATGACGCGGATCGGCGCCAGCTACCGCTCGCCGATCAAGTACAAGGTCTCCGGCACCGTCGGCTTCGACAATCCGACGCCCAGCGTTCCCGCGCCGCTCGCACCGGTCGTGGGCCTGCTGACGCAGCAGATCAATTCGGTCGCGCTGTTCAATGGGGGCGTCACCGCCGACATCAAGCTGCCGGGCTCGGCGAACCTGTCGATCTTCCAGTCGTTCAACGATCGCTGGGACTGGATGGCCGACGTGCAATGGACAGGCTGGTCCTCGTTCAAGAACCTTACGTTCGTGCGCACCACGGGCGCGTTGCTGCAGTCGACGCCGGAGAATTTTGACGACACCTGGCGCTTCTCCGCCGGCGCGACGTACAAGTACAACGACCAGTGGAAATTCCGCGGTGGCGTGGCGTTCGACCAATCGCCGGTCAACACGACCGACCGCACGGTGCGCCTTCCTGATGCCGACCGCTGGTGGCTCGCCGCCGGCACGCAGTACAAGCTGACGCCGCAGCTCAGGTTCGACGTCGGCGTCGCGTACATTTTCGTCGACGATCCGAAGATCAACCAGGCCGCGGGCAACCCGGCACAATACGGACTCGTCAGCGGCAGCTACGACGCGAGCGTATTGATCGTGTCGGGACAGATGGTGTACTCGTTCTGACGCCCAGGCGTCGCGCGTGCGCGGCGCCGCAGGGCGGATGAACTTCGGCCGGGGCAACCCGGCCGCTTGCTTTGGGATCCGCACGTTCAGATGAATCCTTCCACCTCCACTTCTCCCGCCCCGCGACTCGTCGTGCGAAAGGTCGCGGTGCTGGGCGCTGGCGTGATGGGTGCGCAGATCGCCGCGCAGCTCGTCAACGCGGGCGTGCGCGTCGTGCTGTTCGACCTGCCGGCGAAGGACGGCGATCACGACGCGATCGCGCGCAAGGGCGTCGCCGGGCTGGCGAAGCTTGATCCCGCGCCGCTCGGCCACGCCGATCTCGCGGCGTCGATCGGCGTCGCCAACTACGCGGACGACCTGGGCCTACTGCGTGACTGCGACCTGGTGATCGAGGCGATCGCCGAGCGCCTCGACTGGAAGCGCGATCTCTACCAGAAGATCGGCGCGTTCATCGCGCCGCATGCGATCGTCGCATCGAACACGTCCGGCCTGTCGCTCGCCGCGCTCGACGACGCGATGCCGCCGGCGTTGCGCGCGCGCTTTTGCGGCGTGCATTTCTTCAACCCGCCGCGCTACATGCACCTGGTCGAGCTGATCCCGGCGCCGGCGACCGACCCCGCGCTGCTCGACGCGCTGGAATCGTTCCTGACGACGACGCTCGGCAAGGGTGTCGTGCGCGCGCACGACACGCCCAATTTCATCGCCAATCGCATCGGCGTGTTCTCGCTGGTGGCGACGATGGTGCATGCCGAGCGTCTTGGACTCGGCTACGATGTCGTCGATGCGCTGACGGGACCTGCGATCGGACGTGCCAGGAGCGCGACCTATCGCACCGTCGATGTCGTCGGACTCGACACCACCGCGCACGTGATCGCGACGATGCGCGACGCGCTCCCCGATGACCCCTGGCATCCGCATTTCGCCGAGCCGCGCGTGCTCGCGGCACTGGTGGCCAAGGGCGCGATGGGGCAGAAAAGCGGCGCCGGCTTTTATCGCAAGGTGGGACGCGACATCCAGGTGCTCGATCCCGCCACCGGCGACTACCGCGCGTCGTCGCCGCTGGCGGCGCCCGAAGTGCTCGCCTTCCTCGTGCAGAAGGATCCGCGCGCGATGCTCGCGCAGTTGCGCGCCAGCGCACATCCACAGGCGCAACTGCTGTGGTCGATCTTCCGCGATGTATTCCACTACGCGGCTTTCCATCTTGCCGCGATCGCCGACAACGCACGCGACGTCGATCTCGCGATCCGCTGGGGATTCGGCTGGACGCGCGGCCCGTTCGAGACGTGGCAGGCGGCGGGATTCGCCACGGTCGCGCAGTGGATCCGTGACGACATCGCCGGCGGGCGCGCGCTGGCCACCGTGCCGTTGCCGACGTGGGTCGACGATCCGCAGGTCGTCGCCGCCGGGGGCGTCCATGCGCCGACAGGCGCGTGGTCGCCACGGCGCACGGCGTTCGTCGGCCGCTCGACGCTACCCGTATACCGGCGCCAGCGCTTTCCCGATGCGACGATCGCCGAGTCGTTCGCACAAGGCACGACGATGTTCGAGACCGACGCGTTGCGCATGTGGCATCTCGAAGGCGACGTCGGCATCGTGTCGTTCAAGAGCAAGCAGAACACGATCGGCAGCGACGTGCTCGACGGCCTCGACCGCGCGCTCGACGTTGCCGAGGCGCAATGCGCGGGACTGGTGCTGTGGCAGACGCGCGAGCCGTTTTCGCTCGGCGCCAATCTCGCGTCGCTGGCGCCGGCGGTCGAGGCGCGGCAGTGGAACGTCGTCGAGGATGTCGTCGCGCGCTTCCAGCAGATGTCGCAGCGGCTGCGCTACAGCGTCGTGCCGACAGTGGCCGCGGTGCGCGGCATGGCGCTGGGCGGCGGTTGCGAGCTCGCGATGCACTGCGATCGCGCGGTGGCGGCGTTCGAAAGCTACATCGGCCTCGTCGAAGCCGGTGTCGGCCTGCTGCCCGCGGGCGGCGGCACGAAGGAATTCGCGATGCGCGCGGTCGACGACGTTGCGCGCGGCCGCGTCGGCGGGCAACAGGATCCGTTTCCGTTCGTGCGCACGTACTTCCAGAACGTCGCAATGGCCAAGGTGGCAAAAAGCGCACGCGACGCCAAGGCGCTCGGCTACCTGCGTGCGTCCGACGTCGTCGTCATGCATGCCGGCGAGCTGCTGCACGTCGCGCTGTCCGAAGCGCGCGCGATGGCCGAGGCCGGCTACCGGCCGCCGCTGCCGCGCGCCGCCATCGCGGTCTGCGGGCAAACCGGCATCGGCACGCTGGAAATGCTGCTGGTCAACATGCGCGACGGCGGCTACATCTCCGCCTACGACTTCGAAGTCGGCCTCGCGATCGCGCGCGTGATCTGCGGTGGCGAGATCGATGCCGGCAATGACGTCGACGAGCGCTGGCTGCTCGACCTCGAGCGGCGCGAGTTCATGACGCTGTTGCAGAACGACAAGACGCAGGCGCGGATCGCGCATACGCTCACCACCGGCAAGCCGCTGCGGAACTGACGATGCCAAGACAACTCACCGAAGCCTACGTGGTCGCGACGACTCGCATCGCCGTCGGCAAGGCGCCGCGCGGCGTCTACCGGCATACGCGGCCGGATGACCTGCTGGCGCACGTGTTGCGCAGCGTGTTCGCGCAGGTGCCGTCGGTCGACCCTGCGCGCATCGACGACGTCATCGTCGGCTGCGCGATGCCCGAGTACGAGCAGGGGATGAACGTCGCGCGCATCGGCGTGCTGCTCGCCGGCCTGCCGGCGGGTGTCGCCGGCATGACGATCAACCGGTTCTGTTCGTCGGGACTCAACGCCGTGTCGATCGCCGCCGACCGCATCCGCGTCGGCGAAGCCGACATCATGATCGCCGCCGGCACCGAGAGCATGTCGATGATCCCGATGCTCGGCCGCCTCGCGATCAACGAAAAGGTGTTCGCCGGCGACGAGACCGTCGGCATCGCGTACGGCATGGGGCTCACCGCCGAACGCGTGGCGACGCAGTGGAAGGTGTCGCGCGAGGACCAGGACGCGTTCGCGCTCGCATCGCACCAGAAGGCGCTGGCGGCGCAGGCGCGTGGCGAATTCGCCGATGAAATGAGCCCGTACACCCTCGATGCGCGCGACCCCGATCTGGCCGCCGGCAACATCATCGAATCGCGGCGCGCGATCACCGCCGACGAAGGTCCGCGCGCCGATGCTTCGGCCGAAGGACTCGCGCGGTTGAAGCCCGTGTTCGCGGCGAAGGGCTCGGTCACCGCGGGCAACAGCTCGCAGACTTCCGATGGCGCGGGTGCGTCGGTGCTCGTTTCGGAGCGCGTGCTCAAGGAGCTCGCGCTCGCGCCGCTCGCGCGCTTCGCCGGCTTTTCGATCGCCGGCGTGCCGCCCGACGTGATGGGCATCGGTCCGATCGCGGCGATACCGAAAGTGCTGGCGCGCACGGGCGTGCGCCAGGACCAGCTCGACTGGATCGAGCTCAACGAAGCCTTCGCCGCGCAGTCGCTGGCGGTGATCCGCAACCTCGGCCTCGATCCCGCGAAGATCAATCCGCTGGGCGGCGCGATCGCGCTCGGGCATCCGCTCGGCGCGACTGGCGCGATCCGCACGGCGACGATCGTCCACGGCTTGCGACGGCACGGGCGGAAGTACGGGCTCGTGACGATGTGCATCGGTACCGGCATGGGTGCCGCCGGCCTGTTCGAGGCGCTTTGAGCATCGTGCCGCGCTTCGCTCTTTTGTGCACGTGCCGACCGGGAGATCGACCATGATCCGCTCGCTGATGATCGTCGTCGCGCTGGCCGTCGCATGGCCGGCGGCGGCATTGGAAATCCATGGTGTCAAGCTTGCCGACAAGGCCAGTGTCGGCGGCCACGAGCTCGTGCTCAACGGCGCGGGAACGCGCACCAGGGTCGTCTTCAAGGTCTACGTCGGCAGCCTTTACCTGCCGCAAGCGGCGAAGGACACGGCGGGTGTGCTCGCGCAATCGCCGCGGCGGATTCGCATGGACCTGCTGCGCAACTTGTCGGCAGACCAGTTGTCCGATGCGTTGCTCGATGGGTTGAAGGACAATAACAGCGAGGCGGAGCTTGCCGCGGTCAGCGGCGAGACGGAGCAGATGGTCGCGGCGATGAAAGGTTTCGGTGATGTCAGGACAGGCAGCGTGGTGATGCTCGATTTCGTCGATGGCGCAACGCGGATCATGCTCGACGACAAGCTCAAGGCGACGATCCCAGGCGAGGCGTTCAACAAGGCGCTGACGCGCGTGTGGCTGGGCGACAAGCCGGTGCAGGCCGATCTCAAGAAGGCGATGCTGGGAGGCGCCGCCTCCTGATGCCCGATTATTGGGAATCTTCCGGCTACCGGCTGCTGTGCAAGGGCAGCGATGGCCGCCTCACCGTCACCGACGATTTCCTGCGCAGCTTCCTGCTGCGACCGGAGCTCGCGCCGGTCGCCGAATCCTGCGCGGCGGAACTCGCGGTCGCCGATGCGCTGACCGCCAATCCGCGCGCCGCGATCGCGGACACCGGGCTCGACGCGATCCGCGACGGCGACGCGCGCGACAACTACCGGATCTTCCTGCGCTTTCGTGCGCGACTCGTGGCGGCGCCGTCACTGGAATCCGCGTATGTGGAGCTGTTCCGTGGCGATGGCGTCGACGTGCCTCCGGTGTTCGTCCACCAGCTGACGCAGGTGCTCGTCCGTCATGTGCTGGGCGACGATGCCGATCCGCTCGCCGCGCGTGTCGCGGAAATGTTCTTCAGGCGGCAGCGGATCTCCGTCAACGATGACGGCGCGGTGATGGCCGCCGACGACGCCGTCGTCGAACTGCATGCGACATCCGGCGGCTTCGGCAGCCTCGGCGAATTGCTCAACCGCAATCGCACGCCGACGCGCAGCATCGACCTCGACGTGCTCGGCCGCGACAATGCCGACATCTACTGGGAGCGCGACGAGCGCCACGATCTCGCGGTGAGCCTCAATCGCGGCGGGCCGGCACTGGAGGCGCTGACGCAGGTGCTCGTGCGCTGGATCGCGCATTTCCTCGGCGTCAAGGTGTCGATCAAGCCGCAGCGCGAAATCGACGACGCGCGCTGGGTGTGGCACGTGGGTCTCGACGCCGAAGCCAGTGCGCTGCTGAACGATCTGTACAATCAGGCCGACGTCGACGAGGCGCGAATGGGGCGATTGCTGTGCCTGTTCGAGCTCGCGTTCGCCGATCCCGCGGACATGCGCGCGGCGATCGCCGGCCGTCCCGTCTATCTCGCGATGGCGATGGACGCCGGCAATCGCGTGACGCTGAAGCCGCAGAACCTCCTCCTCAACCTGCCGCTCGCGCGGTCGCAATGAACCGGACATCCGCCATGCCTCGCTGCAATCCCGTCATTCTCATCAACAGCCCGCTGCGCCCGGCCCTGTGCTTCGCGCGGGCGATCCTGTTCGCGGCGTCGTGCGCGGCCACCGTGGCCGGCGCGCAGGCACCTGCCGCCCCGGAGACGGCCGCACCGGCCGCAGCCGCGCCGCTACCCGGCGTGCCCACGCCGACAACGCCTGCGGTGGCGATAACGCCTCCCGCCGCTGCCGCCGATCCGCTCGCGGCACTCGCGTGGTTGCATGGTTGCTGGTCGGGCACCGTCAACCTGCGAAGCTTCACCGAGCAATGGACGGCGCCCGCGGCGGGCATGATGCTGGGACTCGGCCACACGGTGATGAACGGCAAGACGCTGTCGTTCGAATTCATGCGCATCGAAACGCGCGCCGACGGCAAGATCGCGTATGTCGCCAAGCCCACGGACAAGGCCGAAGAAGGCTTCGTCTACGAGGGCACGCGCGACGACCGCGGCATGACCGGCTACGTGTTTTCCAATCCCGCGCGCGACTTTCCGTCGCAGATCATCTACCAGCGCTCGCCGCGCGGCGAGCTGTTCGCGTACGTCAAGGGCAAGATCAACGGCGCAGATCGCGAGGTGATCTACCCATTCCACGCGGTCGACTGCGCGAGCGGCAAGGCGCTGTGACGTGACCTACTCGCCGCGCGGCACGGCGCTTGCGAGCTTCGAGCGCATGCTCGACGCGGGCAAGGATGGGGCGCTGTTGCGCTTCTCGCTCGGCACCGAGTACCTGAAGGCGGGCGACTCCGCCGCGGCCGTCACGCACCTTGCGAGCGCCGTTGCGTTCGATCCGCGCTACACGGCCGCATGGAAGTTCTACGCCAAGGCGCTCACCGCCGCGGGACGCGAAGCCGATGCGCTCGCCGCGTATCGACAAGGCATTGCGGTCGCGCATGAGCGCGGCGACAAGCAGGCTGAAAAGGAGATGACGGTGTTCGCGCGCCGACTCGAAAAGGAAAAGGCGGACCCGCCCGTGGGGAACGCGAGCGAGGCCGGCACGGACTAGCGAGCGGCGCTTCGCCGGCGTGCCACCGCATCACGTAGGCGCCCCGCGGCCCGGCGCGCCACCCTCTCGCAAGGGCGCGGCAGCGGCGACTGTGCCGCCGCTCTATACTTCGCGCGAACTGCCATCGAATGGCCGATGTGCCGATCGGCAGCGATTCGAGCACGCCCATGCCCTCAAACTCCGGCGTCGTTACATTCCTGTTCACCGACATCGAAGGCAGCACGCAGCTGTGGGAGCGTGACGCCGAGCGGATGCAGGCGGCGCTCGCGCGTCATGACGCGATCGCGCGCGACACGGTAAGCCGACATCACGGCACCGTCGTCAAGACGACTGGCGATGGCATTCATGCCGCATTCGACGATCCGCTCGATGCGGTCGACGCCGCGCTGCAATTGCAACTGACGCTCGGCGAGCAGGCTTCTGCAACTGGCCTGCGGCTCGCAGTGCGATGCGGCATCCATGCCGGCGTCGGCGAGCGTCGCGACAACGACTTCTACGGACGCGCGATCAACCGCGCCGCGCGCGTCATGAGTGCGGCGCATGGCGGACAGGTACTCGTCTCCGAGGCCGTGGCGACGCTGGTGACCGATCGGCTGGTCGCACCGGTTGCATTGCGCGATCTGGGGATGATGCGTCTGCGCGACTTGGCGAGCGCCGAGCGCTTGTTCCAGCTTACGCATCCGCAATTGCGCGCTGATTTCCCTGCGCTGCGCTCGCTCGAGGGCACGCCCAACAACCTGCCACTGCAACTCACGTCATTCGTCGGGCGCGAGCGCGAGCTAGGCGAGGTGATCGCGCGCATTCCGCAGTGCCGGTTGCTGATGCTGACGGGACCGGGCGGGATCGGCAAGACTCGGCTGTCGCTTCAAGCAGGTGCCGACGTCATGGACGCGTTTCCCGACGGCGTCTACTTCGTCGAACTCGCGCCGGTATCGGATGCGCGCATGGTGCCGCAGGCGGTCGCGTCGGTGCTGGGCGTCAAGGAGGAAGCAGGGCACCCGGTCGTCGAGGCGCTGACCAAGTACGTCAACGATCGCAAGCTGCTGCTGATCCTCGACAATTGCGAACATCTGGTGCAAGCGTGCGCGGACCTCGCCAGCGCGTTGTTGCGAGCCGGCTCCGGACTGCACATCGTCGCGTCCAGTCGCGAAGCACTTCGCATTGCTGGCGAAACAACCTATTCAGTGCCAGCGCTATCGATACCGGATGCGGCGGATTGCGGAGCGGCCGCCGCGGTCGCCGAGTTCGAATCGGCGCGACTCTTCGTCGAGCGCGCCGCTGCTGCGCAGCCTGCCTTTCGTCTCACCGACGACAACAGCACCGGCGTCGCTGAGATCTGCCGTCGTTTGGACGGCATTCCGCTGGCGATCGAGCTCGCTGCGGCGTGTGCGCGCACGATGACGATCGCACGCATCGCCGAGCGCCTTTCGGATCGATTCCGCCTGCTCTCTGGCGGCGACCGCACCGCACTGCCGCGACAGCAGACGCTGCGCGCGCTCATCGACTGGAGCTACGATCTTCTGAGCGAGCCCGAACGGACACTGTTCAGGCGGCTCGCAGTGTTTGCGGGTGGTTTCACGCTTGACGCTGTCGAAGCGGTAGCGATGGGCGACGAAATCGACGCTAATGTGGTCCTTGATCTGCTCGGCCGGCTCGTTGAAAAGGCCCTGGTCGCGTTCGACGCGGACAAGGAGCGGTACGGCTTGCTGGAGACTGTGCGCCAGTACGCCCTTGATCGCCTCAAGGAACAAGAAGACGAGTCTCATGCGCGGGCGCGCCACCTCGCGTTTTACCTCGACTTTGCGGAGAAGGCACGCGTGGCGCTGGTGGGGGCCCACCAGGCGCAATGGTTCGCGCGGTTGGATGCGGAGCGCGAGAACATCCTTTCCGCGCTCTCTTGGTGTCGCGACTGTGAAGGCGGCTCGGCGTTGGGGCTCCGGCTCGCCGATGCGGTGAAATACTACTGGGTCAATCGCGGGTTGCTTGAGCTCGGATTGCGAGTTGTACTCGATGCACTGGTCCGGACCGAAGGGGGCGACACAAGCGTACTTCGCGGCCGCGTGTTGCTCGCTGCGGGGCAATTCATGTCCTGGCTCGGGCGGTATGGCGAAGCGCAGCGTGAACTCGAGCAAAGTCTCGCCATCGCGCGCGCTGCGGATGATCTGGAAATGGTTGCCGTGGTCCTGCAGCCGCTCGCCTTGGCCGCTCTCGGTCAGGGCGACCGTGAAATGGCCCGCGCTCACCTCGAGGAAGCCCTGTATCTCGCGCGTCAGTACGCTGACAAGCGGGATCTGGCGGCGGCGTTGAATCAGGCAGCGCAAGTCGACCGCATCGATGGCAAGACAGCCATCGCCGGAGAGCGCTACGCGGAAGCGCTCGCGATCGCGCGCGAAATCGGCGACCTCGCCATTGTTGCGGTCACGCTACTCAATCTTGCGATGCTGGCGGTAGTGGATGCGGCGCCGGAGCGGGCCACCTTACTTTTGCTCGAGGCACTCGTGATCACCGAACAAATGGGCGACCGGCTCGCCGGCCAGAGTGCGCTCGATGTCTGTACCGGCCTAGCCGCGATGCGCGGCCAATTCCCGATGGCAGCGCGGTTCCATGGCATGGCGGAGATGCAGCTCCAGCGCTCCGGTATGCAACGGGATCCGGTCGATATGGACTTTCTCGAGCCGTGGGTGGAGGACGCGAGACGAGGAGACCCGAAGGCATTCGAAGCCGCAGTGGAAGCCGGTCGCACACTTCGCTACGCGGATTGCATCGCCGAGGCGACGCAATGGCTCTCCGCAAGCTAACAGGTCGTGTAATCGTTGCCGCGGCCCAAGTCCGCCATATCAGCGATTGAACACCCAGGGATCCAGCGGATCTGAGTTCGTCTTGTCGCTGCGCAGATGAATCGTGTACTTCCACGATGATTCGCCGCCAACACTCTCAGCGGAATCGGTGCAGGTCCAGCGCTTATGATTCTGGCTCGGGCCATTGCCTTCGCCCGTGCATTGGAATGGCGCGCTCTTCGCGACAAATACAATCCCGTCCTTGTCAAAACGGTACCAAGGCTCATCGGTCAGGATCCAGGTGATCTTGGTTTTCTTGCCGCGCGAATCTTCCACCACTGCGTGTTCGGGAGCAATCGGGTTGCACGTGCTGATGCACCCCCAATATTGGCGCTCGATGGTCACGGGGACTTCGCAGGACTGCGCACTCCTGCAATGGACATCGTCGGGCTTGTGCGAAAAGAGCCGCGGGGAATCTGCTGCACATCCCGCGAGGAAAATGGCCAGAATCGATGGAGCGGCAAACATAAACCAGCGTGACATGGCTTCCCTCTGCGTGGTGATAGGTGAGTCTGGCCGTGCAGCTTCGCAAAGCCGTGCGTCCTTGCATGAACAAGTCTATGCCGATTCCCGCGATTTTGGTGTAGCGCCGTAACGCGCACTTCGTGTCCGATTGAGGGCACGGGACGCTTCCACGGGGATTCATCTCGTTGGAGCTGTTATTTCCCAACGCCTGATACGCTCACGCCGCAGGCCTCCCCAGCGCCACCTCCACCCCGCGGTTCGCCAGCGCATCGGCGCGCTCGTTCTGCGGATGCAGGCTATGCCCCTTGACCCAACGCCAGCGCACCTGGTGGCGTGCCGCCGCGGCGTCGAGCTCGCCCCACAGCTCGGCGTTCTTCACCGGCTTCCTGTCGGCGGTCTTCCAGCCGTTGCGCTTCCAGTTGTGGATCCACGTCTCGATGCCGTTCTTCACGTACTGCGAATCGGTCCACACCTCGACATCGCAGCGCCGCGAGAGGCTTTCCAGCCCGCGGATTACCGCCGTCAATTCCATCCGGTTGTTGGTGGTCGCGAGCTCACCGCCGAAGAGCTCCTTTTCGCGACCGCCCGCCAGCAGCAGCACGCCCCAGCCGCCTGGGCCGGGATTGCCCTTGCAGGCGCCGTCGGTATACATCACGACGTCGCTCACGGCTGCTTGTGCGTCGTCAGCGTCTCGCGCGTGCGGCGGGTTGCCGGCGCGAACGCCTTGCGCCGTTCGCGGCGCTCGCGCGCCGGCATGATCACGCGCATGCCTGTCACGCGCTTGGTCGCGCGCAGGAAATAGACGCCGCCGGCGATCGGCCACCAGCGATCGCCCGCCTTTTCGAAAAAGCCGAAGCGCTGCAGCCAGCGCTCGCTCGAGAACGGCGGCGCATAGGCGTCGAGGCGGCCGCCGATCACATCGAAGCCCAGCAGCGTCAGCCAGTCCTTGACGCGATAGAGCGCGATGAAGTTGCCGTTCCACGGCGGGGTCTGCTGGCGCCCGAAATAGCGCTTGGCGCCGTGCAGCGAGAATGGGTTGAATCCCGCGATCACCACCTGGCCCTCCGGTCGCGTCACGCGGTACGCCTCGCGCAGCATCAGGTGCGGATCATCGGCGAATTCGAGCGCATGCGGCATCAGCACCAGGTCGAAAGTGTTCTCCGCGAACGGCACATAGTGGGGATCGGCGATCACCGTTGCCGGCGGGTCGTAGTCGAGCGTCCACCGCGACGGAATGCGGTTCTGCGCGAGGAAGTCGCAGTCCGGAAGGCCGATCTGCAATGCGTAGTAGCCGAAGATGTCGGACACCGTGCGGTCGAAATAGCTCTGCTCGCGCGCGAGCAGGTAGCTTCCCGGCGGCGTCGCGAACCAGTCGGATAACGTCGTTGACAGCCGGGCAGGCACGTTCGAACATTCGTCCATGCCTTCGATTATCGCCATCCCGGCGTTCAACGACAACTACATCTGGATGATCCGCCGCCAGGCCAACGCGGCGGTGGTCGACCCCGGGGACGCAGCACCGGTGCTCGACCACCTCGCGCGCGAGCATCTCGCGCTCACGGCGATCGTCACCACGCACCACCACGCCGATCACGTCGGCGGCAATGTCGGGCTGCTGGCGCGCCACGATGTGCCGGTGTTCGCGCCGGCGCACGAGACGATTCCCGGCGCGACGCGCAGTCTCGCGGAGGGCGACCGCATCGACGTGTCCGGCGTCGGTGTCACGCTCGACGTGCTCGATGTGCCGGGACACACCGCCGGGCACATCGCCTACGTGGGCGACATCGACGGTCCGGTGTTGTTCTGCGGCGACACGCTCTTCGCGGCGGGCTGCGGACGGCTGTTCGAGGGCACTGCGGAGCAGATGTGGACGTCGCTCGGCAAGTTCGCGTGCCTCGATCCGGCGACGCGCGTTTATTGCGCGCACGAATACACGCTCGCCAACCTCCGTTTCGCCGCCGCAGTCGAGCCGGCGAACGAGGCGATCGCCACCCGTGTCCGCACCGAAACGCCAAAGCGTGCGCGCCAGCAGCCCACGCTGCCATCGACGATCGCGCTCGAGCTCGCGACCAACCCGTTCCTGCGCGCACGCGAACCCGCGGTGCGCGCCGCCGCCGAAGCGCACACGGGCATGACGCTCGCACGTCCGGTCGAGGTATTCGCCGCGCTGCGCGAGTGGAAGAACCGCTTTCGCGCCTGAGGCCCGCAGGCGCGCATTGACGATGCGGCAGTCAGGAAATGCGGGTTGCGTCGAAGTCCCGTTATCGCGCCTGCGGCTGCAAGCGGCGCATCGTCTCGGCCCAGCGATGATCGTCGGCGACAAGCGTGGCGGCGAACGCGTCCGGCGTGCCGCCGATGATCTCGAGGCCCTGCGCGCTCGCCCACGCGAGGGCTTCGCGTGATTGCAGGATAGTTGTGAGCTCGCTGTTGATGCGCTCGATCACCGGTTGCGGCGTGCCGGCAGGCGCGAGCAATCCAATCCACGCGCTGATGTCGATCTGCGCAAGTCCCTGGTCGGCGGCGATCGGCACGCCGCGCAGCAGCGTCGACGGCCGATCGGCGAAGATCACCAGCGGGCGGATGCGGCCACCCTGCGCGAGCGGCAGGCCGGTGCCGATCGACACGATCATCACGTGCGCGTCACCCGCGGCCACCGCGGCGATGCCGGCGCTGGGGCCGTTGTACGGGATGTGCTCGACATGGAGCCGGTTCGCCGCGTTGAAGAGCGCCATGTCGACGTGATTCGACGAGCCGACGCCGCCGCTGGCGAAATTGAGCGCGCCCGGACGCGCACTCGCATACGCGATCCATTCGCTGGCACTGGCGACGGGCAGCGCCGCGTTGGCCCATAGCACCTTGATCGAGCGAAACAGGTTGATGACCGGCGCGAAGTCGCGGATCGCATCGTAGGTGACCCCCGCGCCCGAGTGCGGCGCCAGCACCTGCGTGCTGAGCGTGCCGATCAGCAGCGTGTAGCCGTCGTGCGGCGCTTGCGCGGCGGCGGTGACGCCGATGACACCGCTCGCGCCGGCACGGTTCTCCACGACCACCGGTACGCCCAGCGCGCGTGCCAGCGGCTCGTCGATGAAGCGTGCGATGAGGTCGGGGGGACCTCCAGGCGCCTGCGCGACGATGATTCGCACGGGGCGCGATGGCCACGGCGCATCGGCCGCCTGCGTGGGCAGTGCGACGGCAACTGCGAGCCCTACACATGCGCGAACGACGGTTGCAATGGCCTTCCTCGATGCATGGCAGCCGCGCGGCGGATGCGCGTCTTGCAACGTTGTTGCGATTTCCATGTCCGACACCCTTGTCAGTCGCATTGTCGCTGCATCGCCGCGTGGCCGGCGCCCGGCGTCATCGGCGAGGGATCGATCAATCGGCGGTGCATTGCTTGGGCCTGCGCATTGACGCCCTGGCGCAAAGGCTTCTAACATGCGCCGGAGCGAAGAACTCACCAGGCGGCCGCGCAGCGGCAAGCATCCGATGCAACCCGTTCGCTACTGCGGACAATGTGTGAACAGGCCACTCATTGCGACTCGCACCGCTCTACGCCGTCGTTGTGCTTACGCTCGCAGCGTGCGCAACAACCCCACCTGAACTGGCATCGACGCCACCTCAACCGATTGCGGCGCTCGCGGCTCCGCAATCCCCGCCACCTCCGGCGCCATTCATCGAAACTCCCCCGGCGCTGCTTTCGCCATTCGCGCCAGGCGCGATGGCCGAGCTCGAGCCGCTGCCATTCCCCGCTCCCGACCTGTGGGATCGCATCGTCGACGGCTACGCGATTCCCGACCTCGAGGATGACCCGCTGGTCGCCAAATGGGAGGAATACTACGCGGGGCGCCCCGACTACGTGGCGCGCATGATCGACCGCTCGCGCCGCTATCTCTATCACATCGTGTCGGCGACGCAGGCGCGCGGCATGCCGCTCGACCTGGCGCTGCTGCCGATGGTGGAAAGCGCGTTCAACCCGAATGCGCTGTCGACGAGCCGTGCATCGGGGATCTGGCAATTCGTGCCGTCGACCGGCAAGAACTTCGGACTCCAGCAGAATTTCTGGTTCGATTCGCGGCGTGACATCGTCGCCGCCACCGATTCCGCGCTCGACTATCTCGATGCGCTGTACGCCCGCTTCGGCGACTGGCAATTGGCGCTCGCCGCCTACAACTGGGGCGAAGGCAACGTCCAGCGCGCCGTCGACCGCAACCGCCAGCAGGGCCTGCCGGTGGACTTCGCGAGCCTCACCAAGGTGCCCGGCGAGACACGCAACTACCTGCCGAAGCTGCAGGCGGTGAAGAACATCATCCGCGACCCCGAGAAGTACGGACTCGCGATCGACGACATTCCCGATGCGCCGTATTTCGCCGTGGTGAAGACGACACGCCGGATGGACGTCAAGCGCGCCGCCGAGCTGGCGGAAATGCCGCAGGACGAATTCGAGATGCTCAACCCGCAGCACAACCGTCCGGTGATCGCGGGCGCCGACGAATACACGATCCTGCTGCCAATCGACAAGGCCGAGGTGTTCGCGGCGAAGCTCGAGCTCACCGACCAACCGCTCGTGTCGTGGCAGGCGTACCGGATGAAATCGGGCGAGACGCTGGCGCAGGTCGCGACGCGCTACGGCATGTCGGCGGAGACGCTGCGCGCGGTCAATGGCATCGGTTCGCGCGCGCGCGTGCCGGCCGGGCACGCGCTGCTCGTGCCCGCCGAACGGCCGTCGGAGGCGACCGTGCTGTCGTTGTCGCAGGCGGTATTCACCACGGTGCCGCAGGGACGCACGACGTACTACCGGGTGCGCCGCGGCGACACGATCTCGGCGGTCGCGCGGCAGCACCACGTGACCACGGCCGATATCCGCGCGTGGAATGGACTCACGCAGAACAAGATCCAGGTCGGCCAGCAACTTCGGCTCAACAGCGAGCCGGCGGCGTCGACGCATCATCGCGGCCGCGTGCCGGCGGCGAAACGCAAATCTCCGCCCCGCAGGTCGGCGCCGTCCGGACGCAGTACGGCGCCAGCGCGCAGCACAGCGGCGCGGCGTGCCGCGACGAAGGCCACCGCGACGCGCGTTGTGGCGCCGGCGAAGGCGCGTAGCGCAGCTGCGCACAAGCGTGCGCAGACGTCGGCCAGTGCCGGGGACGGCGGGGGATGAGCGGGAAAATGGCGCTGCGACTTGCGCCGGCATGAGGGCCTGGCCGCGGCCGGCGGCCTGTACGACGGCGGCGCCAAAACAAAACGGGCGACATGGAATGTCGCCCGTTTCGCTTGACGCGGAAGCTTACTTCCTCTTCGCGGCGCGCTTCTTGGTCTTCTTTTTCGCGGCCTTGCGCTTCGGAGCGGCCTTCTTGGCGGACTTTTTCTTGGTCGCCTTCTTTGCACGCTTCTTGGTCGCCTTTTTCGCGACCTTGCGCTTCGTGGCCTTCTTGGCGGTCTTTCTCTTGGTCGCCTTCTTGGCCCGCTTCACGGTCTTCTTGGCGGCCTTTTTCTTGGTCGCCTTCTTCGCTACCTTGCGCTTGGCGGCCTTCTTCGGCGCAGCCTTCTTGGCGGCCTTTTTCTTGGTCGCCTTGCGTTTCGCAGCGCGTTTCTTGGGCGCCGGGGCCGAAGCCGTCGGGGCCATCATCGACATCATGTCTGCCAACATTGCGGTTTCTCCTGTCTGAGTTGCCGGAACTGTTATGTACTTCTGGTTTCGCAGGCATTCGACGCGTCGTTCGCCAGTTTCAAATCGTTCGGCTACTTGACAAATCCATTGACACCTGCTGGCTGCATTCTAGCCAGATTTCAAGTATTTGCAACATTTCGCGCGTTGTTGTATGGCGCCGCAAGGCCAGTGTTGCGAATTCGCACACCGGTTTCGGGCGCGTTTCCGGCGCGTTTTGCGCGTGACGTCACGCGTCACTTCGGCAGCATCGACTCCTGCGCGTAGAGATCCTCGACGCGCTCGCGCGCGCGAATCTGCACCGCGTTCGCGCCATCGACGAGCACTTCGCAGGCGCGCGGACGCGTGTTGTAGTTGGAGCTCATTGCCATCGCATACGCGCCTGCGCTGCGGATCGCCAGCAGGTCGCCCGGCGCGAGCGCGAGGCGCCGCGCATGCGCCAGAAAATCGGCGCTTTCGCACACGGGCCCGACGATTTCCCAATCGTCCGCGGGCGCGTCGCGCGGCCGCGCCGGATCGACGCCGTGCCATGCGTCGTAGAGCGCCGGGCGCAGCAAATCGTTCATCGCGGCGTCGACGATCGCGAAGTTGCTGGCGGCGCCGCGCTTCAGGTATTCGACGCGCGTGAGCAGCACGCCGGCATCGGCGACGAGCAGGCGGCCGGGCTCGAACAGCAGCGTATGGCGACGCTCGCCGGCGGCCGTGCGCACTGCCGCCGCATAGTCGTCGATGCCGATTACCGCCTCGTCGCGGTAGCGCACGCCGATGCCCCCGCCGAGGTCCACGTGCGACAGCGCGATGCCCTCCGCAGCGAGCCGGTCGACCAGGTCGAAGATGCGCGCGGCGGTTTCCACGAACGCGCCAATATCGGTGATCTGCGACCCGATGTGACAGTCGATGCCGGTGACGCTGATTGACGACAACGACGCCGCCTGCCGGTATAGCGCGAGCGCGTCGGTGTGTGCGATGCCGAACTTGCTGCCCTTGAGGCCGGTGGCGATGTACGGGTGCGTGCGCGGGTCGACGTCGGGATTGATCCGCAGGCTCACCCGCGCGCGGCGGCGCATGTTCGCGGCGACGCTGGCAAGGCGCTCGAGCTCGGGCGCCGATTCGACGTTGAAGCACAGGATGTCGGCGGCGAGCGCGGCTTGCATTTCCGCCGCGCTCTTGCCGACGCCGGAAAACACGATGCGCGCGGGGTCGCCGCCCACCGCCAGCACGCGTGCCAGCTCGCCGCCCGACACCACGTCGAAGCCGCTGCCCAGCCGCGCGAACAGATCGAGGATCGCCAGGCTCGAGTTGGCCTTGACCGCATAGCAGACGAGGTGCGGCGTGCCTGCGAAGGCTGCGTCGAAGCGGCGCCACGCAGCTTCCAGCATTGCACGTGAATAGACGTACGCGGGCGTGCCGAAGCGCTCGGCGATCGCCGACAGCGACACGCCTTCGGCGCACAACTCGCCGTCGCGATACGCGAAACCGCTCACCCGCGGCGTTCGGTCGCCGACGGCAGTTCGATGCCCGCGGGCGGCGGTGGCGGTGGCGGCGGTGTCGCGCCCGAGGGCAATTGCAGCGGGCCCTTGATGCCGCAGCCGGTGGTCGCGAGCACGAGCAGCGCGCCGATCGCGACACGCCCCGCCATGCGAATGAATTGACGTAACATCGACGTCGATCCTACCACCGCCGCCCACCGTGATCACCGACACCGCATTCATCGCCGCGACCGACCAGGTGCTCGCGCAGATCGGCCGCGCACTCGACGACGCGCTCGCGGCCAGCGATGCCGACGTCGACTGGACCATCAGCGAAGGCATCCTCGAGATCGAGTGCGAGGACGGCGGCAAGGTGATCGTCAACCGGCATGCGCCCAATCGCGAGATCTGGGTCGCGGCGAAGAGTGGAGGCTTTCATTTCCGCGCCGAGCAGGGCCTGTGGCGCGATACGCGCAGCGGCCGCGAGCTCGCGACCGCGCTTGCCGACATCGTCTCGGCGCAGGCCGGCGTCAGCGTGGCATTGCCGATCCTGCGCGCGCCCTGACGCCGGCGCGGGCCTCACGCGGCGAGCAGCGCCGTCCATTCCTCGAGCGCGCGGCGGCGCTGGCCGTGGCCCGGCATCAGGCGCTCGACGACCGCCCAGAAGCGCGCCGAATGATTGAGCTCGACCAGGTGCGCGACCTCGTGCGCGACGACGTAGTCGGCGAGCGCGTCGGGCAGCTGCACGAGCCGCCAGTTGAGGCGGATCTCGCCGCGCTGGTTGCAGCTTCCCCATTCGCTCCTGGCATTCGACAGCTTGATCGGCGGCGTCAAGCCGGCGATCTCGCGCGCGAAATCGGCGACACGCGGCGCGAGCAGCCGCAGCGCCTCCTCCCTGAGCCAGTGACTGACGAACGTCGCGACGCGGCGCTCATCGTGCGCGTGCGGATGCAGCACCGTCAGGTCGAACATGTCGTGGCGGATGGCGGGCTTGCGCGCCGGAAATACCGCGAGCGACAGCTCGGCGCCGCGATAGTAGATCGGCGCGCCGGTCTTCCACTCGCGGGGAAAGACGTCGCGGCGACGCGTGCGCCATTCGGCGAGCGTGCGCAGGATCCAGCCGCTGCGCTCGGCGAGCGCCGCCTCGATTTCTGTGAGGCTTACCCAGCGCGGCGCGCGCACGGTGAGACCGTCCAGGTCGACCTGCATGCCGATCGTGCGCCGCCGCGCGCGCACCATCCGGTAGTCGACGACCTGGCCACCGAGCACGATGCGCCGCAGCTTGCCGCCGGCGACCGACTCGTCGGGATTGAGCGCCGCGTGCCGAAGCGGGGTCGTCACCGCGAGGGCTCGCCGAGGCGCGCGACTTCGTCTTCGATCCACGTCTCGACCTCGCGCGTCAGCGTGGCGATGTCGCGTCCGCGCGGCGCGATCGGCGCGCCGATCGACAGCGTGATCACGCCGGGCCGCTTGCCGAACAGGCCTTTCGGCCACAGGTAGCCGGCGTTGTGCGCAATCGGCAGCATCGGCGCGTCGAGCATCGTCGCCAGCCGCGCGCCGCCGGTCTTGTAGCGGGCGCGCGTGCCCGCGCGGATACGCGTGCCCTCGGGGTACACGACGATCCAGAAGCCCTGGCTAAAGCGCGCGCGGCCCTGCTCGGCCATCTGTTCCATCGCGTCGCGGCCGGCGCTGCGGTCGATCGTGATCGGCGATGCCAGCGCGAAGCCCCAGCCGAAGAACGGGATCGACAGCAGTTCCTTCTTGGCGACAAACGCGAGCGGCGGGAAATACAGGTTGAGCGCCAGCGTTTCCCACGTCGAGCTGTGCTTCGACATCAGGATGTGCGGTGTCGACGGCAGGTTGTCGAGACCCTCGACGCGCCAACGGATGCCGCAGATCCAGCGCGCGCCGCGCAGATTGGTCGTGCACCAGCTTTTCGCCATCTTGTAGCGCGGGATTCGCGGCATCCAGAACGTCGCCAGCATCAGCGCCGCGTAGATCGGAGTGACCACCAGTTGAAACAGCAGGAAAAGCAGCGAGCGCAGCGCCGACATCGCGTCAGCCGTCCTGGTCGGCGCTGATCAGCGCCGCGGCAGCGAACGCCAGGTCGGGAAAGATCACCGTGTTCGCCGGAAAGCCGCCCTCGCGCAGCGTTTTTTCACCCTTGCCGGTCAGCACCAGCATCGGCTGCGCGCCGACGGTTTCGGCCGCCTGCAGGTCGCGCAGGCCATCGCCGATCGCCGGGACGCCGTTCAGGTCGACGCCGAAGCGGCGGCCGATTTCCTGCAGCATTCCCGCGCGCGGCTTGCGGCATTCGCATTGCGATTCGCCGGAGTGCGGGCAGAAGAATACCGCCTCGATGCGGCCTCCCGCCTGCGCCAGCGCGCGATGCATCTTGTTGTGGATGGCGTTGAGCGTACCGATGTCGAACAGGCCGCGGCCGATGCCCGACTGGTTGGTTGCGACCGCGGTGCGAAAGCCCGCCTGGTTGAGGCGCGCGATCGCCTCGAGGCTGCCGGGAATCGGGATCCACTCGTCCGGCGACTTGATGAACTGGTCGCTGTCGTGATTGATCACGCCGTCGCGATCGAGGACGATGAATTTCTGAAGGCGCGTTGCGGCGAGGGTTTCTGAAGGGAATGGGACCACGGGCGTGAGTTTAAACGCCGGCACGCGCCGGGAGAATGCCCACGGGGCGAGTTTCGCGCGCGGCGACTCGCCGGCGTGTCGTTGCCGCAACGCCGGTGGCGGTCATTGCGCGAGCTTGCCGATGTCGGCGACGCGATTCATCGTCGCCGCCACCGAGCGCAACAGCTCGAGTCGGTTGGCGCGCAGGTCCGGCTCGTCGGCCATCACCATCACCTCGTCGAAGAACGCGTCGACCGCCGCGCGCGAGCCGGCCAGCGACACCAGCGCGCCGGTCCAGTCGCCGCGCGCGCACTTCGCGTCGACGACCTCGGCGAGGTCGGCGAACGCCGCCACGAGGTTCTTTTCGGCGCCGGGCGTCAGCAGCGCGTGGTTGACGCGCATCGGCACCTTCTCGCCGTTGGCGACGCTGATCGCGCTCTTGCGCAGGATGTTGACGATGCGCTTGTTGGCCGCGGCGAGCGCGGGCGCTTCGGGCAACGCCTCGAATGCGCGGATCGCCGCGAGTTGCTCGGGAACGAGGTGGTAATCGGCCGGTGCGCCATCGACGACGGCGGACACTTCGTTGGCCGTGTAGCCGAGCTCGCGCAGGTAGCCGCGCAGCCGCTCGTTGAGGAACCCGAGCACGTCGTGGCGCGCATCGGCGAAGCCGGCGCTGCCGGCGAACGCCGCGAACGCAATGTCGACCAACGGCGCGATCTGCGTGGCGACGCGCCTTTCAACGAGGATGCGAATGACCCCGAGTGCCGCGCGGCGAAGGCCGAACGGATCGCGGTCGCCTGTCGGCACCTGGCCGATGCCGAACATTCCTACCAGCGACTCGAGCTTGTCGGCCAGCGCGACCGCCTGCGCGACCGGCGATTCGGGCAGCGCGTCGCCGGAAAAACGCGGCGCGTAGTGCTGCGCGATCGCGTCGGCGACCGCGGGCGGCTCGCCGTCGTGCAGTGCGTAGTAGCGGCCCATCGTGCCCTGCAGCTCGGGAAATTCGCCGACCATGTCGGTGACCAGATCGGCCTTGGCGAGCAGCGCCGCGCGGTCGGCGAGTGCCGGATCGGCGCCGACGATCGGCGCGATCGCGCGCGCGATGTCGCGCAACCGCTCGATGCGCTTGCCCTGGCTGCCGAGGCGGTTGTGATAGACGACGCCATCGAGCTTGCCGACGCGGGCGGCCAGCGGCTGGCGACGGTCGTAGTCGTAGAAGAACTTGGCGTCGGCGAGCCGCGCGCGCAACACGCGCTCGTTGCCGTGGACGATCGCGTGCGGATCGGTCGTGGCGATGTTGGAGACGACGAGGAAGCGGTTGACGAGGTCGCCGCGCGCGTCGGCCAGTGCGAAGTATCTCTGGTTCTGCTGCATCGTCAGGATCAGGCATTCGTGCGGCACGTCGAGGAACGCGGCGTCGAACGTGCCAGCGTAGACGACCGGCCACTCGACCAGCGCCGTCACCTCGTCGAGCAGCGCGTCGGGCATCAGCACCGCGTCTGCGCCGGCGGCACCGCGCAGGCCGGCGACGATCGCGTCGCGCCGGACGCTGAACGCCGGCATCACCTTGCCTTCGGCTTCGAGCAGCGGCGCGTAGACATCGGCGCTGGCGATCTCGATGTCGCCGCGGCTCGCGAAGCGATGGCCGCCGGTGATGCGGCCGGCATCGAGATGCAGCGCATGCACCGGCACGATCTCGCTGCCGTGCAGCGCGACGAGACGATGCGCGGGACGCACGAACCTGACGTCGTTGTAGTAGCCGCCTTCGCTCGCGTAGCCCATCGCCTTGGGAATGGGCAGGCGCGCGATGGCCTCGTCCAGCGCCGCCTGCAACGCCATCTGCAGCGACTGGCCCTTGGCGAGGCTGCGCAGGTAGACGTAATCGGCCTTGCCATCCGATTGCACGAATACGCGATCCGGGCCGTTCACTGCGTCGAGCGTCGCGGTGGCCAGATCGCCGCGACCGAGACCCGCGAGTTTTTTCCGCAGCGCCTGCGACGGCTGGCCCGCGCCATCGAGCGCGATCTTGACGGGCAGCAGCTTGTCGACGACTTCGGCGTCGGGCGCCTGTCCAAGAACCTCGGCGATCGTCACCGCGAGGCGGCGCGGCGTCGCGAAGCCGGTGGCGCTCGACCCTGGCGACAGGAGGCTGCGCTTGGCAAGCTCGCCCTCGATCACGGTGGCGAACGCTTCGCCCAGCTGTCGCAGCGCCTTCGGCGGCAGTTCCTCGGTCAACAATTCCACCAGCAATGTCGCGCGCTCGGTCATGGGAGTACCTTCGCGGTCGCGCGCCGGTATTCGCCCTTGGGGCGGCCCGGCGGAATCATTGGAGTAGCTTCGCGCGCAGCACTCCGGTATTCGCCGTTGGGACGGCCCGGCCGGCTCATGCCGCCGCCTTGCGGAACGCCGCGGGCAGCATCGGATAGCCCAGCGCTTCGCGCGTCTCGACGTACGCGGTGGCGACGAGACGCGACAGCGTGCGGATGCGGCCGATGTAGGCGGCGCGCTCGGTCACCGAGATTGCGCCACGCGCATCCAGCAGGTTGAACGTGTGCCCGGCCTTCAGGATCATTTCGTAGCCGGGCAGCGGCAGCTTCGCGGCGAGAAGTCGTGTCGCCTCGGCTTCGAACAGGTTGAACTGGCCAAAGAGCTTGCTCGTGTCGGAGGCGTCGAACGCGTATCGCGACTGCTCGACCTCGTTCTGGAAGAACACGTCGCGGTACGTCATCGTGCCGGTGTAGGCGAGGTCGTAGACCGACTCGACGTCCTGCAGGTACATCGACAGCCGCTCGAGCCCATAGGTGATCTCGCCGGTGATCGGATTGCAATCGAGCCCGCCCACCTGCTGGAAATACGTGAACTGCGTGATCTCCATGCCGTTGAGCCAGACTTCCCAGCCGAGCCCCCATGCGCCCAGCGTCGGGTTTTCCCAGTCGTCCTCGACGAAGCGCACGTCGTTCGTCCTGAGATCGAGCTCGAGCGCTTCGAGCGAGCCCAGGTAAAGCTCGAGAATGTTCGCCGGCGACGGCTTCAGCACCACCTGGAACTGATGGTGCTGCAGCAGGCGGTTGGGATTTTCGCCATAGCGGCCGTCCTTGGGCCGGCGCGACGGCTGCACGTACGCGGCGCGCCACGGCTCGGGCCCCAGCGCGCGCAGGAACGTCGCCGTGTGCGACGTGCCGGCACCGACCTCCATGTCATAGGGCTGCAGCAGCGCGCAGCCTTGGCGGCCCCAATAATCCTGCAGCCGCAGGATCACATCCTGGAAGGTGATCATCGATGCGTGCCGGCGTCTTGTCGTCCGCCGGCAACCACGTGGAAGAGCACCGATTTTAACGGCTCGCGGGCACGTTGCCTCATCGGCGGCGCCTGGCCATCAGCGCGGCGGCGAACAGCACCGCGGTGAACGCGAGCGGCAGTGCGTCGCCGAAGCGGACGTAAGGCGTGACGCCGCTGCGCCCTTGCACGCTCACTTCGAGGATGCCGCGCGTGTACCACGGCAGGCTCGCGACTTCACGGCCATCGGCGCCGATCGCCGACGTGACGCCGGTGTTGGTCGCGCGTAGCAGCGGCTTGCCGGTTTCCAGCGCGCGCATCGCGGCGATCTGGTTGTGCTGCCATGCGGCGATCGAATTGCCGTACCAGGCGTCGTTGGTGACGTTGACAAGCAGCGTCGCGTCGCGCGCGCCGCGCCGCAGCTCGGCGCCGTACGCGTCCTCGTAGCAGATGTCGACGGCGACCTTTTGCCCGGCGATGTCGAGCGGCGGCGCGTTGGCCGGACCCGCCGCCTGGTCGGCGAGCGGAATCGACAGCACGTTGTTGATCAGCCAGCCGAACACCGGCTTCAGCGGAATCGTCTCGCCGAACGGCACCAGATGATGCTTGCGATAGACCTGCGAGCGGCTGGCGCCGATGCTGATCACGCTGTTGTGGATGCCGGGCTCGTCGTCGGACGTTACCGGCGGCGACAGCGTGAAGAGCCCGATCAGCGCGTCGCCGTCGCGCGCGAACGCGGCGCGGCCGATGCGCTCGTAGATCTCGTCGGGCACCTGGTGCGCGAACACCGGCAGCGCGCTCTCCGGGAATACGATGAGCCGGCCGCGGCTCTGTTCGGCGAGCAGCGCATAGAGCTGGAAATTGCGCTCGCGATAGTCGGGGTCGAACTTGGCGTGCTGCGGCACGTTGCCCTGGACCAGCGACGCGGTCACCGGTGCGCCCACCGGTTGCGTGAACTCGACCCGCCACAACAGCGCGCCGACGACGAAGAACGTGGCGATCGCCGCCGCCGCGGCGAGCGCGCGCCGCGAGACCCCGCGCGCCATGGCGTCGATCGCGAGCGCCACCAGCGCCGCGCAGCAGGCGACGGCGAGCGTCACCATCGTCGTGCCGCCGATGGGCGCGAAGCCGGCGAGCGCGCTGCCCGGCAGTTGCGAGTGGCCGAGCGCCAGCCACGGGAAGCCGGTGAACACGATTCCGCGCAGCCATTCGCCGAGTGTCCAGGTCGCCGCGATCGCGGCAGCGCGCGCGAGCGATCCGGACTGCGTGCAGCGCACGGCGATCCATCCCGCCAGCGCCGGCCACAGCGCCAGGTAGGCGACGAAGCAGGCGGTGCCGGCCAGCGCGACGATTGCCGGCATGCCACCGAAATTCTCGAGTGCGATGTAGACCCACGACGCGCCGGCGCCGAAGAGTCCCAGGCCGAACGCGAAGCCTGTCTGCGCGGCGTCGCGTGGGCGCGGCGCGTCGAGCCACCACGAGAACAGCACCGCCGCGCACGCGATCGACATCAGCGGCATGCCGAACGGCGCGAACGCCAGCACGCACAGCGCGCCGAGGATCAGCGCGAACAGGCTGCACAGCAGGGGATGGCGCAGCATCGCTTGAGCGGCCGGAGCGGGGTCGCGCGGGGCGACGGCCGCGGTCGATGTCAGGCGCCGACCGCGGGTTGTGCGGCCGGGGCCACGCGCTCGACGTTGAGCGTATGGATGCGGCGGCTGTCGGCGCGCACGACGCGAAAGCGCAGGCCGTCGACGACCACCGTCTCGCCGCGCTTGGGCAGCCGGCCGAACGCGCGCAGCACGATGCCGCCCACGGTATCGACGTCGGCGGTGTCGAACGCGGTGCCGAACTGCGCGTTGAAGTCGTCGATCTCGGTCTGCGCCTTCACGCGGAAGCGGCCGTTGCCCTCGGCGATGATGTTGTCCTCGCTCTCGTCGAAGTCGTATTCGTCCTCGATGTCGCCGACGATCTGCTCGAGCACGTCCTCGATGGTGACGAGCCCCGACACGCCGCCGTATTCGTCGACGACGATGGCGATGTGGTTGCGGTTGGCGCGGAACTCGCGCAGCAGCACGTTGAGGCGCTTCGACTCGGGAACGAACACCGCCGGACGCAGCCGGTCGCGCACGTTGAAGGATTCCGGATCGGCGTAGTAGTTGAGCAGCTCCTTGGCGAGCAGGATGCCGACGACGTCGTCCTTGCTTTCACCGATCACCGGGAAGCGCGAGTGCTTGGTCTCCAGCACGAACGGGATGAACGCCGGCGGCTCGTCGTCGATCGACACGCAGTCCATCTGCGCGCGCGGAATGACGATGTCGCGCACCGTCGACTCGGACACCGAAAGCACGCCCTCGATCATCGCCAGCGCATCGGCGTCGAACAGCTTGCGCTCGTAGGCCCCGCGCAGCAGCAGGCGCAGCTCGTCGCGGTCCTCGGGCGCGCGCGTCAGGAACGCGGAAATCCGCTCGAGCAGGCTCGGTTTGTCGTCGGCGTCTGGGTCGCTCACGTTGTATAGGGGTCGGGATGGCCCAGCGACGCGAGCAGCTGGGCTTCGCGCCGCTCCATGCGCTGCGCGTCGGCGTCGACGTCGTGGTCGTAGCCCTGCAGATGCAGCATGCCGTGGACCAGCAAGTGCGCACTGTGCGCGATCACGCTCTTCCCCTGGGCTCTGGCTTCGCGACGCAGCACCGGCGCGCACAGCACCAGGTCCCCCGTCAGCAGTCCGCCATCATCGTACACGAAGGTCAGCACGTTGGTCGCGTGGTCCTTGCCCCGGTAGCGCGCGTTGAGCGCGCGCGCTTCGCGCGCGCCGACGAAGCGCACCGTCACGGCGAGCGCGCGCTCCGCCGCGGCGCGCGCACAGCGGCGCACCGTCGCCGGAGCGGGAAGGCCGGCGCGCGACACCGCGTATTGCACGCGCACGTCGGGTGCCGCCGCGCGGCCGGCCGCACGCAACGCTGGTGCCGCCGCAGCGCGCGCCGGCGTCATGGCATCGCGTCGCGGTCGTACGCGTCGATGATCTTCTGCACCAGCGGATGGCGGACGACGTCGCTGCTGGTGAACTTGCTGAACGCGATGCCGCGCACGCCCCGCAGGATCCGCTCGGCCTCGATCAGGCCGCTCTTCTGCCCGCGCGCGAGGTCGATCTGCGTGACGTCGCCGGTGATCACCGCCTGGCTGCCGAAGCCGATCCGCGTCAGGAACATCTTCATCTGCTCGGGAGTCGTGTTCTGCGCCTCGTCGAGAATGATGAAGCTGTGGTTGAGCGTGCGCCCGCGCATGTACGCGAGCGGCGCCAGCTCGATCGTCTGCCGTTCGAGCAGCCTGGCCGCCTTGTCGAATCCCATCAGGTCGTACAGCGCGTCGTACAGCGGGCGCAGGTACGGGTCGACCTTCTGCGCAAGATCGCCCGGCAGGAAGCCCAGGCGCTCGCCCGCCTCGACGGCGGGGCGCACCAGCACGATGCGCTTGACCGCCTCGCGTTCCAGCGAGTCGACTGCGCAGGCGACGGCGAGGTAGGTCTTGCCGGTGCCAGCGGGGCCGATGCCGAACGTGATGTCGTGCGAGATGATGTCGTTGAGGTACGTGATCTGGTTGGGCGTGCGGCCGTGCAGGTCGCTGCGCCGCGTGTGCAGCACGGGGGACGCTTGCGGGACGCTGCCCGGGACGGGCTTGCGCGGCGCGCGCACGATCTCGACCAGTCCGAGCTGGATGTCCTCGACCGACAACGCGCCCGCCGCGCGCGCGTAGAAGCGTTCGAGCGCTTCCGCGGCGTTGGCGGCGGCATGCGCGTCGCCGGCGATGTCGAACACGGCGCCGCGATGCGTGATCGTGACGTCGAGCGCCGCCTCGATCTGCCGCAGGTTGGCATCGAGCGGCCCGCACAGGTTCGACAGTGCGCGATTGTCGAGCGGCGCCAGCGTCAGCGCGCGGTGCGCGATTGGCGGCGCCGCCATGGTCAGAGCGTGCCGCGGATGACCGGCGCCTTCAGTGCTTCATCGAGCGTCTGCAGCGATTCGGCGAGGTGCGCGCGCGCCTCTGGCGAATATCCCTTGCGCGATTGCGCGCCGCTGATCTCGGCGCGCAGCGCCTTCGCGTCGGCGCGCGCGATCGCACGCGCGTCGGCGGGCATCGCCGCCACCGGACGCAGCACCTGGCGCGTCAGGTGGCTGATGTATTCGCGCTGCAGGTCGCGCCGCAACAACGGGATGTCCTTGCCACTCCTGAGCTCGCTGAAGATCGCCGCATGCAGCGAGCCGTAGATCTCGGACAGCTTGAGCGCCTCGGCCGGCTTGTCGACCAGCGATTCGCTGTTGAGGATGCGCTGCGCGACCGGGTCCGACAGCACGCGATCCAGCACCGCGCGCTGCACCAGCAACACCTGCGTGGGCAGCGAATAGTCGAGCTCGGAACTCGTCAGCCCGACGTCGAACGAGTCGTTGCGGTCGAGCCAGTCGGTGGACAGCTTGCGCAGGAAGGACGGATGGAAGCGGAAGCTGTCGGCGCTGAAGATGCTCGTCTCGATCAGCTTGAGCGCGTCGCGCTGGCGTTGCGGCGCCACCGGATTGAGTGGCGTGCGGCCCGAGTCGGCGGCGTCGCGCAGCATGCTGATGCCGCCGATGTAGCGCGTCGCGGACAAGCCGGCGTCGCGCACGGCGATGAGGCCGCGCGTCATGTTGCGGCGATACCGCGACAGGCTATCGCCCGCCGGCAGCTCGCGCACCTGCCAGCGATCCCACAGCTCGTTGGCGAGGTCGATGCGGCGGTGCGCGAACGACAGCGGATCGTCGGAAAGGTCGCTGATGTTGGCGTCGGGGTCGTAGCCCAGCGCCGACTCCTCGTCGTACGCGTAGGCCAGCAGCGGCTCGCTGCTGCGCGAGGCGATGCGCGCAAGCTGCAGCTTTTCCTCGGTCGCCGGAATCTCGCGATAGCCGTATTCGATCGCCCAGTAATCATAGGGCCCGAGCATCGGCATCGAATACGATCCCTGGCGCTCGCCCTTGAGCGCGATATTGATCGCGTTGTACTCCATCACCGACCCGGCGATGCCGTGCGTGCGCGTGAACTCCGGGTCATCGAGCTGTGCACGCGTGTAGATCGTCGACGCGCGGAAATTGTGCGTGAGCCCCAGCGCGTGGCCGACCTCGTGCATCACCACGTCCTTCAGGTCGTCGAGGATGAATTTCTGTTCCTCGGGGCTGCCGGGCTCCATGTCGCCGCGCGCTTCCATCAGGTCGAGCGCGAAGCCCTCCTCCTGCGCGGCGATGTCCTCGCGCTGGCACAGGTAGCTTTGCGGAAACAGCGTGTCGGATGGCTGCGCCTTCGACTCGGTCAACTGGTCGGAGTGCACCGCGCGGCGGTTGCGGATGCGCACCGGGTCGATGCCGATGTCGGCGTCGAGGATCTCGCCGGTGCGCGGGTCGACCTGCGACGGTCCGATGCCGCCGAATGCCGGGCGGGCGGTGGCCATCCAGCGGATCGACGCATGGCGCGCGTCGAGGGTGTCGAAATCGGCATCGTCGGGCTGCACTTTCGCCTGCACGGCATTCCTGAAGCCGATCTTCTCGAACGCGCGGTTCCACTCCTCGACGCCGGCGATGATCGTCGGCCGGTACTCGAGCGGAATGTTGCGGTCGAGCCAGAACACGATCGGCTGCTTCGGTTCGGACAGCGGCACCGACGGATCCTTCTTTTCGAGGCGCCAGCGGCGCACGTAGTTCTGGCGCGGCGTCAGCGGATTGTCGTTCGAATAATCGTAGCGCGTCGTCGTGAAGTAGCCGATGCGCGCATCGGCGAGCCGCGGACGCATCGGTTCGTCGGGAAGCTTGGCGAAGTTGTAGTAGAAGCCCAGGAACAGGCTGCGGATGTCGGGAACCGTGCTGGGCGGCGGCGTATACGGTGCCGTCGACGGCGGCGCCGCCGGCTGGGCGACACGCGCGAGCGAATAGTGTGCGGTGACGGCGGCGCTGATCTCGTCCTCGGTGGCGCGCGTGCGCGTGATCGCCGAATTGCGCGCGTCGAACGTGTACGACTGCCGGTACGTGCGCTCCAGCACGCCGTTGGCGCCCGGCAGATCGGTCAGCAGCAGCGCATTGAGCTCGATCAGCACGCCGTGGGTTTGCGGATGGGGCTGCGAGACGATGGCCGCGGCGCCCAGCAGGCTGTCGGAAAACGCAGCGCTGACGGCGAGCGCCTCGGGCGTGCCGGCCTTCGCGAAGTAGCGCTCGTTCCTGGCGATGAGCTGCACATGGCTGCCCATCTTGTGCCATACGGCGACCTGCGAATGACCGACGAAGCCCGGATAGCCACCCATCAGCCCGCCGAACAGGAAATTCTCGCCGAGGCCGGCGGCGAGATTCGCGGAAAAGAAGAACGGCTTGTCGAACTGGTCGGGCTTGATCTCGAGCCACACCTTGTCGTCCCTGGCGTAGAGCGCGAACAGGCCGGTCTGCGTGGTCGCATCCTTGATCACGTCGGCGAACGGCTTGGTGGCCGACGCGGCGGCCGCCGCCGCACCTGCCGCGGCCGCTGCTGCTGCGGCGATCGGCGCGGGCGCAGGCGCCCCACCCGGCGCGACCGCGGCCGGCGCGGCAGGCGAGCGCGCAGCCGCGGCAGCCCCCGCCGCCGCGGCTGCGGCGACCGCGGCGTTCGCGTTTGCATCGGCCGGCTTGGCGGTGGCGGTGGGTGCCGCGAGCGTCGCGCAACCGCTGGTGAAAACGAGCGTGGCGGCGATGGCGATGACCGTCAGGCGCGGCATCGGATGGCAAGCGTGCATGGTCGAATTCCGGGTTGAGGCGAGGGTTGGGTGCGGCGCGCGTTGTCAGTGCGCAAGCTCGCCGCGCAGCGAATGGGCGAGTGCGCGCGTGATGATCACGTCGGCGTAGTTGCCGGTCGAAGCCGCATCGCCGGCGAAATTGACGACGCGGTTGTTGTCAGTGCGGCCGGCGAGCTCGCTCGCGTCACGCGCGGCGGCGCCCGTCACCAGCACGCGCTGGCGCGAGCCCACCATCGCGATACTCGCCGCCGCGTATTGCGCGTCGATCACCGCCTGCAGCTGCGCGAGGCGCGCCTTCTGCACCGATTCGGGCACGGGATCGGGCAGGTCGGCCGCCGGGGTGCCGGGTCGCGCGCTGTAGACGAAGCTGAAGCTGCCGTCGAAGCCGATGTCGTCGACGAGCTTCAGCGTCTGCGCGAAATCGGCGTCGGTCTCGCCGGGAAAGCCGACGATGAAGTCGGATGTCAGCGCAAGACCGGGCCGCGCCGCGCGCAGCTTGCGCACGGTCGACTTGTACTCGAGCGACGTGTAGCCGCGCTTCATCGCCGCAAGCATGCGGTCGCTGCCCGATTGCACCGGCAGGTGCAGGTGCGCGGCGAGCTTGTCGACGCGCGCGTGCGCGTCAATCAGGCGCGCGCTCATCTCCTTCGGATGCGAGGTCGTGTAGCGAATGCGCTCGACGCCGGGCATTTCGGCGATGTATTCGACCAGCATCGCGAGGTCGGCGACGCCGTCGGCATCGTCGTCGGCGTCGCATGCGCCGCGGTACGCGTTGACGTTCTGGCCGAGCAGCGTGATTTCGCGCACGCCCTGGTCGGCAAGATCGGCGACTTCGGTCAGCACGTCGTCGAACGGACGACTCACCTCCTCGCCGCGCGTATACGGGACTACGCAGAACGTGCAGTACTTGCTGCAGCCTTCCATCACCGACACGAACGCGGACGGGCCGTCGACGCGCGCCGGCGGCAGGTGGTCGAACTTCTCGATCTCGGGGAACGTGATGTCGACCTGCGGAACGCCGCTCGCACGGCGCGCGCGGATGAGCTGCGGCAGCCGGTGCAGCGTCTGTGGTCCGAACACCACGTCGACGTACGGCGCACGCTCGACGATCGCGGCGCCTTCCTGCGACGCGACGCAGCCGCCGACGCCGATGATGAGATCGGGATTGGCGAGCTTCAGCTCGCGCACGCGGCCGAGATCGTGGAACACGCGCTCCTGCGCCCTTTCGCGCACCGAGCAGGTGTTGAACAGAATGACATCGGCGTCATCCGGGGTGTCGGTGAGCGCGAGTCCGTCGCTCGCGGCGAGCACGTCGGCCATCTTGTCCGAGTCGTACTCGTTCATCTGGCATCCGAACGTGCGGATGTAGAGCTTCTGTGCCAAGGAGGCGTCCTTGCCCCGGTGCCGCGGGTCAAACGGTGGGGGCTTGCCAAGCATCGTCGAAAGGGCTGCGGATTATAGCAGCGGCGGCACGCGCGAGGACGCCGCCCACGTAGTCGCCACGGCGCGCTAGAATGACCTCCGCAGGTGTCCGTCGGGCGTTTCTCGCACGGTGGATTAAACGGGAATGCGGTGAAAACGCGCGAATGGGCGCGACATGCCGCGGCTGCCCCCGCAACGGTAAGTCGGTGCGGATCGTTCGACATGCCACTGTCGCCATGACGGGAAGGCGAGCGATCAAGACCGGCGAGCCCGGAGACCGGCCTGCGAAACGCTGATCGACCAGCGCGCGAAGCGCGCGATGTCGAGCCGGCGAGAGCGCGGTGCGGGAGGCGTCGCGGCGGTCGCCGTCGTCGCACATGCCAGCGCCCGTCGTACCCCTTCGCATCGCATCGTTCGCGACATCACGTCCATGCGGGTCGGCATGGCATGAAGGGGAAATTCGATGCGTCATTCACGTTTCAATCGCACGCACGCCGCCGCCATGCGCCGCGGTCCCGCCTTGTTTCTTGTTGCAATCGCGTCTGCGGCTTTCTCACAGGGCAACGCCGCCGGCATGTCGGAGCGGGCGGTGACGATGCCGCCGCTGTTCGTCACCGCGACGCGTGTGCCGCAACCGTTCGCGACGCTGCTGGCCGATGTGACGGTGATCGACGCCGACGCCATTGCGCGCAGCGGCGCCGACAGCCTCGCCGAACTGCTGCAGCGCCAGCCAGGCGTGGAGATCGTGCAGAACGGCGGTCGCGGCGGAACGTCCGGCATGTTCATCCGCGGCAGCAACGCCAACCAGGCGGTCGTGCTGGTCGACGGCCTGCGCGTGTCATCGTCGAGCAGCGGCACGACGGCGCTCGAAGCCATCCCGCTGGGCCAGGTCGAGCGCATCGAGATCCTGCGCGGGCCGGCGTCGTCGATGTACGGCAGCGACGCGATCGGCGGCGTGGTCCAGGTGTTTACGCGCAATGGCGATGACGGCATGCATGCCAACGCCACCATCGGTTCCGGCCGCTATGGCACATGGGAAGGCGGCGCCGGCGTCAGTGGGGGCGGCAGCGGCTGGCGCGGCGCCGTACAGGTCAGCGGCGCGCGCAGCCAGGGCTTCAACGCGATCGACAATCCGGGCAATTTCAGTTTCGACGCCGATCGCGACGGCTATCGCAACCGCGGCGTCAGCGCGAATGGCGGTTACGACTGGTCGCCCGGGCAGGCACTGACGGCGCACTATTTCCGCAGCCGGCTCGACGCGCAGTACGACGGCGGCGACGCGTTCGACGATCGCACGGTCACCACGCTTGAAAGCTACGGCCTCGCCAGCGTCAACAAGCTCACGCCGCAGTGGACGTCGCGACTGACCGCGGGCAGCGGCAGCGACGAATCGGTATCGAAGACCGGCTTGGGTGACTTTCCATTCCGCACGCGCCAGCGCCAGTACGCATGGCAGAACGAGTTCGATGTCGGATCGCAGCTGGCGGATTGGCAGGTCACGCGCGCGTTGGCGACGCTGGGTGTCGAGCGCCGCGAAGAGACGGTCGCCACCGACGACGCGTTCGTCGTGACCACGCGTGACACCGACGCGGTGTTCGGCGCCTGGCAGATGGCGATTGGCGCGCACGCATTGCAGGCCAACGTGCGTCACGACAACGCGACGCAGTTCGGCAACCGCAGCACCGGCGCCGTCGCCTACGGCTTGCGGATCTCGCCGGCATGGCGCGTCACCGCGAGCTACGGCAACGCGTTCAAGGCGCCGTCGTTCAACGACCTGTATTTTCCCGGGTTCTCGAATCCGGACCTGGCGCCGGAGAAATCGCGCAACGTCGAAGGCAGCATCCATTGGAACGGATCGGTGGATGGCGTCGCGCTCGATGCGAGCGTCGTTGCCTACCGCAACCGGCTGACCGACATGATCCTGTTCGTCTGCGACGCCGACTTCAATTGCGCGCCGCAGAACGTCGCGCATGCGACGCTGGCCGGAGCCACGCTCGCGGGCAGCGCCGCATGGCGCGACACGACGCTGCGCGCGTCCATCGATCTCGCATCGCCCGAGGAGGACGCCACCGGCCACCTGCTGCCGCGGCGCGCACGCCGGCACATGAGTCTCGGCGCGATGCAGCGCGTCGCCGCATGGCATATCGGCGCTGAAGTGGTGGCGTCGTCGGAGCGTTTCGACGACGCCGCCAACCTGCGCCGGTTGGGAGGGTACGCGATCGTCAACCTCACCGCGCAATGGGCGCTGGCACACGGAATCACGCTGTTCCTGCGCGCCGACAACGTGCTCGATAAGCGCTACGAGCTCGTCGCCGATTACGCGACTGGCGGTGCGCAGTGGTTCGGTGGCATGCGTTGGGCGCTATGAGCGTCGCCGGCATCGCCCGCCGGGCATTGCGGGCGCGGTGGATGCTGCTCGTCGTGCTGCAGCTCGGAGCCGGCCTGCCGGTGCGCGCCGACGTCGTCGCCATCGACGACGCCGGCGTGCGCGTCGCGCTTGCGCAGCCCGCGCGGCGCATCGTCGCGCTCGCGCCCCACGTGACGGAGCTGCTGTTCGCCGCCGGCGCCGGCGCTTACGTGGTCGGGGTCGTCGCGGGCTCGGACTTTCCGCCCCAGGCCCCCGGCATTGCCATCGTCGGCGACGCCAATGCCGTCGACCTCGAGCGCATCGTCGCGCTGAAGCCCGATCTCGTCGTCACCTGGCCCTATACGACATCGGCGCAACTGGCGGCGATCGGGCAGCGCGGCATCGCGGTGTTCACGTCGAACGCGCGGACGATCGACGCAATCGCGGGGGACGTCGAGCGCCTGGGTGATCTCGCCGGGACGCGCGATGTCGCGCTACGTGCCGCCGCGGCGTTCCGCGCCGATATCGCAGCCTCGCGCCGCGGCACGCCGGGCGAGGTGCCGCTGCGTGTGTTCTACGAAATCTGGGGCGAGCCGATCTTCACCGTCGGCGGTGCGCACCTGATCAGCGAAGCGATCACGTTGTGCGGCGGCGAGAACGTGTTCGCCGCGCTCAGCGTCGCGGCGCCCGTCGTCAGCAAGGAAGCGGTGATCGCCGCGCGTCCGCAGGTGATCGTCGCCGGCGCCGACGATGCGAAGCGTCCGGCATGGCTCGACGCCTGGCGGCGCTGGCCGGAGATTCCGGCGGTGCGCGATGACCGGCTGCGCGTCGTCGACGCCAACCTGTTGCACCGCGCCGGACCGCGCTTCGCGCGCGGCGTCGCGCAACTGTGCGCGGCGCTGCGCCCGTGACGGCCCGCTCATCGCGGCACGAATGTCCGCGTCGCGCCTGCGCCGAGCTCGAGCAGCGCGCGGCCGAACAACGCCGACAGCGGTGCTTCGCGCAGGATCTCCGACGCGGCGCCGGCGATGGCACCGCCGCCACCGATGGCGATCGCATGGTCGCAGTAGCGCGCCGCGAGATGCAGGTCGTGCAGCACCATCACCAGCGCCTTGCGGCGCCCGCGCGCGAGCGCCGTCAGCGCGTCGAGCGCGGCGACCTGCTGGCCGATGTCGAGATGCGACGACGGCTCGTCGAGCAGCAGCAGCGGCGTGTCCTGCGCCACCAGTTCGGCGAGCGCGACGCGCCGGCGCTCGCCGCCGGACAGGGTGCGCACGTCGCGTGCGGCAAGATCGGCGACGCCGAACGCGGCGAGCGCGTCGCCGGCGATGCGCCGGTCGGCATCGCGCTCCCATGCGTGCCACGCGATGTGTGGATGGCGCGCCGCGAGCACACTGTCGGCGACCGACACCGCGAATGCGTCTACGTCGTCCTGCGGCAGCACGCCGCGCGACTGCGCGCGCAAGCGTAGCGACAGCGTTTCCAAGGGCCGGCCGCCGAGCATGACCGTTCCCGCCAGCGGCGCAGCGAGGCCGGCGAGCGTGCGCAACAGCGTGGTCTTGCCGGCGCCATTGGGACCGATGATCGCCCACACGTCGCCGGCGCCGACGTCGATCGACAGCGCGTCGCAGAACGCGCGCGCGCCGATGCCCGCGCGCAGGTCCCGCGTCGCGAGCAGGCTGGCGTTGACCGGATCGCCTTCACGCGTAGCACTCCGGTGATCGCCGCTGGTATGGCCCGGCGCGCTCATGGTGCGCGCCTTTGCAGCCACAGGAACGTCGGCACGCCGATCAGCGCGGTGATGACGCCCACCGGCACTTGCTGCGGCGCGAACACCGTGCGCGCGAGCGTATCGGCGACGACGACCAGCGCGCCGCCGGCGAACACCGCCGCGGGCAGCAGCAGGCGCTGGTCGTTGCCGAGCACGAGCCTCAGCGCATGCGGAACGATGAGCCCGACGAAGCCGACGCTGCCGGCCTGCGTGACCGCGGCGGCGGCCGCGAACGCGGCGATGCCGTGCGTCGCCAGCGCGGTGCGATCGACATCGACACCGAGTGCCGCTGCATGATCGGCGCCGCGCGCGAGACGGTTGAGGCTGCGCGCCAGCGCCCAGGCGAGCACGAACGCCAGCAGCAGTGCCGCGAGCGCGGGACGTGGATCGGCGGCGCCTCCCAGGTCGCCCAGCAGCCAGAACAACATGCCCTTGACCTGCGCGGAAGGTGCGAGCGACAACAGCAGCGCGATGAACGCGCTCCAGCCGGCGGCGACGACGACGCCGGTCAGCAGCAGTCGCGTCGATTGCACCGCTTCGCGCTGGCCCGCCAGCGTGAACACGATCGACGTCGACAGCAGTGCGCCCGCGAAAGCGGCGGGGCCGATCATCGCCGCGGCGCCTGCGAGGATCGCCAGCAACGCGCCGACGGCGGCGCCGCCGGAAAGGCCCAACACGTAAGGGTCGGCGAGCGGATTGCGCAACACCACCTGCATCAGCGCGCCGGCGAGCGCGAGCAGCCCGCCGACCGCGAATGCGCATAGCGCGCGCGGCAGCCGCAGCGCGATGACGATGTCGCGGGTCTCGCGAGGCACGCCGGCGCGACCCGACAGCGCGTCGAGCACGCTGCCGGCGTCGATCGCGACGCTGCCGGCGCACAACGCGAACACGAGCGCCAGCGCGCTGCCGCCCGCGCAGAGCGCGACGACGACCAGCGTGCGTGCGGGTGTCAGGGGATCGCGCATCGCGTGGATGATTATAGGTGCTGCACGCCGGCGCCGGCCTCTCCCGACGACCGGCGTAAAATCGAAGGTCTGCATAACATCGCGCGATCGCGGATGAACAAGGCCTTCACCAACGAGGATGCGGCGTCGGAAGCGATCGACGACGACGATGTCGACATCGCGCCGCCGCTTCCCGTCGGCACGCGCAACTACATGACGCCGGGCGGCTTCGCGCGGCTGACCGGCGAGCTCGAGGCGCTCAACAAGGTCGAGCGGCCGCAGCTCGTGGCGACGGTGTCGTGGGCGGCCGGCAACGGCGACCGTTCGGAGAACGGCGACTACATCTACGGCAAGAAGCGGCTGCGCGAAATCGACCGGCGCATCCGCTTTCTCGTCAGGCGGCTCGACGTCGCCGAGGTCGTCGATCCCGCGGGTCGACGCGACGACGACGACGCCGACCAGGTGTTCTTCGGCGCCACGGTGACGGTCGCCGACCGCGTCGGCAGCGAGCGCACCGTGTCGATCGTTGGCATCGACGAGATCGACACCGCGCGCGGCTACATCAGCTGGATCTCGCCGATGGCACGCGCATTGCTCAAGTCGCGCGAAGGCGACATCGTCACGCTGCACACGCCGGGCGGCGTCGAGGAGCTGGAAGTGCGCCGCGTGCGCTACGAAGCGCTCACTACCGGCGCCGGTTGAGCGTTGCAGGCGCGTGGTTGACGCTCGCACGCACGCATGCCTATAGTGGACGGATGGACGCCGATATCGGACAACTCGAGCAGAAGCTTGCGACGCTGATCGCGCATACGCGCGCGATGCGGGCGGCGAACGAGAGCCTGCGCCGCGACCTGGCCGCCGTGCAGGACAAGAACCGCGACCTGGCGACACGTATGCACGAGGCGAGCGCGCGGCTCGACGAGCTGATGGCGCGCATGCCCGCCGAATGAGTACACGCGAGCCGCCCGAGCGCACCGTCACGCTCGATGCCAACATCCTCGGGCGCGACTACAAGATCGCCTGCAAGGAACACGAGCGCGCCGAGCTGACGCAGGCGGTCGCGCATCTCGACGGACGCATGCGCGAAATCCGCGACCAGGGCAAGGTGTCGGGCGCCGATCGCATCGCGGTGATGGCCGCGCTCAACATCACGCACGACCTGTTGCGCGAACGCGCCGGCGCCAAGCCATCGGCGCGTGAAGGCGCGGTTGACGTCACGTCGGCACAGCGTAGAATTCGTGACATGGGTACCGCGATCGACCAGTTGCTCGCGGGTCAGGAGAAGCTCTTCTGACGACCTGAAGCTCAATCCCCTGCGGTGTTCGAGACCGGCCTCAGTGTCTTTGAACCAATGCTATGTAAGCGAGGCGGTTGCGCCAAGCGGACCGGTGTGCACTTCCTTCGCGGAGGCGCCTGAAGGTCCCGGCAGACCGCCGACTTGAACTTCGGTTCAAGGCAAACGGCCACGACGGCACTCGCGGGGACCCATTCGGCAATCGCCATCGCCCGAAACAAGGCGGGTTGCCATCCGATCCCGGTTCGCGTGCACGCGCGGGCCGGGATTTTCATGACGAATGCCCGCTCTGCAATCCGCGACGATCCCCTCCGCACGATGCGCCACTGGTTGATGAAATCCGAGCCGGACGAGATGTCGATCGACGATCTCGCCTGCGCGCCGAAAAAGACCACCGCGTGGTTCGGCGTGCGCAATTACCAGGCGCGCAATTACATGCGTGACGACATGCAGCCGGGCGACCTCGCGTTCTTCTATCACTCGAGCTGCCCGCAGCCGGGCATCGCCGGCATCGTCGAGGTGACGCGCAAGGCTTACGCCGACGCCACGCAGTTCGATCGCAAGAGTCCCTACTTCGACGCCAAGGCGACGCATGAAGTTCCGCGCTGGGTCAACGTCGACGTCAAGCTGCGCGAGAAGATTCCGTTCATTGCGCTCGCGCAATTGCGCGACGATCCCGTGCTGCGTGGCATGCTGCTGCTGCAGCGCGGCAGCCGATTGTCGATCACGCCGGTGGCGCTGGCCGAATGGACGCACATTACGCGACTTGCACAGGCCAGGGCGCGCGTTTGAGTCTCGCGCTCGTTCCCATTTTCCTGGCGCTCGGCGCGTTCGTCGGATTCCTCGCGGGACTCTTCGGCATCGGCGGCGGCTTCACGATGGTGCCGGTGCTGGTCGAAGTGTTCGAGCACCAGGGCATCGGCGTCGAACACCTGTTGCCGATGGCGATCGGCACCTCCGCCGCATCGATCGTGTTCACCGCGTTCGCGTCGGCACGCGCGCACCACAGCCGGGGCGCCGTGCTGTGGCCGGTGGTGACGGCGATGGCGCCGGGGCTCGTGCTGGGCTCGCTGATCGGACCGCAGATCGCGAGCGCGCTGCCGGCGCGCGTGATGGCGGCGATCTTTGGAAGTTTCACATGGTTCACCGCCGCGCGGATGCTGTGGGCGAAGCCGCCGAAGGCGACGCGCGAGCTGCCCGGCAAGGGCGCGATGTTCGGCGTCGGCACGGTGATCGGCCTCGTCGCCGGCATGGTCGGCACCGGCGGCGCCTTTCTCGCGGTGCCATTCATGACCCGCTGCAACATCAAGGTGCACGCCGCGGTGGCGACGTCCGCCGCGATCGGCTGGCCAGTCGCCGTGGCGTCGGCGATCGGTTTCGTCTTCGCCGGCTGGCGCGCCGCCGATCTGCCGTCGTATGCGGTGGGCTACGTCTACCTGCCGGCGCTGGCGGGGATCGTCGTCACCAGCATGCTGTTCGCGCCATTGGGTGCGCGTGTTGCGCATGCATGGCCGGTGACGCGCTTGCGCAGGGCGTTCGCGGTGATGCTGTGGATACTCGGTGCCTGGATGTGGTGGAAGGCGCTCGCGCACCTGTGACCGTAATTGCGCTCCATTTCACTTGCGGCGCGTTCGCGTAGCGGCCGCACCGACGGGGCGAGCGCGTAAAAAACGAAGCGCGCGACTTGGCGTCGCGCAATTCGACCTGCCTCCACCCGTACTTCGATTCAGTGGGCTTTTTCTTCGGCTTCCAGCACGTCGTTGCCGCTGTAGCCCATCGCCATGCTTGCCTCGCCGCCCGCCACGACCCTCACCGCGCAGTACTTGAACTCGGGGATCTTGCCGAACGGATCGAGCGCCGGATTGGTCAGGATGTTGGCTGCGGCTTCGTAGTAACAGAACGGGATGAAGATCGCGCCGCGCGGCGTGCCTTCGTCGGCGCGCGCGTACAGCGTGACTTCGCCGCGGCGTGACGACACGGTGATCGTGCCGCCTGGCGGCACGCCGAGCACCGCGAGATCTTCCGAATTGACGGACGCCACCGGTCCGGGCTCGATCGCATCGAGCACGACGGTGCGCCGCGTCATGCTGCCGGTATGCCAGTGCTCGAGCTGGCGGCCGGTGATCAGCACGAACGGATACTCGTCGTCGGGCGTTTCGTTGGCGGTGATGAACTGCGCCGGCACGATGCGCGCCTTGCCGGTCGGCGTCGGGAAATCGTCGACGAACACGACGCGCTCGCCGGGATCGCCCACCTGCTCGCACGGATAGGTGACCGCGTGCTCGGCTTCGAGGCGCTCCCACGTGATGCCGGCGATCGACGGCATGGCCTTGCGCATTTCATTGAACACGTCGCGCGGATGCGTATACGTCCAGTCGAGTCCCAGCTCTTTCGCCAGCGCGATGATGATCGACAGGTCCTGGCGCGCGTCACCCGGCGGGTCGAGCGCCTGGCGACCGAGCTGTACGGCGCGGTCGGTGTTGGTGAAGGTGCCGGTCTTCTCCGGGAACGCCGATGCCGGCAGGATCACGTCGGCGTGATAGCAGGTCTCGGTGAGAAAGATGTCCTGCACGACCAGCATTTCGAGCTCGGCGAGCGCCTGGCGCGCGTGCTGGACGTCGGGATCCGACATCGCCGGGTTCTCGCCCATCACGTACATGCCGCGTATGTCGCCCGCGTGCACGGCGTTCATGATCTCGACGACAGTCAGGCCCGGTTGCGGGTCGAGCGCAGCGCCCCACATCGCCTCGAACTTGGCGCGGATGCCGGCATCGCCCACCGCCTGGTAATCGGGGAACATCATCGGGATCAGCCCGGCGTCGCTGGCGCCCTGCACGTTGTTCTGGCCGCGCAACGGATGCAGGCCGGTGCCGGGACGCCCTATCTGCCCGGTCATCATCGCCAGCGCGATCAGGCAGCGCGCGTTGTCGGTGCCGTGCGTGTGCTGCGAGATGCCCATGCCCCACAGGATCATCGAACCCCTGGATGTCGCGTACATGCGCGCGACCTCGCGCAGCGTCGGCGCGTCGATGCCGCAGATCGGCGCCATCAGCTCGGGACTGAAGGCGGCGACGTTGCGCTTGAGCTCATCGTAGCCGCTGGTGCGATTGGCGATGAACGCCGGATCCGTCAGGCCTTCCTCGACGATCGTGTGCATGATCGCGTTGAGCATCGCGACGTCGGTGTCGGGCTTGAATTGCAGGAAGCGTGTCGCATGGCGCGCGAGCTCGGAGCGCCGCGGATCGGCGATGATCAGGCGCATGCCGTTCTTCACGGCGTTCTTGATCCACGTCGCGCCGACAGGGTGATTGACGACAGGATTGGCGCCGATCAGCAGCACGACATCGGCGACCATCACATCCATCACCGGGTTCGACACCGCGCCAGAGCCCACCCCTTCGAGCAATGCCGCAACGCTCGACGCGTGGCACAGCCGCGTGCAGTGGTCGACGTTGTTCGAGCCGAAGCCGGTGCGGACGAGCTTCTGGAACAGGTACGCCTCTTCGTTGGACCCTTTCGCCGAGCCGAATCCGGCCAGCGCGCGCGGGCCGCGCGTGTCGCGGATTTCGCGCAGCTTGACGCCGGCGTGCGCGAGCGCCTCTTCCCACGTGGCTTCGCGGAACACGCTCGCATAGTTGGCGGGATCGACGGTGAAATCCGCCGACTTGGGAACGCCTTCGCGGCGGATCAGCGGCTTGGTAAGGCGCTGCGGATGCGCGACATAGTCGAAGCCGAAGCGGCCCTTGACGCACAACCGGTCGTGATTGGCGATGCCGTCGCGGCCTTCGACGCGCACGATCTTGTTGTCGTTGACGTGATAGTTGAGCTGGCAGCCGACGCCGCAGTACGGGCACACCGACTGCACGAGCTTCTGCGTAGGCACCAGGTAGGCGTCATGCGCCGGCGACAGCGCGCCGGTCGGGCAGGCCTGCACGCATTCGCCGCAGGCGACGCACGTCGAGTCGCCCATCGGGTCGCCCTCGTCGAACACGATCGCCGACGCCGCACCACGAAACGCATAGCCGATGACGTCGTTGACCTGCACTTCCCGGCAGGCGCGCACGCAGCGCGTGCACTGGATGCAAGCGTCGAGATTGACCGCCATCGCCGGATGCGACAGGTCGGCCCGGGGCTGCACGCGGCGCGCGAAGCGCGGCTTGCCGATCTTCAGCGCGTTCTTCCAGAAATCGAGCTCGGAATCGGTCTTGTAGATGCGGTCCGGCATGTCGGAGGCGAGCATTTCGACGATCAGCTTCTGCGCATGCACGGCCCGCGGCGAATCGCTCTTGACGTCCATGCCCTTTGCAGGCTGCCGACAGCACGACGGCGCGAGTACGCGCTCGCCCTTGATCTCGACCATGCACGAGCGGCAGTTGCCGTCGGCACGCATGCCCGGCTTGTAGCAAAGCCGCGGTATCGGCACACCCAGCCGGTCGGCAACCTCGATGATCGTCTCGCCCGGGGCGGCGGCAACCGCGGCGCCGTTGAGCGTGAACTCGACGGCCTGTTCGATTTCGCGGGGCAACGGTGCGTTCATGGTTCGAGCTCGTGAGCGAAGTATTTGTAGACACAGGCAATCGGATTCGGTGCCGCCTGGCCGAGCCCGCAGATCGACGCGTCCGCCATCGCCTGCGACAGGTCGTCGAGCAACGGCTTGTCCCAGTGGGTGCGCGCCATCAACCCGGCCGCCTTGTCGGTACCGACGCGGCAAGGCGTGCATTGACCGCACGATTCCTCGGCGAAGAAGTGCATCAGGTTGAGCGCCGCGTCGCGTGCGCGGTCGTGCTGCGACAGGATCATCACCGCCGCCGAGCCGATGAAGCAACCATAGGGCTGCAGCGTGTCGAAGTCGAGCGGAATGTCACCCATCGACGCCGGCAGGATGCCGCCGGATGCACCGCCCGGCAGGTACGCGTAGAGCACGTGGCCGGGCAGCATGCCGCCGCAATATTCGGCGATCAACTCGCGCACGGTGATGCCGGCCGGCGCCAGATGAACGCCGGGCTTGGCGACGCGGCCCGATACCGAGAACGAGCGCAGGCCCTTGCGGCCGTTGCGTCCCTGGCCGGCGAACCATGGCGCACCCTTTTCGAGGATGTCGCGCACCCACAACAGGGTCTCCATGTTGTGCTCGAGCGTCGGCCGCCCGAAAAGTCCGACTTGGGCCACGTACGGCGGACGCAGCCGCGGCATGCCGCGCTTGCCTTCGATCGATTCGATCATCGCCGACTCTTCGCCGCAGATGTACGCGCCCGCGCCACGCCGCAGGTGGATCGTCGGCAGCGGACACGGCGGATCGGCCTCGAGCGCGGCGATTTCGCGAGTCAAGGCTACGCGACAGGCAGCGTATTCATCGCGCAGGTAGATATAGATGTCGCCGATGCCCACCGCCCACGCGGCAATCAGCATGCCTTCGAGGAAGCGGTGCGGATCGCGTTCGAGGTAGTAGCGATCCTTGAACGTTCCCGGCTCGCCCTCGTCGATGTTGACCGCCATCAACCGCGGCGCGGCTTCGGCACGCACGATCTTCCATTTGCGTCCGGTCGGAAAGCCGGCGCCGCCAAGGCCGCGCAACGCCGAATTTTCCATTTCGGCGATGACGTCGTCGACGCGCCGCTCGCCATTGACGCAGGCGAGGTAGAGCGCGTAGCCGCCGGCCCTGCGATACCCTGCGTAGTCGATCAGCACCGGCACTTCGGGCTCGACGCGGTTTTGCGCGATCGCATCGGCGATCTTCTGCGGCGTCGCCGCGTCGATCGTGCATTGGCCGACGACGGCGGCGGGCGCATGTTCGCAACGGCCGATGCACGGCGCCGACAGCACGCGCACGTTCGCTCCTTCGAGGCCGGTGAGCGCTTTGCGCAGCGCATTCGCGCCCGCCAGCTGGCACGACAGTGTCTCGCACACGCGTACGGTGATCGGCGGCGGCACGGGCTCGCCTTCCTTGACCACGTCGAAATGGTGATAGAACGTCGCGACTTCGTAGACCTCGGTCATCGCCAGCTTCATTTCCTGCGCCAGCGCGGCGATGTGCGCCGCCGAAATGTGGCCGAAGCGATCCTGCACCTTGTGCAGGTGCTCGATCAAAAGGTCGCGGCGCAGTGGCGAATCGGCCAGCAGCGCGCGGATCTCCGCGAGCGCGGCCGGGTCGACCGGGCGGCCCTTCGGATGGTTGCGCATGCCTTTTCGGCCGCGCAGCCGCGACAGGTCGACGACGGCGGTATCGTTCATGCGCGGCCTCGCACCTGCACTGCGGCGGCCGCGGGATCGCGATGCGGGGAATCGTTGTCGTTGAGGGTCATGAATTCACGCGAGGAAGTCGCAGTGCTTGTCGACGTACGCGGCGAGGTCGAGCGAGTGCTGCCGCACCAGCCGCTCGGCCAGTTCGGTGTCGCGCTTTTCCAGCGCCTCGATGATGTGCATGTGATCGACGATCGAGCGCGACGCGCGGTCGTTCTGCGAAATCGTCAGGCGCCGGATCGCGCGCACGTGCAGGAACAGGTTCTCGATGGTCTTGCCCATCAGGTGCGATCCCGACAGGCCGATGATCGCCTGGTGAAACGCGATGTTGGCGTCGGAATACTCGGAGAGGTGCTCGGCCGGCGTCGAGTTGCGGAACTCGTCGAACATCCGCCGCAGCGACGCGATCTCGGCGTCGGATGCGTTCACCGTCGCGAGCCGCGCCGCCATGCTCTCGACGGCGGCCCACAGCTCGATCATCTCGATGATCTGCTTCTTGGTCTTGCGGACGATGAACACGCCGCGCCGCGGCACCGTGCGCAGGAAGCCTTCCTGCTCGAGCAGCGTCATCGCCTCGCGGATCGGCGTACGGCTGACGCCCAGCGACTTGGAGAGCTGGCGCTCGTCGAGGCGGATCTCGTGCGGCTGCGAGTAGATGTCCGTCTCCATGATCGCCTCCTTCAGCGCGGCATAGGCCTGGTCGCGGAAGCTGACGTTCGTGTTGATCGGCCGCAGTGAAAGCGGTATCGCGGGCGCGGTCGCGCCCATGATCGAAGCCACCTGGATCCGTCCTCCTCGTTATCGGCGTGTGCGCATGCAGATCGCGCCCGGCCATCCGGCGCGTCGCATTCGCGTCGCTCTGAAATGTTATATACCAGAAACCACCGAAGGGAAACACGCGACGCGTCAAAGACCTTCCCGGTCTTTTTCGGTGCGGCGGCGCAAACCGGTCACCGAGGGGCGCGTAACGCGTGACGATTCCGGCAGCTGACGCGTCGCGCTCCGTCGGGCCCGCGCCCGCCGCTGACGGAAATCCCGCGCAGGCACCGTGCTGCGGTGCAGCATAACTAGCCGGCAATGCGGGCCTAGCCGGCAATCGCCTGCGATTGGCGGCGCTTGGTGTCGGCAACGAGCGCGCCGAGAAAGTCGGCGTCGTAGACCTTGAGCAGGTGCGCACGATGGCGCTGGACGTAAGCACGCACGCGCTCGCGGTCGTCGCCGATCGGGGCGAGTTCGGCCATTGTCGCGCGATCCCAATGCCATTCCAGCCCGAGCTCGTCGAATGCCGCGTTGAACGCGTCGAGCTCGGCGTCGGGGGCGGAGTTGTGTTGGGTAATCGGGGCGTTGCGCATGGCGATCCTCCTCGTCGCGGCGACCTCGATCAGGTACGCCTCGATGCAAGACTAGACCGCTGCACACATAAAGTGTAGTAGTATTTTTTTGTCATCGGTATAACCTTTTGGTTATACAAGGCCCAACATGAAGAACGTCACGCTGCGCCAGCTCAAGGTCTTCCACACGGTCGCGCGTCATCTCAGCTTTTCGCGCGCCGCCGAGGAGCTGCACCTGTCGCAGCCCGCGGTGTCGGCACAGGTAAAGGAGCTGGAGGGGCACGCCGGCCTCGCGCTGTTCGAGCGCATCGGCAAGAAGACCTACCTGACTGAACCGGGCGCCGCGTTGCTGGTGCACAGCCACGCGGTGCTGCAGCAGCTCCACGACGCCGAGGAAACGCTGGCACGCATGAAGGGCGTCGCCGGCGGGCGCCTCAACGTCGCGGTGATCAGCGCCGGCGACTATTTCTTCCCGCGGCTCCTCGCGCATTTCATGCGCCGCCACCCGGGCGTGACGCTCAACCTGACCGTGCACAACCGCGAGGAGCTGTTGCACCGGCTCGCCGAGAACATGACCGACCTCGCGGTGATGGTGCGTCCACCGCAAGGACTCGACATCGTGCAACAACCGTTCGCGCCTCACGACTACGTGATCGTCGCGCCGCCGGCCCACCCGCTCGCAGGCAAGCGTCGCATCACCGTCGAGCGGCTGCTGCGCGAGCGATTCATCATCCGCGAGCGTGGCTCGGACACGTGGATGGCGATGGACGAGGCGTTCGGACCGCGGATGCGCGACGTCGACGTGGCGATGGAAATCCGCAGCAACGAGACGATCAAGCAGGCAGTCATCGCCGGCATGGGCGTGAGCTTCATGTCCGGTCACGCGGTTGCGCAGGACGTACAGATGGGCAACCTGGCGCTGCTCGACGTCGTCGGCTTTCCGGCGCGTCGCCACTGGTTTGTTGTGCACCGCAGCACCAAACGCCTGCCGCCGGTCGCGCTCGCCTTCAAGGAATTCCTGCTGGCCGAGGGCGCCGACTGGCTTGCGCAGACGATGCGAAGCGATCGCCGCGGCAGGCGCGGTGCCGCTAGCATCGATGCTGCAAAGCAGCGTTGACGAGTCCTGATATATCACATACCTTATATCGATCGGTGGAGTTCCCGCCTGCGGAAGAGCGGGTACCGCCGCGGCTCGCGGGAATGGCGGGTCGTGTCCACTCTCATCCAAGTCGTTGCCAGGAGCCGGCCCGCATCTCGCTCGCGGGAACGCGCCGTTTGGAGAATCTCATGCAACAAATTGCCACCCAGCCTGCCAGCGCCGCGCGCAGCACGCCTGACGCGGCCGCCGAGCTCGCGACCCGTGCTTCGCCGCAGGAGACCGACGGCTTCCACCTCGTCATCGACGCCCTCAAGCTCAACGGCATCGATACGATCTTCGGCCTGCCCGGCATACCCATCACCGATCTCACGCGCAAGATGCAGAAGGAAGGCCTGCGCGTGATCTCGTTCCGGCACGAGCAGAACGCGGGCTATGCAGCCTCCATCGCCGGCTTCATGACGCAGAAGCCGGGAATCTGCCTCACCGTCTCCGCGCCCGGCTTTCTCAACGGGTTGACGGCGCTCGCCAATGCCACGACCAACTGCTTCCCGATGATCCTCATCAGCGGCTCGTCGGAGCGCGAGATCGTCGACTTGCAGCAGGGTGATTACGAGGAGATGGACCAGCTCGCGATCGCCAGGCCGCATGCGAAGGCCGCGTTCCGCGTACTGCATGTCGAGGACATCGGCGTGGGCGTGGCTCGAGCGATTCGCGCGGCCGTCTCGGGGCGACCCGGCGGCGTGTACCTCGACCTGCCGGCCAAGCTGTTCCCACAGGCGATCGACGCCGAAGCGGGCCGGAACTCGCTGATCAAGGTCGTCGATCCGGCGCCGCGCCAGATCCCGGCACCCGACGCGGTGAAGCGCGCGCTCGACCTGCTGAAGGGCGCAAAGCGTCCGCTGATCATCCTCGGCAAGGGCGCCGCGTACGCGCAGGCCGATGCCGACATCCGCGCGCTGGTGGAGAAGACCGGCATCCCCTACCTGCCGATGTCGATGGCCAAGGGACTGCTGCCCGATACGCACGAGCAATCCGCGTCGGCCGCGCGGTCGTATGTGCTTCCGGGCGCCGACGTCGTGATGCTGATCGGCGCGCGCCTCAACTGGCTGTTGTCGCAAGGCAAGGGCAAGACGTGGGGCGGCGCGACGGCCAAGGCCTGGGGCGGCCAGAAATTCATCCAGATCGACATCTCGCCGCAGGAAGCCGACAGCAACGTGCGCATCGACGCGCCGGTCGTGGGTGACATCGGCTCGTGCGTATCGGCGATGCTCGCCGCCGTCGGGTCGAACTGGTCGAAGCCGCCCGCCGAGTGGCTCGACGCGATAACCGAGCGCAGGACGAAGAACGTCGCGAAGATGGGCGAGTCGTTGGCGAAGAATCCTTCGCCGATGAACTACCACAGCGCACTCAACGTCGTGCGCGACATCATCAAGGCGAATCCCGATGCGATCCTCGTCAACGAGGGAGCGAACGCGCTCGACCACACACGCAGCATCGTCGACATGTACAAGCCGCGCAAGCGGCTCGACGTGGGCACGTGGGGTGTCATGGGTGTCGGCATGGGCTTCTCGATCGCGGCGGCCGTGGTCAGCGGCGAGCAGGTGATTGCAGTCGAAGGCGACAGCGCTTTCGGCTTCTGCGGCATGGAAGTCGAGACGATTTGCCGCTACAACCTGCCGGTCTGCGTCGTCATCCTCAACAACAATGGCGTGTACCGTGGCGACGAAGTGAATCTCGCCGGCGGTCGCGATCCTTCGCCCATGGTGTTCGTCAAGGGCGCGCGCTACGAGAAGCTGATGGAGGCTTTCGGCGGCGTGGGCGTCATGGTCACCACACCCACCGAGCTGCGCACCGCGATGCAGGAAGCGATCCGCTCGCGCAAGCCGACGCTGATCAATGCGGCCATCGACGAGAAGGCGGGCACCGAAAGTGGCCGCATCACCAGTCTAAATCCCACCGCGAAGAAGCAAGCGTGAATGGGTGCCACGTTCGAGCGTCGTCGACGCGACGGCACGCCTCGGGCGTGTGTCGGCACGACGACGCTCAACGCGGCTTGGCACCGTCGCGCCGATTCAATCGGCGCGTTTCCAACCTAACGGCAAGGCACAGGGGAATGTAATGGGCAAGGCATTGGACGGCGTCAGGATCCTGGATTTCACGCACGTGCAGTCGGGACCGACATGCACACAGCTGCTCGCGTGGTTCGGCGCCGACGTGATCAAGGTCGAGCGCGCAGGTGCCGGCGACATCACGCGCGGCCAGCTTCGCGACATTCCGAATGTCGACAGCCTCTATTTCACGATGCTCAACCACAACAAGCGCTCGATCACGCTCGACACCAAGAACCCGGAAGGCAAGAAGGTGCTGGAGACGCTGGTCAAGTACTGCGACGTGCTGGTCGAGAACTTCGCGCCCGGCGCGCTCGACCGCATGGGCTTCACGTGGGAACGCATCCAGGAGCTCAATCCGAAGATGATCGTCGCGTCGATCAAGGGCTTCGGGCCGGGACCATACGAGGACTGCAAGGTCTACGAAAACGTCGCGCAATGCGCGGGCGGCGCGGCGTCGACGACCGGTTTCGACGACGGCCCGCCACTCGTCACCGGCGCGCAGATCGGCGACTCCGGCACCGGACTTCATTTGGCGCTGGGCATCGTCACCGCGCTCTACCAGCGCAACCGCACCGGTCGCGGGCAGAAGGTGACGGCGGCGATGCAGGATGGCGTGCTGAACCTGTGCCGCGTCAAGCTGCGCGACCAGCAGCGCCTCGATCGCACGCACGTGATGGAAGAATATCCGCAGTACCCGAACGGCAAGTTCCTCGAGGCGGTGCCGCGCGCAGGCAATGCGTCGGGTGGCGGGCAGCCGGGATGGATCCTGAAATGCAAGGGATGGGAGACCGACCCCAACGCGTACATCTACTTCATCACGCAGGCGCCAGTGTGGGAAGACATCTGCAAGGTGATCGGCCGCGAGGAATGGCTGACCGATCCGCGCTACTCGACGCCCAAGGGTCGACTGCCGCATTTGATGGAGATCTTCGGCCAGATCGAGGAGTGGACCAAGACCAAGACCAAGTTCGAGGCGATGGACATCCTCAACAAGCGCGACATTCCGTGCGGCCCGATCCTGTCGATGAAGGAGATCGCCGAGGAGCCGTCGCTGCGCAAGACGGGCACGATCGTCGAAGTCGACCATCCGCAGCGCGGCAAATACCTGTCGGTGGGCAACCCGATCAAGATGTCCGACAGCCCCACCGATGTCGAGCGCTCGCCGCTGCTCGGCGAACATACCGACGAGGTGATGGCGGAGCTCGGCTTCAGGCCCGAGCAGGTCGCCGCACTGCGCGCGAGCAACGTGATCTAGCCAAGCTTAGGCATCGGCGCGGTGAATGCCGCGCCGGCATCGATCAACTTCATGACGGACAAGGCAACGATGGCCCACAACAAGAATGCAGTCAAAGAGATCCTCGACAAGGTGAAGGCCGAGGGGCGCACGTCGCTCACCGCGCCCGAAGGCAAGCTGGTGTGCGACGCCTACGGCATCGCCGTGCCGCGCGAAGGTGTCGCGACGACCGCGGCCGATGCGGCGAAGCTCGCGTCCGGAATGGGCTTCCCGGTGGTGCTGAAGATCGTCTCGCCGCAGATCCTGCACAAGACCGAGGCGGGCGGCGTGCTGGTCGGCGTGAAGAGCGCCGATGATGCGCAGAAGGGCTTCGACACGATCATCGCCAACGCCAAGAAGTACGATCCGAAGGCGACGATCCTCGGCGTGCAGGTGCAGCAGATGATCGGCAGCGGCCAGGAAGTGATCATCGGCGCCGTCACCGACCCGTCGTTCGGCAAGCTCGTCGCGTTCGGCCTGGGCGGCGTACTTGTCGAAGTGCTGAAGGACATCACGTTCCGCCTGGCGCCGGCGACGCGCGAAGATGCCTTGTCGATGCTCGACGGCATCGCCGCCGCCGAGTTGCTGAAGGGCGTGCGTGGCGCCGACCCGGTCGATCGCGAAGCGCTCGCGACGCTGATCGTCAACGTGTCGCAGCTCGTCGCCGACTTTCCCCAGATCTCCGAGCTCGACCTGAACCCGGTGTTCGCGAGCAAGAGCGGCGCGATCGCCGCCGACGTGCGCGTCGTCGTCGACTTCGCGCCGCAGGTCGAGCGCTACCGGCCGAGCCAGCAGGAAATCGTCACGGCGATGAACCGCATCATGAAGCCGGAAGCGGTCGCGGTCATCGGCGCGTCCGCCGAGGACGGCAAGATCGGCAACTCGGTGATGAAGAACCTGATCAACGGCGGCTACGCGGGCAAGATCTATCCAATCCATCCGAAGGCCGACGAGATACTCGGGCACAAGGCGTACAAGAGCGTCAAGGACGTGCCCGGCGTGATCGACGTCGCGGTGTTCGCGATTCCGGCGAAGTTCGTCGCGCAAGCGCTGACCGAAGTCGGCGAAAAGAAGATTCCTGGCGCGGTGCTCATTCCTTCCGGGTTCGCCGAGACCGGCAATGTCGAGGGGCAGCAGGAGATCCAGGCGATCGGGCGCAAGTACAACGTACGCCTGATGGGCCCCAACATCTACGGCTTCTACTACACGTGGAACAACCTGTGCGCGACGTTCTGCACCGCGTACGACGTCAAGGGCCACGCCGCGCTGTCGTCGCAGTCGGGCGGCATCGGCATGGCGATCATCGGCTTTTCGCGCTCGGCGAAGATGGGCGTGTCGGCGATCGTCGGGCTCGGCAACAAGGCGGACCTCGACGAGGACGACCTGCTCACGTTCTTCGAGCAGGACGAGAACACGCACATCATCGCGCAGCACTGCGAAGACCTGAAGGACGGTCGCGCGTTCGCCGAAGTGGCGAAGCGCGTGTCGAAGAAGAAGCCGATCGTCGTGCTGAAGGCCGGTCGCACTGCGATGGGCGCGCGCGCTGCGAGCTCGCACACCGGCGCGCTCGCCGGCAACGACAAGATCTACGAGGACGTGCTGAAGCAGTCGGGCGTCATTCGTGCCAACGCGCTGCGCGACATGCTCGAGATGGCTCGCGCGATTCCGAAGCTGCCCACGCCCAAGGGCGAGAACGTGCTGATCATCACCGGCGCGGGCGGCTCGGGCGTGTTGCTGTCCGACGCGTGCGTCGCCAACGGTCTCAACCTGATGGCGATGCCGCCCGATCTCGACGCCGCATTCCGCAAGTTCATTCCGCCGTTCGGCGCCGCGGGCAATCCGGTGGACATCACCGGCGGCGAGCCGCCGAAAACTTACCAGAACACCGTCAAGCTGGGCCTCGAGGATCCGCGCATCCACGCGCTGATACTCGGCTACTGGCACACGATCGTCACGCCACCGATGGTGTTCGCCAACAAGATGGTCGAGATCGTCGACGAGATGCGCGCGAAGGGCATTCACAAGCCGATCGTGGTGTCGCTCGCCGGGGACGTCGAAGTCGAGCAGGCGGCGGAATTCCTGTTCGATCATGGAATTCCGGCGTATCCGTACACGACGGAGACGCCGGTGATGGTGCTGGGAGCAAAGTATCAGTGGGCGCGCGGCGCGGGCCTCGTCGGCAAGTAGGTTGCGCGCGCGCCTGTCGTCACGCATATGCGTTGGTGCAGTCCCCGACCCGCGCGCTCACGAGCGCATGGGCGTTCACACGAAAGCAATAGGAGGAGTCATGAGCCGTCAGGTCATCCGCTGTGCCGCCGCACTGGCGACGACATTCGTCGCCAGCGTCGCACTGTCGTTCCCCGCCGTTGCGGCGTGGGTTCCCACCAAACCGGTCGAGTTCGTCGTTCCCGCAGGCACGGGCGGCGGTGCCGACCAGATGGCGCGCTTCCTGCAAGGGGTGATCGCCAAGCACAACCTGATGCCGCAGCCGCTGATCGTCGTCAACAAATCGGGCGGCGCCGGCGCCGAAGGCTTCCTCGACGTGCAGGGTGCGAAAGGCGATCCCTACAAGATCATCATCACGTTGTCGAACCTGTTCACGACGCCACTTGCAACCGGCGTGCCGTTCAGCTGGAAGAACTTGACGCCGGTGTCGATGCTGGCGCTCGACGAATTCGTGCTGTGGGTGCCCGCCGATACGCCGTACAAGACCGCCGGCGACTACATGAAGGCGATCAAGGATTCGCCCGACGGTACGTTCAAGATGGGCGGCACCGGATCGAAGCAGGAAGACCAGATCATCACCGTCGCGCTGGAGAAAGCCGTCGGCAAGAAGCTCACGTACATCCCGTACAAGGGTGGCGGTGATGTCGCGGTGCAGCTCGTCGGTCACCACATCAATTCCTCGGTCAACAACCCGATCGAGGCGGTCGCGCACTGGCGCTCCGGCGCGCTGCGTCCGCTGTGCGTGTTCGACGCGAAGACGATGCCGTATCCGAACAAGGTGACCACGACGCAGGCATGGTCGGACATTCCGACGTGCAAGTCGCAGGGGCTCGACGTCGAGTACCTGATGCTGCGCGGGATCTTCATGCCCGGTGGCGTCACGCCTGACCAGGTCGCCTACTTCGTCGACCTCTTCAAGAAGGTGCAGGCGCTGCCGGAATGGAAGCAATTCACCGAGACCGCCGCGTTCAACCAGACGACGATGTCGGGCAAGGAATACGCCGACTGGGTCGCCAAGGCCGAGGACACGCACAAGGGCCTGATGAAGGACGCTGGCTTTCTCGCCAAGTAATCGATGGAACCCAATCATGCAGCCGGGGTGAACAAGGGCGACGTCGAGACCCGCTGGATGGAGCTCGTCGTCGCGCTGCTGATCGTCGTCGCGGGGCTGGTCGTCATCCAGGACAGCCTCCGCGTCGGCATCCGGTGGGAGGCGGAAGGACCGCGCGCGGGATATTTCCCGTTTTACATCGGCGTGATCCTGTCGCTCGCCGGCGCCGTCATCGCGCTGAAGACGCTGCGTGCGTGGAAGCTGCTGGCCGATCGCACGTTCGTCACGCGCAGCCAGTTGAAGCCGGTGATGCAGATGCTCATTCCATCGATCATCTACGTCATCACCATCGCCTACATCGGCATCTACGTGGCGTCGTTCATCTTCATCGCCGGGTTCATGATGTGGCAGGGCAAGTACAAGTGGTGGCTCGCCGCCCTCATCGCGCTCGCGATCTGCGTCGGGCTGTTCTACATGTTCGAGGTTTGGTTTCTCGTGCCGCTGCCCAAGGGGCCGCTGGAAGCGTGGCTGGGCTACTGATCGTGCGCGCGCCTTCGGGCGCGCGCGCTTTTTGGCGAAACTCCGGGAGATCGCTGCGTGGATGACTTGAGCAACCTGATGCACGGCTTCGCCGTCGCATTGACCTACAAGAACATGCTGTTCATGCTGGTGGGGATCACCCTCGGCGTGCTGATTGGCGTGCTGCCGGGCCTGGGCGGTGCCAACGGCATCGCCATCCTGCTGCCGCTGACGTTCACGATGTCGCCGACGTCGGCGATCATCATGCTGTCGTGCATCTACTGGGGGGCGCTGTTCGGCGGCGCCATCACCTCGATCCTGTTCAACATACCCGGCGAGCCCTGGAGCGTGGCCACCACCTTCGACGGCTACCCGATGGCGCAGAAAGGCCAGGCCGGCGAGGCGCTCACCGCGGCGTTCACGTCGTCGTTCGTCGGCGCGTTCTTCGCGATCGTGATGATCACCTTCCTCGCGCCGGTGATCGCGCGCTTCGCGCTGCGCTTCGGCCCACCCGAATACTTCGCGATCCAGTTGCTGACCTTCTGCAGCTTCGTCGGCATGGGGCGCGAGCCGCCCGCCAAGACGATCGTGTCGATGATGCTGGGTTTCGCGCTCGCCGCCGTCGGCCTCGACACGGTGACCGGCACGCTGCGGATGACCTACGGCGTCACCAACCTGCTGCAGGGGTTCGATTTCCTGATTGCGGTGATCGGCTTGTTCGGCCTCGGCGAAATCCTGCTGACCATGGAAGAGGGACTTGCGTTCAAGGGCAAGAGCGGCAAGATCGATCCGGCGATCGTGTGGAAGACGTGGAAGAGCCTGCCGCGTTACTGGGCGACGTCGCTGCGCGCGTGCCTCGTCGGCTGCTGGATGGGCGTGACGCCCGGCGGCGCGACGCCCGCCTCGTTCATGAGCTATGGGATCGCGCGGCGCTTTTCGAAACGGGGGCATGAGTTCGGCGACGGCGTGATCGAAGGCGTCATCGCGCCGGAAACGGCGGCGCACGCCGCGGGCACGAGCGCGCTGCTGCCGATGCTGACATTGGGCATCCCGGGTTCGCCGACTGCCGCCGTACTGCTCGGCGGCCTGCTGATCTGGGGCCTGCAACCGGGGCCGCTGCTGTTCGTCGAAAAGCCGGAATTCGTCTGGGGCCTGATCGCCAGCATGTATCTCGGCAACGTCGTCGGCCTGCTGATCGTGTTGACGACCGTGCCTTGGTGGGCGGCCATCCTGCGCATCCCGTTCTCGATCATCGCGCCAATCATCCTCGTCATCTGCGCGATCGGCGCGTACACCGTGCACAACAACATGTTCGACGTGTTCATCATGCTGGTGTTCGGCGTGCTCGGCTATCTGTTCAAGAAGCTCAAGTATCCGATGGCGCCGCTGGTGCTCGCGCTGGTGCTAGGCGATTCCGCGGAGACGGCGTTCCGGCAGTCGATGCTGGCGTCCAATGGCAGCCTGTCGGTGTTCTGGTCGAACGGCCTCGTCGGCACGATCGTCGCGCTGGCGCTGGGATTGTTGTTGTGGCCGGTCGTCGCCCACCTGATCGGCATGGCGCGTGGCAAGGGCCACGCGCCTCCGGCGACGAAACCGTCAGCTTGAAGCAGGTTTTGTGACGTCGGGGGCGCTCGCCGGAAACCTGGCGGTGATCAGCGTTCCCGTCGTCGCGGCGGATTGCACGTCCAGCATGCCGCCATGGCGGTCGACCACCTCCTTGGCGATCGCGAGCCCCAGTCCCGCCCCGTCACCGGGAGTGCCTGCGACGCGATAGAAGCGCTCCAGCACCCGGTTGCGTGCGTGCTCGGGGATCCCCGCGCCGTTGTCCTCGACGCTCAGGTAGGCGAATGCGCCGACGCCGCCGGAGCGTACGGTCACCGTCCCGCCGGAGGCCGTATATCGGATCGCGTTGTCGATCAGGTTGTCGAGCATTTCCGCCATCAGCAGCGGATCGCCGGTGACGGGCGCGGGGTCGAGGACGAAACCCAGGTCGATGTTGCGCGCGATCGCGCGTTGGACCCATCGCTGCACCGCGGCGTCGGCGACGTCGCGCAGGTCGATGCGCGGCGCATCCTTGGCATGCGCATCACTGGCCTCGGCGCGCGCCAGCGCCAGCAGCTGCGTAGCAAGGTGGCTCGCGCGCAGCGTGGCGACATGCATGTCGCCGACTTCGCCGCGCACCTCGGCATCGAGATCGCGCCGCAGCAGCATCTCGAGATGCATCTGCAGTCCGGCGAGCGGCGTCCGCAGCTGGTGCGCGGCGTTGGCGAGGAAGCGTTGCTGGACGGCGCTCGAGTCGCGTATGCGCTGCAGCAGGTTGTTGAATGCCCGCAACGCGGGGGCGATCTCGAGCGGAGCGTCGGCCTCGCTCAACGGTCGCAAGTCGGACGGACCGCGCCTCAGCAATTCCTCGCGCACGCGCGACAACGGCGCGATGCCGTGCGTGACTGCCGTCCACGCGAGCGCGATCGCGACGAGCGCGATCAACAGCGTCGGTACCAGCTCGGCCGCGAGGATTTCCCAGATCAGCCGTTGCCGCTTGTGCAGCGTCTCGCCGACCTGGACATAGATCCCGGAGCCGGAGCGCACGCTGGCAATGCGCACCGGCTGGTTGCGATAAATGCCGTCGTAAAAATCGGGCTCGCCCGTTTTCAGCGCGGGTGACGGCGCCAGCTCCTGCGTGCCGGCGATGACGCGGTCGTGCGCGTCGCGAATCTGGAACACCATCTCGTCGGCATGATCGTAGAGCAGCGCTTCCTGGGCCTGGATCAGCATGTCGAGATGGGGGCCGTCGGCGTCGATGCGGACGTTCTGCGCCATGTCGAGCGCCGGATCGAGCAGCGAGCGGTCGTAGGCGGACGTCGCGACGCGCAGCGCCACGAGATACGTCAGCGCGCCGCCGCAAAGGACGAGGAACAGCAACGACGGGATGAGGACCACGAGCAGGCGCCGCCGGATGCTGCGGGCGGGCACTGCTGCCTCATGCATTGAACGATTCCCACAGGTAGCCAAAGCCGCGCACCGTGCGTATGCGCACGCCTCCGCCTTCGATCTTGGCGCGCAGCCGCGACACGTAGACCTCGATCGTGTTCGGGGCGAGCTGCTCGTCGAAGTTGAAGAGCTTTTGCGCGATGTAGTCCTTGCTCAGCACGCGTCCGGGACGCGCGAGGAAGAGCTCCAGCAGCGCCCACTCGCGCACCGTGAGGTCGACCGAAGTGCCATTGGCGCTGACGTGCTTTGCCTCGACGTCGATCGTCAGGCCGCCGACGATCATCGGGCCCGGCGGCACCGACGTGCGCCGCAGCAGCGCGCGCACCCGCGCTTCGAATTCGGTGAGCGAAAACGGCTTGGTCAGGTAGTCGTCGGCGCCGAGATCGAGGCCACGCACGCGATCTTCCACCGCATCACGCGCGGTCAACACGAGCACGTTGGTCGCCGAAGGCCGCTGCCGCAACCTGCGCAACACTTCGAATCCATCGATGTCCGGCAGGCCGATGTCGAGCACCACGAGCTCGTATGCGGTCGCACGCAACGCGCTGTCGGCCATGCCGCCATTGCCGACGTGGTCGACGCCATGGCCGGCGCGCGTCAGCAGTCGCGTCAATCCCGCGGCGAGCAGCGAATCGTCTTCGACGACCAGGATGCGCATGGAATCTTCCTGTCACAACGTCAGCAAATCGTCAGCAACCGTTCAGTGCAGCGACAGTTTGCACGCGTAGCATCAAATTTCCAAGGTTGCAGGATGCTCGACAGGAAGCGCGCAGGCCACGCTTGCCGAAATATCACACCACGTGCGCATTCGATTGCGCCACTGTGCGGAGGAAACACCAACGTGATCATCAAAAGAGCAGTCCTTGTCGCAACCTCGGCGATGCTCGCGTGCTCTGGCCCGGCGCTCGCCGACGCGACCACAGACCTGCAGCAGAAGATGGAGTTCCTGCAGAAGCAGCTCGATGCCGTGAAGACGCAGCTCTATGACATGCAGCAGAAGCAGAACAGCGAGCAGGCGCGACCCGCGACCGGCGGCGGCACGTTCCTGCAGTTGAAACCCGACGCCGGCGCGACGTTCCTCGTTCCCGGCGGCGGCGAGGTGCAGCTTTACGGCAACCTCGACCTCTCCTTCGACGAGACGACGAAGGGCCTGAAAAACGACTACGGCGACAATGGCGGCATGCCGGTCGGCAAGATCGGATGGCAGCCGTCGATCTCCAGCAGCCTGTCGTACCTGGGCGTGCGCGGCAAGCATCCACTGATGTCGGATCTCACTTTCGTCTGGCAGCTGGAAGCGGGGATCGACGTCGCGGCGACCCCCGGCACCAAGGAAACCACGTCGAATACGAGCAACGCCGTCAACGGCGCGTTGTTCTCGCGCAACAGCTTCGTGGGGTTCTCCGGCAAGGAATGGGGCGCGGTGATGATCGGCAAGTCGGAGACGCCGTACAAGACGTCGACCGACCGGCTGAACCCGTTCTCCGGAATGCTCGGCGACTACCGCGTCATCATCAGCAACACCGGCGGCGACAACCGCGTCGAATTCGGCGTGCGTGCGTCGCATGCGATCTGGTATGAGTCGCCGAGCTGGAGCGGCCTGTCGTTCAAGGCGATGTATTCACCCGGCCAGAATCGCGACGACACGAGCAGCATCGTCGCGTCTTCGGAACCGGATTGCACGGGCGGCAACATCCCCGGCAGCGGCGCGCTGCCGCCGACCTGCAACGACGGCTCATTCGGCGACCTGTTCAGTGTCGGCGGCGCGTACCAGATGGGGCCGCTGTACGTGACGACCGCCTACGAGCGTCACAAGAACGTCAACCGCACCAGTGACGTCGCCGACCTCGACCCGCGCGACGTCGCCGACGAGAGCGCGCTGAAGGTCGGAGGACAGTACACGTTCCCGACCAAGACCACGATCAACGCGTTGTGGGAACGGACATACAAGAACCTTCCATCCGACCTGCAGACTCAGAATGAGCGTGCACGCAAGAATGCGACGTGGCTGGCAGTGACGCAGGCGGTGACTGCCAAGGACAGCATCAGTGCAGGCTGGGCGCATGCGGGCAAGTCGGAAGGCGTGCTGGGCGTGCACAACACGCCCGACTCGCAGACGGGCTTCGACAATTCCGCGAACATGTATGCACTGGCGTGGCGGCACGCGATCGACAAGTACACGACCGTCTACGTCGACTGGGCGACGACGCGGAACCACGCCGACGCGCACTACGACATCGGTGCGGGCGGCCACGGCGTGACTACCGACTGCCACGACTCGACGCCGCTCGCGGCGTTCGATCCGACGACCGGCACGGTGACCAACACGGGCCCGCATTGCTTCTCGGGCGGCAAGCCGGAAGGCGTGTCGATGGGAGTCGCCTACAGGTTTTAGCGTCACCGGGAACACGCGACCGGCGTCGGGACGCGCAGCGTGGCGCTGTCATCCGCGGCGGCTGCCGGCATCAAGCGGCCGGCGTCGCGAGGCTTTCGCGCAACACGTTCTTCTGCACCTTGCCCATCGCATTGCGCGGCAGGTCGTCGGCGAACACCACGCGCTTCGGCAGCTTGAAGTGCGCGATCTCGCGCTTCAACGCGCCGATGACCGACGCTTCGGTCAGTGCATGGCCGGCGCGCGCGACGACAACGGCGACCACCGCCTCCCCGAAGTCGGCGTCGGCGACGCCGATCACCGCCGACTCGACGACGCCTTCGAGCGCGTCGATGCGCTCCTCGATTTCCTTCGGATAGATATTGAGTCCGCCGCTGATGATGATGTCCTTTGCACGACCTGAAATCACGAGATGCCTTTCCGGACTCCACAGCCCGAGGTCGCCGGTGCGGAACCAGCCGTCGGCGGTGAAGGCATCCTGCGTCTTGTCGGGCATCCGCCAGTAGCCGCGCAACACGTTCGGACCCCGTACCTCGATTGCGCCGACGATGCCCGGCGCGCAAACGGCGCCAGCGGTGTCGACGATCCGCACTTCGACGCCCGGCAACGGCCGGCCCACGGTGCCGGCAATGCGCGGTCCGGCATACGGGTTCGACGTGTTCATGCCGGTCTCGGTAAGTCCGTAGCGCTCGAGGATCCGCTGTCCGGTGCGTGACTCGAATTCGCGGAACGTCTCGGCGAGCAGCGGCGCCGAGCCGGAGACGAAAAGGCGCACGTTCGCCGCGGTGTCGCGCGTGAATGAGGGTTCGCGCAGCAGTCGCGTGTAGAACGTCGGCACACCCATCATCACCGTCGCCTTGGGCAGCAGCCGCGAAACTTCGTGCGCGTCGAAGCGCGGCAGCCACAGCATGCGTGCGCCCGCCAGCAGCGTGCAATGCACGGCGACGAACAGCCCGTGCACGTGGTAGATGGGCAACGCGTGCAGCAGCACGTCGCCATGGCTGAATTGCCAGGCCTCGACCAATGCGAGCGCGTTGCTCGCGAGGTTGCGGTGCGACAGCATCGCGCCCTTGGAGCGGCCGGTGGTGCCGCTCGTGTAGAGGATCGCCGCGAGGTCGTCCGGCGCGCGCACGACGGTCAGGAACGTATCGTCGTGCGGCGCCGCGCGGTCGAGCAGCTCGCCGCCGTGGGCATCGAGCGTCAGCACCGTGGCATCGCCGGCGATGGTGGCGATGATGCCCAGCATCTCGTCGCGGCATACGATCACGCGCGGGGCGGCGTCGGCGAAGAAATACTCGAGCTCGGCACGCTGGTAGCCGGTATTGAGCGGCAGGTAAACGAGGCCCGCGCGCAACGTTGCAAGATAGAGCGCCAGTACCTGCCAATGCTTGTCGACCTGCGCAGCGACGCGATCGCCCGGAACGCATCCGGCGGCCACCAGCGCGTGTGCGATCCGCGCCGACATCCGCGCGAGCTCGTCGTAGCCAATGGCAGGCCCGCCCGGTGCCATCGCGAAGGGTTGCGATCCCTCGTCGGGGAAATGTCGTTCGAACAGCGTGTACAGGTTCGCGTCCATCGAAGCCCGTGCTAAGTTTGCGACTGATTATTTCACACGATGCGAACCCACGTGCATTCGCCACGCCCGACAACGCCGCACGCATGGCTGCGCGCGCTCGCCGACGACAGCGCGTTCGACGAGCACGAGGCCCGCTCGCCGAGTCCGCATCTCGCGCGCTACGGCATTGCGCCGCAGGACGACGACGGCATCGTCGCGGCGACCGTCAACATCGGCGGACGGGTGTTCGAGGCAGTGGCGCAGGACGCGCAGTTCCTGCGCGGTAGCGTCGGCGAGCGCCACGGCGCGAAGCTCGCCGCGGCGATCGCGCGCGCGCGATCCTCGCGCCGGCCGCTGCTCGTGCTTGCCGCGTCGGGCGGCGTGCGACTGCACGAAGCCAATGCCGGCGAGCTCGCGCTCGCACGCGCGTTGCGCGCGCTGGTCGATGCACGCGCCGAAGGGATCGCCACGCTGGCGATCGGCATCGGTGACGTGTTCGGGGGCATGTCGGTGGTGGTAACGGCGTGCGACGCGCTGGCGCTATTGCCGGGCACGCGCTTCGGCCTGTCGGGACCGCGGGTGATCGCACTCGCGCAGGGCGGCGCGACGGCCGCCGGTGCGCACGAAGAGCGCGCGAGCCTCGATGCCGTCTTCGGTGCCGCGGCGCGTGCAAAAGCCGCATTCGCCGACGCGCTGGACGACGACGTGCATGCGATGCGCGCATGGATCGGCCGGCGCCTCGCACCGCCTGCATTCGCGGCGAGTGTGCTGGCGGCGCAGGCGCGATTGGCGAGCGCCACGGGCGGCGCGGCCGCGAACGTCGCCGTGACCCGCGATGGCGCGCGCGCGACGCTGGCAGCGTTCGCGCGCAGCGTCGACGCCGCATCGCTGGTCGGCGTCGACGCGGCGCTGCTCGCGTTGCCGCACGGCGTGCGGACGCTGCTGATCGTCGAGGATTCGCGCGGCCATGACGCGAGCATCGCTGCCGAGCGCATCGGCGTGTCGCGTTATTTCGCGCATCACGCGTGCGTGCTGGGCTTGTTGCGCGCGCGTGGCATGGCGCTGATCGGCGTCGTCGACGGCGTCGGCCACAGCGCGGCGTTCTTCGCCAACGCGCTGCAGGCCGACCGCGTCTACGCGCTGCCCGGGAGCCGCGTGGTCGCGATGGAGCCGCGCGCACTGGCGCGCGTGACCGGCATGGACGCGGCGATGCTGGCGCGTGCGATCGACGACGATCCGTTGCTCGGCCACCCGGCGCGGCACCTGGCCGCGCTCGGCGGACTCACGCTGGTCGAGACGATCGACGCCGCGCGCTGAAGCGCAGACGCGTCATCGCCGCGGCGCGATCGGCGAGCCATTCGGGCGCATTCGCGATCGATGCCGCCAGCGACTGCGGACCGGGCGGCAACGCAAAGCAGCCATCGAAGACCGCATCGAGCGCCGCGAGTGCCGCCGGGTCGAGCGCGCCGCTCAACAGCGACACGCCGACGCCTTGCGCGTGCGCGCGCTCGGCGACGACGCAAGGCGCCTTGCGCATCAGCGTCTGCGCGTCCGAACGGCCCTCGCCTGTGATCACCCACGATGCGCCCGCGAGCGCGGCGTCGAGGCCGTTGAGGTCGGCGACGACATCGGCGCCGCTCCTGAACTCGCCGCCCAACAATTGCAATGCGAACCCGAGGCCGCCCGCGGCGCCCGCCCCCGCGCGCTGCGCTGCGCGGCGTCCGAACGCGTCTTCCAGCAGCGCCGCGTAACGTGCGAGCGCGGCGTCGATCGGCGCAATGGCATCGGCCCGCGCACCCTTTTGCGGGCCGAATACCGACGTCGCGCCCTGTTGTCCGCACAGTGGATTGTTGACATCCGACATGATCGTCATCCGCGATTGGTCGAGGCGCGGATCGAGGCCGGCGAGATCGACGCGCGCGAGACTCGACAAGCCACGCGGTGTCGGCGCGACGATGCGATTGGCCGCATCGACGAAGCGCACGCCCAAAGCCGCGAGCAGCCCTGCGCCGCCGTCGTTGGTGCTGCTGCCGCCCAAGCCGATCGCGAATTCACGGCAACCGTCGTCGAGCAGCTGGCGCAGCACGATGCCGACGCCCTGCGTGTCACGCGCGGTGATTTCCGTGGCCATCGCGGTGTCGTCGGTGATGCCGACGACTTGCGCGATTTCGACGATGGCACCGCCATCGCCGAGGCGGCCGATGGCCGCGTCGATCGCACGACCGTCGGCGCCCCGCGTCCTGACACTGGAACGCGTGCTGCCCGCTGACGCGGCGAGCACGGCGTCGAGCGTGCCTTCGCCGCCGTCGGCCATTGCGCGCAAACGGAGCTCGGCGTCGGCCATCGCGCGCACCACGCCGCGTGCGATCGCCGTGCATGCCGCGCCGGCTGCCAGCGATCCCTTGAACGAATCGACGGCAACGACGATGATCGGGGGCGTCGCAGGCATCAACGGTCCTTGCGGTTATCATCGCCGCAATGCGCGCGGCGTGGCGCGATGTTAGCAGCGCGGGCGATCGTCATGAGAATCGGCTTCTTCCAGGTGCTTCGGGCGGCGAGCTTCGGCGTCGCGCTGATCGCGTCGTCCGCGGGCGTGGCGGCGACGCTCGACTATGCGCGCGAGGCCCGCTGGGCCGATGAGGTCGTGCCGTCGGTGATGGTGGGCGACGTCGTGTGGCTGCGGACGCCGGATCGCGACCGCGTGCTGGCGTTGTACACGGCCGCGCAAGGCGCGGCACACGGCAGTGTCGTCGTCGTGCATGGCATAGGCGTGCAGCCCGATTTCGGCGTGATCGGCGAATTGCGCGGCGCGCTCGCCGAGCGCGGCTTCGCGACGCTGTCGGTGCAGATGCCGGTGCTCGACGCCGATGCATTGCCATCCGAGTACACCGCGTTATTCCCGATTGCGGGTGACCGCATCGACGCGGCAGTCGCGTGGCTCCGGGCGAAACAGCCTGTTCCCGTCGGCGTGGTCGCGCACAGCATGGGCGCGGCGATGGCCAATGCGTGGCTCGCGCGTCCGCAACACACGGAAATCGGCGCGTTCGTCGCGCTGGGAATGGGCGTGCCATTCGCGGCGACGCGGCTGCCGCCGGTACTCGACATCACCGCCGAGCGCGACCTTCCCGCGGTACTCGCCAACGCGCCACTGCGCGCGCTCGCGCTGCCGAAGAATTCCTGCTCGGCGACGCTGCGCATCGCCGGCGCCGATCATTTCCTGGAACGCCGCGGCCCCGAGATTGCCGACGCCATCGCTCCATTCCTCGTGCGCGCATTCGGCGCCAGGTGTGCGCGATGACCAGGCGCGGCGCGCGGCCTTCGACCTGGTCTCTCTCCCACTGCTGGGCGAGGGAGCGCTTCGACGCAACGTCTCTACAAGCGCTGCCGCTCCCGCTTGCGGGAGAGGGTTGGGGTGAGGGCTATCAAAACGTCGCGCGTGTAAGCCGGTCGCGCACCGCCTGCCACGCCGGCGTCGCAGGAACGTCCTCGATCAACAACGAATCGGCGTGCGCGGCGTCGAGCTCGCGCAACGCCGCGTAGAGCTCGCGCGCATAGCCTTCGCTGTCCTCCGACGCCGCGAACCACGCGCCGTCGAATTCCGCGGGCTTCGGCGTCGTGCGCGCGAGCACCGCGACACTCTCGTCGCGCGACAGGTGCTGGCGAATTTCCGGCAGCAGCGCATGTGCGGCGACGAGATGGGCACGCGTCGCCGGCGCGTAGTGCGACGCCAGCGTGCCCGATGCGCGCGGCGCATCGTCGCCGCGCATCCGCAGCGGGACACCCAGCACGTTCTCGATCGCGTCAACGCTGACCGCGCCGGGGCGCAACAGCATCGGATGCGCGCCGGTGAACGCGACGATCGTGCTTTCGATGCCCACGTCAGTCGCGCCGCCATCGAGGATCAGCGACACGGTAGCGCCGAAATCGGCGGCGACGTGACGCGCGGTCGTCGCCGATACGCGGCCGAAGCGGTTCGCCGAAGGTGCTGCAATGCCGCGGCCGCCGGCGGCCGCGAACGCACGCAGCAATGCCCGCGCAACCGGATGCGACGGCACGCGCAGGCCAACGCTGTGCTGGCCGCCGGTGACGACATCGTGAACGCGCGCGGCGCGCGGCAGGATCAGCGTCAGCGGTCCGGGCCAAAAGGCGCGCGCGAGTCGTCGCGCGCGTTCGGGAATGTCGCGCGCCCAATGTTCGAGGTCCGTGGCGTCGGCAAGGTGCACGATCACCGGATGCGCGGCGGGTCGTCCCTTGGCGGCGAAAATGCGCTGCACCGCCTGCGGATTGTCGGCATCGGCGCCGAGTCCATACACGGTTTCCGTGGGGAATGCGACCAGCTCGCCGTTGCGCAAGCGGCGCGCCGCGTCCGCCACTGCGGCGGTGTCGGGAACAACGATTGAAGTCGTCATACGGGGTTGTGCGCGGCGCTAAGTGCGCGTTGGGTTGTCTGCTAGAATTCCAAGACTTTACAACGCGTCGCTCCACCTATGACGCGAGGCGGCGCAAGTTCGCCGTCCACTGCTCCGGAGACAAGTTCATGAGTGATTTCCTTTTCACGTCGGAATCGGTTTCGGAAGGCCACCCCGACAAGGTTGCCGACCAGATTTCCGACGCGGTGCTCGACGCGGTGCTCGAGCAGGACGCGACCGGCCGCGTCGCCGCGGAAACGCTCGTGTCCACCGGACTCGTCGTCATGGCCGGCGAGATCACGACCAAGGCCCGCGTCGATTTCGCGCGCGTCGCGCGCGACACGATCCGCAGCATCGGCTACAACGACCCGGCGCTGCGCTTCGACGCGGACGGCTGCGCGGTGATGGTGTGCTATGGACAGCAGTCGCCCAATATCGCGCAGGGTGTCGACCGGGCCTCCGACGACTACCTGAACCAGGGCGCGGGCGACCAGGGGTTGATGTTCGGCTACGCGTGCGATGAGACACCGACGCTGATGCCATTTCCGATCTACTACGCGCACCGGCTCGTGCAACGCCAGAGTGAAGTGCGCCGCGACGGACGCGTACCGTTCCTGCGTCCCGACGCCAAGTCGCAAGTCACCGTCCGCTATCGCGACGGCAAGCCGCATTCGATCGACACCGTCGTGCTGTCGACGCAGCACCATCCGTCGATGAACGAGCGGCAGAAGGAGCTTGCCGAAGCGGTGATCGAGGAAATCATCAAACCCGTCTTGCCTCGCGAAATGCTCGTCAATACGCGCTTCCTGGTGAACCCCACCGGCTGCTTCGAGATCGGCGGTCCGCACGGCGATGCCGGAGTCACCGGCCGCAAGATCATCGTCGACACCTACGGCGGCGCGGCGCCGCACGGCGGCGGCGCGTTTTCGGGCAAGGATCCGTCGAAGGTCGACCGCTCGGCCGCGTATGCGGCGCGATACGTCGCCAAGAATGTCGTCGCCGCGGGGCTCGCGCGCCAGTGCCAGGTGCAGGTCGCGTACGCGATCGGCGTCGCCAAGCCGATGAACCTGACGATCTACACCGAAGGCACGGGCAAGATTGCGGACGAGCGGATCGCAGCGCTCGTCAACGAGCATTTCGACCTGCGCCCCAAAGGCATCATCCAGATGCTGGACCTGCTGCGCCCGATCTATCGCAAGACCGCCGCCTACGGCCATTTTGGTCGCGACGAGCCCGAGTTCACGTGGGAGGCGACCGATCGCGCCGAGGCGCTGCGCGCCGCCGCCGGCCTGGGCTCGACGAAGCCCGCGCGCGAAAGCGTCGGCGCGTGAACCCGCTCAGGACGACGCTCGTGACGGCGCTTGCGCTCGCCGCACTCGCAGGGTGCATGTCGCTGCAGCCGCAGGCGCCAACGCTGGTGCGCGCGGCACAGGACGGCGGCGCCGTGCGCCTGCACAAGGGCGACACGCTGGTCGTGGCGCTGGACGCGACCCCGACCCCGGGGCTGCGGTGGCAGCCGCGGCCGATGCAGGGCCAGGTGTTGCAGCAGATCGGCATGGCCGACCTGCTGCCGCAGCAGCTCGCCTACGGTGCCATCGGCGCGCCCAACGATACCGTCTATCGCTTTCGCGCCAACGAGACAGGCACGACGGCACTCGAGCTCGCGCTGCAGTCCACCGATCCGGGTGCCGCGCCCCAGCGCACCGTGCACTACGACGTGAGCGTCGATGCCCGTCCGGGCGAATACCGGGAAGCCTGGGCCAAAACGCGGTAAAATGGCCGTCTTACGCGCGTTGCCTGGCCACGGGTCGAGCAGCGCTGCCGACCAACCAGGGAGTCACCGATGGCCGATTCACGCAGCCGCACCCGCCGCAACACGCTCGAGCGTCGTTGCCTGCCGAAGACATTCAAGCGCATGTTCGTCGGTGCGCCCAAGGGTATCTTCAAGATGCTCGAAAAGATCAAGAAGGCGTAATCCCGGGCCTTCGCGCGCAAAGTGATCACCAGCCGCCCTCGGGCGGCTTTTTTTTCCGCGGCCTTCCTTTCGATGCCTCCAATGTCCGCCACGCTCTTCACTCCCTTCAAGCTGCGCGCGCTCACGCTCGCCAATCGCATCGTCGTGTCGCCGATGTGCCAGTACTCGGCGATCGATGGCTGCGCGACCGACTGGCACACCGTGCACTGGGGACAATTGCTGCAGTCGAACGCGGGCCTGTTCACGATCGAGGCGACCGCGGTGTCGGCGATCGGGCGCATCACGCATGGCTGCCTGGGTCTCTATGACGAGGCCTGCGAGGCGGCGCTCGACGAGCATCTCGCGATCGCGCGCGCCAGCGCGCCGGCGGTGCCGGTGGCGATCCAGCTCGCGCACGCCGGGCGCAAGGGCTCGTCACAGGTGCCGTGGGAAGGTGGGCAGCTGATCCCGCTCGACAACGGCGGGTGGGCGCCGGTCGCGCCATCGGCGATCGCGCAGCTCGACCACGAGGCGGCGCCGGCCGCGCTCACGCTGGCCGGCATCGTCGAGATCAAGCACCAGTTCGTCGACAGCGCGCGTCGCGCGGCGCGCCTCGGCATCGATGCGATGGAGCTGCATTTCGCGCACGGCTACCTGCTCAACCAGTTCCTGTCGCCGCTTTCGAACCAGCGCGACGATCCCTATGGCGGGTCGCTCGACAACCGGATGCGCTTTCCGCTCGAGGTTTTCGCCGCGGTGCGCGATGCGTGGCCGCAGGAGCGGCCGCTCGGCGTGCGCATTTCCGCGACCGACTGGGTCGAAGGCGGCTGGACGCTCGACGACTCGCTGCTGCTCGCGCAACGCCTGGAGGCGCTGGGCTGCGACTGGATCGACACGTCGAGCGGCGGCATTTCGCCGCGACAGAAGATTCCGCTCGGGCCCGGATACCAGGTGCCCTTGGCGCGCGCGATCCGCGCGGCGTCATCGGTGCCGACGATCGCCGTCGGCCTCATCACCGATGCGGCGCAGGCCGAGTCGATCGTCGCCGCGGGTGATGCCGACCTCGTGGCGATGGCGCGAGCGATGCTGTGGGATCCGCGCTGGCCGTGGCACGCCGCCGCGGCACTTGGCGCGCAGGTGCACACGCCGAAGCAATACTGGCGCTCGGCGCCACGCGACGCGCCGAACGTCATCGCGCACGCCAAGGTCGGCGCGCGTTAGTCGCGGAGCCGATGCAACCGGGGAATACGGCAACGTCGTGCGGCGAGCGACGCTGGGTTCCCGCTTTCGCGGGAATGACGGTAAAGCGCGCGGGGGACGCAGCGACGTTCGCTACAAAATGCCGCCGACGGCGTGCTTGAGCCACGTGTGGTAGTGCAGCCACGACATCGCGCCCGCGTCGCCCAGTAGCCGCGTCTGCATGTCCGACGACAGCTTCGACGGATCGCCTTCCAGCGCCGCGCGCGCAAGCTGGGCGCGGCGCTCGCGCACCGCCAGCGGGAAGCGGCGGCGATCAAGCGCGACCGCGCACGCGAGCGCGTTGAGCAGCGGATCGACGATCGCCGTGGCGAACGTCGGCGGCGGTGGCGTGTTGGCGAGGTGAGCGGTCATCGCGCGGATCTCGCGCGGTATGCGCACTTCCTCGGGGATCAGGAACAATCCCGCGTTGCGCGCGCGCCGGCCCAGGCTCGCGCGGCTGGTGTAGACCGACAACGGAATCGACACGATCAGCGCGCCCGCCACCGGCGTCAGCCACCAAAGGTACGACGGGTCGAGCCACGCGACGAATGCCGCCCACACCACGCCCATCAGCGTCTGCAGCCCGTGCTGGCGCAGCGCATAGGCCCACGTCGTCGACGCGTCGTCACGCGCCGGCGAGCGCCATTGCACCGCCCAGCCGGCCAGCGCGATGACGACGAAGCGCGAATGGAACAGCATGCGGATCGGTGCCAGCAGCATCGACATCAGGATTTCACCAACCGTGCTCACGAGGATGTTGAAGCGGCCGCCGAAATCGGCTGCGCGCTTGCCCAGTATCAGCAGCACGGCGAGCACTTTCGGCAGGAACAGGATCGTGCCAGTGGCGAACACGAGCTGCATCGCCCATTCCGGCCGCCATTCCGGCCACACGGGGAACATCTGGAACGGCTCGGTGAAATACTGCGGCGTGCCGAGCGCGTGCACGGCGAGCAGGATCGTCGACAGCACGAGGAAGGCGAACCACAGTGGCGCCGACAGGTACGCCATCACGCCCGTCATGAACACCACGCGATGCGCTGGATGCAATCCCTTCATCAGCGCCAGCCGGAAGTTCATCAGGTTGCCCTGGCACCAGCGGCGGTCGCGCTTCAGCTCGTCGATCAGGTTGGGCGGCATCTCCTCGTAGCTGCCGGCCAGGTCGTAGACGATCCACACGCCCCAGCCGGCGCGCCGCATCAGCGCCGCCTCGACGAAATCGTGCGACAGGATCTCGCCCGACAGGTTGCCGCTGCCGGGCAGCCGTCCAAGCGCGCAGAACTCGATGAACGGGGCGACGCGAATGATCGCGTTGTGCCCCCAGTAGTGCGATTCGCCGAGCTGCCAGTAGTGGAGACCCGCTGTGAACACGGGTCCGTAGACGCCCGTCGCGAACTGCTGGACGCGCGCATAGAGCGTGTCGCGGCCGGTGGCCTTGGGCGCCGTCTGCAGGATGCCCGCGTCGGGATTCGCCTCGGCGATGCGCACCAGCGTCGTCACGCATTCGCCGGTCATCACGCTGTCGGCATCGAGAACGATCATGTACCGGTAATCCTTGCCCCAGCGGCGGCAGAAGTCCGCGACGTTGCCGCTCTTGCGCTTGATGCGATGCGGCCGCCAGCGGTAGAAGATGTGGCGGAAGCCGTCGACTTGGCGGCACAGGTCGAACCAGGCGGCGAGCTCCGCGATGCGCTTGTCCGGATCGGCACTGTCGGACAGCACGAAGAAGTCGAAGCGCGACAGCAGTCCCGTGCGCGCCACCGAATCGCAGGTCGCGCGCAGCCCCGCGAACACGCGCGCGACGTCCTCGTTGGCGATCGGCATGATGATCGCCGTGCGCGCATCCTCGGCGATCGGCGCGTCACGCACGGCGGTGCGCGAGATCGCCCAGCGATCCTTGCCGCGCCACAGCACGAAGAAACCGGCAATCGCCGTCCAGAATCCCGCGGACACCCAGCCGAACAGGATGGCGAACAGGATCAGGATCGGAATCTCCAGCAGTTGCCGTCCGTGATAGGGCAGCACCGCCTTCATCAGCACCGTGGCGAGGTAAGTCTGCCCGAGGATCAGCACGACGAGCCCGAGCCGCCGATGCCAGCTCACCGGACGCAATTGCGGTGCGTCGCCGGCAGCAGGACGGCTGCGCTGCGGGCGCTCGCGCCAGCGCTTCAGCGTGCCGCGCAGCCAGTTGGTCGGCGCCATCGACGTGCGCGCGAGCGGCGGCGAGGTCGCGAGGCCCGAATCGCGACGCGCGAGCGGCCGTGTGCCAAGAGTGCGCTCGGCCAGCGCGCGCGCGATGCGCCCGCGCACCGACACGCGCGCCGGGTCGCCGGGATTCTGGTCGTCGCCGGCGTCCTGTGCGAGCTCCGCATGCATCGCCGCGAACGCGCTGGCGACGTCCGCCGACGTGCCCGCGCGACGCGCGATGCGCTCGCGCAACGCCGCCACGTCGCTCGCACCGACATCCAGCGCATCGAGGTAGCGACCGATGACGTCGGCGCGCCGCGGGTGCGGCTTCAACTCGGCGGCAGCAGGTAGCTCCATGTCTCGGACAAGGTCCCGGTCTTGTTGCGCAGGAACGCGCGCAGCTCGACCGGCTTGGCGTCGTCGATGCGGTTGAAACGGATCGTCAACCGGTAGCCGCCGGTGACTTCGTTGCGATACGCATTCGATTCGAGGATCTGCGCGTTGGCCACTGACGTGACCACCGGCTCGACTTGCGCATCGAACGCGAGCTTGCTGAGTGCCGGACCCTCGAAGTCGACGACGAAGTCGAGGCTCTTGTCGGGTACCTTTCGATAGCCATGGCCGCGGCGCGTCTGCGTCACCCACGATTGCGGCGGACGCGTCTCGTTTTCCATCTGCCACGAGAGCCGGTATTCGAAGTCGATCGGCTCGAGCGGTGCCGGCTGCACGTCGGGCACCCAGTAGACGACGATGTTGTCATTGGTCTCGTCCGGCGTCGGCAGCTGCACGATCTCGACGCGGCCCGCTTCGAATTTCGAGCGTGGCTGCACCCACACGCTGGGCCGCTTTTCGTAGTGCGCCTCGAGGTCCTCGTAGTGCGGAAACGCACGATCGCGCTGCATCAGTCCGAAGCCTGCCGGGTTCGTCATCGCGAAGGAACTCACCTGCAGGCGCTTGGGATTCACCAGCGGCCGCACGATCCATTCGCCGGTACCCGACTGCATCGACACCACGTCCGAGTCGTGGACCTCGGGACGGAAGTCCGAGAGTATCGGCGGCTGGTTCTCGCCGGACAGGTACATGCTGGTCAGCGGCGCGATGCCGAGGCGCGTCACGCGCTCGCGCAGGAACAGCCGCTCGCGCACGTCGACCGCGGTGTCGACGCCGGGACGGACGATGAAGCGAAAAGCGCCGGTGACGCGGCGCGAGTCGAGCAGCGCGTAGATCGTGAGCTCGGTCGCGTTGGGCGCCGGGCGCACCAGCCAGAACTCGACGAACGACGGGAATTCCTCGCCGGATGCGAGGCCCGTGTCGATCGCGAGTCCGCGCGCCGACAAGCCATAGAGCTGGCCCTTGCCCAGCGCGCGGAAATAGCTCGCGCCCAGGAACACCAGCACCTCGTCGCGGTACTTGGTCGTGTTGAGCGGATAGTGGACGCGAAAGCCGGCGAATCCGGGGAAGCGCAGGTTGGCCTTGCCGATCGTGTTCTTGCCGTAGTCGAACTGGTCGGGCGAGTACGGCACTTCCTTGACATCGTTGCCGACGACTTCGTTGATGTGCACCGGATGGTCGAAGTGGAAGCCGGGATGGAAGAACATCACCTCGAACGGCAGCTTCTGCGCGCGCCACAGCGCGTGGTCCGGGCGAAAGCGGATGTCGCGGTATTGATCGTAGTCGAGATCGAGCCATTCCTTCGGCAGCTTCGACGGCTCGATCTTGTACGGCTGCCCGGCCAGCGCGCGCGCCTTGCGTTCGACGTCGTCGAAGCCGAACGCGTGCGCCAGCGTGCCGGCGAGCGCACAGGCGAGCGCGAGCGCCGCCGTCGCGACGCGAACCGGCGTACGGTGCGGCCGGCGCGAGGGCGGCGCGAGCGGAAAAATGTCGAGCATCGAATCGAGGAAGTGGACGTTGGAGTGCAAGTCGGCCCGGAAGTTTAACGCGCCGTCGTTGCGTGTCCTGCAAGTGCGCATGCCGAGAGGTTCTAGAATCCCTTGCACATGCGCTTCGCCTATTACGCACGCCTCGGTCGCACGCAGCAGCAGACCTATCGCCGCAGCGATGCGATCGTCGCCCTCGAGCTGCCGCCGGGCATTGATCCCGCGGCCGACGTGCGCGCGATCGCCGACGCCCTTTCGGCCGATCGTCGCACGGACGTGCAAAAGCACTGCCAATCGCTGGCGTCGATGCTTGCTCGCGGCTACAAGGTGCCGCCCCTCGACATCCGCGTGCTTGCGCAGCGCCCGTCCGGCGATTATGGCGAGCTGCACGGGCTCTACGACCCGCGCGAAGACGCGCCGCCGGCGCTGATAACGCTATGGATGCGCACCGCGGCGCTGCGCAAGGTGGTGGCGTTTCGAAGCTTCCTGCGCACGCTGGTGCACGAGTTCAACCACCATCTCGACTACGAGCTCTTCCGGCTCGACGAGACGTTCCATACCGAGGGCTTTTACAAGCGCGAGTCGGCGCTGTCGAACGCGCTGTTCGCCGCCGCCGGCATCGCGCCGCCGGTGAAAAAGGGCGCCGCGGGCGGATAGGCGCACGGGAGGACAGCGCGGCATGCATGCCTTCTCCCGTGCGCGGGAGAAGGCCGGGATGAGGGGCGCCGCCGTGACCAGGGCGGCAGTGCGTCGCCGCGACGGCCGCGGCAATCGCGATATAATCGCCGACGCTCCCCGAGGAGCGCTGCAATTCGATCGATCGATCGACCCAGGCTCGGGGACGCTTCCATTGGCAACGGCGCTCGTTGAACCGCGACGGAATCTGGCGAAACGCGGCAAGGCGGGCACGGTGTCCCGCTTTTCCCGTCATGCGTCCGTCGCCCACAACGGAGCAAAGCGCATGAACACGGTAACTGACAAGGGAATCGCCGACTTGAGCAAGGACTTTCGCGTCGCCGACATGAGCCTCGCGCCATGGGGCCGCAAGGAAATCCTGATCGCCGAAACGGAAATGCCCGGATTGATGGCGATCCGCGAGGAATTCGCCGCGGCGAAGCCGCTCAAGGGCGCACGCATCGCGGGCTCGCTGCACATGACGATCCAGACGGCGGTGCTGATCGAAACGCTGCAGGAGCTGGGCGCCGAAGTGCGATGGGCGTCGTGCAACATCTACTCGACGCAGGACCACGCGGCGGCAGCGATCGCCGAGCGCGGCACGCCGGTGTTCGCCTACAAGGGCGAGTCGCTGGCCGAATACTGGGAATATACGCACCGCATCTTCGAGTGGCACGGCAAGCAGCCGATCAGCACGCCCAACCTGATCCTCGACGACGGCGGTGATGCCACGTTGCTCGTGCATCTCGGCGCGCGCGCCGAAACCGATCGTACGCAGATCGCCAAGCCCGGCAACGAGGAGGAGTTCGCGCTGTTCGCGGCGATCGCGCGCCGCCTCGCCGACGATCCGACGTTCTATTCGCGGATCAAGGCCAACATCAAGGGCGTCACCGAGGAGACCACGACCGGCGTCAAGCGGCTCTACCAGATGCACAGCGAGGGCCGGCTCGCGTTTCCGGCGATCAACGTCAACGACTCGGTCACCAAGAGCAAGTTCGACAACCTGTACGGTTGCCGCGAATCGCTGGTCGACGGCATCAAGCGCGCGACCGACGTGATGATTGCGGGCAAGATCGCGCTGGTCAACGGCTATGGCGACGTCGGCAAGGGCTCGGCGCAGGCGTTGCGCGCGCTGTCGGCGCAAGTGTGGGTGGCCGAAGTCGACCCGATCTGCGCGCTGCAGGCGGCGATGGAAGGCTATCGCGTCGTGACGATGGACTATGCGGCGGACAAGGCCGACATCTTCGTCACCGCGACCGGCAACATCGATGTCATCACGCTCGCGCACGCGCAGAAGATGAAGCACAACGCGATCGTCTGCAACATCGGCCACTTCGACAACGAGATCGACGTCGCCGGGCTGAAGAAGTACCCGTGGGAAAACATCAAGCCGCAGGTGGATCACGTGATCTTCCCCGACGGCCGCAGGATCATCCTGCTGGCCGAAGGGCGCCTCGTGAACCTGGGTTGCGGCACCGGCCATCCTTCGTACGTGATGAGCTCGTCGTTCGCCAACCAGGTGCTCGCGCAGGTCGAGCTGTGGACCGACGCGCTGGCCGGCGCGAAGAAATACCCGGTAGGCGTCTACGTGCTGCCGAAGCACCTCGACGAAAAAGTGGCCCGGCTGCAGTTGTCGAAGCTCGGCGCGCAGCTGACGCCGCTGTCGGTGTCGCAGGCGAGCTATCTTGGCGTCAACGTCGACGGCCCGTTCAAGGGCGATTCGTATCGCTACTGATCGCGCCACGCACTAGCCCGCAAGCCCCTTCCATCGCCGAAAGGACCGACCGTGCGCCTGATTCTCGCCTGGATCATCAATGCCGTCGCGCTGTTCGTGCTGCCGTATGTGTTTCCGTGGGTGAAGATCGACGATCCAATGTCGGCGATCATCGCCGCGCTGGTGCTGGGCCTCATCAACACGCTGATCCGGCCGGTCCTCGTGCTGCTGACGCTGCCGGTCACGCTGCTGACGCTTGGCTTCTTCATCTTCATCATCAACGGCTTCCTGTTCTGGGCGGTCGCACACTGGGTGGAAGGCTTCCACGTCACCGGATTCTGGGCGGCGGTGTTCGGCGCGATCGTCTACAGCATCATCTCGTGGGCATTGTCATCGATCCTGCTGAAGAAGCGCTGAAGCGTCGGGCGCGCGCAACGGCGGCAACGCCGGCGCGCTCGTTCAGCCTGGAGTTCTTTCCGCCGCGCACGCCGGAGGGCGTGCAGAAGCTCGCGGCGGTGCGCGGGCAACTGCGCGCGCTCGCGCCGCATTTCTGCTCGGTGACGTTCGGCGCCGGCGGCTCCACGCGCGAAGGCACGCTTGAAACGGTGCTGGCATTCCGCGGCGAGGGCTTCGTCGCGGCGCCGCACTTGTCCTGCATCGGCGGCGCCCGCGATTCCATCCGTGCGGTGCTCGAGCAGTACCGCGCGCACGACATCCACCATCTCGTCGCGCTGCGCGGCGACGCGCCGTCGGGCAGCGTCGAGGCGGGCGCGTTCCGCTACGCGAGCGAGCTCGTGGAATTCATCCGCGCCGAGACCGGCGACTGGTTCCACATCGACGTCGCCGCGTATCCCGAGGTGCACCCGCAGGCGAAGAGCGCGCGCGACGACATCGCCAATTTCAAGCGCAAGGTCGACGCCGGCGCCGATTCGGCGATCACGCAATACTTCTTCAACGACGAGGCTTACTGGCGTTTCGTCGACGATGCGCGCGCGATCGGCGTCGACGTGCCGATCATCCCCGGCATCATGCCGATCGCCAGTGCCACCGGACTTGCGCGTTTTTCCGACAACTGCGGCGCGGAAATCCCGCGCTGGATCCGTCGCAAGCTCGAGGGCTTCGGCGACGACGCCGCGTCGATCCGCGCGTTCGGCCTCGACGTCGTCACCGAGCTTTGCGAGCGACTGCTCGCGCGCGGCGCGCCGGGGCTGCATTTCTACACGCTCAATCAGGCCGGATTGAGCGCCGCCATCTGGCAACGGCTCGGCATTTCGGCAGAAACGCAACGGTAGCCATCGCGCTCGCGCGGAATTCGCGCGAGCCCTCGCTCCCGGCAGCCTGGTTTCATTCCGGCACCTTCGCCGACGGCACGTTGCCAATCGGCGGTCGCACGCGAGTTTCCGGGGTTATGCCATGCGCAGTGTGCATTCAGCGCGGGCGTGCGAACGAGAGCAGCGCGATGCGGGTGTGCTGCGCGCGGATCGCGAAGGCATTGTCCATGCCGCCCTTCTCTAGATACTGCGCTTCCTTCCGTTCCTCGACGAGCGCGCCCACCGCGGGCGCGTACCAGATGCCGTAGTTGCATTCGGTGGGCCAGCGCCAGAATTCCTCGTCGTCCATCCGCATCAGCACGTTGAGGAAGATCGCGTCGAAAGTGCCGGCGGGCACGGTCACGGGCTTCCAGCCACCGACGCGCGCGTAATAGTTGAATTCGCCTTCCTTGCGCGTGTTCTCGTTGAAGTTATCGACGTTTTGCGACCACGACGTGCCCGGCGTCAGCGGATACTTGTAGCGCAGCAGCGGCGTGATGAAGCGGCGCGTCTCGATATCCATCGCGGCGCCGGTGCGAACGACTCCCGGCGATGCCCATTCCTCGGTGCGCACCAGGTTGACGGTCGGGCCCTTGCAGGTGACGCGAACCGTATAGCCGTTTGCGCCGGCGGCGATCACCTGCTGCGTTTCGTCCCACTCGACGGGTGTGCGAAAGCCGTCGGCGACGTGGTAGACCCAGCGATCGCCGACGCGAATGTCCGGCGCCGGTGCCGGCGGACCCGCGGCGCCGACGATGCCGAAAGGCCCGCCGGTGCAGCCCGCCAGCAGCGCCGGAATGCCCAGCAGGATGTCGCGTCGACGTGGACTGAAAGGGGTCATGATGAATCTCCTCGCCGCTTACTGTACGCCGGCATTCGGGCCGCGGGATCGACACGCATGCAACCTGCGACGCGCGCATCGCCAAGCGCGCAATCGGCGCAGCAGACCATCATCGCAACGCGCCGCCAGAGGCTGGCGGCGCTGCGAGCCGCAAGGCAAACAGCCGGCGCCGGCGCGCTATTCCGCAATCAGCCGTCGAGCTTGACGTCGGCGACGCGCGCGCCGCTGACGGCGACGAGGTCCTGTGGGCGGATGGCAAACATCGCATTGGGCGTGCCGCCGGCGGCATGCACGCGGGCGAATTGCAGCAGGTCGGCGTCGACCAGCGTCGTCGACGGCGCCGCATGCGCGAACGGCGGTATGCCGCCGATCGCGTAGCCGGTCAGCGTGCGAACGAACGCCGCGTCGGCCTTGCGGATCGGCTCGCCGAGCAGCGCCTCGATCTTGCGCTCGTCGACGCGATTGGCACCGCTCGCGATCACCAGCACCGCGGAATTCTCGCCGCGACGGAACACCAGTGACTTGGCGATTTCGGCGACGGCGCAACCCAGCGCCGCCGCCGCTTCGGCGGACGTGCGCGCCGCCACTGCGTGCTCGACGACCGTGCAATCGAGTCCGGCGTCGCGCAATGCCTGCTGCACGCGCGCCGCGGGGGCCGACAGCGGCGTCATCGTCTGCCCGCGCGCGGCATCACGCAATGTGCGCGGCGCCGCGTCATGCCGCCGCGCCGGCGCGCAAGCCGACGACACCGACGATGATCAGCACAATGCTCGCGACCTGCACGCCCGTGAGCGATTCCCTGAACCAGCCGACACCGATCAGCGCGATCGCCGCGGTTCCCACCGCCGACCAGATCGCGTACGACACGCTCATGTCGATGCGGCGAATGGCGATTGTCATCAGCGCGAACGATGCGGCGTAGAACACGAATAGCAGCACCGATGGCAGCGGCACGCTGAATCCGCGTGACAGCTTCATCGATACCGTCCCCGCGATTTCCAGCGCGATCGCGCCGGCCAAGCACAACCAGTGCAGCATGGCGGACCTCGCAAGCGGTCAGGGCAGCAGGGCGATCTCGGCGTCGTCGATCCACAACGTGCCGTCGCCCTGCAGCATCGCGCCGGCGTCGACGACATGTGACCCGGCCGGCACGGCAAGCCGCACCGCGTAGCGCTTCCAGTCCTGCGTGCCGGTCACCGTGGGATCCATGAAAATATAGCGATCGACCGAGCCGTTGGCGAGCGTGCGCAGCACCAGGATCGCGCCGGTGCCGTTGGCCTTGTCGGTGCGCAGCCACGCGGAGAATTCCAGCACGCCGCCTCCGCCTTCGAGCCGTGGCAGCGTCTGGTGCAGCATTCCCCACGGCTCGTTGCCGCTGCGCCGGATGCGCGCGCTGGCTTTGCCGCCGTGCGGATGGTTGGTGTCGAGATCGAGCGTGTAGGCGGTGGGCGTCGAGTGCACCGACCAGTCCCAGCCGTCGATGCCGGCGGCGCCCGGCGTGGCTTCGAAATCGGCGTTGACCAGACGAATGGATTTTTCGGGTTGCACGACGGACCGCGTATCGGCAGCGCTCGAATTGCCCACCACTGCCAGCGCCAACAGCCATGCACAGCGCGCGCTCAGTCGCGCGCGGACGGCCCTGCGGGACTGGGCTGCGCCCCGCGCGCTCATTCGCGACCTCCTTGCACGGAATCGCCAAGCGACAGGTTCGCGTGTCGGTCGCGGCTCAGTCGCGCGCGGACGGCCCTGCGGGACTGGGCTGCGCCCCGCGCGCTCATTCGCCACCGTCGGTGATCGCGCCCTTGCTCGCCGTCGACACGAGCCGCATGTATTTGGCGAGCAGTCCGCGCGTATAGCGCGGCGGTGGCGCCTTCCACTGCGCGCGCCGGCGCGCGATCTCGGCGTCGTCGACGTTGAGCGAGATCAACAGCTTGTGCGCGTCGATCGTGATCGAGTCGCCCTCCTCGACCAGCGCGATCAGGCCGCCGGCCTGCGCTTCGGGTGCGACGTGGCCGACCACCATTCCCCACGTGCCGCCGGAAAAGCGGCCGTCGGTAATGAGTCCCACCGATTCGCCGAGGCCCTGGCCGATTAGCGCCGACGTCGGCGCCAGCATTTCCTGCATCCCCGGGCCGCCACGCGGTCCTTCGTAGCGGATGACGATCACGTCGCCCGCCTCGATGCGCTTCGCCATGATCGCTTCCATGCACTGCGGCTCGCTGTCGAACACGCGCGCAGGACCGGTGATCGACGGGTTCTTGAGCCCGGTGATCTTGGCGACGCAGCCTTCGGGGGAGAGGTTGCCGCGCAGGATCGCAAGGTGTCCCTGCGCATACATAGGCTGGTCGAACGCGCGAATCACATCCTGGTCGGCGCGCGCCGCGGCAGGGACGTTCGCGAGCTCCTCGCCGAGGCGGCGACCGGTGATCGTCATGCAATCGCCATGGATCAGGCCCTTGTCGAGCAGGATGCGCAGCACCTGCGGCACGCCGCCCGCTTCGTGGAAGTCGGTCGCGACGTAGCGTCCCGACGGTTTCAGGTCGCACAGCACCGGCACGCGCTGGCGGATGCGCTCGAAGTCGTCGATCGTCCATTCGACTTCGGCGGCCGATGCGATCGCGAGGTAGTGCAGCACCGCGTTGGTCGAGCCGCCGGTCGCCATCACCAGCGAGATCGCGTTCTCGATCGATGCACGCGTGATGATGTCGCGCGGCTTCAGGTCGAGCGCGATCGCGTTGATCAGCGCATTCGCCGATTGCGCGGCGGAATCGGCCTTCTCGGGGTCGGGCGACGCCATCTGAGAGCTGCCGAGCAGGCTCATTCCCAGCGCCTCGAACGACGAGCTCATGGTGTTGGCGGTGAACATGCCGCCGCAGGCGCCCACGCTCGGGCACGCGTTGCGCTCGATGCCGTCGTAGTCGGCTTTCGGCAACTTGCCCGCGGCGAACGAACCGACCGCCTCGAACGCCGACACGATCGTCAGCGCCTGGCCCTTCCAGTGCCCGGGCTTGATCGTGCCCGCGTAGACGTAGATGCCGGGAACGTTGACGCGCGCGAGCGCCATCATGCCGCCCGGCATGTTCTTGTCGCAGCCGCCGACGACCAGCGCGCCGTCCATGCACTGGCCGTTGACCGACGTCTCGATCGCGTCGGCGATCACCTCGCGCGACACCAGCGAATACTTCATGCCTTCGGTACCCATGCCGATGCCGTCGGTGACGGTGGGCACGCCGAACACCTGCGGCATCGCGCCGCCGGCTTTAAGTGCCTCGATCGCGCGATCGACCAGCGGCTGGATGCCGGCGTTGCAGGGATTCATCGTGCTGTGGCCGTTGGCGACGCCGACGATCGGCTTGTCGAAATCGTCGTCGCCGAAACCGACCGCACGCAGCATCGCGCGATTGGGCGAGCGGGCAACGCCATGGGTGATGATCCGCGAGCGGCGGTTGTTCGACACGGTGGATTCCTTCGTGGTGACGGCGACGGCAGGAGCGCTACGCGCGCGGCAGTTCGCGCGCCGACGATAGCATCGGCGACGGCGTCAGACAACACAGCAGCGCGCCGCCGGCGATCAGCGCGAAGCCCGCCGCATGGAACGCGTGCAGCCGTTCGCCGATCAGCAGCGTCGCGAAGATCGCCGCGAACACCGGCACCAGATGCGTGAAGATTCCCGCCTGCACGGCGCCGACGCGCGCGACGCCGTAGCCGTACAGCAGCATCGCCGCGAGCGTCGGCAGCGCGCCGATGTAGAGGATGCCGGCGAGCGTCGCCAGCGACGGCCGCGGCAGGCCATGCACGGCGACGTCCCATCCGACCGCAGGAAGGGTGAGCATCATGCCGATCAGTCCGGCGGCGAAGCAGAACGCCGGAAACGACAGCGGGATCGTGCGTTCGGTGAGCTTGACCGTGTACAGCGCCCAGATGAACATGCCGACCAGCACCAGCAGGTCCCATGAATTGAAGTCGAGGCGCAGGATCGCGCGCGGGTCGCCATGCGCGACGATCAGCAGGACGCCAGTCACGGAGATCGCGAGCCCGATCGCCTCGAACAGTCCCGGCGCGCGACGCCTGGCGACGGCGATGATGGCGACGATCAGCACGGGGATCGCCGAATTGAGCAGGCCCATGTTGATCGCCGTGGTGCCGCTCAGCCCGGTGTAGACGAGGACGTTCTGTGGCGCAAAGCCGAGCACCGCGAAGATCGCCAGCTCACGCGGATGGTTTGCGAGCGCCGCGACGATCGCGCGACGCTCGCCCCAGACGAACGGCGAGAGCATCGCCAGCACGACAACCCAGCGCAGCCACGCGAGCCAGGTAGCGGAGATGCCGTCGAGCAGCACCCGCGCGACCACGGCGTTGCTGCCCCACAACA
>JBDTWY010000001.1:0-268601 GCA_040006455.1 Betaproteobacteria bacterium | reverse complement strand
GTCCCCATTCGCGGTTGATCACGAGCTGGATCGCCATCGCGCGCCGCACGCTCTCCTCGGTGGGCGTGGTGATCGCCTCGTCGTAGGCGTTGGTGTGCAGCGAGTTGGCATTGTCATAGGTGGCGATCAGCGCCTGCAGCGTGGTGCGGATGTCGTTGAACGCGATCTCCTGCGCGTGCAGGCTGCGTCCCGACGTCTGGCAGTGGTACTTGAGCTTCTGGCTGCGCTCGTTGGCACCGTAGCGCTTCTTCATCGCCACCGCCCAGATGCGGCGCGCGACCCTTCCCAGCACCGCGTATTCGGGATCCATGCCGTTGGAAAAGAAGAACGACAGGTTGGGCGCGAAGTCGTCGACGCGCATGCCGCGGGCAAGGTACGCCTCGACGAACGTGAAGCCGTTCGACAGCGTGAACGCGAGCTGCGAGATCGGGTTGGCGCCGGCCTCGGCGATGTGGTAACCCGAGATCGACACCGAGTAGAAATTGCGCACGTCGTGGTCGACGAAATACTGCTGGATGTCGCCCATCACCTTGAGCGAGAACTCGGTCGAGAAGATGCAGGTGTTCTGCCCCTGGTCCTCCTTGAGGATGTCGGCCTGCACGGTGCCGCGCACCGTCGATAACGTCCACGCGCGGACCTTCTGCGCTTCGTCGGGCGTCGGCGCACGGTTGTTGTCGGACCGGAACTTCGCGAGCTGCTGGTCGATCGCCGTGTTCATGTAGAACGCGAGGATCGTCGGTGCGGGACCGTTGATCGTCATCGACACCGACGCCTTGGGGCTGCAGAGATCGAATCCCGAATAGAGCAGCTTCATGTCGTCGAGCGTGGCAATCGACACGCCGGAGTTGCCGACCTTGCCATAGATGTCGGGGCGCCTGTCGGGGTCGAAGCCGTACAGCGTCACCGAGTCGAACGCCGTCGACAGCCGTTGCGCCGGCATGCCGTCGGCCAGCAGGTGGAAGCGCTTGTTGGTGCGAAACGCGTCGCCCTCGCCGGCGAACATCCGCGTCGGATCCTCATTCTCGCGCTTGAACGCGAACACGCCGCCCGTGTACGGGAAGCTGCCTGGAACGTTGTCGAGCAACTGCCAGCGCAGGATCTCGCCGTCGTCGTCCCAGCGCGGCAACGCGACCTTCGGCACGCGCGTTCCGGAAAGCGTCGTGTAGACGAGATCGGTGCGCACTTCCTTGTCGCGGATCCGCACGACGTATTCGTCGCCGGCGTACGCGTTGCGCGTTTGCGGCCACAGGTCGAGCAATTGCTTCGAGGCCGGGTCGAGCGCGGCTTCGCGTTGCGCGATCAGGTCGTCGATCACCGCATGGTCGCGCTTGCAGTCGACGGCGAGCTCGCCACGTTCTGTCTGCGCCGGCGAGCGCGCAAGCACCTCCTTGCACCCGTCGACCAGCATCGCCCGCGTCGCCCGCAATTGCTGGCGTTCGCGCGCGATCTTCGCCTGCGCCTCGGCCCACCCGCGATAGGCGCGCACGTCGCCCGCGATGTCGGCGAGATAGCGCACGCGCGCCGGCGGCACGATCGCATTCTGCCCGGTCGAATGGCGAACGGAAGTCGCCGCCAGCCGGTGCTCGCGCAGCGGCAGGCCCTTGGCCGCAAGCTGCGCGGCGATCGCCTGGAATAGCGCGGTGACGCCGTCGTCGTTGAAGCGCGACGCGATCGTACCGAACACCGGCATCGTCGCGGGGGCCTCCTTGAAGCGCTCGCGATTGCGCTGGTACTGCTTGCGCACGTCGCGCAGCGCGTCGGCGGCGCCCTTGCGATCGAACTTGTTGATTGCGACGAAATCGGCGAAGTCGAGCATGTCGATCTTCTCGAGTTGCGACGCCGCGCCGAATTCCGGCGTCATCACGTACAGCGACACGTCGACGTGCGGGACGATCGCCGCGTCACCCTGGCCGATGCCGGAAGTCTCGACGATGACGAGGTCGTAGCCCGCGGCCTTGCACGCGATGATCGCGTCGGGCAGCGCCTTGCTGATCTCGCTGCCAGGGGACGCAAATGAGTCACGTGTTGCCAGCGAGCGCATGTAGATGCGGCCCGGCGCCGCCGCGATCGCGTTCATGCGGATGCGATCACCCAGCAGCGCGCCGCCCGACTTGCGGCGCGACGGATCGATCGACACGATTGCAATCGACAATGCGTCGTCCTGGTCGAGGCGAAGGCGCCGGATCAGCTCGTCGGTCAGCGAGCTCTTGCCCGCGCCGCCGGTGCCGGTGACGCCGAGCACCGGCGCCGTCGAAGCCTTGGCGCGGGCAACCAGTGCGTCGCGCATCGCTGCCGGCGCAGTGCCCGCCTCGAGTGCACTGATCGCGCGTGCGAGCGTCAGCACGCGGCGATTGGGGTCGGCGTCGTCGAGACCGCCGATGTCCGGCAACGCGTGCGCGAGATCGACGTCGCAGGCGGCGACCATCTCGTTGATCATGCCCTGCAGGCCGAGCTTCTGGCCGTCCTCGGGGGCGAAGATCCGCGTGACGCCGTAGTCGTGCAGCTCGCGGATCTCGGCGGGGACGATGACGCCGCCACCGCCGCCGAAGACCTTGATCGCGCCGCCGCCACGCTCGCGCAACAGGTCCAGCATGTACTTGAAGAATTCGACGTGGCCGCCCTGGTAGGACGAAATCGCGATCCCGTTGGCGTCCTCCTGCAGCGCACAGGTGACGATCTCGTCGACCGAGCGGTTGTGGCCCAGATGGATCACTTCGCAACCGCTGCCCTGCAGGATGCGACGCATGATGTTGATCGATGCGTCGTGGCCATCGAACAGGCTCGCCGCCGTGACGAAGCGCACCTTGTTGACAGGCTTGTAGACGAGCGCCTGGCTGGCGACGGAGAGGTCGGTCATGGCAATCCTTCGAGGCGTCGGCGCAGGGCGCGGACGTCGCGCGCGGTGCGTGTGCGTAAACGCCGGCAAGAGCGACGAGCTTACCCCCAAGCGTCCACGCAAGGTTAAATGACGTTTACGTAAACGTCAATCAACCGCCAGGCGGCTGCGCGCCCGCCACGGCCAGGCGCGACTCCCCGGGTTTCAGGGAAAACGCCAAACGCGTGCTAGGCTCGCGCCGCTCGCGGCCGTGCGCCGATGCCCACCGACACTCCTGGCCCATGCTCCAGCTCGTCATCGAAAACTACGGATACTTCGCGGTATTCATCGGCTGCTTCTTCGAAGGCGAGACGGTGCTGGTGCTCGCCGGCTTCGCCGCGCACCTGGGCTACCTTTCGCTGCCGTGGGTCGCGGCCACGGCAGCCGCCGCCGGCTTCTGCGGCGACGAAGTGTTTTTCGCGCTGGGCCGTCACTATGGCGACGACCTGCTGCGCCGCTTTCCGCTGCTGAAGCGCGGCGAAACCCGGGTGCGCAGCCTCGTCACCCGCTACGGCGCCTACGCGGCGTTCGGTGTGCGCTTCCTTGTAGGATTTCGCATCGCCGGGCCGATCGTCATGGGAGCGGGACGCATGTCCGCGTGGAAGTATTCGCCGGCGAACGCGCTCGGCGCGATCACCTGGGCGATCGCATTCAGCGTCGCCGGCTATGTATTCGGACAGGCGTTCACCAACATGCTGCGGCATGCACGGCATTTCGAGGAGATCGCATTCCTGGTCCTTGCCGTCGTCGGCGTCCTCGTGCTCGCGCTGTTGCGCCGGCGCGCGAAGCGCCAGCCTTGACCTGGCCGCGGTGGCGTCGACGATGCGCTTCTTCAAGCTGCCGCCGGCGACATCGCTGCTGCCGGGCCTCGCGATGCTGGCGCTGGCGCTGCTCGACATCACGACGCTGCACCTGCTCGCGCCTGCCGACCGCGCGCTCGGCGACGCGATGTCGCGCATCGCCGCCAGCAGCCTCGGCGCCGACCGCGACATCATCGTCATCGATATCGACGACCGATCGCTCGAGGCGATGGCGAGCGACACCTACGGCGTCGGCCGCTTTCCGTGGCCGCGGGCCGTCTACGGCGAGCTGATCGACGAAATGCGGCGCCAGAAGGCGCGCGCCGTGGTGTTCGACATCGAGCTCTATGAGCCCGACGTGCGCAACCCGCAAAGCGACATGGTGCTCAACGCCGCGCTCGACGGCAGCGCCAACACGTTCTTCCCGATCAAGTCGCTGGCGCGCATCGCGCGCGATGAAGGCGTGTGGCTGGCCAAGGTCGCGCCATCGCTGGCATTGTCGACGCGCGGACCTGTCGATGCCGACGCACGCGCGACGCTCGAACTGCCGTTCGCGCTCGACAAGAGCGCGTGGCCACGCACCGGACTCATCGACTTCCTCGCCGACGCCGATGGCGTCGGACGCCGCTACTGGATCGCCCGCACGATCGGCGGCTACTTGATTCCGTCGCTGCCGGCGCGCGTCGCGAAATCGCTCGGCTACCCGGTTCCCGACGCCGAATCGATTCGGCTCGCGTGGATGCGCGGCGGCGAATTCCCGCACCCGCGGGTGGCGTTCGTCGACCTGTACGAGGACATCCAGCGCGGCAAGCGCGAGCGTCCGCGCGACGAGTTCACCGGCAGGATCGTCGTCGTCGGCGCATCGGCGACACACCTGGGCGACCATCGCACGACGCCGATCGCCGCGACATTTCCAGGCTCGGAAATCCTCGCCACCGCAATCGACAATCTCAAGAACGCGCGCTGGATCGTCGACGCGCCGGCGTGGACGGGAATGGCGATCGCCCTGCTGCTGTTCGCCCCGCTGCTCGTTGCGCAACGCCGCCAGGTGCACCTGCTGTCGATGCTCGCGCTGCTCGGCGTGCTGTCGCTTGGCGCCGCCGGTGTCGCGTACGCGGCGCTCGCCGGCGCACGCATTTTCGTGCCTGCGGGCACGCCGCTCGCATTCGCGTGGACGTTCTTCGCGCTCGCGGCGCTGCGTGCCTACGTCGCCGAGCAGCGCGCGAAGGAGCAGCGCGAGCGCGTGCTGGGACGCTTCCTCGACCCCCGCCTCGTCAAGCGGCTGGTGGGCGAAGGCGTTCGCCTCGAGGACTTCAAGAGCGAGTCGCGGACGATCACCGTGCTGTTCTCCGACATCCGTGGCTTCACGTCGCTCGCCGAGGCGCGTCCCCCGGAGGATGTCGTCGCGCTGCTCAACGACTACCTGTCGCGGCAGTCGGAAACGGTGTTTCGCCACGGCGGCACGCTTGACAAGTTCATCGGCGATGCGATCATGGCCTTCTGGAACGCGCCGACCGACGATGCGCACCACGCGGAGCACGCAATAGACTGCGCGGTGGAGATGCTCGAGACGCTGGCGCGGTTCAACGCGGAAACGGCGCGCAGCGGCACGCAGCTCGACATCGGCGTCGGCGTGCACACCGGGCCCGCCGTCGTAGGGTTCATCGGATCGCGACGCAAGCTCGAATACACGGCGATCGGCGACACGGTGAATCTCGCGAGCCGCATCGAAGGGGAAACAAGGGGACGATCACGCATCCTGCTGTCGGCGGCAACGCGCGAGCGCGTGAACTCGCGCGCGTTCGTCGAAGTAGCCGTGGTCAATGTCAAGGGTCGAGCGCAGTCGGTATGTCTCTACACAGTGGAAGGCTTGCAATGAAACTGTCCTCAGTTGCGATCGGCGTGTTCGCCTTCGCCGCGTGCCATGGCGCGCTGGCCGAGCCCGCCGTCACCGTGCGCGCCGTCGAGTTGCGCGCGCAACCGGCGTCGGACGCGAAGAGCATCAAGTCGCTGCCGGCGGAATCGGCGGTGGATGTCGTCGGCAGGCAGGGCGCGTGGGTGCAGCTCAGGTCGGCGCGCATCACCGGCTGGGCCAAGCTCTTCGACATTCGCGTCGGCGAGTCCGGCGCGCCGGTTGCAGCGAAAAAGGGCGGCAACGGCGTCGCCGATACGCTCGGCCTCGCGATGGGCACGCGCGGCTCCAGCGTGACGACCGGCGTGCGCGGCCTCGACGCGGACATGCTGGCGCGTGCCAGCCCGAACGCGCAGGCGTACGCGACCTTGGCCAGCTATGCGCGCAACAAGGAGCAGGCGAATGCCTTCGCCAAGGCAGGACGTCTGGCGTCGCGCGAAGTCGCCGAACTGGGGACGTCCGCGAAAACCGCATCGGGAGCCGCAAAATGATCGTGCCACGACCTATTCTCCGCGGCGCCGCCGTCATCGCCGTCGCGCTGCTGCCCACCGGCTGCGGCACGCCGGGAACGACGCAACCCGCCGGCGGATCGGACATCGCGCGTTCGGTGCTCGGCGGCTATTCGCTCGGCGGCATCAACGTCGGCTCGGCGGCGAGTGCGGTGTCGCATGCGCAGGACGCCTATCGCGAAATTCCCGAGGCCGAGGAAATCGAGATGGGCAAGGATATCGCCGCGGGCCTGCTGGGCGCGGCGCCGCTGGCGCGCTCGTCCGAGCAGGAGATCTACGTCAACAACGTCGGCCGCTGGCTCGCGCTGCACTCGAGCCGTCCCGACCTGCCGTGGCACTTCGGCATTCTCGATGTCGACACCGTCAACGCGTTCGCAACACCCGGCGGCAACATATTCGTGTCGCGCGGGCTGCTCGCGCGCGTGCACGGCGAAAGCGAGCTCGCGGGAATCCTCGCGCACGAGATCTCGCACGTCGCGATGAAGCATCACCTCGCCGACATCCAGAAGAATGCGCAGAAAAACCTTGCGCTCGACATGGCGTCGCTCAAGAGCGGCGGACTCGCCGGCGAAGCGGCGCGCGCAGTGGCTCGCGTCGGCCTCGAAGGCTACGTGCGCGGCCTGTCGCGCGACGACGAGCTCGCTGCCGACCGCATGGGCGTCGTCATCGCCGCGCGCGCGGGTTACGAGCCCTATGGCCTGGTCGCGGTGTTGCAGTCGCTGGCCGCGATGCCGCAGGACGACGCGGCGCTGGGGTTTTTCCTGAAGACGCACCCGTCGCCCCACGACCGGCTGGCGGCACTCGAAGCGCAGATGCCCGCGTCGTTCGAGACCTATGCCGCCGCCAATCCGGCGCTGGCACGATACGGCAGGGCGTTTCCAACCCGGAAATAGCCTTCGCAACGTGGCTTGGCCGCGCCGGGAACGTTTCGTCGCCCGGCGCAACGGCGCATCCGCGCAGGAGGCGGCACGTCCGCTGAACGAAGTGCCGGCGCGAGTGTCTCCTTATACTTGCCAATTCCCGATTCCACCCCATCTGCCATGCTTGTCCGTCAAATCACCTGCGCGGCGCTGCTCGCCATGACCACCCTGACCGCCATCGCCGCATTGCCCCCCGGCATCACGCAAGGACCCAGCGTCGAAGGCGTGACGCAATATGCGCTCGCCAACGGCCTCAAGGTCGTGCTGTTTCCCGACGCGACCAAGCCCACGACCACCGTCAACATCACTTATCTCGTCGGCTCGCGCTTCGAGAACTACGGCGAGACGGGAATGGCGCACCTGCTCGAGCACATGCTGTTCAAGGGCACGCCGTCGATTCCGAGCGTGTTCGCCGAGCTCGGCCGGCGCGGCATGCGTTTCAACGGCACGACATGGTTCGACCGCACGCACTACTACGAATCGTTCGCGGCCTCCGACGACAACCTCGACTGGGCGCTCAAGATGGAATCCGAGCGCATGACGCAGTCGACATTCTCCAAGGCAGAGCTCGACAAGGAGATGACGGTCGTCCGCAACGAATTCGAGATGGGCGAGAACGATCCCAGCAACGTGCTCACGCAGCGCATGCAGTCGGTGATGTTCGACTGGCACAACTACGGCCACGACACGATCGGCGCGCGCTCCGACATCGAGAACGTGCCGTTCGAAAACCTGCGCGCGTTCTACACCAAGTACTACCAGCCCGACAATGCGGTGCTGGTGGTCGCCGGCAAGTTCGATCCCGAGACCACGCTCGCGCGCATCGCCCGCGACTTCGGGCCGATTCCCAGGCCGACGCGCGTGCTTGCGCGCCAGTACACGCAGGAGCCGGTGCAGGACGGCGAGCGCACGGTGACGATCCGTCGCGTCGGCAGCGAGCAGCTGGTGTCGGCGATGTTCCGCACGCCGGCCGGTGCCGCGCCCGACAGCGCGGCGATGTCGGCATTGACGGCGATCATGACCATCGCGCCGTCGGGACGCCTTTACAAGGCGCTCGTCGAAACGCACAAGGCTTCGAGCGTCGACAGCTACTACTTCCAGTTGCACGATCCCGGCATGGTGCTGTTCGAGTCGCAGTTGCCGCTCGGCGATCCAACGCCGCCGGTGCGTGACGCGCTGGTCGCCACGCTCACGGGCGTCAAGGACGCGCCGATCACCGACGCCGAGCTCAATCGCGTGCGCGCGAAAGAGGTCAAGGATTTCAACGACACGATCAACGACCCGCAGAAATTCGGCGTGCGCATTTCAGAGTCGATCGCACAGGGGGACTGGCGGCTGATGTTCGTGGAGCGTGATCGCTGGCGCGATCTCAAACCGGCCGACGTCACGCGCGTCGCCGCCGATTATTTCAAGCTGGCCAACGTGACGATCGGCGAATTCGTTCCCGTCGCCAAGCCCGACCGCGCACCGCTCGAAGCGGCGGTCGACGTCGACAAGCTGGTTGGCAGCTACAAGGGCGACGCCGCAGTCGCCGCCGGCGAGACCTTCGACACGTCGACGGCCAACCTCGAGACGCGCACGCAGCGTTTCAGGCTGCCCAACGGCATGAAGGTCGCGCTGCTGCCGCGCAACACGCGTGGCGGCACCGTCAATGTCGAATTGCGGATGGACTATGGCGACGAGAAGTCGCTGTTCGGGCAGTCGACGCTGGCGTCGGCCACCGCGGCGATGCTGTCGAAGGGCACCGCCCAGCATGACCGGCAGGCGTTCGACGACGCGCTCGACGCGATGCTCGCGCGGCTGTCACTCCACGGCGACGGACAGGTGATGTCCGTGACCGGGCAGACGATCCGGCAGCATGTCGATGGCCTGCTCGCGCTCACCGCCGAGGCATTGCGGTCGCCGACGTTCCCGGCGGCCGAGGCCGACAAGCTGAAACGCGAATGGCTCGCCGACATCGAGCAGGGACGCACCGATCCCGATGCCGTCGCGCGGCGCGAGATCCAGCGCGTCAACAATCCCTATCCGGTGGGCGACGTGCGTCACGCATCGACGATCGAGGAAGACCTGGCCGACGTCAACGCGCTGACGCCGGCGGCGATGAAGGCGTTCCACGACAGGTTCTACGGCGCGTCGCATGCCGAGCTCGCGGTCGTCGGCGACTTCGATCCCGCCGCGGTGCGCGCGCAGTTGACGCAACTGTTCGGCAACTGGACGTCGGCGACGCCGTACACGCGCGTGCCGCGACCGATGCTTCCCAACAAGGCGGCGGCGCTGACGTTCGAGACGCCCGACAAGGCCAACGCGACGCTGCGCGGCGTGCTGGCCGTGCCGGTCAACGACGTCACGCCCGATTTCGCGGCGCTGCTGGTGGCCAATCGCGCGCTCGGCGGCTCGTCGGACTCGCGGCTGTTCCTGCGCGTGCGCGCCAAGGACGGCCTCGCGTACGGTGTCGGCACCGGCCTGCGCCCGTCGAGCATCGACAAGAACTCGACGATCATCTACTACGCGATCTTCGCGCCGCAGAACCTCACGCGCGTGCAGTCCGGTTTCAGCGAGGAGATCGCCCGCGCGTTGCAGGGTGGTTTCACCGCCGACGAAGTGGCAAGCGCCAAGACCGCGCTGCTCGAATCGCGCAACATCGCACGCGCGCAGGACAATTTCCTCGCCGACGCGCTCACCAGCCAGGAGTGGCTCGGCCGCACCTGGAAAGACGACGCGAAGCTCGATGCCGAGATCGCCGCGGTGACGCCGGAGGCAGCCAACGCAGCGCTGCGCAAGTACCTGGATCCCGCGGGAATCGCGTACGTGTACGCGGGGGATTTCGCGAAGAAGCCGTAGTGCTGTAGTGCGTTGGCGCTGCGCCCTCTCCCGCAAGCGGGAGAGGGCATCGCAACGTCCCGCCGAAGGATCCCCCCCGTGCGGGAGAAGGTTGCGGTGAGGGATCTCGCGAATGCTACCGCGGCACGCCGTAAACCTCGCGATCCCATTTTTCCAGGATGCGCTTGCGCTCGGCGGCGCCGCCGTATTTCGCAAAATCGTAGTTGATGAGCTTGATGTCCGCGAGCTTGGGCGCCTCGGGCGGAATGGGCGTCGACTTGTTCGAAGGCGTCTGGTAGTTCTTGGTTTCGGCGCCGATCATCTGCGCCGCGGGCGTCAGCGCCCAATCGTAGAATTTCTTCGCATTCTCGAGATTGCGCGCGCCCTTGACGATGCTCATCGACCCGACTTCGTAGCCTGTGCCCTCGCAGGGGACGACCAGCTTGACTGGAAAGCCGCCGACAATGTCGGTCACGCCGTCGTGCAGGAACGTCACGGCGATCGTCGTTTCACCTCGCGCCGCGGCACGAATCGAACCCACGCCGCTGCGCGGATAGTTGTTGATGTTCTTGTGCATGCCCTTGAGGATCTCGAAGCCCTTTTCCTCGCCGAAGATCTGGATGATCGTCGCCAGCGTTGCGTAGGCGGTACCCGATGCATTGGGATTGGCCATCTGGATCTCATCCTTGTAGATTGGATTCGCGAGATCGGCCCAGCATTTCGGCACCGGCAACTTCTTTTTCGCGAGGAGCTCGGTGTTGTAGCCGATTCCCAGCGCGCCGGAATAGACGCCGACGGTGCGGTACTTCGATTGCTCGGCCTGCTTCACCGCCCAATCCTGCAGCTGCGGCAGCATCGGCGACTTGTATTCGGCCGTGAGACCCAACTCCGCGGCCTGCAGGTGCGGGTCGCCGGTGCCCGTGTACCAGACGTCAAGCTTCGGATTGGCCTTTTCCGCGGCGACTTGCGCCATCGCTTCGCCCGCGCTCTTCGACACAAACGACGTCTTGATTCCAGACTCCTTCTGGAATGCCGCCGCTGCCGCCTCGCACCACGGGATCGGCACGCTGCAGATGATGTTGACTTCGCCGTCGGCGACGGCATGCGTCGCGACGATCGCGGCACTCGCGAACAACAAGGTCTTCAATGCGCGCTGCATATGCGTTTCCCCTCGGGTGATCGGGCGAACTTGGCGAGCCGCCTCGTTGGAGCGCGTACTATAGAGTCTTCGTCCCGTCGCGTACAAGCCGCTTTTCGTGCAGCCACGCTCGTCGATCACCACCCCGGATCTCGTACTGATCGTCGCCGTCGTCGCCTTCTGGGGGTTCGCGTTCGTTCCAATCAAGATCGCGCTCGTCGAGGTGCCTCCGTTCGCGCTGGCGGCGCTGCGATTCTTCTTCGCTGCCGTGCCAGCGATGTTCTTCGTCAGGCGCCCAACAATGCCGTGGCGCGACATCATCGGCTACGGCGTCGCCATCGGCGTATTCCAGTTCGGACTGCTGTTCCTCGGCATCAAGCTCGGCATGCCGGCGGGATTGTCGTCGCTGGTGATCCAGGTGCAGGTCTTCTTCACGATCGGTCTTGCCGTGTTGCTGACCGGCGATCGCCTGTCGCGCGCCAACATCGTCGGTGGCGCGATCGCGGGCCTGGGCATCGCCGAGCTCGCGATCTACAAGCTGGTCGGCGGCATGACCGGAACGCTGGTCGGTTTCATTCTCGTTCTCATCGCCGGTTTCGCGTGGGGTGTCGGCAACATCATCGCCAAGAAGGCCGCGTCGACTTATGGCGCCGACATGTTCGGCCTCGTGGTGTGGTCGAGCATCACGCCGGCATTGCCGCTCGCGCTGCTGTCGTTCGCGTTCGAAGGCGGACCGGCGGTGGTCGCGAGCGTGATGCACGCGTCGTGGAAAATCTGGGGGTGCGTGTTCCTGTTGTCGTGGGGCGCGACGCTATTCGGCTTCGGCTCGTGGGCCGCACTGCTGCATCGCTATCCGGTGGGGCTGATCTCGCCGTTCGCGTTGCTGATTCCCGTGTCCGGATTGATCTTCGGCGCGTTGCTGCTGGGCGAAACGCTCGCATCCGCACAGCTCATTGGCGTCGCGCTGGTGATGGCCGGACTTGCGATCAATGTCTTCGGCGCGCAGTGGTTTTCGGCGTTGCGCGCGCAGTAATCGGGGTCCGCAGCAATCGGGGTCGGAGTCGATTTCGGTGACGTGATGTGAAGACACGCGTCGGCGTTGCAATCGACTCCGACCCCGAATCGCGTCGGCGTTGCGATCGACTCCGACCCCGAATCGCGTCGGCGTTGCAATCGACTCCGACCCCGAATCGACTGCGAATCGAACGCCGCGCCGCCGGCGTCGCTCTCCCGGCGCTGTACAGGCGGCCAAGCTGCCCGGCCCCGACGTCCCCTGGCCGACGCCGGTCCCGCCTCCACCCGCCGCGCGCATCCAGATCGCGTTTCGCCGCGTATCTGTCCCTGAAGCAGTCCGCCGGCCATCCGTCCGCCCCGCAGCGGGCGAACAGCCGCCGGCACCCACCCATCGGGACGATCCCTGCGAAGTGAGCGATGAGTATCTCCAATCTTGCAATCAGCTGGACCGAGCAGGCGCTATTGCCGGACGGCCTCGTCCGCGCCGGGATCCGGCGGCTCGTCAGGCAACGGCTCGCCGACATTCGCGCCGGTGACGCCGACCAGGCTGCGGCGAAGCTCGAGTCGTTCTTGCAGGACATGGCGTCGGCGCCCGTTGCACTGCTGCCGCAAAAAGCCAACGCACAGCATTACGAAGTTCCCGCGGACTTCTATTCCTGGGTGCTGGGCACCCATCGCAAGTACAGCTGTTGCTACTTCGCGCAAGGCGCGTCGGGCCTCGACGACGCCGAAGCCGCGGCGCTCGCGGCCACCTGCGAGCGTGCCGGCGTGCGCGACGGCATGCGCATCCTCGAGCTGGGCTGCGGGTGGGGATCGCTGACGCTGTGGATGGCGGCGCGCTATCCCACGAGCCACATCACTGCCGTTTCCAACTCCCGATCGCAGCGGGAGCACATCACCATCGAGGCCGCGCGCCGTGGCTTGCGCAACGTCTCCGTGCAGACCTGCGACATGAACGACTTCGACGTCGACGAGCGATTCGATCGCATCGTGTCGGTCGAAATGTTCGAGCACATGCGCAACTGGCGCGAGATGTTTTCCCGCGTGCACGACTGGCTCGCACCGGGCGGACGCTTTTTCATGCACGTGTTCGTGCACCGCTCGGTCCCCTACGCGTTCGACGTCCAGGATGCGAGCGACTGGATGAGCAGGCATTTTTTCTCCGGCGGCATGATGCCGAGCGACGACCTTGCGCTGCGCTTCCAGGAAAAGCTCACGTTGCTGCGGCGCTGGCGTTGGGACGGTACGCATTACCAACGCACGGCGAATGCATGGCTCGCCAATATCGACGCGAATCGCGACAGCGTGATGCCGGTGCTGGAGGAGACGTACGGCGTTGCCGCCTCCGAAGCGTGGCTGCAGCGCTGGCGCGTGTTCTTCATGGCGTGCGCGGAAACCTTCGGTTTCAACCGCGGCCAGGAGTGGTTCGTCAGCCACTACCTGTTCGAGCGTCCGGTCGCCGCGAGCAAAGCGTAGCGCAGTGGGCAAGCTCGCCAATTTCATCGCGTTCCAGGTCGGCTGGTTCGCCTGCGTGGTCGGCGCCGCACGCGGCCATCCGGCGCTCGGCACCTCGATCGCCATCGTCGTCACCGCCGCACATCTCGCTTTCGCGCGCCAGTGGCGGGCCGAGCTTGCGCTGCTGCTCGCCGCTGCGGCGATCGGCGCCGCATGGGACAGCCTGCTCGCGGCCACGGGATGGGTGCATTTCACCAACGGCGTGCTGGTCGCGGGCACCGCGCCGTACTGGATCGTCGCGCTGTGGGTGTTGTTCGCGACCACGCTCAACGTGAGCCTCGGCTGGCTTAAACATCGCCTGGCGCTGGCGGCGCTGCTCGGGGCGATCGGCGGCCCGCTCGCCTACCTGGGCGGCGCCCGGCTCGGCGCATTGTCGTTCGGCAACGATATCGCCGCGATCATCGCGTTGGCGCTGGGCTGGGCCGCCCTCACACCGTTGCTGCTACGGATCGCCGCGCGCCACGACGGCTATTCGCCGCAGCCAGAATTCCGCCTGCGAACCCGCCATGCCTGACGTGCACGCGCTCCTCATCGCGCTGGGCGCCATGGTCATTGCGGCGGTGCTGACATGGCTGCTCAGCATCGCGAAAAAAGACGTCAGCATCGTCGACAGCGCGTGGTCGTTGCTGTTCTTGCTAGGCGCACTGACCTACGCCGCGAACGACGGTCAACAGACGTTGGCTACCCGCGGCATATTGATAAGCAGCTTGCTTGTCGTCTGGGGATCGCGACTGTGCCTCTACATCACCTGGAGAAATTGGGGCGAGGGTGAGGATCGGCGCTACCAGGCGATCCGCGCGCGCAACGAGCCCGGCTTCGCGTGGAAGAGTCTCTACCTCGTGTTCACCCTGCAGGCGGTGCTCGCATGGTTGATCGCGATGCCCGTTTTTGCGGGCCTGACCGCAACCTCGGCGCTCAACGTCGTCGATGGTTTCGGCGTTACGCTCTGGCTCGTGGGATTCGCATTCGAAAGCGTCGGCGACGGGCAGCTGGCGCGTTTCAAGGCCGACCCAGCCAATCACGGCAAGGTGCTCGACGTCGGATTGTGGCGCTTCACGCGTCATCCCAACTATTTCGGCGAGGCGACGCAGTGGTGGGGGTTCTACCTGCTCGCGACCGCGGCCGGCGCATGGTGGACGGTGTTCGCGCCAGTGCTGATGACGTTCATGCTGCTCAAGGTTTCCGGCGTGTCGCTGCTGGAAAAGGACATTGGCGAGCGGCGTCCCGCGTATCGCGCCTACATCGAGCGCACCAGCGCGTTCGTGCCGTGGCCGCCGACGCCCGATGCGCCTCATGCGGGAGGCGGCGCGTGAACGCCGCGCTGACATGCGCCGTGTTTTTGCTGGCGCTGTTCCCGGCACTCGCCCTCGCCGGCACGCACGAGGTATGGCGCTTTCGCGTGCTCCTCGACGGCCGTGCGATTGGCTCGCACGTCTACACCGTCGACGCGAACGACGGCCGCCGCGACGTCCACAGCACCGCCCGGTTCGACGTCAAGTTCCTGTCGTTCGACGCCTATACCTATGTGCACGACGCGCACGAGCAATGGAAGGGCGGCTGTCTCACGGCGATCGATTCGCGTACTGACGACGACGGCACGCACCTCGCCGTACACGGCGTGCAGTCGGCAGGCCTCTTCGACGTGGTGACGCCGGACGGCAACGCCAGTCTCGCAGGCTGCGTGATGAGCTTCGCCTATTGGGATCCCGCCATTCTTCGCGCGGCGAAACTCCTCAACGCGCAGACCGGCGAATACGTCGAAGTCGGCGTCGAGTCGCTCGGCGAGGATTCGATCCAGGTTCGCGGCCACGCCATTTCCGCACGTCGCTACGTGCTGCGCGCGCCCGCCTACCGCATCGACCTCTGGTACTCGGCCGACGGCGACTGGGTGCAGCTCGAATCGGTGACCACGGGCGGGCGAACGCTTCGCTATCTCATCCAATGATGCGCTTGAACCCGATGAACAACCCAGTGAAATCAGCCCTTCTCGGCGCCCTCCTCGCGCTGGCCGGTTGCGCCAGCCGGCCGCCCATGCCAACGGTTTCGCATGTCGACCTGCAACGCTTCATGGGCGACTGGCGCGTCATCGCCAGCATCCCCACGTGGATCGAGAAAGACGCCTACGACGCCGTCGAATCCTACCGGCTCGATGACGACGGCACGATCGCAACCACGTTCACCTTCGTCGACGGCGGGTTTGGTGGCACGCCCAAGCGCTACACGCCGCGCGGCTTCGTCCTCGACCGCACGTCGAACGCACGCTGGGGAATGCAATTCGTCTGGCCCATCAAGGCCGACTATCGGATCATCCATCTCGACGACGGCTATACGCAGACGGTGATCGGGCGCGCCGCGCGCGACTACGTCTGGATCATGGCGCGCACGCCACAGATTTCCGACGCCGACTATGCGCGGCTGGTCGACGTCGTGCGCCAGGCCGGGTATGACACCGGCAAGCTGCGCAAGGTGCCGCAGCGGACACCCGCCGGTGCAAGGGCTGCGCAATGAGCGCGCGGCCCTCACGCAATCGCCTGTCGCTCGCGCTGCCCGCGCAGTTGCGTCGCGCGCTGGTCGCGTGGTTCGACGCTTCCGCCGCCGCGCCGTCTGCCGGCAACGACCACACGATCGACTGGCTGCGTGTCGCGCCTTTCATCGCGTTGCACGTTGCATGCGTCGCGGTGTTGTGGGTCGGCTGGAGTGCGACCGCGCTGATCGCGGCGATCGCGCTGTACGCGGTGCGCATGTTCGCCATCACCGGCTTCTATCACCGCTACTTCTCGCATCGCGCGTTTCGCGCGTCGCGCGTGGCGCAGTTTGCATTCGCGCTCATCGGCGCCACCGCGGCGCAGCGTGGCCCGCTGTGGTGGGCGTCGCACCACCGCCACCACCATGCGCACGCGGACGACCCCGCCGACGCGCATTCCCCCGTCCAGCACGGGCTCTTGTGGGCGCATTGCGGCTGGTTCCTGGCGCGTGAAAGCTTCGCGACACGCGGTGAGTTGGTGAAGGACCTGGCGCGCTTTCCAGAACTGCGCTTTCTCGACCGCTTCGACGCGCTGCTGCCGATTGCGCTGGCCGTTGCGCTCTATGCATTCGGCGAGTGGCTTGCGCGCGCGCATCCCGATCTTGCGACCAACGGTCCGATGCTCGTCGTATGGGGATTCTGCATCTCGACGGTAGTGCTGTATCACGCGACTTTCATGGTGAATTCGCTGGCGCACACGCTGGGATCGCGGCGCTACGCAAGCAGCGACCGCTCGCGCAACAACCTGGCGCTTGCGCTCCTCACGTTCGGCGAGGGCTGGCACAACAATCATCATCACTTTCCCGGCGCCGCGCGCCAGGGGTTCTATTGGTGGGAAATCGACATCACGTACTACCTGCTGCGGGCGCTCGCGCTCACCGGCGCGATTCGCGACCTGCGACTCGTTCCCGCCGTGGTCCGCGCGGCCCGCAGGTTGCCATGAAGATCGCGATCATCGGCAGCGGCATCGCCGGCAACGTCGTGGCCTTTCATCTGGCTGGCGATCACGAAATCACGGTATTCGAAGCAGGCTCCCACGCGGGCGGCCACACGCACACACACGTCGTCGAGCAGGCCGGGCGTACCTACCACGTTGACACGGGATTCATCGTGTTCAACGACTGGACCTACCCGCACTTCATCGCGCTGCTCGATCAACTGGGCGTCGCCTCCCAGCCGAGCGCGATGAGCTTTTCGGTGCGCGACGAGGCGAGCGGCGTCGAATACAGCGGCACGTCGTGCAACACGCTGTTCGCGCAGCGGCGCAACCTGCTGCGCCCGTCGTTCTGGCGAATGCTGCGCGATATCGCGCGCTTCAACCGCGAAGCGCCGAGATTGCTGGAAGCGGTCGCCGACGAGACAACGCTCGGCGACTACCTTGCGCTCAACCGCTACTCGCGCGAATTCGTCAAGCACTACATCATTCCGATGGGTGCTGCGATCTGGTCCACCGATGCGCAGCGGATGCGTGGATTTCCCGCGCGCAACTTCGTCCGTTTCTTCCACAACCATGGCATGCTTTCGGTCGACAAGCGGCCACAATGGCGCGCGATCAGCGGCGGCTCGGCGCGCTACGTCGAGCGCCTGACCGCGCGCTTCCGCGATCGCATCCGGCTCGACAGCCCCGTGCAGACCGTTCGGCGCGTGGCCGGCAAGGTCGTCGTCAAGAGCGTCGGCAACGATGCCGAGCGCTTCGATGCCGCATTCATCGCCTGTCACAGCGACCAGGCGCTTTCGCTGCTCGCCGATGCCACGCCGCAGGAGCGCGAGGTGCTCGGCGCGATCGCCTACCAGCCCAACGAGGCGATACTGCATACCGACACGCGGCTGCTGCCGCGTTGCCGGCGCGCGTGGGCGGCGTGGAATTACCACGTGCTCGACGGCGCCGCCGAGCGCGTCGCGCTGACCTACAACATGAACATCCTGCAGTCGCTCGATGCGCCGCAGCCGTTCCTGGTCACACTCAATCGCACTGACGCGATCGACCCCGACAAGATCATCAAGCGCGTCGCCTACGAACATCCGCTGTTCACAACGGCGGCGGTGGCGGCGCAAGCGCGGCAGCCGGAGATCAACGGGCCGCTCAATACCTACTATTGCGGCGCGTATTGGCGCTACGGCTTCCACGAAGACGGTGTCGTCAGCGCGCTGAACGCGCTCGAGCATTTCCAGCGGAGGATCCATGCACAGCGCCCTCTATCTCGGGCGGGTTAGCCACCGGCGCTGGGCGCCGCGCGCGCACGCGTTCGAGTATCGCCTGTTCATGGCGTATCTCGACCTGGCCGAGCTCGACCGCGTGTTTCGTGGCCGCTGGCTGTGGTCGGTGCGCCGGCCTGCGATCGCGTGGCTGCGACGCGCCGATTACCTGGGCGATCCGGCGGTTCCGCTCGACGAGGCCGTGCGCGAGCGCGTGATGCTCGAAACCGGCGTGCGGCCTCAAGGACCGATCCGCATGCTGACGCACTTACGCTATTTCGGCACCTGCTTCAACCCGGTGACGTTCTATTATTGCTTCGACGCATCGGGCGAGCGAGTCGAGACCGTCATTGCGGAGATCACCAATACGCCGTGGAACGAGCGCCATGCGTATGTGCTCTCCGATTCGATGAACGAGGCGTCTGGGACGCGCAAGCGCTATCGCTTCGGCAAGCAATTCCACGTCTCGCCATTCCTGCCGATAGAGCTCGATTACGACTGGCGTTTCACGACGCCCGCGCGCGCGCTGATGGTGCACATGCAGGATTTGAAGCATGGCGAGAAGGTATTCGATGCGACGCTGCGTCTCGAGCGGCGCGAGATCAGCGGGCTGCGCCTGGCTGGCGTGCTGTGCGCATTTCCATTCATGACGGCTACGATCGTCGCCGGCATCTACTGGCACGCGCTCAGGCTCTGGCTGAAGCGCGTGCCATTTCATCCGCATCCGCATGTGCGCCCGCGCGTCCCACCCATGCGGCAAGCGGACCCCGATCACACTGCAACGGAGAATTCCCGATGAACGCTACCACGCTCTTGCGCGCGAAACCGACCATGACCGTCAAGCCGCACCGGCTGGACGGCCTGGCTTCGCGCGTGGTCCGAAGCCGGCTTGCCGCCATTCGACATGGACAGCTTCGGCTGGTCGAGGACGGCGAGGTGCGGTGCTTCGGCGCCGCGGGCAGGCGCTGCGCGCTCACGGCAACCGTCCACATCCACGACCCGCGCTTCTGGAGCGAGATCGCATTCGGCGGATCGATCGGCGCCGGCGAGGCGTTCATGCAGGGCTACTGGACCACCGATGACCTGACGGCGCTGATGCGCATCCTGCTGCGCAACCGCGACGTGCTCGACGGCATGGAGACTGGGCTTGCGCGCGCCACGAGGCCGTTGCAAAAGGCCGCGCACTGGCTCAATCGCAACACCCGGCAGGGTTCGCGCCGCAATATTTCGGCCCACTACGACCTCGGCAACGATTTCTTCCGCCTGTTCCTCGACCAGTCGATGATGTATTCGAGCGCGGTGTTCGACCGGCCCGACATGACGCTCGACGAGGCGCAGTTCGCGCGCCTCGACGCGATCTGCCGCAAGCTCGAATTGCGCGCCTGCGATCACCTGCTAGAAATCGGCACCGGGTGGGGCGGGATGGCGATTCATGCGGCGAAACACTACGGATGCCGCGTCACGACGACGACCATTTCGCGCGAGCAGTTCGACCTGGCGAGCGCGCGCATCGCCGCGGCCGGCGTCGCGGATCGGGTCACGCTGTTGCTGCAGGACTATCGGGACCTCGACGGACAGTACGACAAGCTCGTGTCGATCGAGATGATCGAGGCCGTCGGACACCAGTTCTACGACGTCTACTTCGCGCAGTGCGGGCGCCTCCTCGCACAAGACGGCCTGATGCTGCTGCAGGCGATCACCATCGCCGACCAGCGCTATGACGAAGCGCGTAAATCGGTCGATTTCATCCAGCGCCATATTTTTCCCGGCAGCACGATTCCTTCGATCAGCGTGATGCTCGCGTCGATCGTGCGCTCGACCGACATGACGCTCACGAACCTGCAGGATATCGGTCCACACTACGCGACAACGCTGCGGCATTGGCGCTCCAATTTCCTGCGCAACATCGATGCCGTGCGCGAGCAGGGCTATCCTGAAGCGTTCATCCGCATGTGGGAGTTCTACTTGAGCTATTGCGAAGGTGGATTCGAGGAGCGCGCCATCGGCGACGTGCAGATGCTGCTCGCCAAGCCCGGCAGCCGTCGTGCGCCGCTGTGCCAGCCAATCGCTGGCTGACGATGCTGCGCGCCGGAATCGCCGTCGCTGTCGCGCTTGCGCTCGTGTGCCTGCTGGGCGGCTGTTCGGTCTTCACCCTCGTCAACGCGTTCGTCCCGCGCAGCACGTATGTCGCGCACAACGACCTGGCCTACGGCAGCAATCCGCGGCAGAAGGTCGATGTCTACGAGCCGCGCGACGCGGCCGTCCCGCCGGGCGGCTATCCGGTCGTCGTGTTCTTCTACGGAGGTTCATGGACGCGCGGTGATCGCAGCGACTATCGCTTCATCGGCGAAGCACTGGCCGCCAGGGGATTTCTCGCGGTGCTGGCGGATTACCGGCTGTATCCGGAAGTACGCTATCCGGATTTTCTCGAGGACTGCGCGGCGGCGGTGGCGTGGTCTCGCCGCGAAGCGCCGCAATTTCGCGGCAATTCCGCCCGGCTTTACGTGATGGGGCACAGCGCCGGCGGCTATAACGCCGCGATGCTTGCCCTCGATCCGCGATGGTTGCGTGCCGAAGGCCTTGCCCCCGCGGACTTGAAAGGTTGGATCGGCCTGGCGGGCCCGTATGATTTCCTGCCGTCGGACCTGCCGGACGTGCAGAAGGTCTTTCACCATCCCGACTATCCGCCGGGCGCGCAGCCGATCGAGCACGTATCCAGCGACGCACCGCGCACGTTCCTCGGCGCGGCGGCCAGGGACAACGTCGTCAGTCCGACACGCAGCACGCAGCAGATGGCGGACAGGCTGCGTGCGGCCGGCGTGCCGGTCACGCTCGAGTTCTACGCGCGTGTCAATCACGGAACACTGGCGGGCGCATTCGCATGGCCGCTGCGCGGCCTCGCACCGGTGCTCGACGACGTCACCGCGTTCATTCGCGCCGATTCGCGGCCGTAGCGGCGCCGCCTCGCAGTCGGATCACCGATTCAGCGGGTCACTGCTGCGCGTATACCCAAGCGCCACGTGTGTCGCAATCGCCGCGATGCCGCAACGCCGGCAAATTCACGTCCGCAGCGCGATGCCGGCGGCGCGTCCGAACGCCTGCTGCACCGCGCGCGCTTCGCGAACGTACGGCGCCGCGCGCAGAAACCCGTGCGTCATCGACGGTGCATCGATGAGCATCGCCGCGACACCCTCCTGCTGCAATTGTTCGGCGAAACGAACGCCTTCGTCGTGCAGCGGGTCGCAACCCGCGACGACGATGTGCGCCGGCGGCAGGCCGCGCAGCGCGCCGCGTCCCGGGAGGGCGCGCGTGTCGGCAACCGCCGTGCCCTGCGGCAGATACGCGTTCCAGTAGTCGATCATGTCGGCGCGGGTCAGCGTCGCCGAGATCGCGTGCTCGCGATAGCTCGTCGTTTCGAAATCCGGTTCGACGACCGGATAGATCAGCAACTGCAACGCGATCGGGGGACCGCGGCGATCACGCGCCTCGATCGCCACGCCGATGGCGAGATGTGCGCCGGCGCTGTCACCGCCGACCGCGACGCGCGCAGCATCGACGCCGAGATCGCCGGCTGACCGCGCGAGCCACAGCAGCGCATCGTAGGCATCGTCGTTGGGTGCGGGCCATGGATTCTCGGGGGCGCGCCGATATTGAACGCTCGCCACGATCGCATCCGCATCGATCGCCAGCGCCGCACATGCGCCGTCATGCGAATCGACGCTTCCGGCCATCCAGCCGCCGCCATGCAGGTACAGGATTGCGGGCAGCGCGCCGTCGCGCGGGCGATAGATTCGCACGAGCAACTCGCGCCCGGACAGGTGAATCCAGTGATCCTGTCGCGCGACCGCATCGCGCGGATAGGGAAACCGCCTGGCAACCGCTTCGAGGCGCGCACGGCGCGCGGCCGGCGCGCACGGCGAAGCAGGCGGCACGGCGGCCGTCACAGCGGCGTGGTAGGCGTCGAGCTCAGGATCGATCGGCATCGTTGTCAATGATCGGGCAACAGGTTGAATGGAATGCGCGAGTCCAAGCTCGACGACCGCCTCCGCTACTCGAATACCGCGCGCGGAAAATACAATGACACGACCCAGTTCGGCCTGTCGACGATCTCGCTGATCCGCAGGTCGGCGCAGACGCTGCACAGCATATAGGCGTCTACGGCACTCATCTGATGGCGGTGCGCGAGCAGGTCGATCATGCCGCTCACCGCGTCGCGCGCGCATTGCATGAGGTCGGATCCGATGCCCGTCGTCACTTCGTAGCCCTTGGCATCGAGATGCCGATTGACGGGTCCTGCCGTCGTGAAGCGCGGAAATTTAAGGTTGGCGCGCTTGACCAGCTCGAAGCGCGCAACCAGCGATGCCGGGCTCTCGATCGCCGTGCCGCAGACCTCGCCGTCGCCTTGCGCGGCGTGGGTGTCGCCGACCGAGAACAGCGCGCCCTTCACTTCGACCGGAAGGTAGAGCTCGGTTCCCACGCCGATGTCGCGGATGTCCATGTTGCCGCCGACCCGGCGCGGCGGCACGATGCTGTGCACGCCCGGCTCCGCGGGCGCGAGCCCGATCGTGCCGCAGAACGGCTTCAACGGCACGCGGCCACCGGGTCCGTACATCGCCGGAGTGCCCAGGTCGGACGCATACTTCCAGATGTGCAAAGCGGGCTCAGGAAACTGATCGGCAAGGAGGCCGAAGCCGGGAATGTTGGCGGTCCATCCCCACCCCGATGGCGCGAACGACAGCAACGTCACCTTGAGCGCGTCACCGGGTTCGGCACCATTGACGTACACCGGCCCGACCACGGGATTGACCTTGCTGAAGTCGAGCGTCGCGATGTCGGCGACCGTCGAGCTCGCGGTGATTTGCCCGCCCGATGCGTCGCTTGGATGAAACGAGATGGTTTCACCCGGATCGATCGTCAAAGCCGGCGCGTAGGTGTTGTTCCAGCCCAGGTGACCCTGATGTTCGTGGAGCGAGTGGGTATGTCCGATCGGGATGGCGTTCATGGATGGTATTTAAACATCGAGTGCGGAGAGGGAACTTTGCGACGCTGGGTTCCCGCTTTCGTGGGAATGACGGGCACGTCAGCGCGACCGCCCCGAACGGACGAACTCGAGCGATGTCTCGAACAGCAGCAGGTCCTTCGCGTACTCCGCCGGGTCGGCGCGGTTGATCTGGATCCACTCGCGCGTGCTCGTGACGCCGCCCGGCTGGAACGGCACGACGTTGTCGCGGGAGAATTGCAGCTCCGTCGCGGTGGCGACGGGCACGCGCAAGCCGACACCGTCGCCACTGATGCACGCGAACATCTTGTCGGCGACGAAGTACGCATCGAGTCCGTTGATCGATCGCGCGCTGACCCCGGGCAGCGCGAGCAGCAAGGCGTCGAGCTGTTCCTTGCGGGGTGACCGGGTCTTGGCGGCAGTCAAAGGTCGGCGTCCTTAGTTGGCGATGCCGCGGTCATCGAGGACCGTCGGCGCGCGATGCGCGAAACAGTGCATTGAGCTCCGCGCCCGACGCCGCGTCGGCGAACTGGTCGAAGCGGCCATGCTCGGCGATCGCGCGAGCGGCACGCATGAACCCGCCCCACGCCGAACGGGCGAGCGCGCCGCCGACGCTGATGCGTCTCACGCCAAGCGCCGCGACGTCCTGCAGCGTCAGGTCGCTGGCCGCGCCGATCAACAGGTTGACCGGCTTGGGCGCGACCGCGGCGACCACGGCGGCAATGTGCTCGCGCGTCTTGATCCCCGGCGCATACAGACAGTCCGCGCCAGCCTCCGCATAAGCCTTGAGCCTGCGGATCGTGTCGTCGATGTCCGGTCGTCCCGCAAAGAAGTTCTCCGCGCGGCCCACCAGCAGCGTGTCGCCTCCCGACTCGTCGATGGCGTCGCGCGCGGCACGCAACCGCGCGACCGCGACGTCGATGTCGTAGAGCGGATGGGCTTCGTCCCCCGTCGAGTCCTCGATCGACAAGCCTGCGACGCCGGTGTCGACCGCAAGGCGCACACTCTCCGCGACGCCGGCCGCGTCCTTCGCGAAACCGCTTTCGAAGTCAGCATTGACCGGAAGGTCGGTGGCCGCGACGATGTCGCGCAGGTGTGCGAGCACGCCGTCGCGCGCGATTCCGCCGTCGGCGTGGCCATGCGACCACGCATACCCCGAGCTGGTCGTGGCCAGCGCCTTGAAGCCGAGGCTCTGGAGGAAGCGCGCGCTGCCGACGTCCCATGGGTTCGGAATCACGAAGCATCCGGACTCGTGCAACTGCCTGAAGGCGTGGCGCCTGGCGGGGGATGCGTTCATCAAATTCACCATGTCCGGAGTGGTGTGGAATTATCGCCGAACTCGCGCTCGCGCAGGCGCTTCATCGCACGGCGAGTCGCCACAGCGACGTCACCTCGGCCGCGCGCGCCGCGTGCAGCGGATCGGTGGCGTCCGACGCCTTCGGGTGGATCGGCCGCACATCGCTTCGATCGACGACGCGCAAGCCCGCGGCATCGAACGCGGCGAGGATCTCCGCGCGGGTGCGCAGCCCCAGGTGCTCGGCGAGGTCGGACAGGATCAACCAGCCTTCGCCGCCGGGCTCCAGGTGTGCGGCCAGCCCTCCGAGGAATCCGCGCAGCATGTGGCTGTCGGCATCGTAGATGCCATGCTCGATGGGCGAGCTCGGTCGCGCCGGAATCCAGGGCGGATTGCAGACCACGAGTGCGGCGCGTCCTTGCGGAAAGAGATCCGCCTTGACGACGTCCACTTGCGCCGCCAAACCGAGGCGATCGAGATTCTCGCGCGCGCTTGCCAACGCGCGATCGTCGATGTCGGTGGCCACCACATGCCGGATACCTCGGCGCGCGAGCACGGCAGCCAACACGCCGGTGCCGGTGCCGATATCGAAAGCGTTGCTGGCGGTCGAGGCCAGCGCAGGTAACAGGGCGTCGGCGACGAGGTCGACGTATTCGCTGCGAATCGGCGCGAACACGCCATAGTGCGGATGGATGCGCCCACCCACGGCCGGAATGTCGATGCCGTTGACGCGCCATTCATGCGCGCCGATGACGCCCAGCAACTCGCGCAGCGAGGCGGCCGACGCACCGACCGACGCAGCTTCGGCCGGTCCCCACGCTTCGGAGCACGCCTGGCGGATGTCCGGCGCGCGACGCAGTGCGATTGCATAGTCATCGTCGAGCTGGATCAGCAGCATGCCCAGCGTGCGCGCACGCTGCGCGCGCGCCTGGCGTTGGAGATTGAACCATTCGACCGGCGATTTCGGGGCTGCGAATGCAGCCGTCTTGTCCGGCTTGCGCAGCCGGCGGTCGCTACGGCTCGCCAGTGCAACCAGCATCTGCCGCGCATTCTGGAAATCGCCGCGCCACAGCAGCGCCGTTCCTTGACAGGCGAGGCCGTATGCATCGTCGGCAGTCATCCGGTCGTCGGCGATCACGACGTGCTTCGGCGGGGGCGCGCCGCGCTCCGAACGCCAGCGCGCGCAACGCGCGTCGTCGTCCTCGGTCCAGTGAATGACCGGGTCCACGCGCGCTAAAGCTCCGTGTATTTCTTGCTGCTTCCGCGCGCCTTGTCCGCTGGATACCTGACGCCATTCGCGACGAGCTTGTGGTTTGCGGCGGCGATCGGGTCGATGCCCAATTGATCGCTCAGCCGGATCAGGTATAGCAGCACATCCGCGATCTCCTCGCTCGCGGCGGCCTGCGCATCGGGCGCGAGGCTGCGGCTCTGCGCCTCGGTGAGCCACTGGAAGACCTCGAGCAGCTCGCCCGCTTCCGCCGACAACGCCATTGCGAGGTTCTTCGGCGAATGGAACTGGTTCCAGTCGCGCGCCGCGGCGAATGCCCGCAACTGTTCGCGAAGATTGTCGAGATCCGTCACGTTCGTGCTCCGATGCGTGCGCTGCGTTCAGAACTTCTCGTCGCGTCGCAGATAACGCCACTGGCCCAGCGGCAACGGGCCCAACGGGACGCCGCCGCTGCGCACTCGCTTCAAGCCCGTGACGACGAGGCCCACGAGCTCGCACATCCGGCGGATCTGGCGCTTGCGGCCTTCGCGCAACACGAAGCGCAGCTGATCCTCGTTCTGCCACGACACGCGCGCGGGCTTGAGGTGGATGCCGTCGAGCTCCAGGCCGTGTTGCAGGAGCTTCATGGCCTCGTTCGACAGCGTGCCCTCGACACGCACCAGGTATTCCTTCTCGACCGCCGAATCGCGGCCGATCAGGTGCTTGGCGATGCGGCCATCCTGCGTGAACACGATGAGCCCGGTGGAGTCGATGTCGAGGCGCCCCGCGGGTGCGAGGCCGCGCAAATGGCTGGGCTTGAAGCGGGTCGGCGACGGGTCGGCGGGCCAGCGGTTCTCGGGCTTGATGAGCACCATCGCCGGCTCGTAGCCGTGCTCGGGCAAACCCGAGACGTAGCCGATCGGCTTGTTGAGCAGGATCGTCACGAGCTCGCTCTGATGCTGCGACGCCGCCGGATCGATGTCGATACGCGCATGCGGCGACACGCGCACGCCCAGCGTCGTGACGACGTTGCCATCGACTTTCACCCATCCGTTCTCGATCCATTCGTCGGCTTCGCGCCGCGAGCACAGACCCAGCTCGCTCATCCGTTTCGACAGCCGCGGATCGTCGGGATTCTCGTGCCGCGGCGCACCCTTGACGACCCGCGGCGACGCAACGCGTGGCTGTGGCGTGCCCGACGACCGATCCGACATCGGCTTGTCGCGCGACGACGGCGCATGACGCGCATTCGCGGTACGCGGCTTCGCTCCGTAGGGCGTCTTGGAAGACGACGTGCGGCGACGCGATTGGGTAGCGTTCGGATCGGCGCGGCGTGCGTCCGCAGGTTTTGGCGCGGTGCGCCGCGCATCGCCGGCATTCGGCTCGCTCCGGCGCGTTTGCGTCGCACCCGGCTCTGCGCGCCGCGCGTGCGAGGCACGCGATTCCGCGCGCGATGCAGGGGCCGCCTTCGGGTCGGCGTGCCGCGCGTTGGCGTCGGACGATTGGCGGCGACGCCGACTCGGCGCGGGCGAATGCGGTATTGCAGGAGGTGGAGACGGGACTGCGGGCGCGACCGCAATGGGCGCGGGCTTCGGCAGATTGTGCTGCATCGCCCGCCGCGCGCGTGACGTCATCGGCTTCGCCGGCGCGTTCGCATCGACGGGCTTGGTGATCTTGAGCGTGATTCTGGCCATAACGACGCGCTGTCGGGCATCCGAAAGACAAAAGGCTAGCCGACAGGCTAACCCTTTGTTGAATTGGTGGGCCGTGCAGGGATCGAAGCTGCGACCAACGGATTAAGTGTTCGAAGTATAGTCCATGATCACCCAATTGTTCCCGAGAATGCCGATGTGACCGTGATCTCGTTTGCGCGGCTGGAGATTTGCCATCAAGTTCGCCAGTGCTCGGCGTGCTGCTGCTGATGCTCGCTGGCCGAGGTATCGCGCAAGCACGTGACCGCAGTGGGGATTGCCATATCGGCATCTGCGCAGCCGGCCAGCGGATCGCGCTCGGCGTCACCGACACGACATTCCAGGGCGCCGGCGTGCGCCTGGCCGGCCGGTTGGTGATGCCCAAGGACACGGGCGGATGCCGATCGTGGTGCTGGTGCACGGATCGGAGCACGATTCGGCGCGTGACTTCTACTCGCTGCAGCGGCAACTCCCCACCGAAGGCATCGGCGTGTTCGTCTATGACAAGCGCGGCACGGGCGCCTCGGGCGGACGCTATTCGCAGAGTAACCTGCTGCTCGCCAACGACGCGATTACCGCGGTGCGCGAAGCGAAGCGCCTTGCCGGCGACCGCGCGGGCAGGATCGGCTACCAGGCGGGAAGCCAAGGCGGTTGGGTTGCACCGCTCGCGGCGACGATCGAACCGGTGGATTTCATCATCGTAGGCTTCGGGCTCGCCGTTTCGCCGCTCGCGTGTCCACGCGCAATCCGGATGGGTATTTCGCCATAATGCGCGATTTGGTCCGTAACGGACGATTGAAGGGCCACTACGGCGGCAGCAGGATCTTCGCTGCTCAACCACAACGAGCAACAAAGCATTGACTGAGGCGCTGAACAACTGCCGCACGGGACGCCGTACCAAGCCCTGCGAAGCGACCGCGGCAATGACAAGAACGTGATCGTAGTGTCACGCTCCAAAAAAACAAAGGGCTGGCCGTTAAGCTAACCCTTTGAAAGTTTTGGTAGGCCGTGTAGGGATCGAACCTACGACCAACGGATTAAGAGTCCGCTGCTCTACCAGCTGAGCTAACGACCCATGGAGACGCGAATTTTATCACAGCTCGCGGAGTGCATGACAAAGCTGTCAGCGTCGATGACGCCGCCGCGGTCCTCGAGGCGCGTGGACCGGTGCGTGCCCGGACCACGTACGTTTGCGCGCGGACGGGATGCGATTTTCGACCATTCGATCCGCCAAGGTAGACTCCGCCCAATCGCATCGACCCACATTGGCACGCGTTCGTGGACCTGACGATAGACGACCTTCTCTCCGAATTCCGCGCGCACTTCGTGGTCGCGCGTGCAGCGTCGACGTCGCAGCGGGACGAGAGCTTCCGGATCCGCCATCGCGTCTACTGCGAGGAGCTCGGTTTCGAACCCGTCCGCGCCGACGCCAGGGAACGCGACGATTACGACGACGGCGCCGAGCATGTGCTGATCGGCAGCGTCCGCACCGGCACCAGCGTCGGATGCGCGCGCATCGTGCTGCCGCAGGCGCTCGAATTCGCGCTGCCGATCGAGCACTCCGGCGCGTGGACGTCGCCGCGCCCGCTGTTCGACGCTTCGGGTTTCGCGCGCGTGGCGGAGCTATCCCGGCTCGCGGTTGTTCACGAGTTCCGGCGACGCCGCGGTGAGCAGGACACGCCGATCAACCTGGCCGACGAGGACTTCGGCACGCCGGTACGGCCGCGGTTTCCGCACATTCCGGTCGGGCTCTACCTGGGTGCCCTTGCCATCGCCGAGTCACGTGGCATCGCTGCGCTTGTCGTGCTGACGGAAGTGCGGCTTGCGCGGCACTTCGGACGGCTTGGCGTGCATCTCACCCAGGTGGGAGAGGCGGTCGACTTCCATCGCGTGCGCGCGCCGTACATGATGAGCGTGCGCACGACCGTCGACGAGTTGCCTGCCGCCATTCACGCGCTTTACGACGGGATTCGCCTCGACATGGGAATCACGTGACGGCGCTTCCGGCGATCGCACACTGACTCGTCACCCCTGCAGCGGCCACCGCCAAAGGATGAGCGGCGTGCCGATGCACAGCATCATCAGCGTGAGCGGCAAGCCGAGGCGCCAGTAGTCGCCGAAGCGGTATCCGCCGGGGCCCATCACCAGCGTGTTGTTCTGGTGGCCGATCGGCGTCAGGAAGTCGCATGCGCATCCCAGCGCCACCGCCATCAGGAAGGCCTCGTTGTGAAAGCCGAGATTGGCGGCGAGCGCGCCGGCAACCGGCCCGAGCACGAGCACCGCGGCCGCGTGATGCAGTAGCGGCGTGAGCAGCATCGCCACTGCCATCACCAGCGCGACCGCGGCGAAAGCCGGAATGACGTGTGCGACCTGCGTCAGCACGCCACCCAGAAGCGCGGCCGCGCCGGTGTCCTTGATCGCCTCACCCACCGGAAGGAGACAGCCGATCATCACGATGACCGGCCACTCGATCGACGCGTACGCGTCCTTGAGCGTGACCTGCTTCAGCAGCACCGTCAGCACGGCTGCCGCGAAAAACGCCACCTCGACACTGAGCACGCCGAAGGCCACGAGCACCAGCGCTGCCGCCAGCAGCAGCAACGGCACCACACCGCTGACCCCGCGTCCCAGCGTCAACTTGCGATCGGCGAGCGGCAACACGCCGAGCTCGGTGATCGAATCGGCGAGGTTCTTGCCCCAACCCTGGAACAGCACGACGTCGCCCGCGACGAAGCGGTGCGAGCGCAGCCGCGCAGTCACGGCTGTGCGCGCACCTCTGACGGCAAACAGGTTGATGCCGAAGCGACGGCGCAAGTCGAGTGACGCCGGCGTCTTGCCCACCAGCATCGATTCGGCGGGAACGATCACTTCGGCGACCTCGATCTCGTCGGAATCTTTCTCGGACGCATCGAGCTTCTTCGAGCCGACAATCTCGAATCCGTTCTTCGCCACGAGCTTTTCGACGACTGTCGGATCGGCCAGCACGACGAGTACGTCGCCGGCGTAGATCCGCCAGCTGCCGGACGGCACGTAGCGATGCGAACCTTCGCGCACAATCGCCGCCACCGACAACTCGTCCTCCGTCTGTTTCTCCAGCGCCTCGACCGTCAATTCGGCGGGCTCAAGAGAATTGGGCACGCGCAACTCGGTGGTATACGACTCGATCGAGAACGCCTCTTCCGGCGCTTTCTGGCCCTCGCGATGCGGCAGCAGGCGCCAGCCGAACGCAAGAAACACGATCGCGAGCGTCGTCAGCGGAAGTCCCACTGCCGCAAAATCGAACAATCCGAACGGCGCGCCACCGAGGTCTTCGCGCACGCTCGAGATCAGCAGGTTCGGCGAGGTCCCGATCTTGGTGATCGTGCCGCCGACGAGGGACGCGAACGCCAGCGGCATCAGGTAGACAGAGGGCGACTGCTGCGAGCGGCGCGCGGTTCGCACCGCGAGCGGCATGAAGATGCCGAGCGTGCCGACGTTCTTGATGAACGCCGACAGGTAGCCGACCGCGGCCGCCAGCACGCCGACCTGCAACGACGTCGAGCGAATGCGTCCGAGCAGCGTGCCGATCCACACTTCGAGCACGTTGGACGCCGCGATCGCGCGGCTCACGACCAGTACCGACGCAATGATGATGATCACCGGATTGGCGAACCCGGTGAACGCCTTGTTGCCCGGCACGACGCCCAGCAGCGTCGCCGTGACCAGCGCCAGCGCGGCAACGACGTCGTAGCGCAGGCGGCCGCTCATGAAGATCGCGATCATCACGAGAATGATCGCGAACGCTTCGATCTGGTGGAGCGTCATCGGGGCGATTGTTTCCTGGGAGCATGGCCAGGCACCGGATCATGCGCGCCCGCGGTCATCCTAGCAGCGGGCTGCGGATGCGTGTTGTTATTCCCTGCGCATAACGGCGGTTCCGTAGCGGTCAGGCAGGTCAGCGATTGCGCCGCACCGGCGACAGCGAAACCTCGAGACCACCGCGTGTCGAGTGCGGCGTCCCGACGATGCGATCGCCGGCCATCGGAATTTTTCCGTGCAGCTCGACCCGCCCTTGGTTCCTTCACATGGAAGCTGCGGCAATGCCGGCAGCGAAATTTAAACAGAAGCTTTTCGTGAATTCGCAAACCAGCGTCTCCGGCCGGCAAGTCGCCGCCGTCGTCGTTCTCGCACTCGGACCGTCGGGAATCGCATTCGCGGACGACAGCAGCATGAGCCAATGGACCGGCGATTTCTTCGCCTGTTTCAACAATCTCGACAGTGCACCCGCCAAGTTCAACATGGCGCGCGCGCCGCGGATGCGTAAGCAGGACGACATGGCAAAGCCGTCCCACGACACTGGGTTCCCGCTTGCGCGGGAATGACGGCTTGGGGGCCGTACCAGCTTGGGGTTCCCGCTTTTCGCGGGAATGACGGGTTGGGGAGCGGTATCAGCTTGCGGGTTCCCGCCTGCGCGGGAATGACGGCTTGGGGGGGCGGTATCAGCTTACGGGTTCCCGCTTTCGCGGAAATGACGGGTTGGGGGCGGTATCAGATTGTGGGTTCCCGCTTTCGCGGGAATGACGGCTTGAGGGCCGTATCAGCTTGGGGTTCCCGCTTTCGTGGGAATGACGGGTTGGGGGCGGTATCAGCTTACGGGTTCCCGCTTTCGCGGGAATGACGGCACATTGCGGGACGATGACCCGCGCCGGGCGTGCGCCGGCTACTGCGACGGCGCTTGCTGCGCGAGGCGATGGACGAAGGCGGTCAGGACGTCGGCGCTGACGTCCGATACCGCGACCCAGTCCATGCCGGAGCCGTTCGACTGCACGACATGGAAGCCGCGAATCGTGCGCCGCTCCGATGTCGGCGCATGCGCCGTCTCGGGCCGGACGTAGACATCGATCGTGTGCAGGCGATAGCGGTAGACCAGCGTCGCGACCGGCTCCTTCGCGAGCGTATCAAGCCTCCCGCCGATCAGCGCGAACCCCTCGCTCGCCAAATCCTGCACCGGCGGCGAATAGTCGAGGCGCGCCGACAACCACGGCTTGACCGTGTGCTGGTCGGAGGAAGCGACCTGGACCTGCCGGTTGTCGTGCGTCGCGCGGACGTGCATCGCGACCGCCTCGACGGCGAGATCCTGGTCGGCGTGCCATGCAATGACCGCGGTGGCGAGCGTCCACGCGAACACCGTAGCCGCGCATCCCGCAAGCGCGCCGCCGCCGAGCCAGCGCCAGCGATCATTCACAGGACGTGCGCGTCGCGGTGTCGCCGCGCGCATCGCGCCAAGCGTGGCATCCACGCGCGCGCGCAACGCCCCGGTGGCCGGAAAGTAAGGGACTTCTGCGCGGAGCCGTGCACGCAACGCGAGCACCTCCCTGTGCCTCGCCTCACAACCGGCACACCCGCGAAGATGCGCTTCGATCGCGTGTGCGCGAAGACGATCGAGCTCGCCATCCGCATACGCCGCGAGCAGTGTTCCGGCTTCGTTGCAGTTCATCGTTTTCATCTCCGGAAGATCACCCGCGAATGGCGTGCAAATGCGGCGAGTGTTGCAGGAGGCCACGGGCGCGCGCGAGCCGCGACATCACCGTGCCGATCGGAATGTCGACGATGCGCGCGATTTCCTTGTACGACAGCTCCTCGATCTCACGCAAAATCAGTACCTCGCGAAAAACCAATGGCAGCGCCCCGACCGCATCCGCCAGCAGCCGCGAATCGGCGTTGCGCAGTGCCGCCTGCTCGGGATCGATCGCCGCGGAATCGACCGCCATTTCGATCGCGGTGCCGTCGTCGCGCACAATTTCCGCGGGACGGTTGCGCCCGCACCAGTCGTAGAACGCATGCCGCACGATCGTCAGGAACCACGCCTTGCCATCGCCGTCGTACAGCGAGCCGATGTACTTGAGTGCGCGCAGGCATGCGTCCTGGACCACGTCCTCCGCATCGTGGGGGTTGCGCGCAAGCCAGCGCGCCAGGTTGTACCCGGCGTCGAGGTGCGGCAAAACCAGTTCCGCGAAACGCTTTTGCTCGTACAACTGACGCTCCCTGCCTTGCTTGCCATACCACGACGCAGGCGGTCCTATTCCCGGTCGACGATGCTCCCCGCAATCAGCGACCGGATCGTTGCGTGCTGCCAGGTACGTAATACCGTCGGCAGGAGCGATTTATTCCCGCGACCGTCAAATTCCGGTCGCGGGAATATCCACTGCCGCAGGTGGGTATGGCGAGGCGTAATCCCCTCTTTCATATCCTGCGAGGAGTCCGCATGAGGCATCCCATCGATCGACGAGAGTTCCTGCAGCTGGCGGGACTGGGCGGCGTCGTGTTCGCATCCAGTCTCGGCGCCACCGTCCGCGCCGCCACGATGTCCGCCGCCCCCACCGGTGCGGATGAAGATTTCTATTTCGTCCAGTTGTCGGATACGCACTGGGGCTTCGAGGGTCCGCCGAACCCCGATGCCAAGGGCACGCTCAAGAAAGCCGTTACCGCCGTCAACAGTTTGTCGGAGCCGCCCGATTTCATCGTCTTTACCGGCGATCTCACGCACACGACCGACGACCCGAAGGTCAGGCGCCAACGCCTCGCGCAGTTCAAGGACATCGTCGGCGAGCTCAACGTCAAGGATGTGCGCTTCATGCCGGGGGAGCACGACGCTTCGCTGGACCGGGGCGAGGCGTTCCAGGAATTCTTCGGCAACACGCACTACACGTTCGATCACAAGGGGGTGCATTTCATCGCGGTCGACAACGTCTCGGATCCGCGCGCGCAGATCGGCGATGCACAGCTGCAATGGCTCGCGGCAGATCTTCAGCAGCAACCACGCGATGCGAACATCGTCGTGCTGACGCACCGTCCGCTATTCGACCTGTATCCGCAATGGGATTGGGCGACGCGCGACGGTGCGCAGGCGATAGAACTCTTGATGCACCACTCGAACGTGACGGTGTTCTACGGCCACATTCACCAGGAGCATCACAAGATGACCGGGCATATCGCCCATCACGCCGCCAAGGGATTGATGTTTCCGCTGCCGGTCGCGGGATCGCAGCCGCAACGCACGCCGCTACCGTGGGATTCCGCACATCCCTATCGCGGGCTCGGATTCCGCGATATCGAGGCCGAGCCGAAAGAATCGAAATTCGAGCTCACCGAGCTGCCCGTGCAAAAGGCGTGACGCGATGATTGCGCGCAGAAGGCGTTTCTCCGTTTCGCTCGTTGCGGTTCTGCTGGGCGCGACAACAGGCGGGCTGCTTGCAGCCGCGCCGCCGAAGGAGCAGGTCATCAAGGTGCTGGCGCGGAAATTCAGCTATTCGCCGAACCAGATCACGCTGAAGAAGGACGTGCCCGTCGTGCTGGAGTTGACGACTGCAGATGTGCTGATGGGCTTCAACGCGCCTGATTTCCAGGTACGTGCGGACATCATTCCAGGCCAGGTCGCGCGGGTTCGGCTCGTGCCCGACAGGCTCGGCACGTTCACGTTCCTGTGCGATATTTTTTGCGGCTCGGGACACGAGACGATGAGCGGGACGATCAAGGTCGTGGCTTGAGTCGGGACGCAAGTGGCGTCCGTAGGGATCATTTCGTCCGCGACCGATCCATCATCACCACGCCGGGTTTCTGACCCACAAGGCAAGGTCCCAGCCACTTCGAGTCGGCGATCGTCGTGCCGTCGGTGTGAAAGGCGCTATCGCCGATCGCCGTGGTCACCGTGTGACCGACCGTCTGCGTCCCGCCGAACGTGCATACCGAATCGGTGATCCACTTTGCACCTTCGCGGCGAAAATCGTACTTCGAGCAGTTGGCTTTCATGTACTCGTCGGTCGCGGCGTTGTTCTTCGCCTCCGTCGCCGCATCGACGCAAACCTGGGACACGAATGTCTTACCGCCAGCCTGAACGGTCGTTTCCCATAGTCCAGGCTTGCGCATGGGCTTGTCGACGGCACCGGCTTGAGTGCTCGCAAAGACGACGAGCGCGGCAAATGCAACCAGCAGATGGTGTTTCATCGATACCCCTTGTGAATCCATCGTACGCCTTTGGTGCGCGTGCGCCTGTTGTAGCCGACGCATCTGCATGAGATTTTTCGAAGCTGTCACTGTCAGCAATTTGTCAGGCAAGGCGGCGATCCCAACGGGCCATAATTCCATTCGGATCTCCAGCCCATTCGCATGTCAATGATGCCGCCAGCCAGGAGATCCTCTCGCACGGTTGTTTCAGGCTTGCTGCTTTCTGCGGCAACGACTTGTGTCGTCTGGACGCTCTTGCGCGTGGTCATTTGGATCGATGTGGGGCCGCATAACGCTGGTCTTGGCAACACACCGGTCGTGTTCCTGCTCGGGCTCGTCTTCGATCTGGCGACACTTGCATTCGTATTGTCGCCGCTATTGCTAGTCGTAGCGGCGGTGCCCAGCCGCTTGCGTTCAAAACGCTGGTACCTGCTCTTGCGGTGGACGTATGTATGGTTCGCGTGCGCGGCCGTGCTGCTTATTGCGGCTGGAGAATTTTTATTCTGGCGCGAATTCAGCGCCCGATTCAACTTCTTCGCGGTGGACTACCTGATCTACCGACGGGAAGTTATTGGGGATATTCGCGAATCGTATCCCGTTGGGTTCATCATTTTTGGCATTGCGTTGGCGGCGCTCGCTGTTACGCTGCTTCTTTATCGCCGATTTTCATTGAGTACAGCCCCGCGTAGCGCACGGTTCCGATGGGCGTTACTTGTTGCGGCTGTAATCCTGCCACTGGGCAGCGCCGCGCTGGTCAGCACTGATCAAATGCAGGCGACCGGCAATGCATACGCCGATGAACTGGTCGGAAATGGAGTCTACAGTTTCGTTGCCGCGGCTCGGCGCAACGAGCTCGACTATGACAAGTTTTATCGAGTCATGCCGACGGGCGAGGCCAATTCGGTGCTTGCAGCCGCTGGCGTACGCCGAACCGCCATGGCCGCGTTGCCGGCTCTCGCAATTTCCCAACCCCGGCCACTCCTAAGTCGACCAATCCTGCGTCGACCTCGCAATATCGTGCTGGTATCGATCGAAAGCATGTCCGCGGAATTTCTGGGTTCGTTCGGGAACAAGGAAAACCTCACTCCCAATCTTGACCGATTGGCGAAGGGCGGGATCCTATTCGATCATTTTTTCGCGACTGGCACGCGTACCGTGCGAGGCCTGGAAGCATTGTCGACAGGAATTCCACCTCCGCCCGGACAATCCATCGTTCGACGGCTTGGGAATGACCATCTCGTTACCGTCGGCGGCTTGTGGCGCAAAGCGGCTATGCCGTTTCCTTCATCTACGGAGGCTATGGCGTGTTCGACAACATGAATTCATATTTCGGGGCGAACAGCTACAACATCGTCGATCGAACCGACTTCGACGACAAATCGATCGCGTCCGCGAATATCTGGGGGGTTGCGGATGAGTCCCTTTTCAAACATTCAATCGAGGTTCTCGACAGGGCTTTTGCGGCCGGTACACCTTTTTTCGCTCATATCATGACCACCTCAAACCATCGTCCTTTCACCTATCCCGATGGGCGCATTGACATTCCATCGCCCGGTGGCCGCGAGGGCGGCGTGAAATATACAGACTACGCAATCGGAAAATTCATCGAGGACTCCCGCGGCAAACCCTGGTTTGCCGACACGCTGTTCATATTCACGGCGGATCATTGCGCTGCGGTTGCCGGGAAGACACGGCTACCGGTCGCCAACTACCGCATTCCGCTGATCATGTATGGGCCAACGCTCGTGGCACCTGAAGTCATAAGTCGCATCGCAAGCCAGATCGACGTACCACCGACGATCATGGACATGCTGGGCTTTGCGGGATCGGATAGGTTCTTTGGCGAAGATCTGTTCGGAATTCCGTCGCAGCGCGCCTTCATCAGCAACTATCAGGAGCTCGGCTACTACAAGGACAACGTCCTTACCGTATTGGGGCCGGAACAAAAGGTAGCAGCGTATTCCGTGGATCCGGTGACTCTGGCATCGGTTCCGCGCGCGTTGGACGCCCAGCTTTTGCGAGAAGCGATCGCTTATTACCAGACGTCTGCCCGGGCGTTCGCGAGCGGTGACCTGGCGCTTTCGCCTGCACGTTCGAAAGCGCAAACCATTGCGCATTGAAGCGCCGAGGCCATCCAGGCGCGGAACTATCGGCTGGACGCAAGCTAGGACCGATGGATCGGTGAAGCGGTCAGAGTGCATGATTTTCTTGCCGCAGCCGGATTCAGGCAAGCTGAGCGTCAAGGCGTGACCAGCGTCTCCACTTGAATCGCCGTTACGACACGCGGTCGAGTCACCACCGAAGGGCCGGTGTCAGCCACACACGCAAGTATCACGGTATCGGCGTTCGCCAACGTGATTGCGGTGACCAATGGCAGCGTGGCATAGCTGGTCGCACTCCCGCCCACCAAGGCTCGGAAATCCGTGCCCAGCATTCCGACGCTGCCGCTGAATGCGCACCGCACGTTAGTGAACGGCACCAGCGTTCCCGCTGCCACATTCGCGTAAAGCCCAACGGCAGCGTTCAAGGCGTAGCTACCTGCACGCAACGTCAGCGACACCACCCCTGTCGGCGCGGAGGGATCGGTGCTGATGGCGGCCGAAGTGAATCCCGCCGAGAAATTATCGCCCGCGAAGGCACTACTGGGTCCTCGCGGACTCGTGATGCCGGGAGTACCTTGTGGGCCGGCGGCACCTGTCGGACCTGTCTGAATCCACTGGAACGCTGTTTCGCGTGAACCGCAGGTGGTGGTCGCCGAATCGATGATCCGCATCTTTGTGCCCGACTTTGCGTAACAGGCGAGAAAGACTTCCGTTGGCGTCGGGGATGGCTGCGGTCGTCGCGGTCGGAGACGCTGCTGCCATCGCGCAAACGATGACCATAGCGGCTCGCGCTCTAACTCGCGGCCTGTGCATAAACCTGCTTCCAGAACGTTCGTCCATTTCCGCTACCCCCTATGATGGCCGTCGCCACGTCTAGTTTCGTCGGCCCGCGATTCGCATATGCCGCACTCTACGGAGCATTTCCTGGAACGTTTCCTCGCACGCGATCAGCCGATGTTGCGCAACGCGACGAGTGCCGCACCTCAGCGGTTGCCGCCTTTATCCGTGTCACGCCCGGCGCGGGTTGCGCCACCGTGCGATTCGTCCGCGTGCGCCCGGAACGCGTAATGTGTTTGTCACTCGATCACGCCAGAGGCCCGGACGCCGGAATGGATGGCGGCGCATTTACACGCGGTAGGCCGCGAAACCGCGGATGCTGCCGCGCGCGGCAGCACGCTTCCCCGAATGCGGCCGGTACCCGCGCGCCGGCCGCCTTCGGCTGCCGCCTCGTCAGGCCAATGCCTTGCGCTTCAATGCCGCTTCGCGAATTGCTGTCAGCGTCACGCGCGTCGTGATCGCCTCCTTGTCCACTTCGAGATCGATCACGGCGAGCTTGCCAGATGCCACCGCAGCGTCGAATGCCGGCAGGAACTCGTCGGTGCGCGTGACACGTGCGCCGAAGCCGCCATGCGCCTCGGCCAGCATCACGTAGTCGGGATTGACGAGCGCCGTTCCCGAAACGCGGCCCGGATAGCTGATCTCCTGCCACGCACGAATGGAACCGAGCATGCCATTGTTGAAGATGATGACGATCGGCCCCACGCCGCATGCGGCCGCCGTGGCAAGTTCGTTGCCGGTCATGCCAAAGCCACCGTCGCCGACCAGGCCCACTGCCATGCGTTGCGGCTGCGCGATCTTGGCCATCACCGCGGCAGGCACGCTGTAGCCCATCGCGCCGGACACCGGCGCAAGGAACCGGCGTGAGTCGCCGATGGTCAGGAACCGTTGCACCCATCCGGTGTAGTGGCCGGCATCGGACGTGACGATCGCATCCCTGGTCAGCCGTTTGTCGAGCGCGACCATGCAGGCACCGAGGTCGACCGCACCCTTCGGCGACTGCGACGGATCGAGATTGAGTTCGAACTGCTTGCGCGCCTCGGCAACCTGCGCGCTGCGCCGGAACGAATCGGCGCCTTTCAATGCGTTCGCGGCCGCAAAGAACAACTCGAGGTCGGACGCGATCGCGAGCGTCGGATGAAACACCCGGCCGAAGTCCTCGGCACCTTGCAATACGTGAATCAGTTTCTGCCTGGGGTCGGGTGAAGCGAACAACGTGTAGCCGCGCGTCGCGTGCTCGCCAAGCCGCGTACCGACAGCGAGCACGACATCCGACTCGTTGATCCGCTTGACTAGCTCCGGCGCCGCAGCGGGACCGACTTCGCCGATGAAATTGGGATGGTCGTTGTCGAACGTGTCGAGCCGGCGAAACGAACAGCAGACCGGCAGGCCGTTGGCGACCGCGAATTCCCGCAGGCCTTTCCTTGCAACATCCGTCCAGCCGCTGCCACCGACATACAGGATCGGCCGTTCGGCGCCATCGAGGATCGCGCGCAATGCGCGCATCTGCGCGGGGTCGGGCGCCTGCCGGCTGACGCGTTGCACCGGCATGTCGGCAGCATCCGACTTTGCCGCGAGCATGTCTTCCGGCAGAGAGAGCACGACGGGCCCCGGGCGGCCTTCCTGTGCAATGCGGAAGGCCTGCGCCATGTAGTACGGTAGGTCTTCGGTGCGCTCGACTTGTACGACCCACTTCGCCATTGGCGCGAACATCTGCGTGTAGTCGAGCTCCTGGAACGAACCGCGTCCACGGAAGTCCCGGCGAATCTGCCCGACCAGCACGATCAACGGCGTTCCGTCCTGGAACGCCGTATGCACGGCGATGCTCGCATTGCACGCGCCGGGACTGCGGGTGACGAGACATACGCCGGGCTTGCCGGTGAGCTTCGCATACGCCTCCGCCATGTAGGCAGCGCCGCCTTCCTGCCGCGCGCTGACCAGCTTGATCTCACTGGCTACGTCGACCAGCGCGTCGAGTATGTCGAGGTAGCTTTCACCGGGCACGCAGAACACATGCTCGACTCCATGCTGGCGGAACGAATCCACGACCAGCCTGCCACCACTTCGGGGTTGACGATCTGCCATAGCCTTTATAACCTTTTCCAAGTCAGAAATATGCTGCTCGATTGAACGCGTGCATCCGCGCGCTACCCCGGCCCGAGGATCAGCTTCGGCAGGAACGTCGCGATTCCCGGAACGTACGTGATGAACGCGAGGACGATCAGGTTGACGGTGACGAACGGACCCACTCCGCGAATGATCTCGACCACCGGCTTGTTGAGTGTCGACGCTGCGACGAAGATATCAAGGCCGAATGGTGGTGTGATCATCGCAATGCAGACATTGAGGCCCACGACCATTCCAAAGTGGACCGGATCGATGCCGAACGAGACCGCGACCGGGAACAGCACCGGCACCAGGATCACCTGCGCGGTTCCTGGGTCGATGAACATGCCGGCGATCAGGAAAACGATGTTGACGATCAAGAGGAACAGCAGCGGACCCGCGCCCACTGCGTGCAACAGTGCGATGACGGCCTGCGGCAATTGCGCGAGAATGACGAAATAGGCGATGACGCTGCCGAGCGCCAGCAGCATGAAGATGACGGCCGTCATCACCGCGGTGCGCTGCGCGATCCACATGAATTTGCGCAGCGACAGCGTGCGAAACACGATCCCTTCTACGAAAACCGCATAGACGACGCTGACCGCCGCAGCCTCGGTGGCGGTGAAAATGCCGGAATATATGCCGCCCAGAATCACGACGGGCATGCCAAGCGCCCATGCCGTTCCCGTCACGACCTGCCTCGGTGCGTCCTTGCCGAAGGTGGCCACAGCGTCTATTCCGCGGCGCTTCACTTCCACGAACACGAAGACCGCGAATGCAAGACCTAGCACCACGCCGATCGCGAGTCCCGCAGCGAACAGCCTGCTGATCGACGTCTCCGTGAGCCAGCCGTAGATGATCAGTGAAATGCTGGGCGGAATCAGCAGCGCCGTTTCCGCCGCCGAAACGATCAGTCCGAGGCTGAATGGATTGCTGAATCCCGACTGGATCAGTGGCGGATACATGATCCGGCCGAGGGCTGCGACCGTCGCCGGCGCCGAACCCGAAACCGCGCTGAACGCCATCGAACCTGCGACCGCCGCGTACCCGGAACCGCCGCGCACGCGTCGGAAGCAGGCCTGTGCCGATCGCCCAAGCAATCCGGCGAGGCGGCCGCCCGCCATCATTTCCGCGGCAAACATGAAAAATGGAATCGCCAGCAGGATGTCGTGGTTGATTCCTCCGACCATCTTCTGCACCAGTACCGTCGTGGGCAGACCGGCAAAGAATGCCTGGCTGATCAGGTAGCCGGGGACGCCCAGCACGAGAAACATCTCGAAGCCGGAAAACAGCATCGCCGCGGTAATGCCGAGAATAAGCCAGATCATGCGAGGCCACTTCCGAGCCACCCCGCCTGTACCGGCGTCCGACGCGCGTCGCGCACGCTCGCCAGCCGCAGCAAATAACGGAAGGCGACCGATATGAAACCGAAAAACGGTGCCGCATACAGAATGTACGCTGGCACGCCGAGCGTCGGGCTGATCTGGCCGGTGCCGGCGACGAACAGCGTGAGTTGCAGCGAGTACCACGCGGCGCCCACCGAGAACACGAAACCGACGACGTCGATGATGGAGAACAGAACGCGTGCGGATCGCGGTCCGAGATGAGCATGGACAAGGTCGACGGAAACATGACGGCCGATTTCGAGCGTCAGGCCGGCGGCGAGAAACACCGCCCATACCAGCATGTAACGCGACGCTTCGTCGATCCACGCGAACTCACTCGCGTGCGTCGGCAGGATCATCCGCACGATCACGTTGAGGGCGTAAAGCGCAGTCATGGCGATCATCAGTATCGCCGCGACATAGCGCTCGAACACGCCCAACGCGTCGGCAAACCGCGCGATCTGCTGTCTCATTGCGCCGCTTTAGCCGGGTCTGCTACACGCATCTGGCCCTAGTCCCCGCGGTCGCACGTGTCATCATCTCCGCGTCCGCGGCGTGTCATCGAGTCGGCTTCCTGGTGGCCGGTGCAACGTCATTGTGCGAGCTTGAGCTCCTGCTCGTACAAGTCGATCAGCTTGCGGCCCTCGTCGCCGGCGACGCCGACATAGGCGTCACGCGCCGCCGGATAAATAACTGCGCGAAGCTTCCGGCGCTCCGGTTCGTCGGCGATCTTGACGTTGAGGCCCGCTTTCTTTAGGAACTCGAGCGACCGGGCGGCGTCGTCTTCCTTGCCCTTCTCGACATCGGCCGCGACTTCCCGAAAGGCGCCACGAATGATCGTCCGGTAGTTATCCGGCAGTCGCTTCCAGAACGCCGGGCTGAACAGCACCACTTCGATGATCGCGCCATGGTCCGCGACCAGCACGTTCTTCTGCACCTCGAAGAATTTCATCCGCTCGATGATGTCGATCGGATTCTCCTGCGCATCGATCACCCCGTTTTGCAACGCCGTGTAGAGCTCGCCGAACGGCAGCACGATCGCCGATGCGTTGAGCGCGGCGAATTGCTTGATCAGGATCTTCGAGTCCATCACGCGAAAGCGCTGTCCGGCAAAGTCGCCGACCGTCGACAGTGGCTTGTTGGACGAGAATTCCTTGCGACCACCCGACCACAGCGCAACGGGCTCAAAGCCGCGCTTGCTAAATGTTTCCAGCACCGCGTTGCCGAATTTGCCTTCGCGCAGCTTGCGCGACACCTCGCGATCGGAAGGAAAGATGAAGGGAATGTCGAAAATCGATACCGCAGGATCGAAGCCACCGAGGAACGATGCCGGCGTGACGATCGCATCCAGCGATCCGAGCTGCACGGCCTCGGTCATTTCGCGCGAATCGCCAAGCTGCGACGACGGATAGACGGTGATGACGACGTTACCATCGGTTCGCTGCTTGATCAGTTCCGCCGCCTTGAGCATCCCGCGATGCTTGGCGGTGGTAGTCGGGTCCAGCGAGCCCAGCCGTGCCGAAAACTCGGCGGCGTGACCAGCCGGCGCCAGTACGAATGCTGCCAGTGCCGCGCAAACCAGTGGCTTTGAAAACGGTGACATTTCGCTTCTCCTCGTTGGTGTCCCGGCGGTTTACGGACGTGAATCCTTGTTGCGCGTCCCGCCGGTGACGATGGTGGCATGTCTCGTCGAAACCCGCCGCGTTCTAATAACCGATTGCGAAGCCTGCAACACGCGCTGAACTGCAAGACACGCTTGACTTTCGCACCGTCAAATAACCATCGATGCCACACGGTTGTTGATCGCCCGCACGATCGAGTACGCGGCCAGCGCGGATGTCTTCGGGTTGGCCGGCAGCGGGTTGTTCGCGACCTCGAGCTCGAGCTCACCGAATTCACCGGTCGCCCGGACCTTGTGCATATTGCGCGTGACTGCGGGATCAGCAATCAGTGCCACGCGTGTGCGCTCCATGCCGATACCGGCCAGCGCGACCATCGCCGCGACGTTCGCATTCTTCGGATAGAGGCGCGCGGCTTCTCTCGCGTTGCCTTCGAATATTACCGTCGCCTCGCGCAGCGCGCGCAGATCGACCTTCGATTCGGCCGGCGTGCCGAGCCACCCTTGCGGAGGCTTGCGGCCGGTGTACGTCACGGCATCAAGCGAACGCACTCGCGCAGCACTGAGCGCATCGATTCCGGCGATTGCGCCGGGCACTAGCACGAGTTGCGCATCGCCCTCGGTTGCCGCGGCTTCCAGGCGTTCAGGCAGCCCCGGCTCGGCGAGCGCGCCCACCGATGCAATGATCGTATCGACGCCCTTGCGCAGCAGGTCGGCAACGAAGGTCGTCACCGCTTCGTGGCCTGCACATTCGAGTGCGAGGTCGGGCAGCCGCGGAAGCTGCCCCAGCGAATGGACGACAGTCACTGTCGGCCCGAGCGCGCGCTGCACCGATTTGCATCGCTCTGCCGTTTCCACGACGAAGTCGACGCGTGCGCGCGAGTTGGACCTGAGCTCCTCGTGCACGGTGCGCCCCATCGCGCCGTAGCCGATCAATAATAATGTCTTCACAATGGCCGCGGACCGTGTCGTTGCAGCCGGTCAGGCACGATCCCGCTCCAGTTCCCGCCACCGTGACATCCGCCGCTCCAGCGCCTGCACGAGTTCGGTCAGCACGACACCCATCAGGCCGATGACGATGATCGGCACGAACAGCTTCGCCGTGGCGAACACGTTGGCGTAGGTGACGATCATTCCGCCGAGACCGGTCTGCGCGGTAAAAAACTCCCCGACGATGATGCCGATGATTCCCATGCCGACCGCAAGCCGGATTCCCGTCATCACGAACGGTATCGTCGCCGGCAGAACGATCTTGAAAAAGACCTGCGACTTGGTGGCTCCGTACGCGTGGCCAACTTCGAGCAGCGAGCCGCGCACGTCGCGAATGCCGGAAAACGTGTTGATGATGACCGGAAAAATAGCAATGGAAACGAGGATCACGACTTTGCCGCCGACTTCGAGCCCCGCCCACAGCATGATCAGCGGCACCAGTGCGATCCGCGGTATTGCGTAAAGCGCGTTGATGAACGGATCGAGGATGTACTCGAGCAGCCGCCATTGCGCCATCGCCACACCGATGATGATACCGCCGACGATCGTGATCGCCATGCCTATCGCGAACGGGTAGAACGTTGCGAGAAATGCGCTCAGTAGCTCCCCGCTGCGGACGAGCTCGATGGCCGCCTCGACGATCTTGCTCGGCGCCGCGAGAAACAGCGGATCGACGGTGAGGCCGAAGTACTCCCAGACCGCCAGGAAAATTGCCACCGACAACGCGCGCACGACATTCGGATGGTCGAGCCACCAGCGCAACCCGCCGGGGCTGCGGGCTGTCGTCGTTTCGCCGCGAACCTCACCTGCCACATTGCTGCTCATGGCTCACTCCCGCTCAGCATGTGCCGCAATTCGTTGCGCGACGTCCCATACGCACGGTGCGCGCGCGGATCGCCACCGATGCGTTCGCCGGCGAGCGGCGAGTCGACGATGGCCTTGATTCGTCCGGGACTGGGCGTGAAGACGAATATCCGGTCGGACATGACCAGCGCCTCGTCGATGCTGTGGGTGACGAACAATACCGTCGTGCCGACGGCCGCCCAGATCTTCAGGAAGTCCTCCTGCAGCCGCTCGCGCGTCTGCGCGTCGAGTGCGCCGAAGGGCTCATCCATGAATAACATAAGCGGCTTGCGCATCAGCGCACGTGCTATCCCCACGCGTTGCTGCATGCCTCCGGAAAGCTCGTGCGGAAAGTGCTCGGTGTGTTGTTCCAATCCGACGAGCTTCAGGAGCTCCATTGCGCGCTCACGGCTGGCGCCCTTCGCCATGCCGTCGAGTTCGAGCGGGAACACAACGTTTGCCAGTACAGTTCGCCAGGGCAGCAGCCCGAAATGCTGGAACACCATGCAGGCGTCCTTGCGCGGTCCGTCGATCCGCGCACCGGCAATCGAAATCGTGCCCTCGTCCCAGCCGGTGAGCCCGGCGGCGATGCGCAGCAGCGTCGTCTTGCCGCAGCCACTCGGCCCGAGCAGCGAAATGAATTCGCCGCGGCGCACGTTCGCGCTGATCGACGACAGCGCGGTGATTCTGCCGGGCGTGCCGCCTGTGCGCGTGTCGCGGCTCGTATAGAACTTGCTCAGCCGCTCGATCGTGAGGATCGGAGGTGCGGCAGCGGCGGCGATGGTCGTGTCCACGGGCGCGACGGCGGCGACGGCAAGCACGTCAGTTCTTGCCGAGCTTGGTGATGGCTTGATTCACGAAGCGAGCGTCGATCACTTGAGCCGCCGCGAGGCTTCCCTTAAGCATGCCCGTCTTCCTGAACACGTCCAGTGTCGCTTCGACCGCCGGCAATTCGATGCCGCCGTTGATTCCCCATACGCCGTCTTTGCTCAACTTGCGGACAACGTCGCGGGCAACCGCCGGGTCGAGGTCGGGCAGGCGTTCGCGAAGAATATCGGCGGCCTCATCCGGGTGCTCGGCTATGTAACGTACGGCCTGGATGCCACCCAACGCGAATTGCTGCAGTTGCGCAGTCAGCTTCGGATCGGCGAGAGTTTCCTCGCGCACGATGTTGTAGCAGTAGCCGAGTTCCGGGTACTCTGTCGCCAGCGCCGTCAGCACCTTCACCTTGCCACCCTTTTCGCCCTGCACGGCGGTGAGTGTATTAACGAGGCCGCCGTCCGCACGTCCGGCAATCAGCGCCTGCAGAATGTTCGCATGGCCGCCGGATACCGCGATGTACCTGACCCCATCGACCTTGTGCTTCTTGAACAGCATCTTGCTGAATTCTTCCGGTGGGCCACCGGGGCCGGTCGCGGCGAACACCTTCCCTGACAGACCCTGCAAGCTGTCGATTTTGTCGGAGACGATCAGGTTGTAGTCGTTGATGCTCTGCCAGGAACTGATCGCCTTGACCTTGGCGCCCTGCCCGATTGCCGCGTAGACATTGAAGTCACCCACGATCGCGATGTCCGCGGTGCCGGACAGCAGCGCCCGGACGGCGTTGGCGTCGCCGCTGACGAACGTCGGGTCGAGGTCCAGCCATCCCTTCTTCTGCGCGACGTAGAGTGGCAGTACCAGTGTCGCCGACGATGAGGAAAACACCATCTTGAGTTTCGGCGCCGCGGTATCCGCACTCGCCGGGATCGCCATTGACAATGCCACCGCAGCCAGTGCTCCGCAGACCAGACCCCTGATGTGATGCCGCATGTGATTCCCTCGCTCCGGTATTGGTTGAAGTCGACGAACTTGCCGAGTGCAGTTCGACGAAATTGCCGTGCGCTCGTGCCGCCGCGACTGGATTATTGACCAGATGGTCAGGTAATGCAACGACGAAATGCATACGCGCGACGCACTGCAAATGCCGGCGCTATATCCAGCGGATCGCACCCGACATCGAGTGATCCGCCGCAGCGCCGGCTTCGCTAATGATTGACCATTCAGTCAACGATTTGCTACGCTAGCGCATCAGCGTTCGGCGACTGCCATCGCGTCGCATAGACGCGGTCAAAGCCAACAGGAGATTTCCAATGCCCACCGCCCGCCATCCCCGACCCCCCGAGCTTGCCGCCATTTCGCTCGAGGAGATCAGCCGGAAGTACGTCGCGCGTTTTCGCGATCGCAAGCCCGACTGGGCGGCCTTCGAGGATGCGAAGATCGAAGGATTCAAAAGAGCGCAGCACCGTTTTATCGGCGGCGGCGGGTCAGGCAAGCATGCAGACAGCAACGCCATTCCGGCTCGTGGGTTCACGCTGAGCATCATGTATGTCGAGCCCGGCCAGGGCAACGCATCCCACACGCATGAAGTCGAGGAAGTCTTTTTCGTCCTGCAGGGCTTCCTTGACGTCTTTGTGGAGGACGAGCACGGCAGCCAGGTGTGGACGCGGCTCGGACCATGGGAATGCATTTCCTGCCCGCCCGGGGTCATACACGGCTACACCAATGCCAGCCTCGAACCCGTTTACTTCCAGGTCATGCTGGGCCGCGGACGGCCGGATACGATGGGATATACCGACGAACAGCTCTATCGTCACCGCGACGCGCATCTCGCGGAATGATTTCGCGGATGCGCAATATCCAGGGAGCGCTTGAGTGGAAATGACCGGCGAGCAGTTGATCACGGCGTCACAACAGGAAGTCTGGGACGCGCTCAACGACCCCGACGTGCTGAAAGCGTGCATTCCCGGCTGCGAAGCGATCGAAAAGACTTCTGACACCGGCTTCAGCATGCTGATGACAGCAGCCGTTGGCCCGGTCAGGGCGAAATTCAAGGGCACGCTGACCCTTGGCGAACTCGATCCGCCGAAACACTACGTGTTGTCGTTCGAAGGAACGGGAGGCGCAGCGGGCTTTGGCAAGGGAAGCGCGTCAGTGTCACTGGCAGCGGACGGCGATGGCACACGGCTTGGTTATGTTGCCAAGGCACAGGTCGGCGGAAAGCTCGCACAGGTAGGGTCACGCCTCATTGACGGCGTTGCGCGAAAGATGGCCGAGGATTTCTTCAGCCGTTTCAACGCCCGGTTTGCGTCCGAACCGGCGAGAGCGCCTGCTCCCGCCATCGCGAGTTCCGAACCGACGGCCGCACGCGACGCCGCAAATCGCTCCGCCACGTCCGCGGGATTCACGTCGACAGCGAAGGCAGCGCTGGTCGCGATCGCCACCGCGCTGATTCTCTATATTGCCTGGTCGGCGACCCGATAGTCGCAGCGGTCGCCGTGAGCCGGGCTTTGATTCGTCCGTTTGGCGCTACGTACCCACTTGCGCTGCGTCGATCATTTCCACGACGCGCACGGGGTCGATCGGCACGGCGCGAATCCTGACCCCGTATTCGCTCAATGCGTCATCCACTGCCGATGCGATCGCGGACGTTACCGGAATCGTTCCCACTTCGCCGACACCTTTGACGCCCAGCGGATTGGTCGCGCTCGGGCTTTCCATGAACAGCACCTCGAGATGCGGAATCTCCGTGGACGTCGGCAACAGGTAGTCAGCGAACGTCGTTGAAATCGGCTGCGCATTCTCGTCGTAGCGCATGTACTCGAACAATGCGTTGCCGATGCCGTGGACGATTCCGCCGTGGACCTGTCCTTCGACGATCAGTGGATTGACCAGGCGACCGCTATCCTGGATGGCGACGTAGCGCAAAAGCGTCACCCCGCCAGTCTCGACGTCTACTTCCACCTCGCAGGCATGGAACGCGTTGGCGTAGGCCATCGCGTCGGGCTCCCAATGCGCCGTCGCCTCGAGCCCCGCGCCGACGCCGCGTGGCAAGTCGTAGCCGGGTATGCCGCGCAACAGTCGCGCAATACGTGTTAGCGGCACGGACATCTCGGGGACGCCGCGAACTTCGACGTTGCCGTCGCGCAGCACGAGGTCGTCCGCCGACACTTCGAGCATCTGCGACGCGACCTTGCGCGCCTTGTCGTTGACTTCCCGCGCGGCAAGCAGCACCGACGATCCGGCGGTCAACGTCTGTCGACTCGCAAAGCCGCCGATGCCCATCGATATCGCCGCGGTATCGCCAGCAATGACGTCGATCGAATCCATCGTCGCACCCAGTGCCTCCGCGGCGATTTGTGCCAACGCCGTGCTGATTCCCTGGCCCATCGCCATGGCGCCGGTGCTGACGGTGATGCGTCCCGATGGCGAGACCTTGACGCTGGCCGATTCGAATGGACCTCGACCGGTGCCCTTGACGCCGTGCGCCATGCCGATGCCGATATGGCGGCCCTGCGCACGCGCGGCTTTCTTGCGCTCGGCGAACCCGGCATAGTCGATGACGTCCAGCACTTTCGCTTGGCAGGCGGGATAGTCGCCACTGTCGAGTGTGATCGCATGCCCGGCGCGATTCTTCAGCGGCTTCACGTAAGGCATTTTCGCGGCGGTGACCAGATTGCGCTCGCGAATCAGCGCGCGATCGATGCCGAGCTCATGGGCGGCGCGGTCGAGCAGCCGCTCCATCACGAACGTGCCTTCCGGATATCCGGCTCCGCGCACCGGAATCGTGAAGACCTTGTTCGTCTGCGCGACAAACACATCGAGGTTGTAGTTGGGCACGACATAAGACCCGGTGACGGCCGTCGCCGCGTTGTATGGGCAATTGATTCCTTGCGGCGTGTACGCACCCTGGTCGTGAATCATGCGCCCGCGCACACCGAGGATCAGTCCGTCGCCGTCGACGGCGATCTCGACATCCCAGTGCTGGTCCCGTTCCTGGATTGCGCTGACGAAATGCTCGGCGCGGTCCTCGATCCATTTGACCGGACACGCGTGCAACCGCGCCGCCGCGGCGATCGCGATTTCCTCGGGATAGACGAGGAACTTCGCGCCGAATCCGCCACCGACGTCCGGCGCGACGACGCGCACCGATTGCTCGGCAATCCCGAGCATCGCCGCCACGGTGAACTGCAGCTCATGGGACATCTGCGTCGACGACCACACGCTCAGGCTGCCTGCGAACTTGTCGTAGTTCGCGACGATGCCGCGTCCTTCCATCGGATGCGCACCGCCGCGATGCTGATGCAATTGCTCGCCGAACACGTGCGCGGCGCCGGCAAACGCGCCGGCGCAGTCGCCATAGCCGACATTGAATGTGCACAGGACGTTGTCCGATGACTCGCGCCGTACCTTCGGCGCATCGGCCTTGAGCGCGTCACGGCAGTCGGCGAGAACCGGCAGTGGCTCGTAGTCGACCGCAACGACGCCGGCGCCATCTTCGGCTGTGTATCTCGACGTTGCCAGCACCAGCGCCACCGCTTCGCCGGCGAAACAGACTTCCTCAGGCGTCAGCACGAACGGCGTGATGTTCGGCGGCAACGTCGTCGTTGGAAAGCCGAGCGGCATGCGCAGTGTCGTCAGGCCGCGCGCGATGTCGCGCGCGGCCATCACGGCCACCACACCGGGCGTCGCCAACGCGTCGGTGACGTCTATATGCGTGACCAGCGCATGCGCATACGGACTGCGCACGAATGCCGCGTGCAGCATGCCGGGTAGTTCAATGTCGCCGACGAAGCGACCCGCTCCTCGCAGCAGTGCGGGGTCCTCGATTCGCCGTATGCGCTCGCCCACCTGCCTCGTCGGCGTGTCGTTCATGCGTTGCCCCGCAGGCATTCGACCGCAGCGAGCGCCGCGGCGACGATGTTCTGGTAGCCGGTGCAGCGGCAAAGGTGGCCGGACAGCGCCAGGCGAATGGCGTTCTCGTCCGCACGCGGATCGTCGGCCAGCAATTCCGTCAATGTCATCAGGATCCCTGGCGTGCAATAGCCGCACTGCAGGCCATGGCAGTTCCAGAAAGCCTGCTGCAGAGGCGCGAGCTCGCCGTCGCCGGACAGGCCTTCAACCGTCGTGATACGACAGCCGTCGGCCTGCGCGGCGAGCATCAGGCAGCCGCGCGCCGTCCGACCGTCGACCAGCACCGTGCAGGCGCCACAGACACCGTGCTCGCAACCCAGATGCGTGCCGGTGAGGCCCAGTTGGCTGCGCAGGCAGTCGGCGAGCGTGGTGCGGGATTCGACCGTCACTGCACGCGGCTTGTCGTTGACGACGAGCTCGATCGCATGCTGGTTTGATGTGGTGCCTGGCGTCATGCGTTCGCCCCCCGCGCGTTCGCGCGCTGGAATGCGCTGCCGATCGCGCGGCGCAGCAGGCGCGTGGCGAGGCGCCGCCGATACCATGAAGGAAATGCGGGATCGTCGAGCGCGTCGCATTGCTGCACAAGTGCCGCTGCCTGGTCGAATCCGGCCTCGTCTGACCGGCCGATGAGCGCTTGCTCCGCCGCGGGATTGCGCAACGGCGTCGCCGCAAGTCCCCCCAGCGTCAGTGACGCGTGCGCAATCAGACCCTGGCGATCCAGCTCGACCATCGCGGCGGCCGAGACAACGGCAAAGTCACCATGTCGGCGCGCGAATTCGACAAAGCACCAGCCGTGCGCGGATGCCCATGGGCGTATGCGAACCCCCGTCAGAATTTCGTCGGGCGCGAGCGCCGTGGTCATCATGCCTTCGGCGAACTGCGCCATCGAAAGTGTCCGATGTCCCCGCGCGCTCTGCACGTGCAACGTGGCATCCATCGCCATCATCACCGAGGGCATTTCCGCGGAGGGGTCGAGATGGCACAGGCTGCCGCCCAGCGTACCGCGGTTGCGTGTCTGCCGATGGCCGACTTGCAGGATGGCTTCCTTCATCAGCGGGAGCCGGTCGGCGACCAGCGCGGAAAACTCGACGTCACGTTGCCGCGTCATTGCGCCGATCGCGATCTCGCCTTGCTCCTCGCGGATATACGCGAGCGCTTCGATTCGATTGATGTCGACCAGCACGTCGGGCGCGGCGAGTCGCATGTTGAGCATCGGCATCAGCGACTGGCCACCGGCAAGCACACGGGCATTGTCGCTACCCGCGAGCAGATCGAGTGCCTGGGCGACACTTCGGGGAGTGTGCAACACGAAAGGGGAAGGCTTCACGCGCGTCCGTCGTCAGATCCGGGTGAGATCAAGGGCCGACGGTGCGAACAATGTCGCCGGATCGACGATCTGCGCCGACAGCCCTTGATCATGATGGTAGCGACAAAACGTCTCTAGAACATGCCGGTTCTGCTCGTAGCCGTAGCTCCAGTAATCTTCACCCATCAGCGTCTTCGCCGCCTCATGCGCGGCGACACCCCAGGGCAGGCTGACGAAAAGATGGCCAATCTGTGCAAGATCGGACATCGCCATCGCTTTCGCCTGAATGAACGCCTTGAATACGCTCACCGGCAACCACGGATGGCGTTCGACCAGCGACTTGCGGATGCCGATGATGTGCATCACCGGAAAAATCCGCCGGCGCCGGAAGTATTCGGATTCAACGGCAGGATAGTCTTCGAACAACCGCGCCACGTTCGTTGCCCCACGCGAATAACAGGACGGCGCGCGGGCGCTGATGACCGCATCGAGTTCGCCTGCTTCCAGCATGGCCGACAGCGTGCGGTCGTCGGGGATCTGCCGAAGGTCGATCGTCGACGGCAACGCCAGCGGCGCGCGCTCGCCGCGTCCCGCCTCTTCGACACCGCCGCGTCGCCAATGAATGCTCGCCGGATCGACACCGTGATCGTCCGCCAGGATGCCGCGAATCCACACGTTCGCCGTGATCTGGTATTCGGGCAAGCCGATGACCTTGCCGTTGAGGTCCTCCGGGCGTTCGATACCCCGGTCGGTGCGGATGTACACGCCGGAATGCCGGAACAGCCTCGAGACGAACGCCGGGATGCCGACGTACCTGTTTTCGCCGCGCGACGTCATCAGCGTATGGCTGCTGAGCGACAGTTCGGAGATGTCGAATTCCTCGAAGCGGAATGCGCGGTGAAACGCCTCTTCGGGTTCGACGGCAGCGGCGAGCACCTCGCAACCTTCGATCGTCACGCGTCCGTCGAATATCGCGCGCGTGCGATCGTAATCGCAGCAACCAAGACTCACCTGCAGCTTGCTCATTTTTATCCTTCGGGCTTGCCGATGAACGCCAGCATCTCGCGTCCCAGCAGATCCTCGGTCGTGTTGATGTGGGCAATCAGCGACGTGTGATTGTGCCCAGCCAATCGCAGTACGCGCGGCGCCCTGCCCTTCGCCACGGCAATGCGGTACGCGAGTTCGAGGCAGTAGACGTCCAGCAGCGGGTTTTCGAACTCGGCGAACGCGACCATCGTGCGCACGCTGTCGGCAGCGACGTGCGACACCGGCGAGCGATCTTCGTAGCGCGCAGGATCGTCGCCGTAATACGCTTCGACCTTGCGCGCGTTAGGATTCTGCACCGAGTTATCGGCGCGCACACGGCCGCCCAATACGATCAGGCCGGCCAGCCCGGAACCGCCCGGCGGATGGCGACGCGCGTCGTAGGCGTAGCCCGCGGCGTGCGCGGCGCCGGCCGAGTGGCCAGCGAGAAAGATCCGCGCAGGATCGCCGCCGAACCGGCGGATGCTGGCGCGCACCCAGGCGACTGCAAGCGCGACGTCTTCGAGTCCTGCCGGATACGGGTAGTCGGGCGCGAGTCGGTATTCGAGGTTGACGCCGATGACCCCGTGCCGCGCGAAATAATAGAGGACGTTGGCGTAGATTTCCGCGCTGCGATTGCGCGCGCCGTCGACGAACGCACCCCCGTGGAGAAAGATGACAACCGGTTGCGGCGCATCGGCGCGCGATGCATAGATGTCGAGTTGCCGACGTGCGTGTTCGCCGTAGCTCACATCGCGCGTTACCGCCACACCCTCTTTCGGTGCGCGTGAAAGCACCGGCGTGAACCCGTCAATCATCAGCCGCACATTTCCAGGAACGTCGGTTGCCCAGCGCGGCCCGACCTGCGCCATCAGCGCGCGCAGCGAATCAGGGATCGCGCCCGCCGCTTCCGTGCCCGTCACGAGACCGCACGCATGCCGATGAACTTCTGCTGCGAAAGCTCCTCGATCGCATAGCGCACGCCCTCGCGACCGAAGCCGGAGCGCTTGACGCCGCCAAACGGATAGCTGTCCAGCCTGAAGCGGCTCGCTTCGTTAACCCACAGCGATCCGACGTCCAATTCGTCGGCGAAGCGCAGCGCCGTCGCGAGGCTGCGTGTGAATACCGACCCCTGCAAGCCGAACGGCGTGTCGTTGGCAAGACGCAGTGCATCGTCGATGCCGCTGCATCGCTCGACCACGGCGATCGGCCCGAACGCCTCTTCGCGCCAGAGCAGCGCATCCGCGGGAACGCCGGCAACGATGCCGGGACTCACCAGGCAATTGTCGCGGCGCGACTCCAGGATGTAGCGTCCGCCGCGCGCGACGGCATCGTCCAGCATCGCCATCACGCGGTCGGCGGCCGCCATCGACACCATCGGTCCGACATCGGTACGCGCATCGTGTGGATCGCCGACGACGAGCGCGCTGGCGGCGTCGCGAAATGCGTGCACGAATGCGTCATGAACTTCGGCGGCAACGATCACGCGTTGCGCGGACACGCATTGCTGGCCACTCGCCTCGAACGCTGCGGAGGCGATTCGCCTGGCCGCGTCGGCGACATCGGCGTCGGCCATCACCACGTTCGCCGAATTCGCGCCGAGCTCGGCGACGAATTTCTTCGCGCCAGACGCGCGCACCAGTGCGTCGCCGCCCGCGCACCCGCCGGTGAATGTCACGGCGTCAACTTGCGGGTGCGCGACCAGCGCGAGCGCGGGCGAACGATCGCCGGTGATCACGTTGAACAAGCCCGCTGGAAATCCTGCATTCGCGAACAGTGCCGCCACCGCAAGCGCCACGCGAGTGCCCGCCGGATGTGGCTTGACCACCACGGCATTGCCGGCGATCAGCGCAGGAGCCACCTTCTGGATCAGCAGGTTGATCGGTGCGTTGAACGGCGTGATCGCGGCGACGACGCCGTAAGGCACACGCCGTGTGAATCCCACATGTCCCGCTCCGGCCTCCGCTGCATCCAGCGGAATCGATTCACCGCGCAACGAACGGATTTCCGCCGCGCAGGCGCGCAGGTAATTCGACACGCGGGTGACTTCGAAATGGGCGAGACGTCGCGGCTTACCGATATCCTGGATGATCAACTCGGTGAGCTTCGCCGCGTCCGCATCGATCGCCGCACCGGCGTCGAGCAGCCATTTCGAACGTTGCGCAATCGTCGCCGACCGGTTCGCGACGAAGGCCGCGCGCGCGTCGGCGACTGCCTCGTCGACAAGTACCTGCGAAGAGTCGGGCAGTTGCGCGAACACTTCGAGATCGTTGGGTGAGCGCAGCGCCACCGCCGGGCCGTCCTGGTCGCGGAACCCGCCATGAATGAAGCTCTGCAGTCGAATCGTCACCGGGGTCGTCCTGGCACTGTGCGGAGTTGCGGGATTGTTGCGGATGCGATCGAACGCGTAGTCCCGCAGAATATTGACCAATTGGTCAATGTTTGTCAAGAAACCAGCAAGTGTCGGACGATCACCGAATCCAGAACTGGGGTCAGAGTAAAGTTTAAATTTTACTCTGACCCCAATTTACTGACGGGATAGCAGCGATGGCAGCAGCGTGCTCAGTGGCGGCACATAGGTGATGAGCACAAGTCCGATCAGCATCACCACCATGAACGGAAGTACCGAGCGCGTCACCGCGCTGAAGCTCTGGTTAGTGATCATCTTCGCGACCATCAGATTCAGGCCTACCGGGGGCGTCACCATGCCGATTTCCATGTTGACGACAAAGATGACGCCGAGGTGAATCGGATCGATGCCGACCTGCTGCGCGATCGGCAGCATCAGCGGCATGAAAATGACCACGGCCGAAGCACTTTCGAGAAAGCAGCCGGCAATCAGGAGAATGACATTGAACAGCAGCAGCACCGCCCAGCGCTCGTGCGACAGCGACAGCACCGTCGCTGCGAGCTTCTGTGGAATTTCCTGGCTCGCAAGCAGCCAGGAGAACGCCGAGGCGCCGGCGATCACCAGCAGCAATACCGCGGTGGTGAGTCCGGTGTTGCGCAGAATCGGCCCGAGGTCGCGCAAGCGGAGCTGACCGTAGACGAAGTAGCCGACGAAGAACGCGTAGATGACCGAAACCGCTGCCGCTTCGGTCGCGGTGAAAATGCCGCCGTAAATGCCGCCGAGGATCACCACGGGCAGTCCGAGACACCAGACCGACTCGCGAATTGCCTTCAGGAATTGCCTGGCGCCGGGCATCGGGTCGCGCGGAATCTTCGCCTTGATTGAATGAATCGCGCAATAGCCCATCAGCAGGCCGCCAATCACCAGCCCGGGGATGACTCCGGCAAGAAACAGCGCGCCGATCGACGCACCGGTGACCGCACCGTAAATGATGAACGTGATGCTGGGCGGGATCAGGATGCCGAGCGAGCCGGCGACGGTGAAAAGACCGGTGGCAAAGCGCAGGCTGTACCCAGATTTCACCAGGCCGGGAATCATGATGCCACCCACCGCCGCCACCGTGGCCGGGCTCGACCCCGAGATACAGGCGAAGAACATGCAGGCGAGAACGCCGGACATCGCGAGGCCGCCCGGCAGGAATCCGACCATCGCGCGCGCCAAAGCGATCAGGCGTTCCGACAGTCCGCCCACCCGCATCAGTTCCGCGGACAGCAGGAAGAATGGAATTGCCATCAATGTGAAGCTGTCGATGCCCGCCCACATCCGCTGCGGCACGATCTCGAGCGGCACGTCGGTATGTACGCCGAGCGCGGCCATCACCGTCGCCGACAGCGCAACGAAAATCGGTGTACCGAGCGCGAGCACGGCGAACAGCAACAGGAATGCCGCGACGAGCACGAACTAGGTTTTCGCCGGTTCGCGAGGCGCCGAATCGCGTCCCGACAGCAGCAGCAGCGCGCGCAATGCGAGCAGCACGCCGGAAAGCGGCATCACCAGATAGACGATCCACATCGGAACCTGCAGTGCCGGCGTCAATTGCCCCAATTGCTGCGTGCGCGCCACCAGCGAGCCTGAATACCAGGCGAATGCACAGCCGAACAGCAGCGTGACGACGAGGCCCGCATTTGCGAGCACGCCCGACAGTCTCGGCGGCGCCCACATCACCAGCGCATCGACGATCAAGTGGCTCTTCAGACGCAAGCCGGCGGCCGCGCCGACGAATGCCGCCCAAACGGCGGCGTAGATCGTGACTTCCTCCGACCAGTCGATGCCCGACGAGAACACGTAGCGCAGCACGACTTGTGTGCAGGTCAGCACGGTGCCGGTCGCAATCGCCGCCCCGAGCAGCATATCCTCGAACCGCGCCAGCGTGCGGTCCAACGCATCGATCCAGACCGCCACGACCACTGCCTTACTGGTACTTCGCCGTGATCGCGTACACCCGGTCGAGCAACTTGCGTGTTTCCGGATTGGCGATCTCGCTGTGCAGCTTCTTGCTCTGATCGATGAACTGCTGGCGCCCGGCGGGCGAAAGGTCCGTCACCTGCAGCTTGCTCTTCATCTTCGCGAGCAACTCGTCGTTCACGCGTTTGCTTTCGGCGCGTTCCCAGTCACGTGCATCCCGCGTCGCGTCCAGCAACGCCGTGCGGAATTCGGCGGGCAGCTTGTCGAACGCCGCCTTGTTGGCCATGACAATGAACCCGATGTAACCGTGGTTCGTAATGGTGAGGAATTTCTGCACCTCGTAGAACTTCATCGAGTCGATGGAGACCAGCGGATTTTCCTGCGCATCGGCGACGCCTTGCTGCAGCGCGTTGTACGTTTCCGAAAACGAAATCGGCACCGGATTCGCGCCCCAGGCCTTGTACTGCGCGATCAATAGCGGACTTTGCATCGTGCGAACCTTGACGCCGCGCAGGTCGTCCGGACCGTGGATGGGACGTACGGAACTCGTCATCTGCTTGAAGCCGCTTTCCCAGAACGCAAGGCCCTTGAGCCCGCGCTTGTCGAGCGACTCCAGTATTTCGTCGCCGACCGCACCGTCGAGCACGGCATAGGCAGCCTGCGCCGACGGGAAAATGAACGGCAGGTCGAGCAACTGTACCGTCGGCGCGAAATTGGTAAGCGGCGCCGTTGGCGTGAACGTCATCTGCACGGTGCCGAGCTGCGCCTGCTCGACGAGCTGTTGCTCTTTGCCGAGCTGGCCGGCCGGGAACACCTGGATTTCGAAGCGGCCGCCGGTCTTCTGCTTCACTTCGTCGGCCAGCCGATGCGCGGCTTTGGCAGCGGGGACGGTCTCCTGATTTTCGTGCGCGAATTTCCACGTGACTTCGGCCGCGTTTGCGGCCGTCGCGAACACCGCGGCGATCGCCACCGCTGCAAGGCTGTCGAACAACGTCATGATGGGTCTCTTTCCGGATGATCGAAATGGCGGACCGACGCGTGCCGCAGTCACGCGCCGGCCATCAGCGTGTCAAAGGTTGACCAGATAGTCAATATTTGTCAAGCGCCGGAACGTCGCAATCTATGATCAAATACCGTTATGTTCATCGAAGAGCCGGCAATGATCAGGAATGTCTCCGTTACAGCTGTTGCGAAAGCCGCGCGTAGCGGAACGCGACCGGCATCCCGACAGAGTTCGAGCGGCACGCGTGCGGCGATCATGGCCGCGGCAGTCAACGAATTCGCCAGTAAGGGCTACGACGGCGCGCGTGTCGACGAAATCGCGATGCACGCCGCGGTCAACAAAAACCTGATCTACCATCACTTCGGCAGCAAGGATGGGCTGTTCACCGCCGTCCTCGAGTACACATATGAGGACATCAGGAAACGGCAGAAGGACCTCGAGTTGCGCCATATGGACCCGGTGACGGGCATGCGCAAGCTCGTCATCTTCACAGGGCGGATCTGGGTCCAGCTCCCGCATTTCCAGCGGCTGCTGCACAGCGAGAACCTACACGAGGGCGAGCATGTCCGGCAGTCAACCCGCATCCCGAAGATGTATAACCCGCTGATGGACACGATCCGCGATTTGCTGGACCGGGGCGTGAAATCAGGTCAGTTCCGCGGAGACATCGATCCGATCGACCTCTACGTGTCGATCACGGCGCTGACCGCGCATTACATCACCAACCGCTACACGTTCGAAGCGATCTTCGGCAAACGCCTGATGACACCGAAGCGTATCCAGCAGCGGCTAGACCACGCCGCGGAGATGATCCTCCGATACGTGCAGATCGCACCTAAGTGATCGCACGCGGTGGTCAACGTGACAACGATAAACCGACATCGCCGGTACCTGCTGTCGGGAAAGGTTCGCCCTCGTGTCGGCGGAAGCCAATGATTTTTTGGTAAACCGTACTGGACTTGGACCAGTGGCCAACGGATTAATACGTCGAAATCGGGCGATTCGCCGCGTGTTTTGGACCGCCCTTACTCGTAGAAGCGCGCCATGGCCGCGGAGTTTGGCAAATTTTTGACACGCTGGACGCCCGACTGCTCGAAGGTTCTCGCTCGTTGCGAAAAGATCGCAGCGTTGCGTGACCGCACATGGCAAACCGTGTTCGATGTGCTGCGAGTTGTGAGCGCGGCGAGGGCCGCTCTCTTTTCGCTTTGATACAAGTGGCGCGCCGGCGCCCGACAATGCCCGTCAGGCGAGCGGTCGGGCCTTGGTGAGCGCGCGGATCAATTCCGCTACCGTGCGCACGGCGGCCGATGGGCGGTGCGCCGGGCTCGTCGACAGATAGAACGCCTGGGTCATGGATGGCTCCGCAATGCGTGTAGCTGCGAGCTGTCCCGTCTGAACTTCGTCCGCAATCGAGCTCGCAAAGGCAATTGTGTAGGCCAGCCCGTCGCGCACGAGCTTCTTGATGAGATGGATCGAGTAGACGTCCATGGCAACGTTCAGCCGCACGCCGCGGCGCCTCGCGACCTCTTCGAGCAACACCCGTCCGCCGTTGGGCATCACCGCCACGACCAGCGGCAGCTTCGCGAGCCGGTCGAATGCAACCGTGGGCCGGCGGGTGAGCGGATCACCTGCACGCGAGACCAGCTGCAGTGACGACGCGAACAGCGGCTCGGCATTGGGCAGCGTCTCGTGCCCGGGTTGCGACAGCACGCCGAGATCGTGTCGCCCGTCGCGCAGCCACTCGACTATCTGCGCCGTCGGCGCTTCGGCGACTTGCAAATGGATGGACGGGTACGCATCGCGGACGCCGACATAGAGGTCGCGCACCAGGGGCCACGAGGCGGACGGTTGGATCGCCAGGCGTACAGTTCCGCGCGGTCGCGAAGTATCGGCCGCGACGATATCGGAAAGCGCGTCGGCATCCTTCACCAAAAGTTCTGCGCGCGGCAAGAGTGCCCGTCCGGCTTCCGTCATGCGGGCGCCGCGTCCAGTTCGGTCGAACAGTGTCGCGCCAAGGTCGCGCTCAAGTGCGAGAACGCGCTTGCTGACGGCCGACTGCGTAGAGTCGGAAAGTGCGGCGGCGCGGGAGAAGCTTCCCGCCGCGGCGACCGCCAGAAAGACCCGCAATTGTTCCAACAGCATCGCTTGCGCTCTCGGGGTGGAGTCGCCTGTAGCATAGTGGGCGACAGTCCCCGCCGTCCATAAATTTCATTCCATTCTGGAATAGCTGGTATATGCGGTTCGCCGTTGCGAGGGGCACGAGGCGTTGTCAGAATGGTGGCCCTTGACGCCTTAACTCCCTTCGGTCATGACTGTCCCACGAAACGTCCTCGTAATCATGTCGGACGAGCACAACTCGAAGTATCTCGGCGCCGCCGGACATCCCTACATCCAGACAGCGAACCTTGACGCGCTCGCGGCGCGGGGAACGCGCTTTACGTCGGCCTACACCACGTGCCCGATCTGCGTTCCGGCGCGCGCGGCGTTTGCGGTGGGGCGCTACGTTCACGAAATCGGTTTCTGGGATAACGGCGATGCCTACGACGGCTCCGTGCCGAGCTGGCATCACGCACTGCGCGCCGGCGGCTGTCGCGCCGTGTCGATCGGCAAGCTGCACTTTCGCGGGCAGCCCGGGGACGATCACGGTTTCACCCGGGAAATCGTCCCGATGCACGTCGTCGATGGGATTGGCGACGTGAAAGGCCTCGTGCGCGACGACATCCCGATGCGAAAGGGCGGCGACAAGATGGCGAAGTTCGCTGGCCCCGGCGAATCGACCTATACGGTGTACGACCGCGACATCGCGTCCCGGGCGCAGATCTGGCTGCACGAGGAGGGCACGCAGGTCGCGGGCGCTCCATGGGTGCTTTTCGTGTCGTTCGTCGCCCCGCACTTTCCGCTTACCGCGCCGCCTGAATGGTTCTACCGGTACTCCGGCATGAATCTGCCGATGCCCAAGCAATATGGCAAGGACGAGCGTCCGCGCCATCCTGCAATCGACGAATACGCACGTGTGGTCGACTACGACACGCACTTCGCCAACGAGCGCGACGTGCGCCGCGCGCTCGCCGGCTACGCCGGCCTGGTTTCGGCAATGGACGAGAATGTCGGCAAGGTGCTGCGGGCGCTGGAGGACGCGGGGTTGGCCGATGACACTGCCGTCATCTACACCAGCGATCACGGCGACAACACCGGCGCGCGCGGGTTGTGGGGCAAGTCGACGTTCTACGAGGAATCGGCCGGCGTGCCGATGATTGTCGCCGGGCCGGGATTGCCACGCGGCAAGGTGGTCGACGTGCCGGTGTCGCACGTCGATTGCGCGCCCGCGATACTCGATGCCGCCGGCGCGACCCCGCTCGGCCCGCTGTCTGGCCACTCGCTGTTCGACATCGCCAATGGCGCAACGCCGGCGCGCCCGATAGTTTGCGAGTATCACGCGATCGGCTCATCGAGTGGCGCGTTCATGCTGCGACACGGTCGCTACAAGTACTGCCATTACGTGGGGCGGCCGCCGCAGTTGTTCGATCTCGAACAGGATCCCGAAGAGCTCGTCGACTATGCAAGCGACGCCGGGCACGCGGGCATCCTGCGGCAGTGCGAGGCGCGGCTTCGCGATGTCCTGGACCCGGAGGCGGTCGATGCACGGGCCAAGGCGCGGCAGGCCTCGCTGCTCGAAACGTTCGGCGGCCGCGAGAAGGCTCTGGCCCGTGGCGACCTGGGCTTCACGCCCGCGCCCGGAACGCGCGCCGAACTCGACTGACTCAAAGACAGGAGGATTTATGAGTGCATCACGCGTGTTGCTGTTGCTGGCCACCGTGGCAGCCATCGCTCTGCCCCTGAGCGCCCAGGGCCAGGCATACCCCAATCGTCCGATTCGCATGATCGTTCCCGACGCGCCCGGCGGCTCCCCCGATCAGCTCGGCCGCCTCGTGGCGCGAAAGCTCTCCGACGCGCTGGGGCAGACGGTGTTCGTCGACAACAAGCCGGGTGCCGCGGGCGTGCTCGCGACGGAGGCCGGCGCGAAGTCCGCGCCTGACGGCTACACGCTGACCATGACCACGACGGCCATTTACGCAATCCTCCCGTACCTCAACAAGAACCTTCCGTATGACCCCGCCAAGGATTTCATCCCGATCTCGCGGCTCGCGACCGCGTCGAACGTGCTCGTCGTCAACGCGTCGCTGCCGGTGAAATCCGTTGCGGAGCTCGTGCAACTCGCCAAGTCGAAGCCGGGCGTCCTCAACTACGCGAGCGCAGGTGTCGGTTCGCCGGCGCATCTCGCCGGCGAGATGCTCAACCTCCTCGCCGGAATCAATCTCGTCCACATCCCATACAAGGGCTCCGCACCGGCGCTGCTCGACGTGATCGCCGGCAATGCGCAAATGATGATCACGTCGCCGCTCTCAGCGGGCCAGCACATGACGACCGGGCGCGTGCGGGCCATCGCCACGTCGGGCGCGGAGCGCAATCCCGTGATGCCCGACCTGCCGACGATCGGCGAGACCATCCCCGGGTACGAGATCTCGCAGTCCTGGGGGCTGGCGGTCCCGGCCGGCACGCCGCCCGCTATCGTTGCGAGGCTGAGCGAGGCGATCATCAAGGTGATGCACGACCCCGACACCGTCCGCCTCGTGCAGGCCACCGGTCTGGTGCCGGCAGGCGATTCGCCCGAGGCGTTCTCGGCCTTCATGGCGAAGGAGCGCGAGCGATTGGGCGCGGTTATCGCAAAGTCGGGAATCGTGATGACGGAGTAGCCCCCGCTGCGCGACACCGAGATACGGAAGACTTGAGTTCTCCGTTGATCTTACCGGCGTTCCCAACCGAATTCGAGCCGGTATTATGGCCGTGAAAGAGCGTCTATCTCTCGAACGCGCGTTTCCCTCGGGACCGATAACGATTGCTCGACGGGCAGAACACCATTCATGGCAGGATGTCGTCAATACGTTCGAACGCTTCATGGAATCGGCGCGGCGCTTGCCCGTATCAGTTCATCATGCGAAACATATTGACGCGGAAGAGTTGGCCAAAGCGTGCCCGGTCGGAGTTGATGAGGCGGCAGCGCGCGACACTTGACGGCCACCGCTTCGATCTGTCAACGCAACGCGATCTCATCGTCGAGGAGCGCCCTGGTCGCGACGCGTCTGCGCCTCCGGTAACGTGTACCGGCCGCGCATCGAGGCGACCGACCATTGCATCGTGAACATGTAGTCCCAAGGTACCCGGGTGGGACTGGCGTTGAGCAGAAACGGGAAGTGGCGCTGCGGAATTGTCGAGCGCACATGGCGTTCCTGATCGTGCCCATTGCGCTGCATCAGATCCCACACGTAGTGTCGCCATCTGACGCGCGCCTTCCAGTAGTCGACGACGAGCGACGCAACACCGGCATGTCGCTGGCTCAGGAATTGACGATATTCGTCGAGTCCTTTTGCCGAGAATCGACCTGGCTCGATGAGGCCACTGTGACTGGAAGCGGCCTTGTGAGTGGCAAACCGGTCTCGCGGCACCCCGCCCTCCTCGGCGATACGCCGCGGCAACGGGCGATCGTACTCTCCCCCGATCGACCACGGACGCATCTCCTCGGATGTCGATATCGCTTGGATCGCAACGTTGTGTCGCGCTGCAATGTACGCGGGCGCGAATCCAAGGAAGCCGACACGCAGTCGGAATTCGATCGCACTGAGTCCGAGCGTGCGTCGCGCCCAGCTCTTGCTCATCCGGTTCGATCCCTTGGCAGCTTCAGGATCCCATATCGTGTCCCCGAATTCACCAAGGACAAGGATGCGACCGTGCAACTGCGCCTCGACGGCGGCCAGTGGCGACTTGGAAGACACCGCGGCGTAGCCGAATTCGGATTCAACCGCATGATCCAACGCGAGATACTGCCATCGTGAGTACACGCTGCAATTCATCTTGAGAAAAAATCGCGCGTTCGAAGCGCCGCTATCGCGCTTCGCGTCGCGCCTGCGATTGTCCTCGTAGGTAAAGGCCTCCGTGCAACCAGCCGATTTCGCCAGCACCGCCGCCGCAGTGGAGTCATAGCCTCGGGAGAGCGGCACCAACGGCGCATAGGTTTGCTTCCGCGCTGGATCCGTACCGTTGGCGACGACCGCTTTCGTACCCTCCAGAAGCAGGCGCTCGTAGGATCGATAGTCATGCGGCGCTTCGCACAGGCGATGCGGCTCGAAAGCCATGCGGCCGGTACGATCGATTGTGATCATCGTCATGTAATGCAAGCCCAGCTTGGTCGCCGAACGCAACCGCAGATGACCATTCGGGCAAAACAAGCCTCGACGGAATATCCGCACGAAGTCGTACGCATAGAACGGATAGATATCGTCGGGCTCCTCTTCCGACATTGTCAGAACGAACGCAGGCGAGTTGGAGACATAGACCGACCCGCGCTTGCTGATGCTGAAGAGAGGGCCCAGATGATCGGTGCTGCCGCTGAACACAATCCGGTCGGGCTCCGCGATCGCGCCGGTTCCTGCGACGATGGTTGCCGAGGTGAAATTGAACGATGCGAAGGAATCGTTCCATGTCCCTTCGAAAAAGCCATTGGATCGCATTTCCACGAGCCTGCCGTGGAACACCGCAACGACGTCGCTTCCTCGATCAACGCGGGCACACCACGCCAGCGAAGGCAACGTCGGAATCTCGTGATTCTGAAATTGCATGGGTCGTCTCCGCGGGTGCCGAGATGATAATGCAAGGCCCTAGACCGCGATCTCCAGAACCTTCGGCCGCCGCCCAGCGCCGATAACCTGCGATTCCCCACCCGTGCAGGGTTGTTGCCTGTCGCCGCGCACGCGCCCATTGCCGACCCTAAAATCAGAAGTACACTTCGGCCGTTTGCGTGGATTGCGGTGTCTGTAAGTCTTCAGGGAGGCTTCGAGATGCGTCTGCTGCGTGGTTTGGGTTTTGCGTTGTCGCTGTTTTGCGTGAGCCAGGCGTACGGGGCCACCATTTTCAACTTTGCCGATTTCAGCAGCTGTGCGGGCCTGCAGATCAATGGCAACGCCGCCTGCACGGGCGGCGTGCTTCGCGTAACGCCTGCCGCATTTTCCCAGTCCGGCTCGACATTCTCGACGACGCTCATTCCGCTCGGCGCCGGCGCATCGTTCAGCACGTTCTTCACCTTCCGCATCTCTGGCTCGCAATTCGGCGGCGCGGATGGGTTTGCGTTCGTCGTACAGCCGGTGTCATCGACCGTCGGCGCAGGCGGCGGCGGCCTCGGCTATGGGGGCATTCCGACCAGCCTCGGGGTCGAATTCGATACTTGGAACAACGGCACGGTGCTGGGCGATCCGAGCGATAACCACGTCGGGATCGACCTCGACGGATCGGTATTCTCGGTGCAGACCGCCAATGTGACCGCCACTCTCGACGATGGCAGCGTCTTTTACGCGTGGATCGACTACGACGGTAGCACGCTCGAGCTGCGCCTCTCCAAGTCACCGGTGCGCCCCGCGACACCCATCCTGGTTCGAGCGATCGACCTCGCGGGCACGCTCGGCACCACGTCCGCGTACGTCGGATTCACGTCGGGTACCGGCGCCGCATACTCCAACCATGACATCCTGAGCTGGCGCTTCGACAATACCTTCGGGCCAATTGGCGGCGCCGCACCCACCGGACCGATCAACGTGCCGACGCTGTCGGCCGCCGCGACTTGGCTGCTCGCCTGTCTCGCCTGTTTCGTGGCGCTGTTCAGCCTGCGGCGTCGCCGTATCTAGCAAAGCGTTCGCGGTCGGCCCGCCCGCGGCCGGCCGTGATGCATCTGTGCGCCGATCATTCGGCCGGCGGCTAGCAGCGCTGTTTGTTTGGTAGGCCGTACTGGACTTGAACCAGTGACCAACGGATTAAAAGTCCGCTGCTCTACCAGCTGAGCTAACGACCCCCTTGCGAAGCCTGTTATTGTAACTTAGCGGACCGCGCGCGGCGGTCGCCAACGCTCGCCAGATCAGTGCGTTTCGGCGGCGACCGACGCTGGCAGCGACGCGAAATCGATGCCCTCTTCGCGCAGCGATTCGGCCTCGTCGGGTGTGGCCTGGCCGCGGATCGCACGCGGCGGAACTTCGTCGTAATGGATCTTGCGCGCCTCTTCGGCGAAGCGGTCGCCGACGTTCTCGGTATTGCGGACGATCTCGCGAAGCTTGGCAAGCAATTGCGGCGGCAGTCCTGCGACCGTGTCGGCTACAGCGGGTTTCGTCGATTGCGCCGCCGGCATCATCGCCTTGCCCGTGTTGACGCGCGCGCTCAGCCGCTTGTCGATTGCCGCGTCGTCGCATACCGGACAACGCACCAGCTCGCGCGCGCGCTGGGCGGCGTAGGCGTCGGCCGAGTCGAACCAGCCTTCGAACGCATGGCCATGCGCGCAGCAGAGGTCAAAGACGATCATGGAGTCAAAACGTCCAGGTGCATGGGCAGGTTGACGTTCAAGCCATGCGCTCGATGCGCCACTCCTGGTATTTAACCGCCAGCACCGAGCCGGCGATGATCGAAAACAGCGTCAGGAACGATCCCACCGCCAGCGTCGAAATTCCGGTCAGTCCCTGGCCGATCGTGCAACCGAGCGCGGTGACGCCACCGAAGCCCATCATCGTCGCACCGACGAGGTGATTGCCGACATCCTCGACATTGGCGAAGCCTTCCCAACGAAAACTTCGCGTTGCGAGCGACATGACGGCAGAGCCGATGATCATGCCGAGCACGCCGGCGATGCCGAACGTCACGACGCGAGACTGGTCGCTCCACAACATCAGCAATTCGAGCAGGTAGGCGGTGGGCGCGACGAACGAAAACGATTCGGCGCGTCCGGAGTTGGTCGCGAAGAATTTTTCCTCGAGCGTCGCCGGGTCTTCGGCAACATGACCGAGGTGCGCGGATACATACCAGCCGCCGACGATCACCGCGCCAACGACGAGTCCGCCGACGATGAGCTCGGGCGTGGTGCGAAAGTCGCGGTTGGCGAACACGAACACGCCGATCGCCGCAGCGACGACGAGCGGCAGCCACCAGCGCACGCCCGCGGCGAATCCCCACGACGCGAAGATCGCCGGCAAGTCGGACGACGGCGCGCCGACATTGACACGCACCGGGTCCAAAACGAACGCGCGCGTGCCGGCGAACACGCCCTTCAACGTCATATAGGCCGCAGCGGCAAGCACGATCAGCACGATCAGCGACTTGAGGTTGCCGGCGCCGAGACGTATCAGCGTCTTGCTGCCGCAGCCCGACGCGAGCGTCATGCCGGCGCCGAACATCAGGCCGCCGACGACATGCGACAGCCACGGCACGTTGGCGTTGGTGTAGATCGACTTGTTGACATCGATCACACCCGCGGCCTGCAGGCAGCCGGCGCCGGCGATCGCCACCGCGATCGCGAGGAGCCACATGCGCATCCGCCGCCAGTCACCGAAATTGACGACATCGGTGATCGCGCCCATCGTGCAGAAGCTCGCGCGCTGCGCGACGGCGCCGAACACGAACGCCAGTGCGAACGCGCTCCAGACGACGAGCGGGAAAATGTGCGAGGTGTCTTGCATCGCGTGGATTATAAGCAATGGCACTGCTCCAGCTTCGTAGAAGACTGCGTACCCGGTTTCGACGCTTGGATCGCCTGAAAGAACGACTCCATTTCCGAAACGACTCTGACCCCAACTTCTGACTCCGACCCCAGATTGCGCGACCGCGGATTGCGAAACGACTCCGACCCCATTTAACCCCGTCGTGGAACAGCGGGCGTTTACAGGATCGACGGCAATTTCGCCGCCTGGACCTTGGGGACCGCCATGAACTTCGCTCGCCGCCGCCTGCTCGCCGCCCTTCCGTTGCTCGTCGCCGGCACGGCCATCTGCGGATCCGCCAGCGCGCTCGCGCACGACGGCTCGTCGCCGTGGGTGAGCGGCGGGGTGGCTGCGATCGAAGTCTTCGATCGCAGCGCGAACCAGCGGCTGGAGGTCTACGACGGCCCGCACGGGCAGGCGTTCGTCGTCGGCAATCCCGGCAACGAATACCGGCTGCACATCCGCAACCTGACCGGCGCGCGCATCCTCGCGGTGGCAAGCGTCGATGGCGTCAACATCGTCAGTGGCGAAACGGCGTCGCCGTCGCAATCGGGCTATGTGCTCGGACCCTGGGAAAGCCTCGACATCGACGGCTGGCGCACCAGCCTGCAAAAGACCGCGGCGTTCTACTTCACGACCCTGGCCGACAGCTATGCGACGCGCACCGGGCGGCCCAACGACCTGGGTGTGATCGGCGTCGCCGTGTTTCGCGAACGTCCGCGCGTGATGGAATACAGGCCGTCGCCGAAAGTGTCGCGCAACGAAGCGTCGCAGGATGCGATGGGTGGCATGACGGCGAAGCGCGAGCGTGCGGATCAGGCTCAGCGGCCGGAAAGCGTCGAACAGGACGCCGCCAAGCCTTCCGCGGCCGCGCCATCGATCGGCACCGGCTATGGGCGCGACGAATGGTCGTCGGCGCAACGCGTGACGTTCGAGCGCGCCACGTCGTCGCCGGCCGAAGTGCTGTCGGTGCGCTACGATCGTCGCGAAAACCTGATCGCGATGGGCGTGCTGCCGCGTCCGCGCGTCATCGGCCGCGCGCCCGATCCGTTTCCCGGATCGTTCGTCGCGCCGCCCTATCGTTGATACATGGCGTCGGTGGCATCGGTTGCCGCGACGGGAGCGGGCCCGCATACTTCGCGGGCCATGCCCGCATCGACCGGCGCCACCGACGAAGCCACCGACGAGGCGCTGATGCTCGCGTACGTCGCCGGCGATGCGACGGCATTCGACACGCTCTACGCCCGCCATCGCGGCGGCCTTTACCGCTACGCGCTGCGTCACCTGCGCAACGCGTCGCATGCCGACGAGATCTTCCAGGATGTATGGATGAACGTCATCCGTGTGCGCGCGACGTACGTGCCCACCGCCAAATTCGCGACGTGGCTCTACACGCTGGCGCACAATCGGATCGTCGACCATTGGCGTGCCAGCGCGCGCGCCACCATCATTTCGATCGACGACGACGGCGAATCGGCGCCGCGCGACGAAATCGATGCGATCGCGGGCGTGCGCACCGACGAGCCTGAAGCGCGCGCCGCGTCCATGCAGATCGGTGCGCGCGTGATGGCGGCGCTGGAATTATTGCCTTCGGAACAGCGCGATGCATTCTTGCTCCAGTACGAAGGCGGACATTCGCTCGCCGAGATCGCAGACATTACCGGCGTCGGCGACGAGACGGTGAAAAGCCGGTTGCGCTATGCGTCAGCGAAACTGCGCGCGGTGCTGAAGGACCTTCAATGAGGGACCTGCAATGAAGGATGGGCGATGAGGACCCTGCGATGAGCGAGCGCGACCCCGAGCTCGACGCGCTGTGGCGCCGGCATTCGGCGGAAACGCCGCCCGCCGCGCTCGACGACGCGATCCGCGCGGCCGCGCATCGCGCCGTGCACGCGAAGCCATCGACGGCACCACGTGCGCGCGCGCCCTGGCCGGCGTGGGCGACGTTCGCCGCGGCCGCGAGCATCGGCGCGATCGCGATCGGCGTATGGCAGCTGCAACCGCGCGACATCGACGAAACGCAGGTCGTCGCCAGCGATACGCCGGCGCGTTCTGTCGCGCGCCAGGAAACCGCACGCAAGGACATTGCGCCGTCGCCCATACAGGCGCAAACGCCTGCCGCTGGCGCGCCAGCGGTGAGCTCGGCAACCGACAAGACGGTATCGGCCGAAACGGATGCACGCAACGATTCACGCAAGCCGTCACCATTCCCGGCGACGCGCGACGCGCGCGAGGGAAAGGAAGCGCCGGTGAAGGCGGAAACGCAGATCGCACGGTCCGCTCCGTCGACGATTGCCGCCGCGGCCGGCGCACAGGAAGAGCGCACGCTGCGCGCGCGGTCCGAAGCGCGCGGCAGTGTCGCGAAAGTCGCACCGGACACGACGAACGAGAGCGTTGCGCCGCCTGCCTCGGTGGGCGGCAACGACACCGCGCGTGTCGTCCCCGCGCCGACGATCGCGCAGCCACGCATGGCACAAGCACCCATGGCGATGAAACGCAGCGGCGACGCAGCAACCGCAGACGCTGGAGCGCAGCAGTCGCAAGCAGCCGGAAATGCGGTGCGTGCAGACCCGGGTACGCTGCCGTCGCAGGCAGGTAGCCTTGCAGCACCCGCGCCGCGCCAAGCGGCGCGCACCGTCGACGATTTCGTGGACACGATCCGCCGCGCGCTCGCGGATCATCGCGACGCCGATGCAGTGACGGCGCTCGCTGCGATGCGTACGCAATTCGCCGATGCCGATGCGCGCCTGCCCGCGGACCTCCGCACGTGGGCGGCGCGCGTGCCGCGCGCGGCAAACTGAATTCACTCTTCTGCCGCGAGCACTCGCCGGAATCGAAGGCGGCGCGCGGCGAACCCGCTACAGCGGCGCGCTCACCCGCTACAACATCGCCACGATCTTGCGAATCGGCGCCGGCAACGCGGCGCCACGCGCATCGATGGGCGTCAGCCACAAGAAACCTGGTGATTCGCCAAGCGCGGGCCACGCCTCGACGGCGACACGGCGCGGATGGATCGTCAGCGCGAAGTGGGTAAACGTGTGCAGCAGCGCGGGCAGCTCGCCGGTCATTCGAGCATCGACACCGAAGCGCGCGCGCATCGCGGCGGCGATGTCGGCATCGACGGCCACTTCGGGAAAACTCCACAGGCCGCCCCAGATGCCCAGCGCCGGCCGGCGCTCGAACAGGAACTCGCCCGCGCGCTCGATCAGCAGCACCACGGTCGCGCGCGACGGCAACGTCTTGCGCGGACGCGGCGCCGGGAGCTCGGCGATGCGATCCTCGTGCAGCGCCACGCAATCGTGCGCCACCGGACACGCATCGCAGCGCGGCCGCGAGCGCGTGCAGACCGTCGCACCGAGGTCCATCATCGATTGTGTATAGGCCTCGATGTCGCGAGTCGGCAGCCGCGCCACGGCGACATCCCACAGCATCGCGGCGACGCGCGACTCGCCAGGGTATCCGGCGATGCCCGCGTGTCGCGCCAGCACGCGCTTGACGTTGCCATCGAGGATCGCCGCGTGCTCGCCGCTGGCAAACGCTGCGATCGCGGCCGCAGTGGAACGCCCGATTCCCGGCAAGGTCTCGAGCGTCGCGGCGTCGACCGGAAAGACGCTGCCGTGCTTTTGCATGATCGACTGCGCCGCGTCGTGCAGGTGATGCGCACGCCGGTAGTAGCCGAGTCCCGACCAGTGCTCGAGCACGCGGTCGATCGGCGCCGCCGCCAGCGCGGCGACATCCGGAAAGCTCGCGACAAAGCGCTCGAAGTACGGCATGACCGTCTTCACCTGCGTCTGTTGCAGCATGATTTCGGACAGCCAGATCCGGTAGGCGTCGCGCGTACCCTGCCACGGCAGGTCGCGCCGGCCGTGCTGCGCGAACCATGCGACGAGACGCTGCGCCCATGGGGCGATCGGCGCGACGGGATGTGGAGGTCGCGGCAACGGCAGGACCATCGACAACTGCTGATCGCTGCGACGACGAGCCATGGGGCGCCTCGCGTCAGGCCGGCTGCGTCAGCGTATTGCCAGGCGCTGCTTGGCTTTGGTGGTCGCCTCGGACGACGGATACCGGACGATCAGGTCTTCTAGCGTCTTGCGCGCCGATGCATTGTCGCCGAGCTCCGATTGCGCCGACGCCACGTTGAGCATCGCGTCGGGCACCTTGGGGCTGTCGGGATACTGCTGGATCAGCGTGCGCTGCGCGACGATGGCGGCGCGAAAATCACGGCGCGCGAATTGCGCGTTGCCCACCCAGTACTGCGCGGAGGCGGCGAGCGGCGATTGCGGATACGATTTGACGAAGGCGCCGAAGCTGCCGATCGCGCCCGCGTAATCAGCACGCTTGAACTGGTCGAGCGCGGCGTCGTACGCCTTTTGCTCGCCGGCGCCGGGCGTCGCGTTGACGGTGGGCGACACTGGCGCGCCGGTATCGGCGGCAGTCGGCGCCACGGGCGCCGATTCGATCTTGCGCAGGCGCGTGTCGAGATCGACGTAGAGGTCGCGCTGGCGCTTCTGCTGCTGCTCGATGTCGTTGGTCAGCACTTCGACCTGCCCGCGCAGCCGCGCGATGTCCGCCTTCAGCTGCTCGACCTGGTTGAAGAGGTCGACCAGCCCCTGGCTCTTGAGCTGCTGCTCGAGCGCGCCCAGGCGCGCGTCCAGTTCGCGCTGGATTTGCGTGACGCGCGCCTCGGTGGAGTCGATCTTGCGGCGCGCTTCATTGTCGTCGAAGATGCCGGCCCGCGAAGCCTGCGCCGCGAGCACCAGCACCAGCGCCGCGCAGGCGGCGAGCGCCTGCGGGCGACGGCGTGAGCGGCGCGGAAACGGCAGGATCATTCGCCCTGGTAGACGATGTCGTCGCGGCGGTTTTCAGCGTAGGCCGCTTCGTCGTTGCCCGGATTGCGCGGCTTTTCCTTGCCGAACGACACGGTCTCGATCTGCGATTCCTGCGCACCCTGCAGCGTCATCAGGCGCTTGGCGGCGTCGGCGCGACGTTGACCCAGCGCAATGTTGTACTCGCGCGAGCCGCGCTCGTCGGTGTTGCCCTGGATCGTCGTGTGAGCCGAGCGGTTGCCCGCCAGGTAGCGCGCGTGCGCCTCGATCAGCGGCTTGAACTCGTCACGGACCACGAAGCTGTCGAAGTCGAAATAGACGCTGCGCTTGGACAGCACGTTGTTGGGATCGCGCAGCGGATTGCCGCCGGCGACGTTGCTGCCCGAGACGCCGGTGCCGGCGCCGCCGCTGGTGTTGGCGCCGCCGGTCGAGCCGGTGGTGGCGCCGACGCTCTTGTCGTCGACCGGTGCATTGACTTGTGGCGCCGTACTGCAGGCGCCGAGGAACGCGGCGGCGATCGCGGCGAACATCAGTTTGTTCATGGGGAAAACCTCCATAGTGACGAGCGAGTTGTTTATTGCGGAAGCGGGCCCCAGGCGGGCTCGCGAACATCGATGGCCGACGCGGACAGGCGCTGCTTCACACGACCATCACTCGACACCGCGGCCAATGTACCACGGCCACTTGCTTCGTTCGCGTAGAGGATCATCTTGCCATTGGGCGCGATCGACGGGCTTTCATCGTCGGGACCCTGCGTCAACACCTGCGTTTGTCGTGTCGCGTAGTCCATGATCGCGACCTGGAATCGCCCGCCGTCGCGGCGGACGTACACGATGCCTTTGCCATCCGGCAGTGCGCGCGGGGAAACGTTGTAGCTGCCATCGAAAGTCACGCGCTCGACGGCGCCATTGTCGATGCCGATCCGGTAGATCTGCGGCGAGCCTCCGCGGTCGGATGTGAACAGCAGCGACTTGCCGTCGGGCGTGTAGCAGGCCTCGGTGTCGATTCCCGGCGAGCTCATCACGCGGCGCACGTCGCCGCCTTCGGCGCTCATCACGAAGATCTGCGAGTTACCGTCGCGGGTCAGGGTGACCGCGAGCTGCCGGCCGTCGGGCGACCACGCAGGCGAGCTGTTGCTGCCGCGGAAATTGGCGATGGCGGCGCGCTTGCCGGTGCCGAGGTTCTGCACGTAGACGACCGGCTTCTTCTGCTCGAACGACACATACGCGAGCCGCATGCCCTCCGGCGACCACTTGGGCGACAGGATCGGCTCGTTGGACGACACGATCGTCTGCGGGTCGGCGCCATCGGCGTCTGCGACGACGAGCTGGAAGCGCGGCCCCTGCTTGGTGACATAGGCAATGCGCGTCGAGAACACGCCACGGTCGCCGGTCAGCTTTTCGTAGATGACGTCGGCGATCTTGTGCGCGGTGGCGCGCGACTGGCTGGCGCCGATCAGGTACGACTGGCTGGCGATCGTCTGCTGCTTGACGGCGTCGACCAAATCGAAGCGCACGTCGGCGCGGCCATCGGCCTGCGGCCGCACCGAGCCCACGACCACGGCGTCGGCGCCGCGCGCACGCCAGTCAGCGACGCGAACCTCGGTGGCGCGCTGCGGTGGGGGTGAAATGCCGCCGGCGTCGATCATCTTGAACAGGCCGGAGCGCGCGAGGTCGGCCGCGACGATGGACGAGATGGCGGCCTGGCCGCCGTTGTCGCTGTTGAACGGAACGATGGAGATCGGGATCGTGGTGCCCGCGCCACCGACGATGTCGATCGTCAGTTGCGCGCGCGCGGATGCAGCCAGGAACAGGAAAACCGCAAAAGCGAGAGTGCACTTGATCGAACGTGGCATCGGTACCCTGGAGTTGTTGTCGCCCGTGCGCCAATGACCGGCAAGGCGCGAACCGGTCAAAATTATAACGAGTGAGCCCCCTGCGGCGGGTCAACCGTTATAACGGCGCAACCCCCTGGGAAGGTTGACTGCTCGCAAGCGAATCAGTTCCCGCGTCAGCGGGTTGCAAGATTTTCAATGAGCGCCCCTTGGACGCACCCCAGCCCTCGCCCGCTTCACGGGCGAAGGAGTGCTTCGGCACGAGTGTCGCGTTGGATCGAAGTACTCCCGCCTCGCGGGCGAGGCAAGGCTTCGGTGCGACGGTGTGGTGAAATTCCGTTCAAGCTCAGTGCTGCGCCACCGTGTTGTCGATGCCGAGGGCTTCGTGCAGGCGGTCGCCCATCTGTTTCGCGGCGCCTTCGTTGTCGTACGGACCAACATAAACACGCCACATCCCCTTGACCTGCGACACACGCGGCTCGCCTGCCAGCGGCGCGACGCGCTCGCGCGAGCGCGTGAGGAACGTCTGCGCGTTGGCAAAGTCGCGGAACGCGCCCAACTGCACGACGAAGCGGCCGGCCGTCGAGCTGTCGGGTGTCACATCGACGGTAGGCTTGGCGCCGGAGGGATTTGCGTAGGCCATTGAAGGCGCGGCGCCGAACGCTGGCGGCGACGCCGCGGGCTGTACCATCGATTCGACCGCGACGTTGGCGATCGGCGGCAACGCCGTCGCGGCGACCGTGTCGCCGGGCAACACCGCCTCGACGATCACTTCGCCGCTGCCCTTTTGCGCGATGCCGATCCGATGCGCGGCGGCGTACGACAGGTCGATCACGCGATTGTGCAGGAACGGGCCGCGGTCGTTGACGCGCACGATCACGCTCTGCCCGGTGGCGGCATTGGTGACACGCGCGTACGACGGCAGCGGCAAAGTGGGGTGCGCGGCGGTCATCGCATACATGTCGTAAGTCTCGCCGATCGACGTCTTCTGCCCGTGGAACTTGCGCCCGTACCACGACGCGATGCCGCGCTCACGATACGGCTTCAGCTCGGTGGCCGGAACATACGAGCGTCCGAGCACCGTGTACGGCCGGCTGGCGAAGGTGTTGATCGGCTCGCGCTTCGGCACCGCATCGGGAATGGCGTCGATGTTGGCGGGCACCGTGCCGCCAGGGCCGTCATCCTTGTAATAGGGCGTGGATGCCGACGGCGCCGATGGAATCGCAGACGGCGGGGATGCCGATGGCAGTGGCGTCGAAGGTGACGACGACGATGAGGGAACCCGTGGCGCGTTCGAACACGCGGCGAGGCAAAGCGCCAGTGCAGCGGCGATCGACGTCGAGCGGTACACCATGACGCGGCACAATACACGACAATGCGCGTGAGGCTGCCCGCCTGCGACGCCCCACATGGCCACTTTCTTGTTCGCCTGGAATCCCAAGCTGTGGAACTGGCCGGAGCTCGCCGCCGACCGGCGCAGGCTTGCGCGCAAGGGCTTCGTCGACACCCAGTGGTCGAGCGGACGAACCAAGCAGATCGAGCCCGGCAGCCGCGCGTTCATGGTGCGGCTCGGCGTGCCGCCGAAGGGCATCATCGGCTCTGGCGTGACGTTGACCTTGCCCGAGCTTGGCCCGCATTGGCGCGAAGACAAGCACGCTCTGGGAATCCAGACGCGCCACCTCGACATTCGCTGGGAGGCGCTGTTCGAGATGCCAATCGTCACGTTCGACGAACTGAGCGTGCCGCCGTTTGCGCGCTATCGCTGGACACCGCGCGCATCGGGAATGCGGATTCCGACCCATGTCGCCGACGCGCTCGAAGCGTTGTGGGAACGCAAGCTTGCCGCGATCACGTCCGATCGAGTGGACTCACCGCCACCACGCCGCCGCGGTTGAGCACGTGCGTATAGATCATCGTCGTGCTGACGTTGCTGTGGCCGAGCAGCTCCTGCACGGTGCGAATGTCGGCGCCGGATTCGAGCAGGTGGGTCGCGAACGAATGGCGCAGCGTGTGCGGCGTGGCCGGCTTGTCGACGCCAGCGTCGCGCACGGCCTGGCGCATCGCACGCTGGAACGCCTGGTCGCCGAGGTGATGGCGGCGCACAGCGCCGTCGCGCGGATCGCGAGATAACTGCGGTGCCGGAAACACGAACTGCCAGCCCCACTCGCACGCCGCGCCCGGATACTTGCGCGCGAGCGCATGCGGCAACCACACGCCGCCGAAGCCCTGTTGCAGGTCGTCGTCGTGACGCGCATGTACCCGCGCGAGATGCGATTGGAGTGGCGCGCGCAACACGTCGGGCAGCATCCTGATCCGATCCTTGGCGCCCTTGCCATCACGGACGATGATCATCCTGCGCTCGAACTCGACATCCTTCGCGCGCAGGCGCAAGCCTTCCATTATGCGAAGCCCACTTCCATAGAGCAGGTGGCCGAGCGACCTGTGCGTGCCGTTCAAGCGGATGAGTACGCGCTTGACTTCGTCGCGCGTGAGTACGACCGGTACGCGCGTGGGCGCACGGGCTTGTGCGACATGGTCGAGCCAATCGAGGTCGATCACCAGGACTTCGCGGTATAGGAACAACAGCGCACTCTTGGCCTGGTTTTGCGTGCTTGCGGCGACGCGGCGATCGACGGCGAGATGAGACAGGAACGCTTCGACTTGCGGCGCACCCATTTCGCGTGGATGGCGCATCGCGTGAAATCGCAGGAAGCGCCTGGTCCAGTCGAGGTAAGCCTGCTCGGTGCGGATGCTGTAGTGCTTGAGGCGAATCTTGTTGCGGACGACGTCGAGGAGACGAGGGGCGGGCGCGGCTGTTCGCGGCACGGTTCGAGGGGCGTCGGACGTGAGGGCGGGATCGGCTCGGTCTGAGGATTGTGCCACCACGTATAGGTCCCCGAATTTTGCTGCGCAGGCTTGATTATTCGAGGCCCTGTGTTCTCCTGCCATCATCCATTCGGATGAGTGGTGCTTTTCTTCCCGTCGCGATGGATGGAGAATTGGGCGAGTTCGTACTTCAACTTATTGTTAGGCATCTTGTAACCCGTAACGTTATGGGTTACAGTGATAGCTGTGATCCGTAGCGTTAAGCACAAGGGCTTGGCGCGCTACTTTGAGGCCGGATCGAAATCCGGGATCCAGTCCCGGCATGCCGAACGGTTGCGCCTAATCTTAGGTAGGCTAAGCGCGGCCGCGGCGCCAAAGGACATGGATCTTCCCGGCCTTCGGCTGCACCCCCTCAAAGGTCCGCGAAAAGGCACATGGGCGGTTTGGGTCAGCGGCAATTGGCGCGTTACCTTCAAATTTGTTGACGCTGACGTCGAGGTCGTCGATTACGAGGACTACCACTGAAAGTATCTGCTATGCGTATGCACAATCCTCCTCATCCTGGTGAAACTCTCAAGTCGCTATGTCTTGAACCGCTAAACCTTACTGTTACAGAAGTCGCGCAAGCTTTGGGGGTAAGTCGCAAGACTCTTTCCGCCATTCTTAATGGGCGCGCGGGCATCAGTCCGGAGATGGCTGTTCGCCTATCGATTGCGTTTGATACCACGGCGGAGAGCTGGCTCAATCAGCAAACGCAATTCGATCTATGGCACGCTGAGCAAGGGCGAAAGCGACTAAATGTTTCGCGCTTGGCTGCATAAGAGGCCTAACCCGTCGGTCAACGCGGACGCGCCTGTGCGTGTCTGCGACTCGGCGAGCGACTGTGGCGGCGCGCCGGTTACCTTGAATTGTTAGGCGTCCAAAGCGCAGCGGGGAATGTGATGGCAATCAAACTTGGGGCGGATACGGAAAAGTATCTCGTCGGGTCCATCAAGCGTTTCTTCGCCGAGAATATGGACGACGATATCGGCGATCTCAAAGCGCTGAGCGTTCTGGAGTTTTGTCTTCGAGAAATCGGTCCGAGTATCTACAATCAAGCAATTGCGGATGCCCAAACGTATTTTCAAGACAAGACTGCCGATCTGAGTGGAGCGCGCTATGAGCCTGAAATGGACTTCTGGAAGAAGGCGTAGGACGCCTAACCCGGCGGTCAACGCGGACGCGCCGGTACGTGTCGGCAACTTGGCGAAGCGTTGTGGCGGCGCGCCGGTTACCTTGAATTGTTAGGCCGCTTGCCGGTGGCAAGTTGACCGCTTCCACCATATTTGCCACGATGATGGCGTGTACTTCCAAATCATCGGCGAGTTCACGGCTGTCGAGACCATCGCCACAGGTTCTGGCATCCGCGAGTTGGCGCGCTTGCGCAAGTTCTATGGTCGCGGTCGATGGCGGAAGCGCAAGGGTGTTGCGTGGGTACGCTTGATGGACGGCGACATCGTGCTTGCCGAGGTACATTGGTATGAAGCAACCGGCATAGGCAAGCGTGAATTCAAGATCAAGCGGTTTCTCTGAGGAATCGATGTGATGGCGGGAAAATCGAAAGAATTGGTAGTCTGTTTGAAGAACGACGGTTACGCCGTTTCGCTGGAGCGACGCAAGCTCTACGTGGCCCTCGCCGACACGCAGGCAGCAAAGCGTGGACAACTTCGCATCGTCGACGAGTCGGGCGAAGACTATCTGTATCCGCAGGAGTTCTTCGTGGCCGTCGAGCTGCCACAGGCACTGCGTCGCCGCGTGCTGCAAGCGGCCTAACCCTGCGGTCAACGCGGACGCTCCGGTACGTGTCTGCAACTCGGCGCACCCCGGTGGCAGAGCGCCGGTTACCTTGTTTCGTTAGGCTCCGCACACTATGCCCTTCCTTCCCCGAAACTTTGTGGTCCCGGCGCGCATCGATACCGAGCGGTTTGTAATGCGCTCAATCACCATCCATGATGCCTTCAAGGACTATGACGCTGTCATGTCGAGTCGCGAACATCTTTGGAGCCGCTTCGGGGAAATCTGGGGATGGCCCGCCGAAGACATGACGATCGAACACAACATCGTCGACCTCGGGTGGCATCAGAAGGAGTTTAAACTCCGGTCGTCCTTCGACTATGCGCTGATGACCCCGGACGAGAGCCAACTACTCGGGTGCGTTTACATCGATCCCCCAAGCGAGGAAGGAACCGACGCAGAGGTGTGGTTCTGGGCACGGTCGAGCGAAGTGCCGAGGGGCCTGGAGGTGTTCTTGGGTGCCTTCCTCCCCCAGTGGCTGTCAACGGCCTGGCCATTTGCCATCGTCAGCATCAATGGTCTTCGACATACCCTCGAGCGCGCAGGCGGGGCCTAACCCGTCGGTCAACGCGGACGCGCCAGTACGTATTCGCAACTTGGTGAGCCGCAGTGGCGGCACGCTGGTTGCCTTGCGTCGTTAGGCCCCTTATCGCGAAATGTATTCGGCTCTCGTCACCATGCTCTTTGTGTCAATGGCATCTGGCGCATTTGCTGACTTCGCGCACGTTTACGTCGTCTTTTCGTTGAAGCGTGTGCGCTCATTTTCGCTCACCCTAAGTGGCATTCCCGGGTACCTTACACGCGAGTGTCGCAAACTATCGCCCTCTCTGCACGCGTCACGACTATTCCGGATAAGTCGCTTGTCCGATATTGCATTTGGAGTGGCTATGGTCGGCGGAGTTGTATGCGGCACTCTCCTGGCGGGTTGGAAATGAGGGGACCAACCCGTCTGTCAACGCGGACGCGCCGGTACATGTCGGTAATTTGGCGCCCCGCTGTTGCGGCGCGCCGGTTACCTTGAATCGTTAGACACCACAAACTCAGACTGGCGTGCGATGGCTGTTTCACCCACACTTAATACCGAGCGGCTCACGCTACGCCAGTTCGCGCCTGAAGACTGGCGCGCTTTGCATGAACACTATTCCGATCTGGAGTGCACCAGGTTCACATTTGGCCGAGCGCTTTCTGAGGGCGAGAGCTGGCGAGCCATGGCGAGCATGGTTGGGCATTGGCAGCTTCGCGGCTACGGTCCCTACGCTGTAGTCGAGACGGCAACCTCAGCAGTGGTAGGTACTGTTGGCCTCTGGTACCCGAACGACTGGCCGGAGCCCGAAATCAAGTGGGCCCTTCTTCGCAAGGAGTGGGGTAAGGGCTACGCGAACGAGGCGGCAAAGGCCGTCCAACGCGCCGCAGTCGAGCACTTCGGCAAGCCGCCCATCAGCCTCATTGGCGTGAAGAACATACCTTCCATCAAGGTGGCGCTTGCCGTTGGCGCCGAATTCGAGCGGGAAATCCTGTTTCGCGGGAACCCGTGCAACATCTACCGGCATCCACGTGTTTTCGGCGGTGGTGTCTAACCCTTCCATCGAGCGGACGCCCTCCAGCAAGCTTCGCTTGCTTCCGGTCGCCGCTCATGTCAATCGTTAGGCGTCCCGAGTCCCGTAGCGATGCAACTCGTACGCCCCGCCCAGGGGCATCTCGCCAGTTACGTCGCAGCGCTTGAGAGAGGCTGGTCAGCTGATAATATTCACGGACAGGTTGCCGCTCGCGAAGAACTTGAACAGATTCGTGCGGACCCCAAGGCGTTTCTGGCAGCCCTTGAAGACCGAGAGGGGAAAGGCCCGCCGGTAAAATTGCCGGACGGTTCGTTGGTATCAAGAATTCCTGGATTCCGTCGCTGGTTGTGGGACGGTGAGTTCGTCGGCAGCATTGGCATGAGGTGGCAGCCCGGTACAGCGGCTCTCCCACCACACTGTCTTGGTCACATTGGCTATGCTGTCGTGCCGTGGAAACAACGCAGGGGTTACGCTACGACTGGGTTGCGATTGCTTTTGCCTGAGGCAATCTCAGTCGGCCTGCCCTATGTGGAAATCACCACGGACCCCGACAACATTGCGTCCCGGCGCGTGATCGAGGCAAACGGAGGCGAGTTGGTCGAACACTTCGTAAAGCCGGCACAGTTCGGAAGCAAGCCTGGTTCGCGTTACCGGATAAAACTTCGGTGACGGCGCCTAACCCTGCGCTCAACAACCGGACGGTCCGGTACGTGTCTTTAACTTGGAGAGCGTCTGCGCGGCCCGCCGGTTAGCTAGAACGTTAGGCCGCAACCCTTCTCGGAGAAGTCATGCACATTGCGCTACCCACCAGAATCGCACTTGCGATATTGGTAATCTTTGCCTTGCTGTCATCCGTGATCGATCCCGTACAAGCGCAGGAGAGGAAGGTGCCCGAGTTCCGCTACGTAGTAGTTCATCGGCCGGGTCCAAACTGGAAAGCTGGGGTTCCGGCGTTTGAACAACCAGAGGTGCAAGCTCATGTCGAGTATTTCGCCTCCCTACTCAAAGCCGGAAAGCTAACGATGGGTGGACCATTCATGGACGAGGCGTCGGGAGGAATGATGATCCCGGAAGCCAGTATGTCAGAGGGCGAGATCCGAGCGTTCGCGGCTCTAGATCCAACCGTAAAGTCAGGTCTACTGATATTTGAGGTTCGCCCATGGATGCCCGCACTGCACAAGTGAGATTGCAGCCTAACCCGGCGTTCAACCGGACTCGCCACCGGCGGGACTTGAAGTTCCAGTCGGCAGCAGTGGCGGTGGCGAGCCGGTTAACTTAGTCGTTAGGCCGCATGAGGAAACGAGTACCGCATGACCATCCGGCACGGATCAAGCCCAAGGCCTGCGACATTATGTCAAAACGCGAGCTTCGCTCGGCATTAGTGCGCGCCGTCGTACTCGAGCACCAGAACGCCAAAGTGACGCCGTTTCCGCGCTGGGGATGGGAGCGGCCAACGTCCATGTATGTTTTGCGGACACGACGTTTGCGAGTGGCCAAAGTATACGCATCGCGGGTTGAACCAGTAGTTTCCGCTTTGTTCGAGCGCCAGTTGCCCCGGGGTAAGCGCTGGCCCGGCGCCTGGGGCCCAGTCCCGCCGATCACGTCGTTCCTTGACGCCTAATTCGTCGGTCCCCGCGGACGCGCCGGTACGTGCCTGCAACTCGGCAGACGCCTTTGGCGGCGCGCCGGTTGCCTTGATTCGTTAGGCGTAACAACTCGCGGCGGCGTAGAATTCTTGCATTGAAATGAAGCGGAGTCGAACGTGGACTTCAAAATTGAATGTGAGCGCGAAGAAGACGGCCGCTGGCTTGCGGAAGTGCCCAAGCTCCCTGGTGTCCTCGCCTACGGCGCGTCCTCTGAGGAAGCCATGGCCAAAGCCTAGATTTTGGCGCTACGGGTTCTCGCTGAACGCCTAGAACATGGCGAGAGTCGCGCACAGTCAATCAACATTTCCGTTGCTGTTGTGTGAGTCAGTGGCCTTCGACTAAAGCACGCCGTGTGCTCGCTGCGCTGTTTGAGATTGGTGGCAAATCAAGCGCCAGTCGGGGTCGCATCGTACGCTGGTTCGCAACGGGTGGCCCGATTTTGTATTCGCCTTCCACGATGGCGACGAGATTGGGCCCAAAACGCTTTTGCGCATCGCTAAGCATACCGGTCTTACTCCAATCGATTTGTAGCTGGTCTTTCTGTGCGCCGCCTAACCCGTCGGTCAACGCGGACGCGCCGGTACGTGTCTTCAACTCGGCGAGCGCCTGTGGCGGCGCGCCGGTTACCTTGAATTGTTAGGCGGCACGTGAACCTCATGCGAATCGTAGCCGGCTTGATCATGGCACCGCTGCTGGGGCTGTCTCTTTGCGCTTTCGCTGATGGAATCATTCATCCCACACATACAGATACGTCACTCTTCGCTTTGGGCCTGTACTTCACGTACATAATTGCAGGCGTCTTTGGCGTGCCTGCGATATTGCTGTTCCAACTCTTCAAATTGCGTCGCTGGTGGCAATTTGCTCTCGGCGGTTTTCTGCTCGGGCCATGTGCGATGTTGATCATTCCATTTGACCCGCGCATGCGGCCAAGCTTGTACATGGATTTGGAACAGTTCGAGGCTTGTGCAGGATTAGGCTTGATGTGTGCTTTGATATTCTGGGTTGTCGCGGTGTACCGACCAAGCGAAACCTATGCCGCCTAATTATTGTTAGGCCCCGAGGTTGCGCGGTCCCCGATCTACTTGACACGTAACTACAATGTAGTTACAGTGCTCTATGCGAGGCCTTCGGTTCGAGTAGGACGCGAAGAAGACTGCCTCTAACTCCACGAAGCATGGCGTTACGTTCGAGGAGGCACAGACGGTCTTCCTTGACGAGAACGCCAAGATCGTTGTTGACCCAGATCATTCAAATGATGAAGAACGCTTCGTTCTGTTCGGCTTAAGCAGTTCGCTTCGAATACTCGTCGTCTGTCATTGCTACCGGAGCGCCGGAAATGTAATTCGCATTATCTCGGCGCGTAAAGCAACGACGCGGGAATCGAGGTCTTATCCATAAGGTGAGTTCATGCGCAAGGAATACGATTTCTCCAAGGCCAAGAAGAATCCGTACGCTTCTCAATTGAAGAAGCAAATCACCATTCGCCTGGACGAGGCCTGTCTTACCTACTTCAAAGATGTGTCCGAACAGGTGGGTATCCCGTATCAAAGTCTGATCAATCTTTATCTCAGGGATTGTGCAATCTCGCATCGCAAGCTCGATCTAACCTGGAAGTAAGGTATGGGATGTATTGCGGGGCCTAACCCGTCGGTCAACACGGACGCGCCGGCACGTGTCTTCAACTCGGCTAGCACCTGCGGCGGCGCGCCGGTTGCCTTGTTTCGTTAGACCTCACACTCAAGGTCGAAACTCGACCCCGGAAGACCGAACGATGACGAAGTACCTTATCTCCTTCCCCGGACCGGCGATGAACGTCCCCGACGAAGACATGGATGCCGTCGGCGAAGCGGCACACGCGGTCATACGCGATGCGAAGGACGCCGGCGTCTACGTGTTCGGTGGTGGTGTCAACGAGGACGTCGCGCCGCGGATGGTCGCTACCGATGGCACCGTCACGAACGAGACCTACCCGCAGACCAAGGAGTTCGACGGCGGCTTCTGTGTCCTGGAACTCCCGTCGCGCGAAGCGGCAGTCCAGTGGGCCGCGAAGATCGCCAAGGCCTGCCGTTGCTCGCAGGAACTCCGCGAGTTCCAGTACGACCCCGAGAGCTGACCGGCCAGGTCACCTCCACTTCCGCGCCGGGTTCGCCAGATTTGGACCCTTTAGAGGTCGGCATCAGCCGACGAGGGTGCTTGACTAAACCGACCGGTCGGTTTATATTTCAAACATGATCTCCGGCTCACGTGAAAAACTGATTCGCTCCGCTCAAGTCTCGATGATGGCTAGTGGCTACTCCGCCACCGGGGTCGACGACATCTGCCGCGACGCGGGTGTTAGCAAGGGGTCTTTCTATCACCAGTTCAGCAGCAAAGAAGATCTGGCCATCGCCGCCCTCGACGATTTCTATGAAGCGGGCCTCAAAAACCTGCTCGCCATCGATCTGAGTGACGTTCTCCCGGAGCAGCGCCTGCTTGCGTTTCTCGATGCCGTCGCGGAGCAGGGTCTCGACTTCTGGAAGAACGGTTGCCTGATCGGCGCCTTGGCGAGCGAGATGGCGCTTACGAGCGAAGCGCTGCGAACCGAGGTGTCGCGGCTCTTCTCGGAGACTGCGAAGGCGCTCGAACCGTTGATCGAGCCATTCGTCGCGTCGCTTCAGGACGAGTCGCTGAGCGCGGCAGCGCTTGCCGAACACTTTCTGGTCGTGGTCGAAGGCGCGATCGTCATGTCACGTGCCCACAACGACCCCATGAAGATCAACCAAGCCGTGGCCCGGCTCGCGCAACAGTTGCAATCTCTGCCGCGGCGGGAATCCGGGAACCGTCAACAGGCCAGGAAACAGAGGCAGAAACGATGAATACAACGGTCACGATGCGAGAGCCGTCACGCTCGCTGATCTATCGGGTCGCATTTTTCGCCTATGGGGTAGTGGCTTACGCGGTCGGCGTGGGTGCGCTGCTCGCCCTCATTATGATCATGCTGGGAGTCTTTCGCTTCACAGGCGGCCCTCTGGGATCGTTGGGGTTGGGCGCTGGGCTCGCGCTCGATCTGCTGCTGCTCGTCGTGTTCGCTATTCAGCACAGCGTGATGGCTCGCCCGAGCTTCAAGGCGCACTGGACGCGCATCATCCCGGCCGCCGCTGAGCGCTCGACCTACGTGCTAGCCACTGGCTTGGCTCTTGTCCCGCTGCTGGCACTGTGGCAGCCCATGCCGGCGATCGTCTGGTCGGTCGAAGCACCCCTTCTTCGTTGGTGTGTGCTCGGCGTCGCCCTGGCCGGCTGGGCTTACCTGTTCGCCGCCAGCTTCGCGATCAATCACTTTGAGCTATTCGGCATCCAGCAGGCCTATCAGACCCTGCGCGCGCACGCACTCACCCCGGCTCCGTTCCTGGAGCGTTGGATGTACCGCTTCGACCGCCACCCGATCATGACCGGGATCTTGATCGGCATGTGGGTCACGCCGACCATGACGCTCGATCATCTGTTGTTTGCGGCCGGCGCCACCGTCTATATATGGGTCGGTGTCCACTTCGAGGAACGCTCTCTCCAGCGGCAATGGGGACCACGGTACGAGGAGTACCGTGAGCGCGTCGGAACCATCGTGCCCACCGTTAAGAGCTGGCGCCTGAAGCCGGCCCGAGTCGCGGCGCCCACCTCGACGCACACGGGGGAGTCGTCGTGAACGCGGAATCTGGCAATGCTCGCGCCATCGAGGCTTGGAACACCGTGCTGTTCGAGAAGTTTTCAAGGTACGAGCACCTGCTGGTGCAGGGACTCGGGCAGCACGGCTCGCAGCTCTTTGATCGCTTTCCGCCGGCGCCAGGAGCACGCGTGCTCGACATCGGCTGCGGATTCGGTGACAGCACCATCCGACTTGCTGAGCTCGCGGGTCCGGCGGGCGAAGCGGTAGGCGTCGATTGCGCCGAGAACTTCGTCATCGCGGCCAGAGACCGGGCGCGCGCGCGGAGCGCGAAGCGCACTCGCTTCTTTTGCGCCGACGTGGAGGTGGACGAGCTCGAGGGTCCGTACGGTGCGGCGTTCGCGCGCTTCGGGACCATGTTCTTCGCGTCCCCCGTTGCCGCGCTTCGCAACGTCCGAGAATCGCTCGCTCCGGGGGCCAGATTGGCGGCTTCCGCCTGGCGCAAACGCGAAGACAATGCGTGCTTCTATTTGGCGCAGCAGGTCGTCGAGCAATTCATCGAAGAAGCCGACAAGTCGAATGATGACGTGACTTGCGGTCCGGGGCCGTTCTCGTGGGCGAGCGCCGACCGCGTCAGCGATCAGTTGCTGGCTGCTGGCTTCGTCGAACCCACGTTCGCCCGCTTCGACGCGCCGATGTGCATCGGTGCATCACTCGACGAAGCGCTTGCCTTTGCGCGCGATATAGGGCCCGCTGGAGAAGCGCTGCGCCTGGCTCGGCAGAAGGCTGGCACGCTGCAGGCCGCGATCGAGACGGCGCTTCGTCGCGCGCTCGAGCCATTTCTTCGCGCCGACGGTGTTTGGGCGATGTCGAGCACCTGGCTCATCACGGCGCGCGTTCCCGGAGCGTAGTCGCAGCCTGGTGCAGGGTGCACCTCGATGGCCCGCGCGTTCGAGTTCGCCGCGCATCGGTCGAGTTGACGGTTCTTCCCCGCTTCGGCGTAGAGTGCGACGTCGCGACAGATCTCATTCGCATCGCCCCGATGCCAACGATAGTTCTTCCGCAACGTGGGCCAGAGTCGAGGTCCATCGACCATGCGCCTAACCCGGCGGTCAACACGGGCGCGCGGGTACGTGTCTGCAACTCGGCTAGCACCTGTGGCGGCGCGCCGGTTACCTTGATTCGTTAGACGCCAAGGAGACATCATGTCGGTGAAACGAATGGACAACGTCGGCATCGTGGTAGAAGACATCACTGCCGCCATCGGGTTCTTTACCGAACTTGGCCTTGAGCTCGAGGGGCGCGCTCCCATCGAAGGGGACTGGGCAGATGGCGTCACTGGATTGCGCGACATGCGCGTCGAGATTGCCATGTTGCGTACGCCGGACGGTCACAGCCGGATCGAGCTGTCCCGATTCCTCGCGCCGCCCGTGGTCGCCGATCACCGCAGCGCCCCAGTGAACGCTCTCGGATACCTACGCGTCATGTTCACCGTGGAGGACATCGACGATGCGCTCGCCCGGCTCGGCAAACGCGGCGCGGAGCTCGTCGGCAAAGTGGTTCAGTATGAAGACACGTATCGGCTCTGCTACATCCGGGGGCCCGAAGGAATCCTCATCGGGCTCGCCCAGGAGCTCGGGTAGCCATGGCGACTAACAACAACATGCATCGGACGGTGCTACGCGCCGCCGCTGATGCTGAGCGTTAGGCCTCACAACACCCACACTTGAGGTTGCCATGCAAACAGAACTCCTCTCACTCGCAGGCATCATCGGCGCGTTGACCATAGGCGTCGTCAGTCCAGGGCCCAGCTTCGTCATGGTGGCGAGAGTTGCAATCTCAACTTCGCGCGCGAGAGGTATTGCAGCCTCAATTGGCATGGGGTTCGGAGGCGTCGTCTTTGCTCTGGCTGCACTTCTCGGCCTCCAGGCGGTCCTGGTCGCAGTGCCGGCCCTTTACGCCGGCCTCAAGGTGCTTGGCGGGCTATACCTCTGCTACCTCGGCTACCGCATCTTCTCCGGTGCCAAGCAGCCACTCCACATCGACAGCAACGATGGAAACAAGCACACCTCCGTGTACGGTTCGCTGTTGCTTGGGCTCACCACGCAGGTGAGCAATCCCAAAATCGCGATCGTATACGCCAGCGTCTTTGCAGCCTTCTTGCCCAGCACATTCTCAGCGCCGTTCGCCCTTGCCCTGCTCTGCGCCGTATTCGCTGTTGAGGCGGCCTGGTATTCCATCGTGGCGCTCGTTCTGTCTTCGCCTGCTCCCCGTCGGGTCTACTTGAGTTGCAAAGCTTGGGTCGATCGAGCGGCGGGCTTGGTCATGGTAAGTCTGGGGCTTCGACTCATCACGTCAGCGCATCGAGCGTAGGTCGCACGTGCGGCCTAACCCTTCCATCGAGAGGACGTCGTCCGGCAAGCCGGGCGAAGCTTGTCAACTCACAGGCTGAGTGGCTACAACAAACGTACTCAGGTCAGTCCAACGCGTGCCTACTAAACCAATCGAGCGTTTGATGTTTGCCCAAGGCAATGTCTGCTTCTTCTGCGCCAAGCCTTTGCCGAAGAATGAAGCGAGCGTTGAACATCTGGTTGCTTTGGCCAACGGTGGCGGCAATGGGGACGACAACTGCGTTGCATGCTGCAAATCGCTAAATAGCCTCTTCGGACGCGTATCGCTCAAAGAAAAGTTGAAGATCATCCTCAATCAGCGGGGTGCTTTTTCCTGCCCAGGCGCAACAACTTCCAAGACTAAAACGTCCACCCCTTCGATCGAGGTCGCTGCAAGTCCAGTGCTCATAGATTTGGAGCGCATCTCACGTGTCGTGAAGGACCTTCAAAAGCGTGGCAATGCTCGACCGCGCACGGTCGAGAAACTTCTAAACACAATCAAAACCCACTTTGTGCAAATTGGTGACTCTGCGGCAAATGCCAACACCATACTCAAACACCTGCAAGCCAAGCGCTACGTCGCGCTTAACGGTCTCTCCGTAACGTATGCCCTACCGCCCAAAGACGCCTAGCCCGTCGGTGACTGCGGGACGCAGCAGCACGTGTCTTCAACTCGGCCAGCGCCTGTGGCGGCGCGCCGATTGCCTTGCATTGTTAGCCGTCACACGTCGCACACGCATTCCACCCCCGAGCGAACGCCAGACCTTGCGTGCACCAAGCCCTATTGACTGAACGGAGAACCATGTGACGCCACCCATAATGAACCTGGACGACGTAGAGTTCGACGACGTTGAGGAGAACAGGATCTACACGTCAAGGCGTGGCCAGGTCAGCGATCGCATTGGAGCCAAGAAGCTTGGCTACAACCTGACGGTGCTCCCTCCCGGCAAGGTTCAATGTGCATTCCACAGCCACCATGGCGAGGAAGAGATGTTCCTCATCCTCGAAGGCGAAGGTGAGTTGAGGTCCGGCGACAACCGCTTCCCGATCCGAAAGCTCGACGTGATTGCGTGCCCACCCGGCGGTCCGGAAGTAGCTCACCAGATAATCAACACCGGCACTTCCACCGCCGTCGAGGTCCGTCCGATACATCGAGGTAGCGCCCTACCCAGCCGGTCAACGCGGACACGCCGGTACGTGGCTTCAACTGGCCGGCTCCTGTGGCGCCACGCCGGTTACCTTGCTTCGTCAGGCCTCACAAACGCACTACGCACAACCCTCGTCGCTGTCTTCTACAAGATCATTTCGTCGTACTCTGCCCGATGCCCCCCGCGCACGAAGACCCGTTCGACCTCAGTCGGTTCGTCAATGCCCAATCGAAGCACTACTCGTGTGCGCTTGCGGAACTTCGCGCGGGAAAAAAACAGACGCACTGGATTTGGTATGTATTGCCCCAGTTACGCGGATTGGGTTCCAGCTCCCGAGCTATCTTCTACGGTATTGGCTCCGAGGATGAGGCTGAAGCCTACTTGGCCCATGCGGTTCTAGGACCACGGCTACGGGAATGCGTGGCTGCCATGAACGGGTTGGACGGGCTAAGTGCCGTGCAGGTGCTTGGCGAGATCGACGCAGCTAAGTTTCGGTCCTGCCTAACACTGTTCCGGTTTGTCGATCCGAGGGATGTGGTCTTTTGCGAGGCATTGGACAAATTCTTTGCGGGCTTGCCAGACCAAGCATCACTTGATCTGTTGCGGGCGACGAAGCGCGGGGCCTAACCCGTCGCTCCACACGGACGTCACCGTCGGGCATTGAGCCCACCAACGGTCGCGGGTTAGCTAGTTCGTTAGGCGGCAAGGAGGGATTGCGCGATGGGCATAGGCGTCAAAGTATCGTGTCCGTGTTCCGGGAGCTTCACGCTTCAGGTCGGACCGCGGATTTCCCCGCCCAAGTATTGCCTGTTTCCTTTCATCTGTACGAAGTGCGAAGCCGCCTCTTGCCTGGATATTCACGCCGAAATGCTGGCCTGCGAGCACTGTGGCTCTGCATCCGTTATTCCATATGGAAGCGGACCCGCGCTCGGTGAATTGGGGGCATCGTCAATATTCGCATGCTGGCCTAGTGACAAATTTTCTGCCGACCAGCTAACCCTAACCGACGGGTGCTACTGGTGTCCGACGTGTCGAAGGCACACCGCACGCTTTAGTGACGCCGGTATACGGTGGGATTGAATGTGCCGCCTAACCCGTCGCTCGAGCCACGCCGCAAGATGACTCATCGCTCAAAGCGTTGGCAGGTACTCGGTCTTCTTGCATGGCTCGGCGTGGTCTTTGTCGCTGCGGTTGCCGGCGCACTCGCTTCGGTCGACGCAGCTTCGTTTTATCTCCAGCTCAACAAGCCTGCGTGGGTTTGTCTCGCATCGGCACTCACTTGGTCAGTGTGGCAAGGTTATTCAACTCTCTCCCACTGAGCCGTGCCGACGTTTAGCCGAGCCCCTCCTTCGAGCGGACGTCCTCCAGCAAGCTACGCTTGCTTCCGGCCGCCCGCTCATGTCAGACGTTAGGGCGCAATCCCTCGATTCGGAGCGATGAAAAACATCATACTTTTCGCTTTGCTAATTTGCGTGGGTTGGTATGGATATGGTCAATACCAGCGTCGCAGCCACGTTGTAATCCCGGATGACGTTGCATCGTCTTCCCCTGGGAGGGTCGAGGGTCAGTTAAAGTCTCTCGAAAGCCAGTTCAAATGCGACGGTCGGACGTATTGTTCGCAAATGACTTCGTGCGCAGAAGCTACCTACTTCCTGCAACATTGTCCTGGCACGAAGATGGACGGCAACAACGATGGCGTCCCGTGCGAACAGCAATGGTGCAGATAATGAGTCACCTCGCTCTCAATTTATGACCAATCGCGTTGCGTCCTGTAGTTGTGGTCAACTCCGCCTCGCCACGAGCGAAGAGCCGCTGCGCGTTTCTATCTGCCATTGCCTGGCTTGTCAGCGCCGGACCGGCAGCGCGTTTGCTGCTCAGGCGCGCTTTCGCCGAAGCGCTGTGCAAATCACGGGCGCGTCATCGGCGTATGTCCGCATCGGCGACGAAGGAAGCAAAGCCACATTTCATTTCTGCCCGCAGTGCGGTGCCACCGTGCACTACGAACTCGAGGGCCACGCAGAATATGTCGCCGTTCCGATTGGCGCGTTTGCCGAACCTAGCTTTCCTGCTCCATCGTTCTCGGTGTACGAAGAGCGCAAGCATCCCTGGGTCATCCTGCCCGCCAACATCGAGCACATGGCGTGAAAATACTGTCGCCTAAACCTTCCATCGAGCGGGCATCCTAAAGCCCGCTTCGCGGCCTTTGGGCTGCCGCTCGCCAAACGTTGGGCGCCGGATGGACGGGCGCTTCCTCGACGACTCCCGAACCTGCGGGCCGCAGTTGTCCGTCCGCTGTGGGGCGCGGGTTCGCCGCGTATTGAGGTAAGCGATGGTTAGCTTGTACTGTCAGGCGGACTGAATGAGGCCGGTGTCTTCGCACTCGTCGGACATCGAATAAGAGGAGAACACCTTGAACCAACCTCAGCCAAACAATCCCGCCGCGATGTACGAGCGCTATTTTGTCCCGGCAATGTTTCTTCCGTGGGCCGGCATCCTGCTCCGCCATGCGGCCCCTAAACCGGGAGAACGGGTGCTCGATGTAGCATGCGGGACAGGCATTGTCGCTCGCCAGGTAGCGCCCCTGGTGGGGACAAATGGGACGGTGGTCGCTCTCGATATGAACCCGCGAATGCTTGCTGTTGCGCGCACGCTTCCGGCGCCGTTTGGCGCACCAATTACCTGGCAGCAAGGAAATGCCATGTCCCCGCCCTTTCCGGATGGGGTTTTTGATCTGGTGCTTTGCCAACACGGGCTACAATTTATTCCAGACCGCGCGGCTGCCGTGCGCGAAATGCGCCGCGTCCTGGCGCCCCGAGGGCGCGCGTTGGCGATCGTCTTACAAGCGCTCGCGCGACACCCGGTCTTTGAAGCGCTTATGGAATCGGTCGCGCGACAGCTTTCGTTACCAATGTCGGCCGTCACAACTCCGTTTGCCTTGCACGATGCCGGCGAGTTGGCGGGCTTGTATACGTCGGCGGGATTCAAGAAGGTGAGCGTTCTCCCCGAGTCGACCACGGTCCGGTTCCCCGATCCGGAGCAGTTTGTACCGTTTGCCGTGAACAGTTCAGCGGCAGCAGTGCCTGCCTTTGTCGATCTGCAGGCGCCGGCACGGACTGCACTTCTCGATGCCGTACGAGTAGAGATCGAGCCCGTTATCAGCAAGTACCGTGATGCCAGCGCCGTGACCTTTCAAATGTTTGCGCACGTGGTTGTCGCAACCTCATGACCGTTGCCTGGGGTGGGATGCCGCCCAATCCTACGTTGGTTCGGACGGCGTTAAAGCGCCACAATCAAGATTGCACCGAGGGAAGCGTTGCAGCCAATGCCGCGTCACGATTTCAGGACACGCCCTGGGCTTCGATGTTGCCATGGTTCCTTCGCGACGGGCATCACGCGTGCCTGAACGTGTCTCCCACGAGCGTGCGCAACAGCGTTTGCGCTTCACCTACCGTCTGCGGCATCGGCGTCGCGCCAGGTTGCGGGCTGAAGCGCGCGATCGTAAGACCGACGATCGTCTTCTCGAGATCGTTCGGCGGACGATCCTCGAGACGGCCCGGCGGATGCAACCCGGCTGGCCGCGGAATCGGCACCGGCCAGGTCGACGGATCGCGCGGCTCGGTGAGGTTGATGGCGTCCGACAGGTCAGGGGCGTTGCGATCCCGCTCGGTGAGAAAATGGAGGTTATGTTTTTCGCATAGCGTTCGCACCAGTGCACCGTGGTGGATCGGCCGATTCACGACCGTGTTCGCTTCCGTATAGGCGGAGATGGCGATCGCGGGAACGCGGACGCCGAGCCTGTTGAAGAGGAAGCCGAGCTCGCCCTCGAACTGTGGATTGTCGGGCGGCGTCGCAGGTGGCGGCGCGACGTGGTCGAAGCAGTTGCCGTGCTCGTCGAACGTGAGTAACAAAAGCGTGTTCATCGCACTTGAGCCCGTCGTCGACGCGCTGCTTTTGACGGCCGTGTAGATGTCGTGGACGAGCTGGTCGGCGACGCGCGCGTCCGACCAACCGCCGACGCCCAGACTCGGGCTCAGTGGCGCCGGCGGATGATAATCGCTGTTGTTGTACAGCATGCGCGGCTCGACGAATGCGTAGGCAGGCAGCGTTCCGTTGGCCGCGTCCTGGTAGAACTCCGGCATCGTGTAGAAGTTGGTCCGGAAGTAAGGCGTCAGCATCAGCCCATGAAGCAACGCGGTCAGCGGCACGATCTGCGACTCGTCGTAATAGACACGCCAGCTGATCCCCGCATCCGACAATCGGTTGAATATCGTCGGGGCGTTATTGCCCAGCCACTTCGGGTAGGGCTCGTTCACAACGAAGCCCGACGACGCCGACGCGTGAAAGAACGACCGGTTCGGTATCGTTTGCGTAGGCATCGCGCAGAACCACGCGTCGTAGACGGCGAACGACGTGGCGAGAGTGTTGATCACCGGAAGCTGCTCCGGGCCGAAGCCGTCCATGATCACGCGATATTCGTCGAACGTCGGGTTACGCTTTTTGAGCTGGCGAAAGTTGTTGCAGTAGTCCCAGACAAAACCGTCCATCGTCGCCGCCTGGCCGGGCGCAGGGTTGTTGTACGGCGCCAGCATCTGGCTCGCATCGAGAAACTGGTTCTCGATCGGATTCACCACGCTGAAAAGCGCGGTGTTGACATGCTCGTATTCCTCCCCCGGATCCGGGTTTGGGTTCTGCATGTCCGCCTCGGTGCCGGGGCTCACGCGCGTCGAGACGAACGCGTTACCGTCCTGTATGTAGTCGGGCACCGGATTGCGAAACACCTTGCCCGCGAGTCCGTTGTAGGTTTGCTTGCGCGGCGGGTCGCCCGCTTGGTAGGCATATCCGATGAGACTGTCGAACGAGCGGTTCTCGAACATTGCCACGACGATATGGTCGAACTTCGAGAGGGCCGCGACAGCGCCAACGGTCGACGTTTGCTCGTCATTGTTCTCGATGAGACAACCTCCGAGCAGCGCCGCAGCCGCGGCTGCCGACGCTGCCAGGAATTCGCGCCTTCCCGGTGAGACGCCCGTAGTGTCGTCATCCGCCGCGGGCGAAACTGCATCGGGTCCAGTGGCGTCATCTTGCATGGTTCGCTTCCGCTGATCGAGGTGTAGGAGCGTGCCACAGGCTGTGAATGGCGGCAATACGCGAAGGCCCGTGAGCGCGAGTTTTTGACTGGCGTGCCCAACCTTGCGTCAACCGGACGCCCCATGTACCGTCGTTGGCCTCGGCAGACGCTGTGCGGCGCGCCGGTCAACGCATTTCAGTCCGCAGGAGGAGCCGATGAAACGCACCTGGACAATCATTGGTGTTGCTGATGTCGCCCACAGCGTTAGGTGGTATCAGTCGCTGTTCGGACAACCAGAGACTCTGCCTGCCCATGACGACTTCGGGCAAATCCTCGACACGGATGGAACGGTCTTGCTTTGCCTCCATCAGTGGGGTGCGCACGAGCATCCATCCCTGGCCAATCCTGACCGCTCGGGACCCGGTAACGGGCTACTCCTGTTCTTTCGCGTGGATGATTTCGACGAGGCGCTGCCCAGGGCCCGCGCGCTCGTCACCAAGCTCGAAGAGGAGCCCAACGTAAGCCCCAACACTGGAACCAAAGAGTTTGCACTCCGCGATCCTGACGGGTATTACGTCATGGTCAGTGCGCTCGATGCCTCCTAATCGTTTGCTCAAGCGAACGCTGCTCCGCAACGACGTTTATTTCGAACGCAATTATCAGAAGTCGCTACCTACCTGTCCAACACTCTCCGGACCAGCGATGCCCCTGCTTGGCAAAGCCGCAATGCTCTTGTCGTTTGACATCGCCCAAGATTGGATCTGCGAACACGATGACTGGCATACCCATGAGCATCTTCCCGAGCGGCTGTCCATCCCGGGCTTCCTCCGTGGCAGTAGATGGACGGCGCTACGTGAAGGACCCCGATACCTGGTGATCTACGAGGTCGCGCAAGTTGCCACACTGACGTCGGCCCCCTATCTCGAGCGGTTGAACAATCCGAGTCCGTGGACTTCGAAGATGATGCCTCGTTACCGGGCGATGACGAGGGGTCTCTGCTCTGTCACCGGCAGCTCCGGTCTTGGAGTGGGTGGGGTTTGTATGATGCTGCGTTTCAAGCCAGCCGAGGGGGCCGATGCGTCCCTTCGCAAGTGGCTCTGTGACGAGGAACTTCCCCGGCTCTCCGCCGCGCCCGGTCTTGGTAGCGGGCATTTGCTTGAAAGCGCAGCGGCTCCCATCATGACCAATGAACAGCGCATTCGTGGCGCTGATGCTGGAGTCGAGTGGGCGCTTGTTCTCACGGGATATAGCAGGGACTCTGTGGCGCAACTCGCCGACGCCAGATCTCTCGAGCAAAACCTGGCTCAGTATGGCGTCGTGGAATCTCAAAGTGAAATGTATGCGCTGGACTACTCACTCAGCGCGGCCGAGATCGACACCTAACTCCCCCGCAGAGAACTCTTCGGGTTTGGGCGCACCCCATTTTGGGATGCGTCGCTACACTGCGATTCCACGGTTCCTGGCGATGCAGCGGGGGAAGTTCAACCCTTCCAAAGTAAACACGATGGCCGGCAACGCGTCCAGGAAGTCAGCGCGGGTCGCAAAGCCGGCCCTCCTCGCAGGCGGCAACCCCAAGATCTCGAAGGCCGACGGCGACGCTCCCGTGCAGGCATATATCGCGGCCATGCCGGGCTGGAAACGCGCCGTCGGGCGCCATCTCGACGCGGTCATCCTGCGCACCCTCCCTGACGTTTCCAAGGGAGTCAGGTGGAACTCGCACTTCTAGGGGATCGAAGGCCAGGGCTGGTTCCTCAGCTTTCATTGCTTCACGAAATACGTCAAAGTGGCGTTCTTCCGCGGGACGACATGAAAACAGTGCGGTGCGCGTTGGCCATCTCACCAACCATCCATTGGGACCGTGGACCAAGAAGGATCAAAGCAACACGTGGCATTGGCCGACGCATTCGGTGGTTCCATTGCAGACAAATTTGTTGCAAACAATGGAACCACCGCACATGACGCGTCGCCGGTCATGCCAAGCCATGACCGGCGGCTCAAAATGAGTATTCAACCGCGCCTGCTTGCCTGCGTGGCCGCCATTGCGAGCCTACTCATCGTCTCAAGCGTTCTTGCCGGTTCGAATGAGCCCAAAAACGCGCCACAGACTAAAGCGGATGCGCTTGTCTTTGGCGGCATCCAATACCTCCATCGCTGGTCCAAAGACGGTCAGAACGAATTTACGCCCAAGAGTGATGGTGATCTTGCGCACTGGCGTGACATGGTCACGATCAACGTACACGAGACGGTTCGAAACGGCGATCAATTGGCAGATTTGGCCAATCGCGTTCTAGACAATTACCAAAGCCATGGCAAGATCGTGCGAAGCAACTCGAGGCCGAGGACTGCGCAGCGCCCGGCGGAACATCTGATCGTGGCCCTTCTCGGCAATCAAGCCTTGCTGGAAACCGCGTTTGCTCGCATCGTGTTAGTCGATGGAGTGGGAGTCGTCGCCGTCTATTCGCACAGAGCCTATGGAAACGCGGCTGCGGAAACGACCGGTGAGTGGCTCAACGCCAACGGCCAGTCGCTGGAGACGACGTTGATGTCGTGGGACAAGATCCCGTCGCCGGCTAGCTTGAAGCAGTTGCGCCAAAGCAAATGACGCGCGTACAGCACGACGTCCAGCAATGGCGCACGCATGGGCAAATTGCATTCCGGCCGCGCGTTCAAGTGAGCACACGGGTTACACCGACGGTCGTTCGACTACTCGGCCTCGTTCTTGCGCTGCAGGCAAATGCTGGACTCGCGCAGCAGGAACCGCATCCGCGAACCACCGTTGTCTCACAGCAGCGCGACGGACAACACGATTTCGACTTCGAAATCGGGCCATGGAAGACTCATCTAAGGCGTTTACTTCGCCCACTGACCGGTTCCACGACCTGGGTCGAATACGACGGAACGACTGTCGTTCGCAAGGTTTGGGATGGTCGCGCCAATCTGGTGGAGCTCGTCGTCGATGGCCCGGCCGGCCACATCGAGGCGCTGAGTCTTCGGCTGTACGACTCGCAGTCTCATCGGTGGAGTCTCAATTTTTCCAGCCTCGGAAATGGCTCGATGAGCACGCCAGCAATCGGGCGGTTCGAAAACGGGCGCGGTGAATTTTTTAACCAGGAAACGCTGAACGGTCGAGCGATCCTCGTTCGATTCGTCATTTCCGACATCACGCCGAATTCGTGCCGATTCGAGCAATCGTTCTCCGGGGATGGAGGCAAGACCTGGGAAGCAAACTGGATTGCGGTGGACACCCGGATGTGAGCCGCAGGTACGGATGCGTTGCAGCAATGACGGCGCGATCCGCATCACACCGAGTCAGGTGCCCAGTAGGCCGTCAACGCGACGCGCCCATACGTATCTGCACTTCGACGAACGCGTTGGCGCGCTGGTTAGCGTGTATCGTTAGGCCACACGGGGTGCCACGTTGAATATTTCCTCGCTCTTCTGGGGTTTGCTGTTCGGATCGATAGGGCTTGGCTTCTTCGTCTATGGAAGGAAGCAGAAGACCGTCGTTCCTCTATTCTGCGGCATTGGGCTGATGGTTTTTCCGTACTTCCTCACGAATACCATTCTTCTTGTCGCGATCGGCGTGGCGCTCATTGCGATTCCGTATTTCGTCAGGATGTGAGCCATGCGCAATCCAAGCGCGCGGCCCGGCGATTCATCAGCGGACCTAGCAACGCTTGTGGTGTTCCCACGGTTCCAGGCGCCCAACCATTTCAACACGCAAGCGTGGGCACCGGTCGCTGCTTGGCGAGTCGCTGTGGCGGTCGTTCCCTCCTGCATCGCGTCGTCGCCCTTGCCGATTGCACGCAAATGGAAGTGGGACACCTATAACTTTGTTGACGGAAATCATGGCGCGAGAAATCATCTCAACACCAAATGCGCCCAAGGCGCCCCCGACGTTCAGCCAGGCGGTCAGAGCCAATGGCCTGGTGTTCGTCTCCGGCACGGGCCCCTTCGATCCGGTCTCTGGCGCAATCGTCGGCACGACCATTCAGGAACAGTGCCGCCAGTGCCTCACCAACATCGTGCAAATCCTGGAGGCAGCGGGAAGCTCCCTCGGGAAGGTGGTCAGTGCAACGGTCATCATTCTCGATGAGGCTGATTTCGCCGGCATGAACGAGGAATGGGTCAAGTGGTTCCCTTCGGATCCACCCGCTCGCCAGGGGGCGAAGCTACCAGTGCGCATTCCTGGCATGAAGATCTCGATTGCAGCCATTGCCGAGGCCTGACTCGCTCAGGAGCGTTCCGCACGCCACCCGATCCGTTCTCCATTCGGTCACTCGCCGCTGGCGATGTCGCAGCGATGAGAGCGATGCTCGACATGTTCGGTGAAGCATTTCATGACCTGCCAACTTACATCGGCTCTCAGCCCCTGACATACCCGCCACACCAACGCTCGACCCGCGAGATCTGAAGTCGCCGACGTCCGGCAGTTGACTGCGTGTCGAGTTCAAAGGAGAGATTGACATGTCCGATGACGCCCGAGTGCGGTCCGCTCTCGTCGTTGCTGTCGTGGGTTTGATCATTCCAGCAGCACTGGCGATGTTCTTTGTAGTGAATGGCTGGAAGGCGAACGACGTTTCAACCGTCGTCGGCCTGTTCACGAGCGTTGTGGGGACCCTGGTGGGAACCTTCCTGGGCGTGCAAGTTGGCGCCGCGGGTAAGCAGAAGGCGGAGGATCTTGCTCATCGTGCGCTCGGAGCGTTACCTCCGGAAACGGCGCGCGAGATCTTGATGAAGTAACCCTTCGTTGTCCGTCGCCATACGCGCCGAACATGCGTTGCGCTGCGCCCATGAACGTATCTCAATTGAAGCGGTTCTCTCGCAGGCTCCCGAGTGCGACCGAAATCTTATATGAGGAGCCGTGGAATTTTCTTGTGTACGCCGTTGGTGGAAAGAAATTCCCTTATTTCAAAACCAGCGATCTGGAACGATGGCGCTTCAGCACGCGCGTTACACCTGACCGCTTTGTCGAGTTGACCGATGTCCCGGGTGTGAAGCCCGCCAGGTATCGTGGACGTTTTCACTGGATCACCATCGTCAACGTGTCCAGCTTTCCCTCTGACTATCTTCAGGAGCTGGTTGAATGGTCATATCAAAGAGCCTTCACCCAGTTGAGCAGTGCGAAAAAGCTATCAATTCGTGGCGGCCATCCCTGATCCCGCTGTCCTGGGGTCGCGCAAGGCAACATGGAACGCCAGGGAAATTGGGGACGCCATCGCGACCGATGATGGTTTTCGTCGTTTGGAGCGCTCGCGCTTAAGGGGGAACCGCGAAACCCTGATCCTCGCGACTCGCGCAACCACTCGGCATATGCCGATTCCTGCTGCCCGTGCCGCCGAGGGCGGTAGTGACCAAGGAGACAGATGATGAAGATTGGCGCTCGGATCGCCATAGGAATCGGCATCGGCACGGCGATCGGCGTATCCGCCAGCCAGACCGCGATGGGCGTCGCTCTTGGGGCCACATTTGGCGCCGCGCTTGGCGCCTTCTTCGGTCGCAAGCGCGATTAATGGATACTGCGGGGCCCCCGCCGGAGCTGCCATCCTGGAGAGCCGCGAATTCGCGTTGCCGAGAAAAGGGCATGACGACTGCGAACCCGTCATCTGGCAAGCAACCTTCGCCCGCACTTCCGGGTCCCGACTATCCGCATCGGATCCTCGACACGTCCGATGCGCCTCTGAAATACCTGTCCATCAGCACGATGGAGGAACCCGAGATCTGCGAGTATCCCGATTCGGGCAAGCACCTGGCCGAGGGCAGCCTCAAGCTCGCCTGCGGAAATTTCGCGTTGACGGTCGTGTTGCTGCAGAAATTCGCCGAGGCGGCGGCCAGGCTCGTTCCACAATGGGAAATCATCGGCTACGCGCACGACGACAAGTTCGACGCGCCGAGCGGGATCGCGCGCGAGTTCGCCGCACGCCTGTCGAAGACTCGCCATCCCGTGCGCGACATTTGAGTCTGCGTTCCGGCGTTCGATGGACGATGTGGAAATTCGATTGAAGCCTGAAATGAAAACTCCAGAGCGCGGCGTGACCGAACAGATTCGTGCAGCTTCCACCGCGGGTGACTACGAGGCCTTTGCGGGGTTGGTCGGCGAATATGTCCAATGGTGCCGCGCCCGATACCGGAAGGACGAATGGTTCGTCGACCAGGTCTTCGGGCATCAATCGCTTGCGAGCGAGCTTGCGGCGTTGCCCGTTTCGTACGGACCGCCGAACGGCAAGACGCTTGTTGCATTTCGCGACGGCCAACTATGCGGAGGCGGCGCCTATCGGCGGCTCGCGGACGGCACTTGTGAAATGAAGCGCCTGTTCGTGCCGACGCGATTCAGCGGCACTGGCACGGGTCGGAGGCTGTGTGAAGCGCTGATTGGCACCGCGCAGGCCGACGGGTTCGGGTTGATGCGGCTGGACACCGCAAACCTGTTCACGGAAGCGATCGCCCTTTACAAGTCGGTGGGGTTCACGGAATGCGTGCCCCATCACGAGTATCCGCAAGCGCTCATGCCCTATCTCGTCTTCATGGAACTGCCGCTCGACGGATCCGCGTTGCGCTAGTCGCGTAACAGCGAGCGGTGCCTCGACCGTTCCCAAAAAATAAATGCATTTGGCGACTGGCTGGTTGCCTTGACGCGTGGGCGTCACAAACCTCGTATACGTTCGCGCTGGCGCCCGCGAGCCCGGTGCTCTACCCTTGAAGCGGCCGATCACGCGATGCCATCGCCATCGCCGTCTGCAGCTGGGCGCGCAGTGTTTCGGCGGTGCGTCGCTCAGCCTCCACTTCGGCATCGAGCTGATGGATCCTCAGTGCGTGGAAGTCGAGACCGAGCTCATGGGTTGCTGACTCGAGCTGCTCGATCTGATCGGCTCGGTAAGGTTCACGGTCATCGCGCGGCCCGAGCAACACGAATCCCTCCAGGTCGCCTCGGTGGGCCATCGGCACCGCCAGCATCGCGCGCATCGATGACGACGATTCCCGAATCCGCCACGCCTTGCGGTGAGCGAGCATCGCCAGCACGGCCTCATCGTTCGGTCCCACTGCGCCGGGGGTCCCGTCGAACGATGCCATGGTACGGCGATAGTGGCCGCCTTCCTGCCGTCGATACAATGCCGATCCCGCAGCGCCGGTGAACCGGTCCATTGCCGCGACCAGCAACGCCGACAGCGCTTCCGCATCGGTTGCATGCTTGGCTTCGGCAACGAAACGCTTCAATTCCTCCTCGCGCGACGCCCAGCTGCTGAAGAACATCCGGTCGACGAGCTTCTCGACGATTCTCTTGAGCTGGCCAAATGACAGATAAACCGCGACGGCGAGAATGGCGCTGAGAAGGATCGTCTTGTTCTCGTCGTCGAAGTGGAGGAACGAGCTGACGACGCGGTTAGCGACCTGGAATACGCCGAGCAGGATCGCGCCGACGATGGCGAACACGAGGGTCCGGTTCACCGCCAGGCCGAAATCGAAGATCCTGCGACGCATGACCGCGTAGAAGAATCCGCCGATGGCCGCGAGCACGGCGACGTTCAGGATCAAGCCGGTGACTTCGGCGGGAAGCGGAAAGCCCGCCATCGCATTGAGGGTGCCCATCAGCGAAGCGATTGTGATCGTGCCGAGCGTGGCGAGGATCCATTGCAGGCGAATCCTCGGTTCACCGCGAGCCCGGCGCCACGCCAGCACGAGCGCGCCGCAGAATAGCGCCGGCTGCACCAACACATCGACCCGGAAGAACCAGCTGGTGGCAGGCTCGTAGATTCCCGAATAGAGGCGCGAATAGTAGTACAGCGCCACGGCCACCTGAGCGCCGAAGTACCAAGGATAGAAGTGCTTGAGGATGGCTCGCCAGCCGACAGGCTTGTCATCCGGATAGTTGATCGCGAAGAAGACGATCGCGCCCAGCGATAGCTCCTGCGAAAGCGACGAGACAAAATCCAGCCACGGCAGATGCGCGACCGCCGGCGCCGAATAGGGAAAGACACAGCCCTGCAGCAGTCCGGCCACCGCGAGCCATCGGAATGCCACGAGGTCGGGACGGCGCCAGCCGATCAGCACGCCCAGCGCCAGCGCGGCAAGCCGGGACACACTGTCCATCACGTAGTTGGCCACGGTATAGCGCCGCGCGTCGCCCGCCGCCGGCATCGTGACGTCGATCCGCCGGCTTTCGCTGCCGTGAATCACCGTCAATGCCGCATGTTCGCCAATGGGGACGTTGTACCAGCGCCCGATCGGTTCGTCCCAGCGAAGTCGATCGCCAGGCACGACGCCGGCGCCGATCAGCGGAGAAGCTGATGGCAGCGAGTCCACGACGAACGTCGTCGGCCCGCGTTCGCGCAGAAAACTGCCGTTGAACAGCGCAGCGTCGGGCGTGCCTGACCGCAATGCCCGAGGCGCGTGGAACGTCTCGATTGCGTACTGCAGGGAGGCCAGGATTGCGAAAACGACGACGGCGAATCGCCAGGCAGAAGTGGCACGGGACGTCGAGCGCATGCACGTATTCCAGTTCAGGAAAGATAGAAGGCTTGGCGCGATTCTGCTGGAATGTTGGTTAGACTGCACTTATTCGCGCAAACCGCGCTGATGTCCGGGCCGAACACCTGGTCAAATGATCAAACGCCCGCACTTTCGCCGTTAACACATGGTGCAGCGCCCGGCTTTTACCTCAGGACTTTCGTCAGGAGCGCAACGTGCAGATGTCAGGCATTCCCTTTGGAACCACCGATTGGACCCAGGTCGAGCGAGTTGAACACAAGGGCGAGAGCGGTATTGCTTACTGGCGAACGCAGAACTTCGGTGGCATCCGCGTTCGCATGGTCGAGTACACGCCCGGTTACTTCGCCAATCACTGGTGCGACAAGGGGCACATCCTACTGTGCATAGAGGGTGAACTGCACACCGAGCTCGAGGATGGACACAAGTTCGCGCTTGGCCCGGGAATGAGCTATCAGGTCGCCGACCATGCCGAACCTCATCGCTCCTATACAGAAACGGGCGCCAAGCTGTTTATCGTCGACTGAAAGAGGTTTCCAGCCCCACGAGAGCACAATTTTCGGAAATTCTGGGCAGCCGCGACATTCCGTTCATAGGCGCGCGACCACTAGCATGAGGACGCAAAATGTTTGTGCTGAAACGTTGCTTACGGCGACCCTTGCAATCGTCAGGTCGCGGCAATACGCCATTGACGCCTCCGACGCGCTACATTTGGCTCGCTGTCCGTTACACGTGGGCGTTGCCCGCCACCGCGTTCGGGCTCCTGTTCCTGGTATTGGCACTGTGCGCAGGCGCGACAATCCGGTTCGTCGATGGCGTCATCGAAGTGGCGGGAGGTCGACTCGGCCGTACCGTCGCGCTTTTTCCGTCGTCGTTTTTCTTTGTCGCGATCACCTTCGGTCACGTAATCATCGGAATCGATCACGTCATCCTGCGTCGCGTTCGTTTCCACGAGCATGTTCACGTTCGACAGTACGAGCGGTGGGGCGTATTGTTCTTTCCGCTTTATCTGGCGTCCAGCCTCGTGCAGATCGTCCGGGGACGCCATCCCTACCTGCACAACTGCTTCGAACGCGAGGCGTTTGCACGCACTTCGCTGCCTCGTGGAGATACTTAATGGACCGTCACCAGGCACGCGTTCAACCGAACTCGCCGACAAGCAGCTTACGCTTCCATGCGCGACTCGCTCGAATCCATTCCCTGTACACCAATATAGAAAGGCGAATCGAATGCCTACAGGTACCGTCCGACTTCACCGTGTGCTCCGTGCAAAGCCGGAGCGTGTCTATCGCGCGTTCCTCGACGCCGATGCAATGGCCAAGTGGCTGCCGCCGTATGGATTCACAGGCAAGGTCCATCAGATGGATGCCAAGGTTGGCGGTGGTCACCGCATGTCGTTCACGAACTTCACAACCGGTCACAGCCACTCCTTCGGCGGAGAGTACCGGGAGCTCACGCCCGATTCACGCATTCAGTACACCGACAGGTTCGACGATCCGAACCTGGCCGGAGAAATGCGAGTGACGGTGTCGCTGAAGCAAGTCGTGTGCGGAACAGAATTGGATATCGTGCAGGAAGGGATACCCGCCGCCATCCCGGTCGAGATGTGCTATCTGGGTTGGCAGGAATCGCTCGCGCAACTCGCAAAACTCGTCGAGCCCGAAATTCCGGAATAACGAAGTCTTCATTTCGGACGGGCCCGCGGGATTCGCGACCGATTCCATGATCCGCAGGCATTGCATGCACGAAGCGTGGACTCGTGAGTTGCAAACGTGGCACGAGTTCTCCCGATAACCGGGCTGGTGCTCGCTCAACTCGCGCTGCTGGGCGGCGCACCGAATCTCGCGGCGTCGGGATTGGGTTATCTTCGCCGTTCACGGCGTTTGCACTCGCAGTCCTGATGTGCAGTTCGAGGCAGTTCGCCGGTCGTCCTTGCAACCTCGGGACCGTTGACCGGCATTGCCGTGTCGCATCCATTCATGTCACGTGAGGATCTATGGCAGATGTGGCAAAGCCTCTCGCCGTTCGTGCTGCCGACGCGCCGGCACGGGCCAAGCGTACGAATTATCCGGAGCCATTCGCGTCGCGGATGGCCGGAAGAACGAAACACCCGCTCGGCGACCTCTTCGACCTCACCAACTTCGGCGTCAATTTCACGCGGCTGGCCCCCAACGGCGTTTCGGCATTACGCCACGCGCACACAAAGCAGGATGAGTTCGTCTATATCCTGCACGGCCATCCGGTCCTGCATACCGATGAAGGTCGCACGCAACTCGCACCCGGCATGTGCGCGGGGTTCAAGGCTGGCTCAGGCAACGGTCACTGCCTGGTCAACGAGGGCTCCGAGGAAGTCTTGTATCTCGAAGTGGGTGACAGGACTCCTGGCGACGAAGGCAGCTATCCCGACGACGACCTAATGGCCACCATGGCCGACGGCCAATGGCAGTTCGCACGCAAGAACGGCGAGCCGTATCGATGACCCCGGCGCGCATCTTCCTGTGAACCGGGCGCTGCTGTACGACCCCGCGCGTCACGATCCGCCATGCGCGCTTCCATGGGATGAGAACCGGGTGCGACAGGTGATCGAGCGCATCGTCGTCGATTCGGAGTCGCGCTATGGCGAAGACGGGTATTGGCCCGCACATCCGCTCGATCACGACAGCGCGGACGTGCCCGGACAGTGCGTCACGCCGCTGTATCACGGCGCCTGCGGTGTGTTCTGGGCGCTGCACTACCTGCAGGATGCCGGCGCGGCGAAGTTGACGCGAAGTTATGTCGCCGAGCTGGATCGACTCCTGGTGCGCAACCGCGCGTGGCTCGGCGAATCCGCTTCGTCCGAGCGTGCCTCCTTCCTGATGGGCGACACGCCGATCCTGTTGACGACATTCGGTGAATCGCAATCCGCGGAAGTCGAAAACGCGCTCGATCGGCTGATTACCGGCAACACCGATCACCCCGCACGCGAGCTGATGTGGGGAGCTCCGGGAACGCTCCTTGCCGCGCTGTTCCTGTACGAGCGCACGCGCAACGAGCGGTGGTCGGACCTGTTTCGCCTGACCGCAGGCACGCTCTGGAACCAGCTCGAATGGTCGCCCCGGCATTCGTGTTCTTACTGGACGCAAGATCTGTACGGCCGGCGGTCGACCTACCTCGGCGCCGTGCACGGCTTCGTTGCGACCGCACTGCCGCTGATTCGCGGTCGGCACCTGCTGGATGTCGAAGCATGGCAGGCGTGGGAGCATTGCATCGTCAACACGGTGCAGCGCACTGCCGATCGCGTCGGCGCACATGTTAACTGGCGCCCGGAGCTCGACGACGCGAGCCAAGCTGGAAAGCGGCTCCTGCAGTTCTGTCATGGCGCACCGGGCTTCGTCATCTGCCTCGCGGGTCTGCCCGGCACGGCACTCGATGAACTGCTGCTCGCTGCGGGGGAGACGACCTGGTCGGCGGGCCCGCTCGCCAAGGGATCGAACCTCTGCCACGGCACCGGCGGCAATGGCTACGCGTTCCTGAAGCTGTATCAGCGCACGCATGACTTGCGATGGCTCGAACGCGCGCGGTCATTCGCGATGCACGGCATCGCACAAACGGAAAGAGACGCCCGTCGGTATGGGCAGCTGCGATATTCGTTGTGGACCGGCGACCCTGGTTTCGCGATTTACCTCTGGGACTGCGTGCGCGCCGAAGCGAGGTTTCCCACGCTGGACGTGTTCCATCCGTCGCCCGCACGCGACGACCGATGACGCGCTGATGCAACAGCCCAAAATGGGACGCGTCTTCGGTACGTAGAAAGCTGACCACATGGCCATTCATCGCCTCGACCCCTCGCATACACAGGTCTACCGAACGATGATGCTCGAAGCCTACGGTTCGCATCCCGAAGCGTTCACTTCCAGCGTTGCTGAACGCGAGGCACTTCCTCTTGCATGGTGGCAAGCCCGCTTGACTTCGGACCCTCGACCGTTGCAATTGGTCCTCGGCGCATTCCAGGACGCGGTCCTTGCCGGTGTCGCAGGGTTGACTTTTGAATCACGCGAAAAGTCACGCCACAAGGCCGCGCTCTTCGGCATGTACGTCTCATCGACGGCAAGAGGCAAGGGCTTCGGTGCCGGGCTGGTGCAGGCCGCGCTTGCGGAAGCTGCGTCCCGATCGGGCATCAAGGTGGTCCAGCTCAGCGTCACGCAGGGCAATCCCTCCGCGCAGCGACTGTACGAACGATGCGGCTTCGTTCAGTTCGGTCTCGAGCCCTTCGCGGTCGCGCTACCAGGCGGATTTGTGTCCAAAGTCCACATGTGGCATGAAATCGTGCCATCTTGAACGCGTGACCTTGCCCCGGCGCAGCACGATGCCTAGTATTTGCACCACCGGTCTAGTCAGTGAATTCGTCGCCGGAACTGCAGCGCGCCAATCAGGATCTTGCTGAACTACAGAGGAAGCGTCGTGCCCAAGCTAGGCATTGCACTGCAATGGGTGAACGATGCGGCGAACGGACTCGACATCAGGCTTGGCGGCGGTGTCGCCACCATTCGACAATACCTTCGCGCCGCACTCATCGACTGTGCATGAGGATCGTATCCTTCGAGTTCATCGGCGCCGATGTCGCGGTTGCCCACGCGTTCGTCACCTATAAGGGAGTGTCGGCCGAAGGCAAGGCATTGCGCGCGATGGACAATCGGCTGACGTGGGTATTCAGGCGTGCGGGTGACGACTGGAAGATCGTTCATGAGCCTACGTCGGCGCCCGTCGATTTCGCGACAATGAACGTCATGCTCAATCGTTGACGCAGCGTGTTGTCCGCAGCCACTACGCCGCAGTCGTCGCCGGGCAAGTTGCGGGCGTTGTGTGCGAACTGCGGCAGTCCGCCCCCGAGCGCATCGCGCACGCCGCTTTTGGAGCGCCGCGCAGTTGCCGCGCTTCATGGGCGGGCGTATCGTTTGTCGCTCGTTGAATGGAGGCACGCATGTCGGACCCCGTCGATTCCCTGGTAGTTGACCTCGTCGAGTGGATTGGCCCTGAAGGGCGGCCTTACGCGGAGGTGATCGATGCATGGCGCACCTCCTGTCCTCGCCTGCCGGTGTGGGAGGAGGCGAACGCCCGCGGCTATCTCGCCCGCACGCATCACGATGGCGCGGGCGCTCGAGTCTCGGTCACTCCATCGGGTCGGGACCTGATCGCGGCGCGCCGCAAGTCAAGTGCACCCGGTTGCGTCGAATCATTGCACGTCGACGCCTGACCGTTGGTCGACGCAAGTTCCGTTCTGGTCCGTCCGGTCGAGCAAGCCGACTTCGACGCGTGGTTGCCCCTTTGGAACGGATACAACGCGTTCTATGGACGCAAGGACGCAACCGCGCTGCCGCGCGAAATCACTGCGACAACCTGGGCGCGCTTCCTCGATCCGCAAGAGCCGGTATTCGGGCTGGTCGCGGACAAGGACGGCGAGTTGCTGGGACTCGCGCACTTCCTGTTTCATCGCAGCACCACACGCATCGAGCTCACATGCTACCTGCAGGATCTGTTCACCACGCCATCGGCGCGCGGCCGGGGAATCGGCCACGCGTTGATTCAAAACGTATACGCACGCTCGCGTGCCGCGGGAATCAAGCGCATCTACTGGCAAACGCACGAGACGAACTCCGCGGGCCGCCTGCTATACGACAAGGTGGCCAGCCATTCCGGATTCATTGTCTACGCGCACGATGATTGATGCCGCGACGCGTGTCCCGGTCGATCCGCCTCACGTTCAATTGTTGAAGCTCGAGGAGCAGTCATGTCGAAAGTCCGCTCGCCCGCGCAGGTTGCCGAATCGCTGACCGAGCTCTGGTCGCCGCGCGTCGTGGCAGAGGTCGACGACGCCTACGTCAAGGTCGCCAAGCTGCAGGGAACGTTCGGATGGCACACGCACGAGCAGGAAGACGAGCTCTTTCTCGTCCTCAAGGGTCGCTTGCGCATCAACATGGAAGATTCGTCCGTCGAGCTCGGCGAAGGCGAGCTCTTCGTCGTGCCCAAGGGAACGCGGCACAACCCTGTCGCCGACCAGGTGTGCCATGTGATGCTCATCGAGCGGAAGTCGGCGCTACATACGGGCGACGTCGTCAACGAGCGAACCCGCTCCGTTGCCGAGCAGCTGCGCCCGGTGTGAGCGCGTGATCTCGTCGCGCCGCCGTCATCGCTGCGACGCGCCGGTGCCAACTCCGACGGCGAGGGCGTGGAGGCGCGTCTCGAGCGAAGGCAACGCAGCTGGATCGGTGACGTTCGCGTCGTCGAAGGCAATGCGCTGCCAACTCGATGATCGCAATGGCGCCGCGGCATGGCCGTTGCGGTCGACCGAATCGCGCGCGACGCCGTCGCGATGAAGCGGCTTCTCGACAACATCGTCTGGAACACCCTCGCCGGTCCGCACGCCCGTTACGCCGTCGGCACTGATACCGCGCGCCGTTATGCAGCGGGGTTTTCGCCGATCGTCGGTTTCGCGGAACCCCAGGACCCCGACTTCGACGCGTTGAACCTGTATTGCGCGCCGGACGAGCCCTTTTACTGCGACGGCTGGTCGGGTGTCGCGCCCGGCGGTTGGCGTGTCGAATCGGAATCGACGATGTTCAAGATGGTGTGGGAGGCGGGGATTCCGGACACCGACGAGATCCCCGAAGCGGTGCTGCTCGGATCGGAGCGCGCGCCGCAGGCGCTCGAGCTCGCGACACTCACGCGTCCGGGGCCATTCGGCCTGAAAACCATCGAGCTCGGCGAATACTTCGGCTGCTTCGAAGGCGATCAGCTGGTCGCGATGGCCGGCGAGCGCATGTTCGCCGGCGCACTGCGCGAGATCAGCGGCGTATGCACGCATCCCGACTTCCAGGGCCGTGGGTTCGCGCGCCGCCTGATGCGCAAGCTGGTGCGACGCCAGATGCAGCGCGGCGAGACGCCGTTCCTTCACGTCATGCGCGACAACGTCAGCGCGCACCGACTGTACGCGCGGATGGGTTTTCGCGACTACCGGGAAACGGTGGTTCGGGTTATAACACGCTGTTGACGGCGGATCGGCCGCCCCTCGGCTTGAACAGGACGCTTGCGCTCTCGCGGACCTCACCCATGACCAGCGCACGCCCCGGTGATTCCTGGAACACTGGCGATCCCTACGAACGCTACGTTGGGCGATGGAGCAGCCTCGTCGCCCGCGAGTTTCTCGACTGGCTGAACATGCCCGCGTCGTTGCGCTGGCTCGAAGTCGGCTGCGGTACCGGCGCGTTGACCGCGGCGATCCACGACACGTGGAAGCCCGCACATCTCACCGGAATCGACCCTTCCGAAGGCTTCCTGGCAAAGGCGCGCGCGCGGCTCGGCGACAACGCGGCATTCAGCGTCGCGAACGCGCTGGACATTCCGGTGCCGAATGCGGACGTGGACGTCGTCGTGTCGGGACTGGTGCTCAATTTCGTTCCGGACACGGCACTGGGGCTCGCGGAAATGCGGCGCACGCTCGTGCCCGGTGGCACCATCGCTGCGTACGTCTGGGACTATGCCGGCAGGATGGAGCTGATGCGACATTTCTGGGACGCAGCCGTCGTACTCGATCCTTCCACACGCGAACTCGATGAAGGCGTGCGATTTCCACTGTGCAGCCGCGATGCGCTCGAAGTCGCGTTTCGCGGGGCGAAGCTTGCGTCGATCGACATCGTGCCGATCGACGTCACCACGAAATTCCGGGACTTCGACGATTACTGGACGCCATTCCTCGGCGGGCAAGGTCCGGCGCCCGCCTATGCGATGTCGCTGGACGAGACATCGCGCAATCGCCTGCGAGATCGCATACACGAGCACCTCCCCATCGAGGCCGATGGATCGATTCCGTTGATCGCCCGGGCATGGGCGGTGCGCGGTCGCGTGCCTCGATGACGTCGCTCGAAGCCTCCTGGCTGTTGTTCACGTTGGGGTCGTGCCGACGCCACCCTGACGGAATGGCGTGTGTCGCCGCGATCACCACTGCGCACCGGCGCGGCGGCGCGTCGACGTGATCGCGATCTTTTGCCTTCGGCGTGTCGCATAATTGCCGAACATGCCCATTCAGCTCGATCGCATCATCGTGCCGACACAGTGGCCTCCAACAACGATCGCCTGATGCAATCGCTCGAGCATAGGATTCCGCCGCCGGCCATCGCGCTGGTCGTGGCACTGGCGATGTGGGCGTTCGCGCTGGTTGCGCCGCGATTCGCGATATCTCCGATGGTGCGCATCGTTGCGGCGCTCGCCATTGCGCTTGCCGGCATCGCCATTTCCGCCGCCGGTGCCGCCACGTTCCGGCGCGCGAAGACGACGCTCAATCCAATAAAGCCGGAAGCGGCGTCAGTCCTCGTCACCCATGGCGTCTTCCGATGGACCCGCAATCCGATGTACGTCGGCGTGGGCCTGGTTCTCGTCGCTTGGGCGCTTTTCCTCGCGAGCGCGTTTGCGTTCGTCGGTCCCGTCGTGTTCGTGCTCTACATCAACCGGTTCCAAATCGCGCCCGAGGAACGCGCACTGACGGAGCTTTTCGGAACGTCGTACGCCGCGTACCGGCGCGACGTGCGTCGGTGGCTGTGACGCCTGACCCGCACGCATCGCCATTTACCGGTTTAATGCTGGCGCGGCCCTGCGCCATGCTGCCGGCGGCATGCCAAACTCGCGCTTGAACGCGCGGCCGAAAGCCGCTTCCGACTCGTAGCCGCTGCGCTCGGCGACACGCACGATCGCTTCGCGTCCGGCACGCAACGATTGCGCCGCAAGCGCCAGGCGCCAGCGCAACAGGTATTGAATCGGTGGTTCGCCGACCAGTGACACGAAACGATCGGCGAGCGCCGAACGCGAAAGCGCCACCGCACGTGCCAGCTCGTCGACCGTCCACGCCTTCGCCGGATCGCCGTGCAGCAAAGCGAGCGCGCGGCCGATGTGAGTGTCTCGAACCCCCGCGAGCCATCCCTTGCCACCCGGCGGCAGGTTTTCCACGTAGCGCCGCATCGCTTCGACGAACATCAGCTCGGACAGCTTGGCGAGCATCGATTGTGTGCCGGGCCGCGATGCCGCGGTTTCGCGCACGCCGACGCGCAACAGTTCGCGCAGCAGCGTCGATGCCGGACCATCGCCGATCGGGATACGCAGCACGCGCGGCAGCGCCTCGAACAACGGCCGGCACACGCTGCGATTGCAGGCGAGGTAGCCGCACACAAAACGCGTGACCGTGCCGCCGCCACCGTGGCGAATCTGCACGAAATCCGCTTCGGCGACAGCCGCGTCGCCGATCAGTCCGGCCACGCCCATCGGCGCAAGACTCGGATCGCTGCCAAGAAAATGCCCATCGTCCTGTGGAAGCAAAATCACGTCGCCGGTGTTGACGTCGAGCGCTTCCATCGAGTCGGAGAGCCGTACCTTGCACGCGCCTTCGGTGAGGAAGTGGAAGAACATCACGTGCTCGGCGCCCGCGAGGCGCTCCCTGACCTTCACCAGCCCGCATTGACCTTGCACGCACCATGGCGCGCTGAATTCGGCGTTGAGATAGACGGCGCCTTCGAGGCGCACCGACTTGAGGATATCCGACAACGCATCCATGGAGTTCCGATCAAGAACCGTGGGGTTCCGGAGAAGACGTCGCCCAGCAGGGAGGTCGATACTAGCAACACCGAAAGCGGCGCACAAATCCGCGCCACGCATTTCTCACCCAGCACCGCGACGACCCCAGGGCCGCCGCGACCGCCACAGAAAGGACGTGCAACATGCCTGACTCCGACGCACTACATTCCACCGCCCACGTGCAGGGCACGAAAGCCTACAAAGGCAGCTGCTTCTGCGGTGCGGTGCAACTCACCGTCAGCGGCGAACCCGCCGGCATGGGCTACTGCCATTGCGAGTCGTGCCGCAGCTGGTCGGCGGGCCCCGTGAACGCCTTCACGCTCTGGAAGCCCGATGCGGTCAAGGTCACGCAAGGCGCCAGCAACATCGGCACATACAACAAGACGGCCAACAGCTATCGCAAATGGTGCAAGACCTGCGGCGGCCATCTTTTCACCGAACATCCCGGCATGGGGCTGACCGACGTGTACGCCGCGACAATCCCGGACTTTCCGTACCAGGCCGGCGTGCACGTCAACTACCAGGAAACGAAATTGCGAATGAAGGACGGCTTGCCGAAAATGCAGGACTTCCCGAAGGAAATCGGCGGCTCCGGCGTGACGATAGCGGAGTAACACCGTAAAGGGGTGCGCTATTCCCGGCACCCGCACGCGCATCAGCCGTCGTATTGCCGCTGTTTTTTGCACGGCAAACGGCGGCTGCTTTGCGTGGACGCGATGCGCGCCTGTCCCCGCGATCGCGCAGTGACGATGGATGACAACGCGAGTTGCGCCTGTTTGCCCGGCGACTTCGTTCTTACGTTTGCGAGCCTGCGGGCGACCATCTCCGCGACAACGGGCTCACGTCGCGACGTGCGATCGGATTCGAATGCCACGCCGCAAATGCGCGCGCGACACGTCGTTCAACAATCCAGAACTCAAAGGCCACTCATGAGATCACCACTCATCTTCAGCGCCGCCCTGACCGCCGCGATTCTCGGCGTGCCAGGCTGCGCCACCTACTCCATTGCGCCGCCCAACGTGCCCTCCCAGTTGCAGCCGGCAGCAGGTCAGGTCGTATTCCTCGAGGCGTTTGCCGACGGCGCGCAACTGTACGAATGCATTGCGAAGGTGGGACAAGCGTCGTCCTGGCAGTGGTCGTTCCGCGCGCCGAACGCCGAACTGGTCGATCGAACGGGGCATGTGATCGGCAAGCACACCGCAGGCCCGACCTGGAAATCGACCGATGGCAGCTCGGTACTCGGCGAGGTCAAGGCACGGGATCCGGGGCCGAATTCTTCGGCGATTCCTTGGTTGCTTCTCGACGCCAAATCGACGGCCGGCATCGGCGTGTTCAGCGCCACCAAGAGCATCCAGCGCGTGCAGACAACGGGCGGCAACCCGCCATTGGAGCCCTGCGATGCATCGCACGCAAATCGCCTGGTCGGCGTGCCGTACACCGCAACCTATCTCTTCTATCGCGCGTCGCTGTAGTGGACCCGCGGGTTACCTCGCGCGATCATTCGTGTCGAGCGAACCCGCTACCGGCCGCACGCCTGCGAGCGCCCGCATATTTGCGAGGAGTCGCGGCTACTCGCCTCGATCCCGGTCGCCGTAGCGGTGATAGTCACCGCCGCGGTAATATCGATCTCCGCGGTCGTAACGCCCGTCACCGTGAGAGTGGCGGTATCCGTCCCGATATCCGTAGTCGGCCGGCACGATCGCGCAGCCGCCGAGCAGTGCCGTGAGCAGAATGCAGATCGCAAGCACGTTCTTCATCGTCAGCTCCATGAATGCAAGAGAGGGTTGCTGCTGTCGATACTTTCGCTCGTTGCGCGGTGCGGCGAAGTCGGCGCGCGCCGATTGGGACGTACGCGCATCTCCTACCCGACGCCATTCAGCGGCGCGCCAACTGTCGGCAATCTGCGTGCATCGCCTGCAAGCGCTTGTTTCCCCGCAGCCATCTGGCGGAGGCCGAACCATGGCGCGCGTCAGCAGCTGTCTCGATTTCACGCACTCAACCGAGAAGGCCTTCCTGTTCACAGATCGGTTTTCAGCAGATGTTCTGGGTCGGCTACTTCGCTAACGTGACAGACAGTTTCGGGATTCGATGGATTTGAAGAATTGCGAGAGCAAGACTTGAAGGTCCATCACGCGCCAAAATCGAGTCTTCCACTGCGCGCGATGGAGTCCATGTGCGGAAGACCACCATCGCGACAAGCAAAAGGGAGAGTTCTCATGCGCCACAACACGACTACGCTCGGACTCGCAGTGACATTTGCATTTTTGGGTGGGCTCGCCGCCGCACCCTTTGCGTCCCTTGTGTTGCGACCCGCACACGCACAACCGGCGCCGGCAGTGTCGCCCGCGATGATCGACCTCGTTGCGCTCAAGCACGCCGACCTTCCGACCACGGCGAATCCCGAGATGAACTCGAAAAGCCTGGTCACCACCGAAAACGCCACGATCGCCATCCAGTCCGGCAATGTCGCCAAGCACATGCATCCGAAGACTGATGAAATCCAGTACGTCCTCGAAGGCAGCGGGGCGATGTGGCTCGGCAACGAACGCAAGGAATTCAAGCCCGGCACGCTGATCATCATTCCCAAAGGCACCGCGCATGGTGGAACGATCGTCACCAGCGGACCGGTCAAGGTCATTGCCATCAAGATCCCGCCCCAACCCAAGGACGATGTCGTGATGCTGAACTGATCATGCCGATACCACCCCTCCACGCTGACCGAAAATGACAAGGCCAACTGGAGACGATGACCGATCGCCGACCGCGTTGATGAAAGCGGTCGTGCTGACGGCGTTCGGCAGCGCCGACAATTTCGCGATGGCTGAGCTGCCGTTGCCAGAAGTCCGGCCGGGAGATGTGCGCATCAGGACAAAAGCCGTCGCCTTCAATCCCGTCGACTACCAGATTCGCCGCGGTGGCCCGGAAAGCGGTCAGGTGAGATCGATGATCCTCGGCCGCGACCTGTCGGGCATCGTCGACGCGGTGCACGACGGTGTCGACGATTTCGGAGTCGGCGACGAGGTCTACGGCTACGTATGCAATCTCGCGAGCAGCGGCACCTACGCGGAATACGTGAGCGTGCCGGCGGAGCTCGTCGCGCGCAAGCCTGCCAGCCTTTCGCACGCACAGAGTGCGGCCGTGCCAGTTGCAGCCGTCACCGCGAGTATCGCGCTCGACAAGACGCGCGCCGGCAGCGCGAGCTCGGTGTTCATCGCCGGTGGCGCCGGTGGCGTCGGCAGCTTTGCGATCATGCTCGCACGACAGCGAGGCGTTCGGCGACTGGTCACCACCGCGGGAAACGCCTCGAGCCGCGCCTATCTGGTCGAGCATTGCGGGCTGTGCGACGACGATATCGTCGATTACAGGGACTCGCGATTCGTCGAACGCGCGCATGAACGCAATGGCGGCGGCTTCGAAGTCGTGCTTGACCTTGTGGGCGGACGCATGCTGTCCGCGTGCTGCGCGCTGCTTGCGGTCGACGGCAACCTCGCATCGATCACCGAGGCGCCGACCCGTGACGACTTCGAAACGCTTTTCGACAGGAACGCGTCGTTCCATTCCGTGGGCGCGCATGCGTACTCGTTGACCGCCGAACGCGCCACGTGGCGCAAATACCGCGCGATCCTGGCGCGCCTTGCGACGGACTTCGACAGCGGTGCGCTCGCGCCGCCGCCGACACGCAACCTCGGGGCGCTGTCCGCGGCAGTCGTCCGGCAGGCTCATCTTCTGCTTGAAGGCAATGGCGTGCAAGGCAAGCTCGTGATGAGTTGCTAGACTGGCATCGACAGGCGGCGCGGGCCGTCCGCGCCATCGAGGTACCGCATGCTGGTGATCTGGGGCAACGCCGATTCGATCAACGTGCAGAAGGTGTTGTGGTGCTGCGAGGAAATGCGCGCTCCGTACCAGCGCATCGACGCCGGCCGCCACTTCGGCGTCGTCGACACGCCAGAGTTTCAGCAACTCAACCCCAACGGCCTTGTCCCCACGATCGACGACGATGGATTCGTCGTCTGGGAATCCAACACGATCGTCCGCTATCTCGCCGCGAAGCATGCGCCGGGAACGCTGTGGCCCTCGGACCCCAGGGCGCGCGCCGACGCGGACCGCTGGATGGACTGGGCGAACTCCACGCTGTGGCCAACGATGGTTCCGCTGTTCCGGGCGCTGATGCGTACGCCGGCATCCAAGCGCGATCCGGTCGCTATCGAAACGGTGCGGCAGGAATCGTTCGCCGAGCTCACGATACTCGACGCGCACCTCGCGACCACCGAGTACGTCGGTGGCACGACATTGACAATGGGCGATATCGCCGTGGGCTGCGGCGTGTGGCGCTGGATGGCGCTGCCGATCGAACGGCCGCCGCTTCCCCACCTCCAGCGCTGGTTTGACATGCTGGCGGCGCGCGCCGCCTATCGCAAGGTGGTGATGTTGCCTCTGACCTGAGCGGCGGCGGCACCGGCGGCGGCGTCATCGCGGCGCGACGTCGCGCCTGCCGCTTCCGGAGACCCGGTCGAATTTTCGTGACGCGCGGCCATCGCGCGTCATAATCGCGATCACCGCCCACGCCGTCGCGTCGGCGTGGGGGCCTCGGACATTGGCAAGGCCACCGGCAGCTCCGACAGGATCACACCCATGAAATTGGTCGTTCGCATGTTCCGGTTTCTTCATGGCCTGATGGCGGCGCTCTTCGCGGGCGCGGCGATCATGCTGATCACCATCGCCGCGCGCATGGGCTGGCTCGCTTTTGTTGGCGGACTCGACCAGGCCGCCGCGCAGTCGATCATCGAAGCCGTGGGGCTGCTGGCGGCGGCCGTCGTCGCGCTGCAGATCGCCGAGACCATCGCCGAGGAGGAAGTCATCCGCGACGCCGACGTTAGCGCGCCAACGCGCGTGCGGCGTTTCCTGTCGCGCTTTTTCGTCGTCATCGTCGTCGCGCTGGCAATCGAGGGTCTCGTCGCGACATTCAAGGCGATTCATGAGGATCCGACGCAGCTGCCCTATGCGGCCAGCGTCCTCGTCGCCGTGGGCGTGCTGCTCGCGGCGTGGGGCGTATTCATCGGCTTCAATCGCCAGGCCGAGGAGCTCGAGCCGGAGGCGATGGCGGACGCCAAGCGCGAGGACAAGAAGCTCCGGAAATAGACTCCCGGTCGACGCCGATGCGCACTGAAAAACAGAAGATGCTGGCCAGCGAACGCTACGACGCCCGCGACCCGGAACTGACGGCGGACCGCCAGCGCGCGCGTGCGCTGTGCCACGCATTCAACGCCGCTCCGACCAGCGAAGGGGGCGGTCACAGCGCGTTGCTCGCCGAGCTCTTCGGCTACGCGACGGATGCGCGGATCGAACCACCGTTTCACTGCGACTATGGATACAACATCGCGCTCGGCGCCAATGTGTACTTCAACGTTGGCTGCGTGGTGCTCGACGTCGCCGCGATTGCGATCGGCGCGAACGTGCTGTTCGGCCCCGGCGTGCACATCTACGCCGCGTCGCATCCGATGAGCGCCGCCGAGCGGCGCCAGGGTGTCGAATTCGGCGCGCCGGTGTCGATCGGCGACGACGTGTGGGTGGGCGGAGGCGCGATCATCTGCCCCGGCTCGAGCATCGGCACCGGCGCGGTGATCGGCGCGGGCAGTGTCGTCACGCGCGCGATTCCGGCGTTAACCTTCGCGGCCGGCAACCCTTGCCGGGTGCTACGGAGCCTGTAGATGAATACGTCATCCGCCCCTTCCGCGTCGCAGGCCGCCGCAACGGGTACCCGTCCGCTTCGCAGGTACCGCGGCAGTTGCCACTGCGGCGCCGTGCAATTCGAGATCGAGACTGACTTTCCGGAGCTCACGACCTGCGATTGCTCGATCTGCATCCGCAAGAACGCGCTGATGGTCAAGGTGCACGAGAGCCGGTTCAAGCTGCTGTCAGGCGCCGAGGCGTTGACCGAATACCGTTTCCACACGCACACGGCGCGTCATTTCTTCTGCCGCAGCTGCGGCATCTATCCGTTCCATCGCAAGCGCATGGCGCCCGACCACTTCGGCATCAACGTGTTTTGCCTCGAAGGTTTCAACGCCACCGGAATTCCGGTGCGCGCAACGGTGGGCGCCGACATGAAATGATGTCGTGGCGCCAGGCATCGCTGATCGATCACGGAGAATGACCATGCCAAGCGCCGGCACGCTCGAACGCTTCATCGCCCGCGTCGAAGCGAACGCCCACGACGTCGCCATCGAGGAGTTCTACGCGGCGGATTCGTCAATGCAGGAGAACCAGGCGCCTCCGCGCGTGGGGCGCGACGCGCACATCGCCAACGAGCGCCGCGTGCTCGCGCGGGCGAAATCGCTGACGTCGAGCTGCGTGCGCCCGGTATTCGTCAACGGCGACCACGTCGTCATCCGCTGGATCTTCCGCTTCGAATGGCCAGATGGAACGGTGACGCGGATGGAGGAGCTCGCGTACCAGCGCTGGGAGGGCGAGCGGGTCGCCGAGGAAACCTTTTTCTACGACCCGGCGCAGCGGATCCCCGTGCCTCCGGCTGCGACCACGTTGCGCTAACATCCACCCGCGTCGAAACCATTCGTCACCGGATTCCGATGGACACTCCCGCCGGCGCCCTCGCCGCCCGCCTGATCCGCAATTTCAACGATGCGCCCACGGCGCGCGACGTGCGCGAGCCGTTGTACGACAGCCTGGGTGCGCGCCTCGCCAAGGGAACCGCGGCGCAGAAGCTGGGCGTGTCGGTCGACGTCGTCGCGCCGGGCAAGCGATCCTGCCCGTACCATTTCCATCACGCGCAGGAAGAGATGTTCATCGTCGTCGACGGCGACGGCACGTTGCGCGTCGCCGGTGAAATGCTGCCGATTCGTGCCGGCGACGTGATCTTCATCCCGCCGGGGCCCGACTATCCGCACCAGATCATCAACACTTCAGGCAAGCCACTCAAGTACCTGTCGGTCAGCACGCGGGAATCGCCGGAAATCGTCGAATATCCGGACTCCGCGAAATTCCTCGCATCCGCGGCCGTCGACGGCGTGCTGCGTTTCGATGCGCTGCAGCGCAAGGCGCCGAATGTCGACTACTGGGATGGCGAGCCGTGAGCGTGCATGGCGGCGCGTCCGCTGCGTACTGGATACGTCGCTTCTGCGTCGCGTTCGTCGTCGCGTTGGTGATCATCGCTGGCGCGCAGCGCTTGAAGGGCTACTCCGTCGCCGATGTCATCGGCGAGAGCCTGCTGTGGGCGGCGATAGCGGCGGCGCTGTTCACCGCGGTGCGCATTTACAGGACGCGCAAAGGCCAGTACTGCGCAGTGTGCGGCGATACGCCGGAATCGATCGAGCGTGCTCGTGACGCAGGCAGGAAATGACACGCGCCGCAGGTCGGACCCCTTCGCCGAGGCGTGCGGCGGCCAAGTTGCATACCCGCGCCAGCCGGCGAGCTCTGCGGAAAGGCACGCGACCATGCTGGAACTGAGGCCGACCTGCGAGAACTGCAACAAGCCGCTGCCGCCGGCGTCGACGGAGGCGCGAATCTGCACGTACGAGTGCACATTCTGCGCGACCTGCGTCGAAACCACGCTGCGCAACGTCTGCCCCAATTGTGGCGGCGGCTTCGTGCCGCGGCCCGTCCGCCCCTCCCGCAACTGGCGCGGCGGCAACTACTTAGGCAAGGATCCGGCGAGCACCCGCGTGCGGCACAAGCCGGTCGACGCGGAGGCGCATGCGCGGTTCGCGTCAGCCATCGCGCCGATCGCGCCGCAGCAGCGCTGAACGGGCCCTGGCCACGAATAACGGGCCCGAATGTGCGTCGAACCTCCCGCCGGTGGACACAATGATTTACGCTATGCCTTTCGGACGAAGATCGAGGAGGTCACCAATTGGCAACCCCAAACTATGCATTCGCCAAGCGTCAACGCGACCTGAACAAGCAGCGCAAGAAGGAAGAGAAGCAGAAACGGAAGACGGCGTCGGCCGAGACCCCGCCAGCCACCACCGGTGAGCAGCCGCCCAGCACCGCTGAAACACCCAAGTCCTAGCCCGCAGCACGCCTGGAATCGATGATTTCGGCCAGCGAAGCGCTGCAACGACTGCGGGATGGCAACAGCAGGTTCACTTCGGGACTGCGCGCTTCCGACGACATCGTCAGTCCGCGCCGCCGTGCCGAGCTGACGGAAAGCCAGGAGCCGCTCGCGATCGTACTCGGCTGCTCCGATGCCCGCGTTCCCGCGGAAATCGTGTTCGACCAGGGGCTCGGTGACCTGTTCGTGATCCGGGTCGCCGGCAACATCGTCGCGCCATCGCAGGTCGGCAGCGTCGAATTCGCCGCCGAGCGCTATCGCACCCCCTTGGTCGTCGTACTCGGTCATTCGCAATGCGGCGCGATCCTGGCGACGCTCGAGGAGCTGGGCAGACCCACCGTCAACCAGTCGCCCAACCTGCGCTCGATCGTCGAACGCGTGCGTCCGTCGATCGAGAGCCTGCTCGGCACCGATCTCGCGCACGACCGCGCCGCACTCGTCAGCCATGCGGTGCGCGCCAACATCCGCGTGTCCGCCAACCACCTGCGGCACGGCTCGCAGCTCCTCGAGCAGATGATCGCCGAAGGCCGTCTCGTCGTCGTCGGCGCGGAGTATTCTCTCGACACCGGCGCCGTCGAATTCTTCGATGGAGTTCCGCAAGCCGCGTAACCCCGGAACGCGAGGCGCGAAGGTGTTCAAATGACTGCGGACGCAAGCATCGAGGCGACCTTCTGCTTCGTCGACATCGCGGGATACACGGCGCTGACCGATACGCATGGTGAAGTCGCGGCCGCCGACCTCGTCGACGAATTCGTGGCGCTGGTGCGCGCGTCGATCGGGCAGCTCGGAACCTTGCAGTCGTTGACGGGCGACTGCGCGTTCGTCACCTTTGCCAACCCGTGCGACGCGCTCGCCGCGCTCGCCGACCTCTACCTGCGCATCGCCGATCGCGAGGCGTTTCCGGTGGTGCGGGCCGGGCTGCATCACGGGACCGCGCTGTTCCGCGGCAATCGCCACTTCGGCACCTCGGTCAACGTCGCGGCGCGGGTGGCAGCGCAAGCGACCGGCGGCCAGATCCTGTGCACCCACGACGTCGCGCGGGAGTTGCTGCGCGCCGGCGTGGCGGGCATCGACGTGCAACACCGGGGTCTCGTCTCGCTGCGCAACCTCGCCGCGCCGGTCGACCTGTTCGAAGTCGTGCTGCGCGACTGCGCGCGCGCGCATGCGATCGATCCGGTGTGCAAAATGCAGGTGGACCCGCGTCTTGCCGCGGGCGACCTGCATTTCGACCGCAGCACGTACTGGTTCTGCTCGCTTGCGTGCATCGAGCGGTTTGCACGTCAGCCTTCGGCGTACGTGGTCGTGGAAGCCGTTCCCGGCAATCGGCCGATTGCCGTCGCCTGACACCGAAAGGAGTAGTTGATGAAAACCGAGTTGCTGTGCCTCGTCTGGGTGACGATACTCACCGCCGTGATGTGGATTCCGTACGTGCTCGATCGCGTCGCCGTGCGCGGCCTGAAGGATACGATCGGCTATCCGCTCGAGCCGAAGCCGCAATCGCCCTGGGCCCGGCGGATGAAGGCCGCGCACGACAACGCCGTCGAGAACCTGGTCGTGTTCGCGGCACTGGTGCTGGTCGCCAATGTGCTCGGCATCAGCAACGGCGCCACGGCGATCGCCGCGTCGCTCTATTTCTGGGCGCGCTTCGTGCACTTGCTGGCGTACACGTTCGCGCTGCCGTGGATTCGCACGCTCGCCTTTGTCGCGGGATTCGTCGCGCAGGCGATCTTCGCGTGGCAGATCCTGATGCGCTGATGCGGCGCAGCGCGTCAAGCTCGAATGACCTCGACTGTCGAAATCGCCGCGGCCCGCGCCCCGACGCGAAAGGCGCTGTACGTCACCGCGACCGCGCTGTGCGTCGGCCTCCTTGCCTGCGCGTTCGTCGCCGCGCCGCATTCCTGCGAGTGGGGGATGGCCACGTATTTCAGCGCCGGCGTCGCAGTCATCGTCGGGTTGGTGGTGTCGCCGTTTGCGCTGGCGCGCGCCGACGCCATCGCGACGCGGTTCGCACTCGCGGCCGGGCTGGGGATTGCCGGCGCGGCGACGTGGATCGGCGGGCTCTTCGCCGCCAATGTGCGCGTCATCTGCAGGTTGTTCTAGCGCGCCCGCAATCCGGCCGCCGTCATCCGATGACGCCGCTTGAACTGGTCGAACCAGCGGGCCAGTATCGCGTTTCCTATTCGAGCCTCGTGACGGAGCTCGTCGAATCCGGCGAGCAATTCATCCCGTTTACACTCGGCTTCGAGCACAACGACTTCGATGCGCTGCTCGCGCGGTTGCGTGACTGCGCGCAAGGCATCGGCTTGCCGCAGGGTTTCGTCGCGCACTCCAACTACTGGCTCGTCCGCGACGGCAGCGAAGTCGTGGGCGTCGCCAACATCCGCCTTGCGCTGACGCCGGCATTGCGGCGCGAGGGCGGCAACATTGGCTATGGCATCCGGCCCAGCGCGCGCGGCTGCGGCATGGGTAACGAGATCCTGCGTCTCGCGCTGATGCGCGCACGCACACTCGGCCTGTGGGAGGTGCTGCTGACCTGCGGCAAGGACAACGCCGTATCGGCGAAGGTGATCGTGCGTCACGGCGGCGTGCTGGAGTCCGAGGAATTCCTGCCCGACCGCGGCGAGATCGTGCAGCGTTACTGGATCAAGGTCGACTGACGCGACGTCGTACACGAGCGGTGGGCCCAGTGTACGATGAACGCTTCGCGTTGCTGCCGCCGCGGCAACAAACCAAGTCCGGAACCGCCATGACCTTCGACGACTTTCTCGAAAGCGCGTGGGACGATCACGCAGACCGGCCGCAGGAGGTCGCTGGCCGGCTGGCGGCGTCGCTGCACATCGTCGAGTCTCCTGAGCACATCGCGCCGTTCGCGAGGCTGGTCACGCATGTCTATGGCGAGCACCTCGGGCGCTGGAGCGAAGGCCTCGGCATGCTGGACGCGGTGCGCGCGTTGCCCGCGTATGCGCATGCAACCGATGCCGCTGCCAACGTCGATCGCAATGCCGCGACGTTGCGTTATGCCGCCGGCGATCACGGCGTGCTGGCATCGCTGGTACGCGACGACCAGGTCGCCGTGCTGGCCGCCGCATCGTCCGCATTCGTAGGTCGCGACGACTTCCGCCAGGCGATTGCCGCGTATGCGCAGGCACTCGAGCTCGCCGCCACCGGACTGGTGGCGAAATCGCCGGCGATCCGTGCGCTGGCGGTGGGCGGCAACAACCTCGCCGTCGCGCTCGAGCAGAAGCGCGGACGCGATGGCGTCGAAACGCAGGCGATGCTGAGGGCGGCGCAAAGCGCGCTCGAGTACTGGACGCTCGCGGGAACCTGGCTCGAAACCGAACGCGCCGAATGCCGGCTGGCGCGCAGCCAGCTCGAGGCCCGCGACGCCGTGGCCGCCGTGCAATCCGCGTCGCGCTGCCTCGCGATCTGCGAACGCAATGCCGCGCCTGCTTTCGAACGGTTTTGCGCGCATGCCATACTCGCGCTGGCGCAGCGTGCGGCGGGCGATGGCAATGCGTCCGAGGGATCGCGGGCGCAGGCGCTTTCGCAATTCGATGCGCTGCCGCAGGACGAGCGGCGGTGGTGCAAAGGCGACCTCGACGAGCTCGCCCAGGTATCGCCCGACGTGTCCCGGTGACGTGACCGAGCGCTTCCAGCGTTCGCAATTCTCATTCTTCCAGCAGGAAAGGGGCTCGCGATGAAAGCGTCGATTCGAATCCTGAGACTTGTCATGATGGTGTTGCCGGTCGCCGTCACCTGCGTGTCGGTCGCGCGCGCCGCCGATGCGCCGGTTGGCACGGTGTTCATCAACGCCAACGAGATCAAATGGGGTGATGCGCCGCCGGCGTTGCCGAGGGGTGCGAAGATCGCAGTGCTGTACGGAGACCCGGGCAAGCCGGGGCCGTTCGTGATTCGATTGAAGACGCCGGCCGGCTACAAGATTCCACCGCATTGGCACTCGCAGGCCGAGAACCTCACCGTCATATCCGGAACGTTCTACCTCGGCAGCGGCGACAAATCGGACTCGACGCATGCGCACGCGATGAAATCGGGCGGCTATCATTTCCTGCCGGCCAACGCGCACCACTATGCTTTCGCGAAAGCACCGGCAATCGTCCAGGTCAATGGCGAGGGTCCCTTCGACGTCACCTATGTCGACGCCGGCGAGGATCCGCGCGGCGCCGCCAAGGCGGCGAAGCAATAGCCGTCCTCCATCACCGGCGCGGCGACGATTTCCTGTCGTCGCAGGGTGCCGAGCCCGGGCTCGTCGCGGTACATTTGCGCGGCGCGGCGCGCGGTTCCCGCCGCGGCCCCTGTCGCACGCCGCTGTACGGCCAGCAAATCCGCTGGCGCGCCGAAAAGGCATACTCGCGAGGTCAGCGTCCCGCCGGCACGATGTGCCGGCCGGCAAACGCATCCAATGCGACATCCGGGAGAATCCGATGAACGAAGAGACCTTCAACCTCAGCATCCGCAAGTTCCTCAAGATGGTGGGCATCCGCTCGCAACGCGAGATCGAGCAGGCGGTGGCGGATGCCACGGCCAGCGGCGCGATCAAGGGCACGGAAGCGTTCCCGGCAATCGTCACGCTGGAAGTTGCCGGCCTCGCACTGCAGGTAAAATTCGACGGTGAGATCAGGCTTGAATAGCGCCACAGCCCGCCTGCACCGATGACCAACGTCCTCGTCGTCGTCTTCGCGATCGCGCTGTGCCTCGTCAATGCCGTCGTGTGGACCTTCGTTTCGGAAATGCCGCTCGTGGGAATCGGCTGGTGCGCCGCGGCGGCACTCTGCATCTGGCTGCGCAAATGGTCGCGCGGGTATTGATCGCGACCGCCGGAATCGATCAGGCAGTTTCATAGGACACCGTCACCCACATGCATAATGAAAAAATCACGGTTCGCGTGACCGCGACGGGAAACACGCTGGAAGTCGTCGTCCTCAACAAGCGCGCGGAGTCGATCGAAGTGGTCCTCGGCGAAGGCGTCCACAGCGTGCGCTGCCAGCTCTCGCCGACGCGCAACGGCATGGCGTATGCCGGCAGCGCGCTGGGACGCGAAATCGTCTACGAGCGCGGACGCGCGGAAGTCAATGCCGACCTGCGCGCCGAGGCCACGCGAGATAATTTCAGCCGCCGCTGAACCTGCTTTCCGCGGCGTCCACGGGAACCTGTTCTTCCCGCGGCGGCGGGCTACCGCTGTCTCCCGCCGGATCTCATCCGACAGCACTGTTCGCTTTTTTTCATTCGAGGATCCACGCATGGAAACCCAACCTCCGATCACCGTATCCAGTCTCGACGTCGTGCGTCTCGAGCGCCTGCTGGAATCGGGCGCCTATCGAAACCTGCCGGGAATGGATGCGCTGCGCAGCGAGCTCGATCGCGCGACGGTGGTCGAGCCTGCGCAGATTCCGCCCGGTGTGGTGACGATGAATTCGACCGTGCGTTTCGTCGACGACGCGTCGCAGTCGAAGTTCGAGCTCACGCTGGTCTACCCGGAAAACGGCGGCGAATCGGACAAGGTGTCGATTCTCGCGCCCGTGGGCAGCGCGCTGCTCGGCCTGTCAGTCGGCCAGTCGATCTTCTGGCAGGTGCCGGGCGGGCGCAGGCTGCAATTGCGGGTGCTCGAAGTCGTGCACCAGCCCGAGGCCGCAGGGCAATTCCAGCGCTGATCGCCAACCCGGCGCGCTCGCACGCGACCACCATGGGCACCGCCCGGCTCGAAGCCTTCAGCGACGGCGTCATCGCCGTCATCATCACGGTCATGGTGCTGGAGATGAAGGTGCCGCATGGCGAAGGACTCGCCGCGCTGCTGCCACTGTTCCCCGTGTTCCTGAGCTACGTGCTGAGCTTTGTCTACGTCGGCATCTACTGGAACAACCATCATCACATGCTGCACACGCTGCACACCGTCTCGGGCCCGATCCTGTGGTCGAACCTGCACCTGTTGTTCTGGCTTTCGCTCATCCCTTTCACCACCGGCTGGATGGGCGAGAACCACTTCGCGGCGACGCCAACCGCGCTGTACGGCGCCGTGCTGCTGATGTCGGCGATCGCGTACTGGATGCTGCAGCGGCAGATCATCGCAGCGCAGGGCGCGAGCTCGCTGCTGCAAAAGGCGATCGGCAGCGACTGGAAGGGCAAGCTGTCGCCGGTCGTCTACGTCGTCGCGATCGCGGCGGCGTTCTGGTCGCAGGCAATCGCGCAAGTTCTCTACGTGCTCGTCGCGCTGGTCTGGCTCATCCCCGACCGGCGGATCGAGCGCACGCTCGTGCAGGGTGACGCATGACACGCGAGCCCGCGCCGGACGCCACCGCCGAAGCGTCGACGCGAGTCGTCGATGCGGATCTCGCGAGCGCGGTCGGGCTCGTACCCAGCGACGTGTTTCCGCGCGTCTATGCGACATCGCGGCTCGTCGCGCTGATGGAGGTTGCCGCCGCGCGCGTGCTGTCACCCTGCCTCGACGCCGGCGAGATGTCGGTCGGTGTCAGCGTCGACATCGTCCACACCGCGGCGACGCCCTTGGGCGCGACCGTCACCGCCGACGCGCGCTACATCGGCCGTGACGGCAAGCGCTTCGTGTTCGAGGTGTCGGCGCGCGATCCGGCGGGCGAAGTCGGCCGTGGCAGGCACGTGCGCGCCGTGGTGAGCGCAGATCGCCTCGTCGACGGCGCGCAGAGGCGCGCGCATGCATAGGCCGATCGTCGGCTTCGCACAGGATGACGACGCGCATTGGGTGGCGCAGCTCGCGTGCGGGCACAACCAGCACGTGCGCCACGATCCGCCGTGGACCAGCCGGCCGTGGGTGATCACACCCGAGGGGCGCAGCGCGCATCTCGGCAGGACGCTGGACTGCCGCAAATGCGACAGCGGCGCGCCACGCGATCGTGCGCAGTAAAAGCCCGCCTTGCGCTGCAACGCCGGCGACGCGACGATTTGCAGCATTCTGTCAGGCGCCTTGCGTCACGCGCCCCGCGCGGCGCAGAATTGCCGGGCATTTTCATCCTTGGGGGGAATGATGGGACTCATGCACATCGTCTGGTCGATCATCGTCGGCTTCGTCGTCGGGCTGATCGCGCGCGCACTCGTTCCGGGCATCGACGCGATGGGCTTCATCGCGACGACGATCGTGGGCATCGTCGGCTCGCTGATCGGCGGCTTCATCGGCAGCATGGTGTCGAAGCCGCCCGAAGGCTCGAAGTTCCACGCCGCCGGCTTCTTCATGTCGCTGCTCGGGGCGATCATCCTGCTGGTGATATGGCGATACGTACGCTGACTTCCACCTCGCCGCGCCGCAACGACGCGGTGCATGGCGGGGGACGGCGTTGAAACGGCTGTTGCTGCTGGTTGCGCTGGTCACATCGTGCGGCGCGTTCGCCGGCACGCTCGCCTACGATCCCGCCGCCGATGCCCGTGCCGACGTGCAGCGCGCGCTGACTGAGGCGAAAGCATCACATCGCCCGGTATTGCTCATCTTCGGCGCCAACTGGTGCGAGGACTGTCGTGCGCTCGACGCCGCGTTGAAATCCGGGCGCAATGGCGCGCTCGTCGCGCGGGAGTTCAACCTGGTCAAGGTCGACGTTGGCAACTTCGACCGCAACCTCGACGTCGCAATGGCCTACGGCGATCCGATCGCGCGGGGAATTCCGGCGGCGGTGATCGTCGCGCCCGACAACCGGATCCTGTTCTCGACGCGCGCGGGCGAGCTCGCCGACGCGCGGCGCATGAGCATCACCGGCGTCCACGATTTCTTCGCGCGCGCCGCACAGGCGGCGAAGGCATCGCGCTAATGCGCGGCCCGACGCCGCGTCGCCTTGACATGCACGTCGCGCGAATGGGTGGCATCGTCGTGGCGCTGTTCGCGCTTGCTGGCTGCGCCACATTGGCGAAGCCGGCATGCGAGCCCGGCGAAAGCGCCGCCGTGGCCGAATGGCTCTACTTCGGCGGCAACTTGCCCGATGGCGCCGTCGTCACGCCTGCCGCATGGAGCGACTTCGTCGATCGCGAAGTCTCGCCGCGTTTCCCGCAGGGCTTCACGACGTGGCAGGCGGCAGGACAATGGCGCGGCGCCAACGGCGTGATCCAGCACGAAGCGTCGCAGGTCGTCGCGCTGGTGCATGCGGACACGCCCGCCGCCGCGCGCGCCGTCGCCGGCATCGCCGAGCGCTACAAGCAGTTGTTCCGGCAGGAAGCGGTGTTGCGCGTGCGCGCACCGGCCTGCATGTCGTTGTAGCCACGACGCACGCCGGCAACATGTCAGCATTGAAGGTCCTCAGCATCAAGGTCAAGCCCGGTGCACGCACCAGCATGTTCGCGCAAACACCGGACGGCGGCTGGCTGGCGCAGATCCGCGCGCAACCGGTCGACGGCAAGGCCAATGCCGAATTGATCGTGCTCGTCGCGCGGCATTTCGGCTGCGGCAAATCCGCGGTGTCGATCATCAGCGGAGTGTCGTCGCGCACCAAGCGCGTGAGCGTCGAACTGGCCGATGCCGTGGCGCCAAAAGCGCGCGCGCCGCGACGGGCGCCCAGCCAATGAACGCGTCATCCTCCGACTTCGTCGAGGGTGCGTGCGCCTGCGGCGCCGTGCGCTACCAGATGACGACCGCGCCGCTGTTCGTGCATTGCTGCCATTGCCGTTGCTGCCAGCGCGAGACCGGCACCGCGTTCGCACTCAATGCGCTGATCGAGGCGGAGCGTGTCGTGGTCACGCAGGGTGCGCCGGAGGTCGTCGACACGCCGTCGGCGAGCGGCCGGGGCCAGCGCATCTATCGATGTCCGCTGTGTCGCGTGGCACTATGGAGCAACTATGCCGGCGCCGGCGACGCGGTGCGCTTCGTACGCGTGGGAACGCTCGCCAATCCCGACCTGCTGCCGCCCGACGTCCACATCTTCACGTCGTCGAAGCAGCCCTGGGTGATGCTGCCGCCGGCGACGCCGGCGATGCTGGAATATTACGACTACAAACAGTACTGGCCCGAGGCGAGCCAGCAGCGTCGGCGCGAATTGAGCGCGCGCCGGCGCACGCCGCAATCCTGAGCCGGCTGCGAGCGCGGCACACTAAAGCGCCATCACGCCAGCAGGCCGCGCGCGCCGCTCAGCCGGGCAAGCGCGCGTCGAGCGCGCGGTCGCCGACCGCGTCGCCAGGGGTTTTTGCAGGCCGCGGCAAGCGTACGTCCACGCGATGCGGCTTGCCGTCGTCGGCGAGCGGTACGCCGTCGTGCGATTGCAGCACGCCGTCGACCCGCACTTCGCGCTCGGCGCTGCCGCCATCGACCTGCGTGACGTCGATCCGGTACAAGGTTTCGCCCACGCGATACTCAAGCGAATAACCGGGCCACGCCTCTGGCAGGCATGGCTCGACGTGCAGCAGCACGCCTTGCTGCGAGTGTTCGAGGCGCAATCCAAGCAGCGACTCGACGACGAGCCGGTACATCCAGCCGGCCGAGCCCGTGTACCACGTCCATCCGCCACGACCCGTATGCGGCGCGACGCTGTAGACGTCGGCGGCCATCACGTAGGGCTCGACCTTGTAGCGCGCCATCGCCTCGGGCGTGTCGACGTGGCGCACGGGATTGATCATCGTCACCAGCGACCACGCACGCTCGCGCTCGCCCAGCTTCGCGAACGCCATCGCCGCCCACAGCGCGCCGTGCGTGTACTGGCCGCCGTTTTCACGCACGCCCGGCACGTAACCGGCGATGTAGCCCGGATTGGGTCCGTGCTGGTCGAACGGCGGGTCGAGCAGTTGCACGAGCTGCGCGTCGGCGCGCACCAGTCGCGCATGCACGGCGTCCATTGCCATTCGCGCACGCGTTGGCGACGCGACACCCGACAGCGCCGACCAGCTCTGCGCGATCGAATCGATCTGGCACTCGGCGTTGGTGGCCGAGCCGAGCGGCGTGCCGTCGTCGAAGTACGCGCGCCGGTACCAGTTGCCGTCCCACGCCTCGGCCTCGAGCCGTTGCGCAAGCTGCACGCGCTCGGTGTCACAGCGCGTCGCGCTGGCGTCGTCGCCGGCCAGGCGTGCCACCGCAGCGAAACGCCGCAGCACCTCGCACAGGAAGAACCCGAGCCACACGCTTTCGCCACGGCCTTCGTGACCGACGAGGTTCATGCCGTCGTTCCAGTCGCCGGTGCCCATCAGCGGCAAGCCGTGCGCGCCGTAACGCAAGCCGTGGAGCACCGCGCGCAGCGCGTGCTGGTAGACGCTCGCCGACTCGGGCGATGGCGTCGGCAGGTCGTAGTACGAGTCGTCCTGCTGCGCGAGCGCGCGGCCCTCGAGGAAATGCACGGGCTCGTCGAGCACGCCGGCATCGCCGGTCGCCTCGACGTAACGCGCGAGCGCGAGCGGCAGCCACAGGTAATCGTCGGAGATGTGCGTGCGCACGCCGCGGCCCTGTGGCGGATGCCACCAATGCTGGACGTCGCCTTCGACAAACTGGCGACTCGCACACCGCACGACCTGCTCACGCAACATCGCCGGCCGCGTGTGCACCAGCGCCATCGCATCCTGCAACTGGTCGCGGAAGCCGAATGCGCCGCCCGACTGGTAGAAGCCGCTGCGCGCCCAGATCCGGCACGCGATCGTCTGGTACAGCAGCCAGCCGTTGGCGAGCACGTCGAGCGCGGGATCGGGCGTGCGCACCTGCACCGCGCCCAGCGTACGTTGCCAATAGGCATTGACTTCGTCGAGCGCCGCCGCCGCCGCACTTGCGCCGCGGAAGCGCTCCACGAGCTCGCCCGCTTCGTCGGCACTGCGCCCCATGCCGAGCCTGAACACGATCTCGGCGGATTCGCCGGGAAGCAGCTGCACCGGCACCTGGATCGCGGCGCACGGATCGAGCGCTGCACCGACGCGCCCGGACAGGCGCGTGCGGTTGAGGCCCGCGGGGTTCTGCAGGGCGCCATTGCGGCCGATGAATTCGGCGCGATCGCAGGTGTAGCTGCTGGCGCCGCGCAGGATCTCGTCGACGTCGAGAAAGCCGATCCAGTCGGCATAGTCGTCGCTGTACGGATTGCGCGCGTAGAGCGCGCCACTGCCGGGCGCGATTTCGGTGACCACGTGCGGCGCGGTCTTCGGCCGCAGGTCGCCCAGCACCCACTCGACATAGCCGGTCGCCGTGAGCTTGCGCGGGCGATCCGCGTCGTTGCGCAACCGCAGCACCGAGAACTTGACCGCCGCGTCGAGTGCCACGAACACCGTGAGCTCGGCGTGGATGTCGTGCCGATCGTGCTCGAACACGCTGTAGCCGAAACCGTGGCGGGTGACGAACGCGTGGGTATCGGTGGCGTTCATCGTGCCGGGCAGCGACGTCGGCGACCATACGTCGCCGGTTTCCTCGTCGCGCAGGAAGATCGCCTCGCCGGTGTCGTCGCTGACCGGATCGTTGTGCCACGGCGTGAGGCGGAATTCGTGCGCGTTCTCGCACCACGTGTACGCGCTGCCGGCCTCGGACACGACGCAGCCGAAGCGCGCATTGGCGATCACGTTGACCCACGGCGCGGGCGGGCGCTCACCGGGGCGCGGCGCGATCACGTACTCGCGGCCGTCGGCGGAAAAGCCGCCGACACCATTACGCAGCGCCAGCCCGGACGCCGGCGCGCGCGACGTCGCCGGCACGCTGGCCCCGGTGCTCCTGGCGGCGTCCACCGCCGTGGGCGCGGGGCGGCTTTCGATCGTCCGCGTCGGCGCGAACGGCGCGGCGCGGCGCTCGCGCAACGGCCGGCGATGCACCTGCTCGGCGAGGCTGCCGCGGCCATCGTTGAACACCGCGCGTGCGACCGATTGCAGCAGGATCCGGTCCTCGTGCGCGATCTGCTCGACATGACGCACGAAGATGCCGCCGGGACGATCGATCACGTGCGCTTCGACGCCACCGGCGATCAGCCCCAGGATCTGCTCCTGCAGCCGTTGCCGGTAGATGTCGCGCTCCTCGTTCCAGATCACGAGGTCGACGGCAAGCCCCTTGAGCCGCCACCATGCGTGCGCCTGCACGAGCTGGCGCACGAGCTCGATGTTCTGCGCACTGCCGATCTGCAGCAGCACGATCGGCAGATCGCCGGAAATCGCATAGCCCCACAGTCCCGACTGGCCGCGGCGATTGCGCATGATGACGGCCGGATCGGCGCGCAGCGTCGACTGCGCGTAGATCATCGCCCCCGCCATGCGCCCATAGAGCTGCGCGTCCGCCTCGCTGGCATTGAGCTGGCGCAACACCACCTGCGCGTGCGTCCACGCGAGCTCGAACACGCGGTCGGCGAGGCGCCGGTCCTGGTATTTCTCCACCAGCGCGAGGCAGGCGCCGCGGTCGTTGCCCATGCCGAAGACCATGTCGATGGTGATCGCCTGGTCGGGCGCGAGCGTGATCACGCAGCGGCTCGCGGCGATCGGATCGAGCACCGATCCGTCGGTATTCGACAGCGGACCCCGCGTGCGCATCGCCAGCGGCGCGCGCAGCGAGCCGCCACGGCCGATGAAGCGCGCGCGATCGGTCTCGTGCGAGATCGTGCCGGCCTTGGCTTCGCCCGCGCCCGGCACGCGCACGCCGTGCACCGCCATCAACTGGAACATCCACGGCGTCGCTTCGCCGGGCGAGCGCGGCCGGCGCGTGCACAACACGGCCGCCGGCCGCTCGACGATCTCGGTCTGCACGAACAGCTTGCTGAACGCCGGATGGATGACGTCCGCGGCGGGGTTGGCGATCACCACTTCGGAGTAACTGGTCACCTCGATCGTGCGCCGCGCGCGGCTGTTGTTGGTGATGCGCAATCGCCTCAACTCGATGTCGTCCTCGGGCGAGACTGCGATCTCCGTATGCGTGTCGATGCCGGTGTCGCGCCGGCGGAACTCGGCGCGGCCTTCCGAAAAGATCGCCTCGTAGACGTCGCCGCTGGTTCCCGTCGGCTGGTGCGCGGTCGACCAGAATTCGCCGGTGGCGATGTCGCGCAGGTAGCAGAAGCTGCCCCAGCTATCGCAGGTCGCATCCTCGCGCCAGCGCGTCACCGCCAGGTCCTTCCAGCGGCTGTAGCCGCCGCCCGCCTGCGTCACCATCACGTGATAGCGGCCGTTGGACAGCAGCTGCACTTCCGGCGCCGGCGTGTCGGCACTGTCGATCACGCGGATGGGCGCGCGGTTGGCGTCGACGGCGCTACGCATTTCCGCGCGCTCGTCCAGGTCGGCCTGCATCGCCGCAACGCGCGGCACGCGCTCCTGCAACAGCAGCAGCGTCGCCTTGAGTCGGGGATCCGACTCGAAGTGGCGCTGCATTGGCCGATCGAGCAGCAGGTGCGCGAACGACAGCAGACCCATGCCCTGGTGGTGCGCCATGAACGAGCGCACCACGGCGTTCTTCTGTCCGCGCGGCAGCCTCGACGGCGTGTAGTCAATCGCCTCGTACAAGCCGTAGCGCCCGGCCGCGCCGGCGGCGGCGAGCAGCTGCAGGTTCTTGCACGCCTGCTCGGGCGCGATCATCAGCGCCATCATCGACGCGTACGGCGCGATCACGAGGTCTTCGGCCAGGCCGCGCTTCAGGCCGAGTCCTGGAACGCCGAACGCCCGGTATTGGTAGTTGAGCGCGGTGTCGGTGGCGTTGTAGCCGGATTCCGAGATTCCCCAAGGCACGCCGCGCTCGCGCGCGTAGCCGATCTGCCGATGCACCGCCGCCTGGCAGCTGCGGTCGAGCAGCGTGTTCTCGTAGCTCGGCATCAGCAGCATCGGCATCAGGTACTCGAACATCGAGCCGCTCCACGACAGCAGCACCGGCTCGCCCGCGGCGGACGTCAGCAGCCGTCCCAGCGCGAACCACGCCTGCTGTCCCATCTGCCCTTGCGCGATGGCAACGAAAACACCGAGTCGCGCTTCCGACGCGAGCAGGTCGTAGAACCCGGCATCGACGCGGCGCTCGTCGACGTTGTAGCCGATCGCCATCAAGTGCCGCGCGGCGTCGTAGAGGAAATCGGTCTCCATCTCGGCGAGCGCGCCCGCTCGCGCCGCGAGGTCTTCGAGAAGCTGCAGGCGCTGGCGCGCGATGTCGCGCACCGCGACGTCGGTTCCCTGCCCGACCGCGAGCGCGCGCAGCGTCGGCAGGGTGGTACTGCCGTCTTCGCCATCGGCGACAGTCACGAACTGGCCGAGCTCCTCGGCGCCGGCGCGGCATTGTTCGGCGAGGCGCAACGCCCAGTGCGCGCATTCGTCGGCGGCGGCGGCCGCCTCGGCCTCCGCGGCCGCGGGCAGCGCGTCGCCGATCGCCATCAGGATCGCCGTCGCCGCATCCTCGAGCGCATCGAGCGAAGCGCGCCACGCGGAAGGCGTCACGGTCATCGCCGCGTCACGGCGCAGAAGCTGCTCGAAGCGCTCGAGCGCGCCTCCCAGCGCGCCGCTCGTCACCGCATGGCTCGCGACCAGCGCTTCGCCGAGCACGCCGAAGGTGTCGTGGACGCCCTCGAACCAGCCGGACGCCATCACCGGCTGCCCGGCCAGCGCCAGCAGCGCCGCGCGCAACGTCAGCAACTGGCCGGCGAGGTTGCCGCTGTCGACGGTCGACACGTAGTGCGGCCGCAGCGGCTGCAGCGTCTGCGTGTCGTACCAGTTGTAGAAGTGGCCGCGATAGCGCTCGAGGCCCTGCATCGTCGTCAGCGTCGCGTCGAGCCGTGCGACGAGCTGTCCGGTCGTCAGGTATCCCAGGTCGCGCGCCACGACGCTCGACAACAGCGCGAAGCCCATGTTGGTCGGCGACGTGCGATGCGCGATGCGCGCGACCGGCTCTTCCTGGATGTTGTCAGGCGGCAGGTGATGATCGTCGGCGCCCACGTGCGAATCGAAGAACGCCCACGTGCGCCGCGCGAGCCGGCGCACGAATACCATCTGCGCGGCGGACAGCGCCAGCCGCCTGCGAGTCAGCGGCCGATCGATCCACCAGACAATGAATGGCGAAGCGAGCCATAGCAGCAACACCGGCAACGCCGACGACAGCGCCTGCGGGCGCAACACTGCGAGACCCATCGCGCACCCGATCGCCAGCAGCGGTCCGATCGCCAGCGTGCGCATGCCGCGCACCAGGTCGTCGATGCTGCCGGCAACCGTCTCGACGCGGACGTCCGCCGAGGGCCTCCATACGAGCAGCCGGCGCTTCGTCACCAGCATCCGCCACAGCGTGACGGCAATGGCGGCGAGGCTGTACGCGGCCTCGTAGGGTAGGCACGCCAGCGATTGCACGATCTGCAGCGCGAGCCGCAGCGTCTGCCGCGCCGCCGGCAGCGTTGCGCTCGCCGGCTCCACCGCGCGCAGGCGCGCGAGCGGCCGGCGCACCCAGTCGGCGAACTGTGCGGCGAGCGGCACCAGCGCGATGATAGCGACCGCGCGCAGTGTCCACGCGTCCGGCATCGGCAACAGCCACCATCCAGCCAGCAGCAGCGCGAGCAACGCCGCGGGCGCCAGGCTGCGGCGGAGGTTGTCGAAGATCTTGGCGCGCGACAGCGCCGACAACGGATTGCGCACCACGCCGGAAGGACCCGGCGGATGCGGCCGCAACCAGCCCGCAAGCTGCCAGTCGCCGCGAATCCAGCGGTAGCGCCGCGCCACGTCGACGCTGTAGCGCGTTGGCGACTCTTCCAGTAACTGCACGTCGCTCAGCAAGCCCGAGCGCGCATAGCAGCCTTCGAGCAGGTCGTGGCTGAGGATGCGGTTCTCCGGCAGGCGACCTTCGAGCGCGCGCTCGAACGCGTCGACGTCGTAGATGCCCTTGCCGACGAACGAGCCTTCGCCGAACAGGTCCTGGTAGACGTCGGACACCGCGCGCGTGTACGGGTCGATGCCAGGCTCGCCGCCGTAGAGCCGCGCATAGCCTGAGCGATTGGCGCTCGGCAGGCTGAGGCCGACGCGCGGTTGCAGGATGCCGTAGCCGTCGACGACCATGTCCTTGCGCCGGCCGCTGCCGAAGCACGGGCGATTAAGTGCATGCGCCATCGTCGCGACAATCTGCGCGGCGGCGTCGCGCGGTAGCTGCGTGTCGGCGTCAAGCGTGATCACGTAGCGCACGGCGTCGAGCGGCCGGATCTCGCCCGCGATGCGCGAGAAGCGCTCGCCCGACGCGTCGGCCTGCCTGCCACGCAGCAGCGCGTTGAGGTCGGCGAGCTTGCCGCGCTTGCGCTCGCGCCCCATCCACGCGCACTCGTGGGCGTTCCAGCGTCGCGGTCGATGGAACAGGAAGAACGCATCGCTGTCGCGCGTGCCGGCGTACTTGGCGTTGAGCGCAGCGATCTTCATCGACGCGAGGTCGACGAGCGCCGCGTCATCGGGCGTGTGCTCGGCCGCGGCGTCGTGGAAATCGGTCAGCAATCCGAAATGCAGGTGCTCGTCGCGGTTTGCGAGGAAGCGCACCTCGAGCGCGTCGGCCTGCGCCTCGACGCCGGCCGCAGTGCCGAGCATCGTCGGCACCACCACCAGCGTGCGCGACTCGGCGGCGATTCCCGCGGTGTAATCCATCCGCGGCAGCGCATCGGGCGCGACGAACAGCGTGACGACCCAGTTGACCAGCGACACGACGAGCTGGCTGACGGCAATCAGCATCACGACTGCGAGCGCCAAATTCGCGTACCACGGCCAACCGAGCAGCGCGCGTGTTTCCAGCAGCGGTCCGGCGACGAGCGCGAGCGTGCCGAGCACGATCGCGCCCGCGTAGAGCGCCAGCGCATGCGCACGCGCGGCGCGTGCGATGCGCATGCGCGGCGGCAGCACGAGGCCGATCGCGTCCTCGAGCGCGGGCAGGCCGCCGCCGATCAGGTAGAAGCCGACGTGCGCGCGGCGCGCGTCCTGGCTCGCATCGGCGCCATCGGCATCCGCAATGTCCGCTCGGGCGGCGCGCGCCGCTTCCGCATGCGCACTCGCGAGGGTGACGGCGGCGCGCGCGACGTCGGTCTCGGAACGCGTGCCCAGACGCGCGATCGCCTCGACCGAGTGCCGGTAACGGTCGCGCGTGCCGAAGTCCATCCGCGCATAGACCCCACCCGGATCGCCGCGCAGCAACTGCTCGACGCTGCTCAGCGTCTCAACGAACTCGCGCCAGTCCATCGCGCCCAGCAGGCGCAGGCTGCCGATGCTGTTGCTGACCGACACCTGGTTGGCCGCCTGCTGCTGGCCTTCGAGGTGCACGAGCTGCTCGACCGTGAGCCCCGATTCGGCGAGGCGCTGCTCGATCCACGTGATCGGCAGCGCAAGCGCGGCGCCGCGGCCCTGAAGACGCCGCGCGAATTCGGCGACGAACGCGTTGGTGAGCGAGGGTGCCGAGCGCGCCATGTCGGCGATCACGAGAATCAGGTCGCTGGGCGATTTTTCGGCGACGTCGAGCATGCGGTCGGCCCACGCGTCGGCGGTATCGCGCTCGCGATGCGCTGTCGCGACGCGCGCGCCGACACGCCGCAGGTTCTCGATCAGCGCGAGCCGCAGCATGATCGGCACCGCCCACAGCTCGCCCAGCTGCAGCGGCTCGACTGACTGGTATGCGGCGACGAAGCGGCTCAGCGTGCCGCGGCCGACGAGACCGTCGCCGTGCGCGATCGCCTGCAGCGCGAGGTCGTAGACGCGCGGCAGGCCCGCAGCCGTGCCGTTGACGGGGTCGTCAGAAAGGCGCGGCAGCGCCCGGCTGTAGCCGCGCGGAAGATGGCGCCGCGCGGTGTGGATTTCTTCCTCGATCAGGTAGAAATTGTCGAGCAGCCATTCCGCCGCGGGCGAAAAGCGCCGCTCGGCGTCATGACCCGACGCGAGCTGCTTGCCGAGGTCGACCAGCACACGCTCGTTGGACGCGAGCCGCTCGAGCAGGCGATCGGGCGACGCCGTGATGCCGAGCTCGTGCAGCGTCGCGAGGCGCTTGCCATGCGCCGCCATCTGGTCGGCGCTGAAGAGCTCGGCGCGCAGCGGCTCGTCCTGCGCGATCGCATCGTCCTGCCCCCTCGCAGGCGTCGTGCGATGCCAGCGGCGGCGCACGTCCGTTACGGCGGCGCGCAGTGAACGCGGGTCATCGGGCATGGCTGAACGGTCTTCGAGTGTGCGGCAGGCGTGTCAGCCAAGGTTACACGACGCGCGACGCGCTGTTATGCTTGGCCGTGCAGTCGGCGCGCCGGCTGCCGAACGTCCTGCGGGGCAATCGCCGCGGGTGGCTGGCCGCTCCGAGACCGACAATGGCATCGCTGTTCGCCTTCCTGCATTTCGCCGCCGCGTTCGCGCTGTTCGCGGCGCTGGCCGCCGAGCTCGTGCTCACGCGCGGCACGCCGGATGCGACGGTGCTGCGGCGCCTCGCGGCCATCGACCTGATGTTCGGCATCGCGGCGATGACCGTGATCGCCGCCGGGCTGATGCGCGTCTTCTATTTCGAAAAGGGCGCCGGTTACTATTTCCACAACGCGGCATTCATCGCCAAGCTCGCGCTGTTCGTGGTGATCGGCATGATGTCGGCCTACCCGACGCGGCAGTTCCTGTCGTGGCGCAAGGCGCAAAGGCGCGGCGAAGTCGTGGTCGTCGACGCCGGTCGGCTCCGCAGTATCCGCCGCGTGCTGCACATCGAGGCGACGCTGTTCGTCGTGCTGATGCTGTGCGCGTCGCTGATGGCGCACGGCATCGGCGTTTTCGGCGCGTGACGCGCGTGCGCTTTACGGTCCCCTAGCCGCCGTGCTCGGCGCGCGAGTCGGCTGGCGCTTGCGCGCGTTCTTGCATGCCGTAGTCGCGCAGCACCGACGCGACAAGCAGTCGATAGTCGCGAAAGATTTCCTCGCGGCCCTTGTGCTGCGTCGCACGGTGTGCATCGGCGTTACGCCATGCACGCACCGACTCCTCGTCGCGCCAGATCGACAGCGAAAGAATGCGTCCGGGCGTGGCCAGGCTCTGGAAGCGCTCGACCGAAATGAAGCCGTCCATCGATTCCAGCAGGGGTTTGAGCCGCGCCGCTTCGGCCAGGTAATCGTCCTTGCGATCGGCGTGCGGCTCGACTTCGAATATCACTGCGATCATCGGGCGATTTCCTTCGATGGAGGTTGTCGGAATGTGCTTTCGACCACTTCGGCGAACGTGCGCTGCTCGCGCAGGATGAAGCGCCGCGCTTGCGCGAACTCGAAATTGGCGCATCCTTCGGGGTCGGCGCGGATCCGTGCACGATACGCCTCGTAGGCGGCCAGGCTGGCGAATGCGACCAGCCCCCACGCCTCCGAATTGCTGCCTTCGTGTGGCAGGAAATAGCCGACGAGATCGCCGCCGCAGCGCGGGATGACGCGAGCCCAGTTGTGCGCATACTCGGCGAACGCCGCGCGCTGGAAAGGGTCGATTTCATAGCGGATGAAACAGGTGATCATGGCGCCTCCTCGGGAAGGCTCCAGCGTAACCGCGCGAGGCACTTCAATGATTCGACCCAGGTCGAATCATGGCCGGTGGCGACGGGCTAGAATGGCGCCATGCACGACGGGCCGAGCTTCGTAGGCATTGCCGCACTGATCGGCGATCATGCGCGCGCGCACATGCTGTCAGCGCTGATGGCCGGGCAAGCGCTGACGGCGACCGAGCTCGCGCAGGTCGCGGGCGTGACGCCGCAGACCGTCAGCTCGCACCTCGCGAAGCTGGTGGACGCGCGCCTGCTGGAAGTCGAAAGCCAGGGACGCCACCGCTACTTCCGCCTCGCCGGCGCCGATGTCGCGCACCTGCTCGAAAGCCTGATGGACGTGGCGGCGCGCACCGGCGCGACGCGGGTACGGCCCGGCCCGCGCGAACCGGCGCTGCGCAAGGCGCGCGTGTGCTACGACCACCTGGCGGGCGAACTGGGCGTACGCGTGTACGACAGCCTCGTCGCGCGGCAACTTTTGCGCAAGTCCGGCGACGCGGTGACGCTCGCGCCAGACGCGCGGCGCTTTTTACGGGAGCTGGATATCGACATCGATGCGCTCACGCGCGAGCGCCGGCCGCTGTGCCGCGCGTGCCTCGACTGGAGCGTTCGCCGCCATCACCTGGCCGGCGCGCTCGGCGCCGCGCTGCTGCGACGCTGCATCGATCTCGGGTGGGCGCGCCGCGCGCGCGGTTCGCGCGTGATCGCGTTCACGCCGCCCGGCGAGCACGCTTTGTGCGAGCGCTTCGCGCTGCCGCGCGCAAGCGACGGCGTGTCGCCGACGGTCACCGCAGAAGCCGGGCGCACGGCACCTCGCACGACGTCGATGGCCGCGTTGGGCGACGCGCGATGAGCGCACGCTGCGAGCACTTCACCGGCATCGAGCCCATTGCGCCGCGCACGCGAGGTTGCGAGGAATGCATCGCGCTCGGCGCCAAGTGGACGCAGCTCCGCGTATGCCTGTCCTGCGGACATGTCGGCTGCTGCGAGGATTCGCCGCACGCACACGCGCTCGCGCACTTCAACGCCACCACGCATCCCCTGATCGTGCCATTGGAGCGGCGCGGCGGCTGGAGCTGGTGCTACGTGCACCGCCGCTATTTCGACGCGCTGCCCGGCGCGCTCGCGCGCCGGCGCACGGTGGTGTCACGATTCGTCGACCGGTTGCGGAGGCGCTGACGCAGGTTGTCCGGCGCAAAACTCGTCGCCGCCGGCTTCGGGCCATGTCTGGCGCCGACTCCAGTTGCGCGAACGCCGCTGCGGTATCTGCTGCCCCACATTGCGCCGGCGCAATCAAGGGGACTCGGTCAAGACCGCCGGGGGCTAGTCGCATCGAACGACGACTGCATTGTGGAGGCCCATTAGGTAGATTGTTGTTCGAGACAACTGTAGCGAAGTTGTGCAAAGCGGTACAACATCTCCAGCAATGACCTTTTGACAGGGCCGATCGACCGGGCCCAACACGAGGGAATGTCGGTGTGGCCCAAGTCTTTTCCACCCGCTTCACGCTGGCCCTGCGGCTCGCCGCGCTGGGCGTGGTCGCTGCCATCGCAGTCGCGGCGCTCACCTACCGCGTCAATGCACGCTCCGACGCGCCGGTCGGCGTCGCGGTGGAACAGGAGGTGCCGTTCAGCCACAAGCACCACGTCGGCGACGACGGCATCGATTGCCGCTATTGCCACATCGCCGTCGAGACGTCGGCGTTCGCCGGGATTCCGCCGCTGTCGACCTGCATGACCTGTCACTCCCAGCTCTTCACCGACCAGCCGGTGCTGCGTCCGCTGGTCACGGCGTATGCGAACGGCACGGCGCTCACATGGAATCGCGTGCACGACCTGCCCGATTTCGTCTATTTCGACCACGGCATTCACGTCGCGAAGGGCGTGGGTTGCTCGACCTGTCACGGCGCGGTCGACACGATGCCGTTGACCGCGCGCGTGGCGTCGCTCGACATGCAATGGTGCATCGCCTGCCATCGCGCGCCTGAGCCCTATTTGCGCCCCGCCGATCGCGTGTTCGACATGCGCTGGACGCCACCCGCCGACCAGGCGTTGGCGGGTGCCGCGTTGAAGATCGCCCGTCACGTGCGTGGCGCCGATGTGTTGACGAGTTGCTCGACCTGCCACCGTTGAATCGATGCACGACGACCCTCGCCCCTCGAAATCGGACGCCGCGCGGATGCAGTTCTGGCGCGGCCTCGACGAACTCGACGGTGTAGCCGCACCACCGGTCGCGGCCGCCACGACGCCGCTGGCGTTCGCGCGCCGCGACTTCATCAAGCTGATGGCCGCGCCCCTCGCACTCGCGGCCGGCGGCTGTGGTCGCGTGCCGCTCGAAAAGATCGTTCCTTATCGCGACGGTCCCGCGCAGGACGGCTACGGTAAGCCGGTGTTCTACGCATCGGCGATCGCCCGCGACGGCTACGGCTGCGGTGTGCTGGTGGAAACCAACATGGGCCGGCCAACGAAGATCGAAGGCAATCCGTCGCACCCGGCGAGCCTCGGCGCCACCGACATCTTCGCGCAGGCGGCGGTGCTCGAGCTGTGGGATCCCGATCGCGCCAACACGCATGCACGCCAAGGCGCGATCGACACGTGGTCGCGCTTCGCCGGCGAGTTGCAGTCGCGATTGCGCGAATCGCACGACGGCAGCGGTTTGCGGATTCTCACCGAAACCGTGACTTCGCCGACGCTGCACGACCAGTTGCGTGCTCTGCTCGCGCGTTACCCGGGCGCCCGATGGCACCAGTGGCAGCCGGTCAATCGCGACAACGTGCACGCGGGCGGCGTGCTGGCGTTCGGCGAGGCGGTCGAGCCGCGCTACCGGTTCGCCGACGCGCGCGTGATCGTCGCGCTTGACGCCGACATCGTCGGATCGATGCCCGGATGCGTGCGCTACGCGCGCGAGATTGCCGATGCGCGGCGCAGCGAACGTGCGTCTCAGATGAGCCGCATCTATGCTGCCGAGGGCTCGCCGAGCCTCACCGGTGCCCTCGCCGATCATCGGCTGGTCGTACGCACCGGCGATGTCGCGGCACTCGCTCAGCGACTCGCGGATCGGCTGCTTGCACACGGCGCAGGGCAGGCCGCGGCAGCGCCACCGGATGCCGCATCCAGCTGGATCGACGCGGTGGCCGCCGATCTCGCGCAACACCGCGGCGCATCGGTCGTTGTCGCCGGCGATCGGCAACCGCCGGCCGTGCATGCACTCGTGCATGCGATCAACCACGCCCTCGGCAACGACGCGACCACGGTGATGGTGGCAGCGCCTGTCGCATTCGCCGCGGACAGTCATTTCGAATCGCTGCGCACGCTCGCCGCCGACATCGGCGCCGGCAGGGTCGCGGCGCTGCTGGTCCTCGGCGGCAATCCCGCGTACAACGCGCCGCGCGATTTCGACTTCGACGCAGCGCTGCGCAAGCTGCGCTGGTCGGCGCACGTCGCGACTTACAATGACGAGACGTCCGCCGCGTGCACGTGGCACGTCGCCGCCGCGCACGCACTGGAGTCCTGGGGCGATATTCGCGCGTTCGACGGCAGCGTGACGATCCAGCAGCCGTGCATCGCGCCTCTGTACGACGGCAAGTCGGCGCACGAGGTGCTGTCGGTGTTGCTGGACGGCAATCCGCAGCCCGGCTACGGGATCACGCGCGCGTACTGGCAGCGGGCGCACGGCGATGGCGGCGATTTCGAGAAGTTCTGGCAAAACGCGTTGTGGCAGGGCATCGTCGACGACGGTGCGGCGGCGAGGGCGGTGGCTCGCGCCGCCGCACCTCGCGCAGCTGCATCCCCGATGCCGGTTGCACGTCGGTCCGACGACGTCGAGCTTTTGTTGGCGCCCGATCCGACGCTCGGTGATGGACGGCATGCCAACAATGCATGGCTGCAGGAACTGCCGAAACCGCTGACGACGCTGACGTGGGACAACGCGGCGCTCGTGTCGCCGGCGTTCGCCGCATGGCGCGGCCTCGACAACGAGGATGTCGTCGAATTGCGGATAGGCGACAACGCCGTGCGCGCACCGGTGTGGATCCTGCCGGGCCACGCCGACAATGCAGTGACGCTCCACCTGGGCTTTGGCCGCACGCGCGCGGGCAGCGTCGGCAACGGCGTTGGCGTCGACGCCTACCGGCTGTTCGATTCGGCGACGCGCGGCCTCGTCGCCAGCGTCGGCGTAACGAAGGTCGGCGGCAAGCACAGACTCGCGGCAGCGCAATCGCACGCGCGGATGGAGGGCAGAGACCTCGCGCGCATGATCGGCAAGGACGACGCGGCGCGCTGCGAATCCACCGGCTGCGCGCCGGCGCATGCCAACGATCCGAAGGCGTCGCTGTATCCGGCGTTCCCTTACGACGGCTACAAATGGGGAATGAGCATCGACCAGGGGAGCTGCATCGGCTGCGCGGCGTGCACGATCGCCTGCCAGGCCGAGAACAATATTCCGGTCGTCGGTCGCGACGAGGTGCTGCTCGGACGCGAAATGCACTGGATCCGTGTCGACCGCTATTACACGGGCAGCCGCGACGCGCCGCGCACGCTGTTCCAGCCGGTGCCGTGCATGCAATGCGAGCACGCGCCGTGCGAGGTCGTGTGCCCGGTGGAGGCGTCGGTGCACGACGCGGAAGGCCTCAATGTGCAGGTCTACAACCGTTGCGTCGGCACGCGCTTCTGCTCGAACAACTGCCCGTATAAGGTGCGCCGCTTCAACTGGATCGCCTATACGCGCTCGGCGCCCAGCCTCGATGCGCAGCGCAATCCGCAGGTGACGGTCCGCATGCGCGGCGTGATGGAAAAATGCTCGTATTGCATTCAGCGCATCGAGCGCGCTCGCATCGACGCCGATCGCGGCAATCGCCGCATCGCCGACGGCGACGTCGTCACCGCATGCCAGGCCGTGTGCCCGACGCAGGCGATCGTGTTCGGTGACCTCAACGATCCGCGCAGCCAAGTCGTCGCGCGGAAGGCGTCGCCGCTCGACTACACGCTGCTCGCCGAGCTCAATACGCGTCCGCGCACGTCGTACCTTCCGAAAGTGCTCAACGCCAGTGCGGAATTGGCGGATGACGAGGGCGCCGCGGGCGCGGAGCCGCGAGGGCGATCATGACCGACGAAGCGGCACTGGCGGCGACCCCGGTGCTCCTCGGCCGTTACACCGATGCGTCGATCACCGACCGCATCGCCGACATCGTGCTCGCGCGACCGGTGCACTGGGGCTGGATCGCCGCGGCGATGGTAAGTGGCGCGCTGACGCTTTTGTTCGTCGTCGCGATCAGCTATCTGTTCGCCAAGGGCGTCGGCATCTGGGGCAACAACCAGCCGGTCGCATGGGCGTTCGCGATTACCAACTTCGTCTGGTGGGTGGGCATCGGCCACGCCGGCACGTTCATCTCGGCATTCCTGCTGCTGTTGCGACAGCGATGGCGGACCTCGATCAACCGCTTCGCCGAGGCAATGACGATCTTCGCGGTGGCGATGGCCGGGCTGATGCCGATCCTGCATCTGGGCAGGCCGTGGTTCTTCTACTGGCTCATCCCGTATCCGAACATCATGAACCTGTGGCCGCAGTGGCGCAGTCCGCTGATGTGGGACATCTTTGCCATCGGCACGTACATCATCGTATCGCTGCTGTTCTGGTACATGGGATTGATTGCCGACCTGGCGACGTTGCGCGACCGCGCACGCAAGCGCTGGCAGCAGGTCGCGTATGGCCTCGCGGCGCTGGGCTGGCGGGGCGACGCGCGCCACTGGGCGCGCTTCGACAGCGCGTACCTGCTGATGGCGGGCCTCGCGACGCCGCTGGTGATTTCGGTGCACAGCGTTGTGTCGCTCGACTTCGCGATCGGCAACACGCCTGGCTGGCATTCGACGATCTTTCCTCCGTATTTCGTCGCGGGCGCACTGTTCTCGGGCTTCGCGATGGCGCTGACGCTGGCGATCCCGATGCGCCGCATCTTCCGGCTCAAAGCGTTCATCACCGCGCGCCATCTCGACAACATGGCGAAGCTGATGCTGGTGTGCTGCCTAATCGTCACCTACAGCTACGCGACCGAGATTTTCATGGCGTACTACAGCGCCGATCGCTACGAGATTGCGATGACGGTGAACCGGATGCAAGGTCCCTATGCGCCGGTGTACTGGAGCGTCGTGCTTTGCAACGTAATCGTTCCGCAGGCGCTGTGGTCGGCGAACGTGCGCGCCAGCACGGTGTCACTGTTCGTCATCGCGATCGTCGTCAACATCGGAATGTGGCTCGAGCGATTCATGATTATCGTCTCGAGCCTCAATCGCGACTTCCTGCCGTCGTCCTGGCATGTTTACGCGCCGACGTTCTGGGATCTCGCGACGCTGGCGGGCTCGATCGGCACGTTCGCGCTGCTGTTCCTGCTGTTCGTGCGCGTGCTGCCGGCGATCTCGATCGCCGAAATGCGCAAGCTCGCGCGCGACAAGGAAGCTGCCCGTGCCTGACGCGCGCCTCCATGGCGTGATGGCGGAGTTCGCGTCGCCGGAGGCGCTGCTCGCCGCCGTAGTCCGCTGCCGCCGCGAATTCGCGAGCGTCGACGCGTATACGCCGTTCGCGGTCGACGGCCTCGCCGACGCACTTGGCTTCACGCGCAACGGCGTGCCCGCCATCACACTTGCGGGCGGCATCGTCGGGGGCATCGGTGCGTACGTGTTGCAGTGGTACAGCGCGGTGATCGACTATCCGATCAACGCAGGGGGACGACCCCTGCATAGCTGGCCTGCATTCATCCCCGCGACTTTCGAGTTGACCGTGCTCGGCGCGGCGCTCGCGGCATTTTTCGGCTTACTCGTGCTAAACGGCCTGCCGCGGCTCAATCATCCGGTGTTCGACGTGCCGGATTTCGACCTCGCGTCGAAAAGCCGCTTCTTCCTGTGCGTGCGCGCCGACGCACCCGGGTTCGACGCGGCGGTGACGGAACGCGTGCTGGGGTCGCTCGATCCGGTGCGCGTGACGCGGGCGCGCGAGGTCGAACGGTGAACGACCGGCGCGGGTGGATGGCTGCGATGTGCGCGTTGGCGGTGGTGAGCGCGTCCGGTTGTGAAAAAACGGCACGCAACATGTACGACCAGCCACGCGACAAGCCGCTCGCGCCGAGCACGCTGTGGGCCGACAAGCGCTCGGCGCGCGAGCCGGTCGAAGGCAGCGTCATGCGCAGCGCCGGCACCGCGGCGGCGACGTCGAGTGGACGCCGTGGCGAGGTCGCACTCGAGCCGCCGGTTCCTCCTCCGCTCCGCGTGCTTCCCGCGGTCGCGGTAGCGGCCGGTGCGTCCGCGGGGGCGAGCTCCACGGACGTTGGCCGAGCGGCGCGGCCACCGGCCGACCTCGTGCGGCGCGACACCTGGACGATGCCGGTGCTCGAGCGCGGGCGCGAGCGCTTCAACATCTTCTGCGCGCCGTGCCACAGTGTCGCCGGCGACGGCGACGGCATGATCGCGCGCCGCGGCTTTCCGCATCCGCCGTCGTTCCACATCGACCGGCTGCGCAATGCGCCGGATGCGTATTTCTTCTCCGTGATCACAAATGGCTACGGCGCGATGTTCCCGTATGCCAATCGCGTGCCTGTCGACGATCGTCGCGCGATCGTCGCCTATATCCGCGCGCTGCAGCTTTCGCAGCATGCCGACGCTGCCGACCTGCAGCCGCAGGCTCGCGCGCAACTGGATCACGTGCGGTGATACTCGTCGGCCCACCGCCAACGTGGATGCAGCGCGTGACGTTCGCCTGCGGAATCGTCGCAGCGCTCATTGCCGCAGTCGCGGGCTGGTTCGATCCTGCGCATTTCTTCCCGGCGTGGCTTTTCGCATGGCTTTGCGTGCTCGGCATCGCATTGGGCGCGCTCGCCAACGTGATGATCCATGAGCTGACCGGCGGCGCGTGGGGTTTCGTCATTCGTCGCGCGCTCGAGTCGGCGATCGGCACGATGCCCGTGGTCGCGCTGCTCGGCGTGCCGCTCGCGTTCGGCCTGTCCCACCTGTATCCATGGGCGGCGCCGCGGGGCGCAGACGCGTTGCTCGACGCCAAGGCGTGGTATCTCGAAACGCCGTTTTTCGTCGCGCGCGCCGCCGCCTATTTCGCGGTCTGGATCGCGCTGGCGCTGGCGCTGCGCCGCCAATGGCGCGCGCACCGGATGAGCGCGACCGGCGCTCCGCAGCCCGACGCGCGCGCGTTGGCCATCGCCGGGCTCATTGCCTATGCCGTGACGATGACGCTCGCCGCCGTGGATTGGATCATGTCGCTGTCGCGCGACTGGCATTCGACCGGATTCGGCCTGCTGGTGCTGACGAGCCAGGCGCTGGCCGCGTTCGCGTTCGGCGTGGCCGCGAGCGTCGCGGGCGGCGCGCTGCGGGGCGCCTGTCGCGCACCGGCTGCGGTGCCTGCGGACGCGATGAATGAGCCGCCGGGAACGGCGCGCGACGCGCAGGACCTCGGCAACATCCTGATGATGTACGCGATGCTGTGGGCGTATCTAGCGTTCACGCAGTTCCTCATCATCTGGGCGGAGGACCTGCCGACGGAGATCGGCTGGTACGTGGCGCGCGCGACACCGGGCTGGAAGGCGCTGGCGGTGGTCGTCGTGCTGCTGCAGTTCGTGCTGCCGTTCGTGGCAATGCTGTTTCGCACGTTCAAGCGCGACGCGCTGCGGCTCGCGGCACTGTGCGCGGTCGTTTTGTGCGCGCACGTGCTGGAAGTGGCGTGGCACGTGCTGCCCGCGTTCGACGGCGCGCAACTGTGGTTCGCGCCGGTGGCGCTCGTTGCAGTCGGCGGCCTGTGGGGCGCAGCGTTCCTGGTGCTCTACGCGAGGTCATCGCCGGTGCGCGCCCCGTTCGACCTTCCCGCCATCGCCGAACATGGCTGACCCGCCCAACCGCAGAATGTCGCAAGAGCCCAACGCGGTCGACGTGCGTCGCGTGACAATCGCCGCCGCGTGTCTCGTCGCCGTCGTTGCACTTTGCATCGTCGCGAGCGTACTGCTCAGCCGCCAGTTTTCCCGCGGAAATGTGCAGCCGCACTCGCTTCCGGACACCGGAACCGTCGCGCTTGAGCCGGCGCCCGGTCCCGAGCTCGCGCGCTTTCGCGCCGAAAAGTCCGCAATGCTCGAGGGTTACCGGTGGATCGATCGCGCGCATGGTGTCGCGCACATCCCGATCGACGAGGCGATGCGCATCGTCGCGCAGCGCCATGGTGCAGCCGGAGCCGCGCGGTGACGACCCCTCAACCCGGGTGGCGGCGGAGTGCGGCATCGATCTGCGCGATTGTCGCCACATGCGCGTGCGTGCCGATTTCCGCACTCGCCGCGGACCTCGCGATCGTGCCGCCAAGCGTCGCGTTCGACCAGCACCTCGGCCAGGTTCTGCCCATGCGCGCGCCCTTCGTCGACGAACAGCACCGCGCAACCACGCTGGCCGCCGCGCTCGATGACCGCCCGGGCATCCTCGTTCTCGGCTACTACGAATGCCCGAACCTGTGCAGCGCGGTGCGCCAGGCGCTGCTCGCGAGCCTCGCGCACGTTGACCTCGCGCCGCAGGCGCAATACCGGGTGATCGCCGTCAGCATCGACCCCGAGGAGACGCAAGTGGACGCCGCGCACGCGCGCGCGACGCTGATTCCACCGGCAATGCCATCCGGGCCAGGCCGTCCTGGCAGCGCATTGCCGGGGTGGCACTTCCTCACCGCGCCACGCGCATCGACCGATGCGCTCGCCGAAGCGGTTGGCTTCCATTACGTCTACGACCCGACGTTGCGGCAATACGCGCACCCGTCCGGCGTGGTCATCGTTACACCCCAAGGACGTATCTCACGCTACTTCTTCGGTGTCGACTATCCGCCGCGCGAGTTGCAGGCTAGCCTGGTCGCGGCCGCAGCCGATTCGATCGGCTCGCCGGTACGTGCGCTGCTGTTGCGGTGCTTCCACTTCGACCCGGTCACTGGCCGCTATTCGCCCGCGGTGATCGACGGGTCGAGGTTGCTCGCGCTCGCCACCGTCGCGGCGTTGCTGGGCTTCGTGCTTTGGCTGCGTCGCCGCGACCGACCGGCACCTGGCGCGAGGATGCGTTGAATCTGCCGTTCCTCCCCGAGCCGGCGTCGGCGCTGGCCCCGCGCTACGACTCGTTGTTCGTGGCCATGACGGTGTTGACCAGCACCGTCGCCCTGCTCGTCATCGCCCTCATGCTGCTGTTCGCCTATCGCTATCGCCGCGGCGCCGTGGTCGATCGCGTGCGCGCGCCGCCCGCGGAACGCGAGCAGATCCGCCGCCGCATCGAGATTGCCTGGATTGCGCTGCCGCTCTTGTTCTTCGTCGCCGCGTTCGGATGGGCAGCGGCGCTTTATTTCGACCGCTCGTCGCCGCCCGCCGGCGCGCTCGAGGTGGCGGTCGTCGCCAAGCAGTGGATGTGGACGCTCGAGCATGCGACCGGCCAGCGCGAGATCGACCAGCTGCACGTGCCCGTCAATGTGCCCGTGAAGCTGGTGATGACATCGCAGGACGCGATCCACAGCTTTTTCGTGCCCGCGTTCCGCGTCAAGCAGGACGTACTGCCCGGCCGCTACACGGTGCTGTGGTTCACCGCGACGCGGACCGGCGACTTCGATCTCTTCTGCGCCGAGTACTGCGGCACCGACCACGCGCGGATGTTCGGCCACGTGATCGCGCTGGAACCGCCGCAGTACCAGCGATGGCTCGACGCGCACGGCGACCCGACGATGGCGATGCGCGGCGAGGCGTTGTTCCGGCAATTCGGCTGCAGCGGCTGCCACGGAGCCAATGCCGCCGTGCATGCGCCGTCGCTCGACGGCCTCTATGGCCGGCCGGTGCCGCTCGCAGATGGCACGATGGTGATGGCCGACGACCGCTACATCCGCGATTCCATCCTCGTGCCGCGCAAGGAAGTCGCAGCAGGGTACGCGCCCATCATGCCGTCGTTCGCCGGCCAGATCGGGGAAGCGGACATCCTCGACCTGATCGCCTACATCCGCCATCGCGCCGACGCGGAGACCCCCGTGCGATGAGCGCCGCGAGCTACCTCGATGCGGGTATGACGATCCGGTCGTGGCTGACGACGCACGACCACAAGCGCATCGCGATCCTCTACGCGATCTCGATCACGCTGTTCTTCTTCATCGGCGGCGCCGCGGCGACGCTGATGCGCATCGAGCTCGCCACACCTACCGGCGACCTCGTGTCCGCGTCGACCTACAACAAGCTCTTCACGATGCACGGCGTCATCATGGTGTGGTTCTTCCTGATTCCGTCGATACCGGCGACGCTCGGCAACTTCCTCGTGCCGCTGATGATCGGCGCGAAGGACCTCGCGTTTCCGCGCCTCAACCTCGCGAGCTGGTACCTGTACGTCGGCGGCGCGCTGTTCACGCTGGCAGCGCTGTTCGCCGGCGGCATCGACACCGGATGGACGTTCTACACGCCGTTCTCGACGATGTTCTCCAACTCGCACGTGATCGCGGCGATCGCCGGCGTGTTCATCGTCGGCTTCTCGTCGATCCTGACCGGACTCAATTTCATCGTCACGATCCACACGCTGCGCGCACCGGGAATGACCTGGTTCCGCCTGCCGCTGTTCGTCTGGGCACATTACGCGACGAGCGTGATCCTGGTGCTGGCGACGCCGGTGCTGGGGATGACGCTGGCGTTGCTCGGCATCGAGCGCATCTGGCACATCGGGATCTTCGACCCGTCGCTTGGCGGCGATCCGCTGCTGTTCCAGCACCTGTTCTGGTTCTATTCACATCCGGCCGTCTACATCATGGTGCTGCCGGCGATGGGGATCGCCAGCGAGATCATCGCGTGCTTCGCGCGCAACCCGGTGTTCGGCTACCGCAGCATGGCGTACGCGATCATTGCCATCGCCGTCATCGGCTTCCTGGTCTGGGGCCATCACATGTTCGTGTCCGGCCAGTCGGTCTATGCGGGCATCGTGTTCTCGGTCCTGTCGTACCTCGTCGCCATCCCGTCGGCGATCAAGGTGTTCAACTGGACGGCCACGCTTTACAAGGGCACGATTTCGTTCGAGGCGCCGATGCTCTATGCGCTCGGCTTCGTCGGCCTGTTCATGTTCGGCGGAATGTCGGGCCTCTTTCTCGCGGCACTCGCGCTCGACGTGCAGCTGACCGACACCTATTTCGTCGTCGCGCACTTCCACTACATCATGGTCGGCGGCTCGGTTTCGGCGTACCTCGCGGGCATCCATTTCTGGTGGCCGAAGATCACCGGGCGCCTGTATCCACCGCGCTGGGCGCAGTTCGCCGCGGTGCTGCTGTTTCTGGGATTCAACTTCACGTTCTTTCCGCAGTACCTGCTCGGCATCGCGGGAATGCCGCGCCGCTATCATGAATACGCGCCGCAGTTCACGACGCTCAACGTGCTCTCATCGGCCGGCGCGGTGATCCTCGCGATCGGTTACCTGCTGCCGCTCGTCTACCTCACGTGGTCGCTGTTCCGCGGCGCGAAAGCTCCCGCGAATCCATGGGGCGCCAGCGGCCTCGAATGGACGACGACGTCGCCGCCGCCCGAGGACAATTTCGGCGATCGGCCGGTGGCTGTTGGTGAGCCGTACGCGTATCCGCTGCTGGAACGGTCGCCGCAACGATCCGCAGGCGCGCCGAAATGAGCGACACGACGACGCTGCCGGCGCCCGCGCAACGCGAACTGCGTCGCACGACGATGGAATTCGGCATGTGGGTGTTCCTGACCACCGAAACGCTGTTCTTCGGCGTGCTGTTCTTCGCCTATCTCATCATGCGCCTGCGCTATGCGGACGGATTCGCCGCAGCCAGCCGCCATACCAACATGCTGCTGGGCACGCTCAACACGGCGGTGCTGCTGACGAGCAGCGTGACGATGGCGATTGCCGTCGACGCGGCGAAGATTGGCCGCGCGCGGCTGTGCGCGATGCTGTTGTCGTCCACCGCCGTATTGGGCATCGTCTTCCTCGCGATCAAAGGCTACGAGTACCACGCCGAGTACGTCCAGCATCTGTTTCCCGGCAACGGATTCGAGGCTGTGAGCGTCGCCGGCATGCAGACCTTCTTCTGGCTCTATTTCGTGATGACGGGGTTCCACGCGCTGCACCTCTTGATCGGGGTCGCGCTGGTCGCGCTGATGGCGGCACGCGTGCGCAGCGGCGCATTCGTTGCACAGTCACCGGCGTCGATCGACAACGCCGGGCTCTACTGGCACTTCGTCGACATCGTCTGGATCTTCATGTATCCGGCGTTGTACTTGGTCGCGCGCTCGTGAAATCGCTCGACCTGCGCACACCCGCGTGGACCTGGATCGCGCTGATGATCCTGCTCGCGCTGACTGCCGGCAGCGCGCTGTTGCCGCTGGGCATGTTCAATGCCATCAGCAACTTCGCGATCGCGGTGGTCAAGTCCAGCCTGGTGCTGGTGTTCTTCATGCACGTGCTGCGCGGTGGCGCCGTGATCCGTCTTGTCGCCGCGGCGGGAATCCTGTGGCTCGCGTTCCTGTTCGCGCTGAGCCTCGTCGACTTCCTCGCGCGCGGCTATTGATGCCGCGCGCGACCTGCAGCACACTGTCGCCGCGGCGCGACGCGAGCCGCCGCGTGACGAAAGGCCGACATGCCCCGAACAACCACGACCGACCGCAAGGCGCCGCCGCGCCGCCATGAAGTCAAGGCGGACCTTGCCAACTTCGAGCTCGCCAAGGCGCGCTCGTCGCTCAATCTGAAAATCTACGCGGGCGGGGAAAAAATCGGCGAGCTCGAGATCGGCCGCGGTTCCCTCTATTGGTACGGCGCGCGCCGCCAGCGCAGCAAGCGCATCGACTGGTCGAAGTTCGCGCAGATGATGGACGGCCTCGCGTATGGCGAGCCATCCTGACGTCGATCACTTGACGCCGGGCCACGTCATCGTCTGCGAGTCCGCGCGCCTAGCGATCCGGCGGCTGACGCTCGACGACGCGGACTTCATCGTCGAGCTGCTCAACGATCCCGGATGGCTCGAGTTCATCGGCGACAAGCACGTGCGCTCCGAGAGTGACGCGCGCGACTACATCGCGTCGGGGCCGCAGGCGATGGTCGCGCGCCGCGGCTTCTGTCTCGATGTCGTCGAGCGCAAGTCCGACGGGCTGCGGCTCGGCTTGTGCGGCCTCATCAAGCGCGACACGCTCGACGACGTCGACCTGGGCTTCGCGTTCCTGCCGGCGGCGCGCGGATTGGGCTATGCACGCGAGGCGTCGCTCGCGGCGCTGGAACATGGCCAGCGCGCGTTCGGCGTGATGCGCTGCGCGGCGATCACGTCGACCGACAACTTGCGCTCGATCCGCCTGCTCGAATCGATCGGCTTCGTGTTCCAGCGCGTGATCACGATGTCGCCGGAAGACCCGGGAACGAATCTCTACCTTCGTAACGTCCACCCCTGAGCTCGCCGACGCGCGCCCCGCGTCAGCCGGCGACGAGCTTGCGGTGCGCCTGCACGCTCATCAGCACCCCCAGGCCGATGAACAGCGAGATGAGCGCCGTGCCGCCATACGACACCAGCGGAAGCGGCACGCCGACCACCGGCATCAGGCCGCTCACCATCGCCATGTTGACGAACGCGTAGGTGAAGAACATCAGCGTCACCGCGCCCGCCATCAGCCGCGCGAACAACGTCGACGCATTGGCGGTGATCATCATCGCGCGTCCGATCAGCAGCATGTAGAGCGCCACCAGCACGATGTTGCCGATCAGGCCGAATTCCTCGCCGAACACCGCGAAAATGAAGTCGGTATGGCGCTCCGGCAGGAAGTCGAGGTGCGCCTGCGTGCCGTTGAGCCAGCCCTTGCCGACGATGCCGCCGGAGCCGAGTGCGATCGACGCCTGCGTCGAGTGATAGCCGGCGCCGAGCGGGTCGCGCGACGGATCGAGGAACGTCAGGATGCGCTCCTGCTGGTAGTCGTGCAGCATCGGCCACAGCAGCGGCGCGATGCCGCCCGCCAGCGCCAGCAGGCCGACGATGACCTTCCACGACAGCCCGGCGAGATAGAGCACGTAGCAGCCCGACGCGGTGATCAGCATCGCCGTGCCGAGGTCGGGCTGGCGCTTGATCAGGTAGACGGGAACGACGATCAATATCGACGCGAGCAGGAAGTCCTTCCAGCCGACGCGTCCCTCGAACTTCTGGAAGTACCACGCGAGCATCAGCGGCAGCGCGATCTTCATCAGCTCCGACGGCTGAAAGCGCGCGACGCCGATGTTGAGCCAGCGCCGCGAGCCGTTGACCACGGTGCCGAACAGCGCAACCGCGACCAGCAGCGCCACCGCGGTCACGTACAGCGGCACGGCGATCCGCGCCAGCTTTTCCGGTGCGATATTGGCGACGATCCACATCAGCAGCAGCGCGAACGCGAGGCTCATCAGCTGGCTTTCGACGCGCGCGAAGCTCTGGTCGGTGGCCGAATAGAGTGTCACCAGCCCCACCATCACGATCGCGAGCGCCGCCGTGAACAGGAAGGTGTCGATGCGGCGTGTCAGTGCCTCCCAGCCACGTCCCAGCAGTTCGAGTGCGTTCACCGTCAGTCGCTTTCGTCGTCGCCGGCGGGCGCATCGACCTGGGGTACGGGCGCGGCCTTGAGCCCGGTGAGCCAGTAGTCGAACACGCGGCGCGCGATCGGCGCCGCCGCGGCGGCGCCGAAGCCGCCGTTCTCGACCAGCACGGCAACGGCAATCCGCGGGTTATCGGCCGGCGCGTAGGCGATGAACCACGCATGATCGCGCAGGCGCTCATCAACCTTCTTTTCCGAATATTTTTCACCTCGCAGTGAATAGACCTGCGCGGTACCGGTCTTGCCGGCGCTGGTGTAGGTTGCGCCGACGAACGCCGCCTTGCTGGTGCCTTCGCGATTGACCGCCGACAGCGCGCCGCGGATCACCGCGAGATTCGCGGGATCGAGCGCCAGCGTCGTCGGCCGCTCGTCAACCAGCGCGCGCGCGTCCTCCTCGCGGCCATTGATCGCGCGCAACAGATGCGGCCGGTAGGCGACGCCATTGTTGGCGATCGTCGCGATCGCATGCGCGAGCTGCAGCGGCGTGAACGCGTTGTAGCCCTGGCCGATGCCGGCCGATATCGAGTCGCCGAGATACCATTTACCGTTGTTGCCGTAGCGCTCGCGCTTCCACGCGCGCGACGGCAGGATGCCGTTGAGCTCACCGTCGATGTCGATGCCCGTCTTGGCGCCGAAGCCGAGTTGCGACATGAAGCGCGCGGTGTCGTCGATGTCGGTCTCGCCGGCCAGCGTGTAGTAATAGGTGTCGCAGGACACGACGATCGACTTCACCATGTCCACCGTGCCGTGGCCGCCCGGCTTGTCGTCGCGGAAGCGATGCGCCTGCCCGGGGATCTGGTAGTACCCGGGATCGAAAATAGCCTGCGACGGCGTGCGCTTGCCCGACTGCAACGCGGCGAGCGCGAGGAATGGCTTGATCGTCGATCCCGGCGGGTAGGCGCCGCGCAGCGGCCGGTTGAGCAACGGCTTGTCGGGCGATTCGTTCAATTCCTGCCAACTCGCCGTGTCGATGCCGTCGACGAAGAGATTGGGGTCGAAGCCGGGCTTCGACACCAGCGCCAGCACCTCGCCGTTGCGCGGATCGATCGCCACCAGCGCGCCGCGGCGTGTGCCGAACGACTCCTCGGCCGTCTTCTGCAGCTCGATGTCGATCGTCAGTGCGAGGTTGTCGCCGGACGTCGGGGGCTTGCGCGACAACGTCCGCACCGCACGGCCGGACGCGTCGACTTCGACTTCCTCGTTGCCGGTGCGCCCGTGCAACTGGCGCTCGTAGGAAAGTTCGACGCCGGACTTGCCGATGTAGTCCGAGCCCTTGTAGTTGGTGACCTCGTCCCAGTCGGCGATGCGCTCGACGTCGCGGTCGTTGATGCGCCCGATGTAGCCGACGACGTGCGACGCCATCTCGCCATACGGGTACTGCCGGAACAGCCGCGCGTTGATCTCGACGCCGGGAAAACGGAAGCGGTTGACGGCGAAGCGCGCGACCTCGTCGTCGGTGAGCTTGGTGCGCAGTGGCAGGCTTTCGAAGTTGCGCGACTCCTCGATCAGCTTGCGCAGGCGCTTGCGGTCGCGGTCGCGCACTTCGACAATGTCGGACAACGCATCGATCGTCTTGTCGAGGTCGGCGATGCGCGATGGCGTGACCTCGAGCGTGTACGCGGAGAAACTTTGCGCCAGCACCGCGCCGTTGCGATCAGTGATCACGCCGCGATTGGGCGGCACCGGCACGATGGCGATGCGGTTGGTCTCGGCGAGCGTCTGGAAATGGCTGTGCTCGACCACCTGCAACTGCACGAACCGCGCAATGAGCCCGCTGAACGCCAGCACGACCAGCGCCGCAACGAATCCCAGCCGGCGCTTGAACAGGAACACGTCGCGCTCGCGGTTGCGCAATTCCGGCGCGCCGAAACCGTGTCCGCCGCCGAAGCGGCGACGACGCGACTTGAACGGATTCCAGCGCATCACCGGTTCACCGACGAGTGCGCCGGCCGCTGCGGGCGCTGCAGCATCACCGACAGCAGCGGCCACACCAGCGCGCCGACCAGCGGCGCCACGAAATAGGTCCAGCGCGGCAGCGGCGCACCGCCGACCACGCGTACCAGCAGCACCAGCGCCGCGCAGAACAGCAGCAGCACCGCGACCTGCGCCGCCTGGTGCCACAACGTGAAACGCAACACGCGACGGCGGAAATACTCGGCGGAGTAGGCGAGCACCGCGTAGGCGAGCGCGTGCTGGCCGAACAGCGTGGCGTCGGCGACATCCATCCACAGCCCGGCGAACCACGCGAAGCCGACGCCCATCATTCGCGGCTCCTGGATGCACCAGTAGAGGATCACGAGCGCCAGGAAATCAGGCTTCAGCACCGCCGCGAAGCCGGCCGCCGGCAGCAGGTTGGCCAGGAAGCCGAACAGCATCGTCAGCGCGACGAACAACGGCCGGGCGGGCTTGAGTATTTCCTCGGGACGTGCAGCGAACGAAGGCATCGGGATTCGCGTGCTCAACCGCCACGCCGCGCTTTCACGCGCGCCGGCTTGCGCGCATTGTCGGCGCCCGCCGGCTCATCGGGACGCGCGATGCGCGCCGCGGTCTCGCCCAGCACGAGCAACTGCTCGGAGCGATCGACGCCGGCGAGCGGCGAGCACGTGATGTGCGCGAAGATCTGGCCGGTGTCGCGCTCCACCGCATCGACCTTCGCCACCGCGAGCCCCGCCGGATACGTGCCGTCGAGACCGGAGGTGATGAGCCGGTCGCCGGCCTGCACGTCGGCGGACGGTGGGATGAAGCGCAGCTCGAGCGGCCGTCCGGTGCCGGTGCCGTAGAGCACGCTGCGCACGCCGGTGCGCTCGTTCTTGACCGGCACCGCGTGGTCCTTGTCAGTCAGCAGCGTCACTTCCGACATCGACGCGAACGCGCGCGTGACTTGGCCGACGACGCCCGCTTCGTCGATCACCGCTTCGCCCGGCTTGATGCCGGCGTCGGTGCCCTTGCCCACGAACACCTTCTGCGAAAACGGATCGCGCCCACTGAACAGCACTTCGACGGCGACCGCGGCGCCGCCGTAACGCGCATGCACGTCGAGCAATGCCTTCAGCTTGGCGTTCTCTGCTTCGACGCGCGACGCCCCCTGCACCGCCGGTCCCTGCGCCAGCAACTGGCTTTTCAACTCGGTATTTTCGGCGGACAGCGCGCGCTTCGAGGCGAAATAGGACACGACGAACCCCGCGGCCTCGCCCGGCCACTGCACGGCGCTCTGCAACGGCGCGATGACGGTGTTGACGCCGTGGCGAATGCCCTCGAGGTAGCGAAAGCGCGTGTCGGCGAACAGCAGCGCGATCGACAGCAGTGCGAAGAACGACAGCCGCGCGAGTGGGCTGGGGCCGCGGTGGAAGAAAGGCGGCGGATCGGTGTGCAGCATTTATGGGCGCAGGCCCGGCTGGCGGGGCATCGGCCGTCGTGACAGCTCACGCGGGGCCGGACGGCGCGACATCGGTCGTCGCTCAAATATGCTTCGCAAACTCGCTTTGGACCAACGTCGCGCCGTCCGGCCCCGCTCCTCCGACCGGCAACTCGACATCTTGCGCGGCGTTGGCTGGCGTTCGAACAGGCTTCGCGCTGCGTACGACTGCCCCGCCAGCCAAACCTGCGATGCGGGCGATGCGGGCGCCGTCACGGCTACGGCGCTAGTCGGTGGTGAAGATGGTGGAGAGCGTTTCCATGTTCTCCAGCGCCTTGCCGCAGCCGCGTACGACGCACGTCAGCGGGTCGTCGGCGACGATCACCGGCAGGCCGGTCTCTTCCATCAGCAGCCGGTCGAGGTCGCGCAGCAGCGCGCCGCCGCCGGTCAGCACCATGCCGCGCTCGGCGATGTCGGCGCCGAGCTCGGGGGGGGTACGCTCGAGCGCGCTCTTCACGGCCGACACGATGCTGTTGAGCGGGTCGGTCAGCGCCTCGAGGATTTCGTTCGACGACACGGTGAAGCTGCGCGGGATTCCCTCGGCGAGATTGCGCCCCTTGACTTCCATTTCCTTGACTTCCGAACCCGGAAACGCCGAGCCGATCGTCTTCTTGATCATCTCGGCAGTGGTCTCGCCGATCAGCATCCCGTAGTTGCGACGGATATAGTTGACGATCGCCTCGTCGAACTTGTCGCCGCCGACGCGGACGCTGCCGGCGTACACCATGCCGCCCAGCGAGATCACGCCGACTTCGGTGGTGCCGCCGCCGATGTCGACGACCATCGAGCCGGTGGCGTCGGAAATCGGCAGGTCGGCGCCGATCGCCGCGGCCATCGGCTCCTCGATCAGGTAGACCTTCGACGCGCCGGCGCCGAGCGCCGATTCGCGAATCGCGCGGCGCTCGACCTGCGTCGAGCCGCAGGGCACGCAGATGATGATGCGGGGGCTTGGCGAGAACAGCCGCGAATCGAGCACCTTCTTGATGAACTGCTTCAGCATCTGCTCGGTGACTGTGAAGTCGGCGATGACGCCGTCCTTCATCGGGCGGATGGCGGTGATGTTGCCGGGCGTGCGCCCCAGCATCTGCTTCGCCGCGAGCCCGACTTCCTGGATCACCTTCTTGCCGTTGGGACCGCCTTCCTGGCGGATCGCCACCACCGAGGGCTCGTCGAGGACGATGCCCTTGCCACGCACATAGATCAGCGTGTTGGCGGTGCCCAGGTCGATCGCGAGATCGCTGGAGAAATAACCCTTGAAAAAATCGAACATGAAGCGGGATCTGCAGTATGGCGCGTTCGCGACAATAACACCCGGGGATTCGGGGTGTCGCGGCGCCTGTTTTTGAGGCGCTCATGATACTCTACGACGCTCTTTTCGCATTGATAAAGCGCGAAAAACGGCCGGCTCCGGCCGCCTTCCAGGCGACTCAGGATCGCAGGGCCGCCGCGCCCGGCAACAAGCCCATGACACTCACCCTTCACGACGTCGAACGCATCGCCCATCTCGCGCGCATCGAAATCAGCGCCGGCGAGGCCGCCGACGTGCATGCGAAGCTCGAAGCGATCTTCGCGATGATCAACGAGCTCGCGTCGATCGACACCACCGGCATCGTGCCGATGTCGCATGCGCAGGACATGACGATGCCGCTGCGCGACGATCGCGTCACCGAGACCGACCAGCGCGCGCGCTTCCAGCAGCAGGCGCCGGCGGTCGAGGATGGCCTCTACCTCGTGCCGCGCGTCGTCGAATGACGATGGATCCGGCACTCGACACCGTCGCCGGCCTCGCCGCCGCGCTGGCCTCGCGCAAGCTGTCGTCGGTGGAGGTCACCGCCGCGCTGCTCGATCGCATCGAACGTGCGCAGCCTCGACTCAACGCGTTCATCACCGTCGATCGCGAAGGCGCGCTCGCGCAAGCGGCGCAGGCCGACGCCGCGCGCGCGCGCGGTGACGCGGCAGCATTGACCGGCGTGCCGATCGCGCATAAGGACGTGCTGATGACCGCGGGGCTGCGCACGACCTGCGGCTCGCGGATGCTGTCCGGCTTCACCGCGCCGTACGACGCGTTCGTCGTCGACGGACTGCGTCGCGCCGGCACGGTGCTCGTCGGCAAGACCAACATGGACGAGTTCGCGATGGGCTCATCGAACGAGACGTCGTACTTCGGCACGGTGAAGAATCCGTGGAACACCGCGTACGTTCCGGGTGGCAGCTCGGGCGGCTCCGCGGCGGCGATCGCCGCGCGGCTCGTGCCCGGTGCGACAGGCACCGACACCGGAGGGTCCATCCGCCAGCCAGCGGCGCTCACCGGCATCTGCGGGCTGAAGCCGACGTACGGCGTGTGCTCGCGCTACGGCCTCATCGCATTCGCGTCGAGCCTCGACACGCCGGGGCCGTTCGCGCGCACCGCAGAAGACTGCGCGCTGCTGCTCAACGCGATGGCAGGACACGACGAGCGCGACGCGACGTCGCTGGCACGGCCCAACGAGGATTACACGCGCGATCTCGCGAAGCCGCTCGCCGGGTTGCGGATCGGCTTGCCGCGCGAATATTTCGGCGCCGGCATTGACGCCGATGTCGCCGCGGCCGTCGACGCGGCGATCGGCGAATTCCGCAAGCTGGGCGCAACGACGGTGGCGATCGAATTACCGGCGGCGAAGCTGTCGGTGCCCGTCTACTACGTGATCGCACCCGCGGAAGCGTCGTCGAACCTGTCGCGCTTCGACGGCGTGCGCTACGGACATCGCGCCGCCGAGTACGGCAATCTGCTCGAGATGTATAAGAAATCACGCGCCGAAGGCTTTGGCGCCGAGGTCAAGCGCCGCATCCTGATCGGCACGTACGTGCTGTCGCATGGTTACTACGACGCGTACTACCTGAAGGCGCAGCAGGTGCGTCGGCTGATCGCCGATGACTTCCAGCGCGCGTTCATGCAGTGCGACGTGATCATGGGCGCGACCACGCCAGGCGCCGCGTTCGAGTTCGGCGCCAAGAGCGCCGATCCGGTGCAGATGTACCTGAACGACATTTTCACGATCGCCGGCAACCTGACCGGCGCGCCGGCGATCTCGATCCCCTGCGGCTTCACGCGCGCAGGACTGCCGATCGGCCTGCAGATCCAGGCCAACTATTTTCGCGAAGCGCAGTTGCTCAACGTATCGCACCGGTACCAGCAGGCGACCGACTGGCACGCGTGCGCGCCGGAGGCGTTCCAATGAGCGCCGCCGGGCCTTCGCAAGGCGTTCGACCCCTCGGGGGGAAACATGCGAGCGCTGGCGCACAAGGCGTTCCATCCTCCGCGGGCTGGGAAGTGGTGATCGGCCTCGAGACGCACACGCAACTATCGACGGTGGCGAAGATCTTTTCGGGCGCATCCACGGCGTTCGGTGCGCCGCCCAACGCGCACGCGTCCGCGGTCGATATCGCGCTGCCGGGCGTGCTGCCGGTGCTCAACAAGGGCGCTGTCGAGCGCGCGATCCGCTTCGGGCTCGCGGTCGGTGGCGCGATCCAGGCGCGCAGCGTATTTGCGCGCAAGAACTACTTCTACCCGGACCTGCCCAAGGGCTACCAGATCTCGCAGTACGAAATCCCCGTGGTCCAGGGCGGCGACATCGAATTCGCCTTCGGCGACACGATGAAGAAGGTGCGACTCACGCGCGCGCATCTCGAGGAGGACGCCGGCAAGTCGCTGCACGAGGATTTCCACGGCATGACCGGCATCGACCTCAATCGCGCCGGAACGCCGCTGCTCGAAATCGTGTCGGAGCCCGACATGCGCAGTGCCGCCGAGGCGGTCGCGTACGCGAAGACGCTGCACACGCTGGTGCGCTGGATCGACATCTGCGACGGCAACATGCAGGAGGGGAGCTTTCGCTGCGACGCCAACGTGTCGGTGCGGCCTACGGGACAGGCAACGCTGGGCACGCGCTGCGAGATCAAGAACCTCAACAGCTTCCGCTTCCTCGAGAAGGCGATCGAGTTCGAGGTGCGTCGCCAGATCGAGTTGATCGAGGACGGCGGTCGTGTGGTGCAGGAAACACGACTCTACGATTCCGACAATGACGAGACGCGGCCGATGCGCAGCAAGGAAGACGCGCAGGACTATCGCTACTTCCCCGATCCCGACTTGCCGCCGCTGGCGATCGATGACGCGTGGATCGCGCGGGTCAGGGCCGCACTGCCCGAATTGCCGCAGGCGATGCAGGCGCGATTGATCGCGGCGTATGCGCTCGCGCCGCACGAAGCCGCGGCGCTGACCGCGTCGCGCGAAAGCGCGCGCTATTTCGAGGACGCGGTCGCGGCGCTGCCGGTTGCGGATGCCGTTGGCGCAAGGCTCGTCGCCAACTGGATGCACGGCGAGCTGGCGGCGGCGTTGCATCGCACCGGCATCGCGATCGGCGATGCGCCGGTCGCGGCGGCGACGCTCGGGCAACTGATCGCGCGCATCCGCGACAACACGTTGTCGGGCAAGATGGCCAAGGACGTGTTCGACGCGCTGTGGAACGGCGACGGCAGCGTCGACGCAATCATCGACGCGCGCGGCCTGAAGCAGATCTCGGACGGCGGCGAGATCGTCAGGATCGTCGATGACGTGCTTGCCGCTAACCAGGCGATCGTCGCGGAATTCAGGGCCGGCAAGGAAAAGGCGTTCAATGCGCTGGTCGGCAAGGCGATGGCCGCAACCAAGGGCAAGGCCAACCCCGTACAGGTCAACGCGATCCTGAAGCAGAAGCTCGGCGAGTAGCGTTTTGTTCGGGTCGTTCGATCTGGGTCGGAGTCGTTTCCGATGCCGGCCTGCATGGCACGAGAATTGAGGTCAGGGAAGTGGGGATCAGAGAATTGGGTTCCGAGTCGATTCAATGATCGTTCAGGCAATGTGCGCTGGCGTCCGAATCGACTCGGCCCCCGATTCCCTGACCTCAATCGCCGTCGTCGTCGTCCTCTTCCTCGTCATCCTCATCGTCCTCATCGTCCCCGTAGCCCTCGTCTTCCTCAGGGTCGCCAATGGGCACGACATCGCCGTCGCCACCTGGGCCTGGCGGCGACAGCGAATAGCGCTGCCAGTGCAAATACGTGATCACTCAGGCGGAATGCGCAGGTTCTGGCCCGGGTAGATCTTGTTGGGATCGCTCAGCATCGGCTTGTTCGCCTCGAAGATCTTCGTGTACTTGTTGGCATCGCCGTAGAACTGCTTGCTGATCTTCGACAACGTGTCGCCCGATACCACCGTGTAGTACTTCGCCTCCGGCGCGCTCTTGTCGACGCTCATCATGTCGTTGACCTTGGCAACGCCGGACACGTTCCCGCAACACAGCACGATCTTCTCGCGCGTGGCCTGGTCGGGAGCGACGCCGAACACGCTGACCGCCGACGTCGCGCCGTCGTACGTCACCGTCAGGCCGGTCGCGCTCAGGTTCTGCGACTTGATGTACGCGAGGATCGCATCGCCCGCCGCCGAGTTGGCCGCGGCGGCCTTGGCGGGATCGGCCTGCGGTGCGGCCGTCGCCGCCTGCGCCTGGCCACGGCCAAAGAGTTTTTCGCCGGCATCCTTCATGAAATCGATCAGGCCCATATTCCACTCCCTTTGAACGGCGTCGCGCGACGCCGGCGGCACGCGAGCTTGCGACCGCCTACGGAAAAAGCATACACCAGCGAATCGGCCCGAATTTGTCGGTGGATTCACCGTCGATCGGCGCAAGCGGCTGCGACGCGCCTTGACATCACTGCGTCACTGGCGAATCATCTTGCGGTCATCCAAACCGGCGAAGCTTGCGCTTTCCCGCATGACCATCGCCGCCCATCAAGTACCCGCGCCGTACCTCGACATCCAGCACGTTTCGGCCGCCTACGGCGCGACCAAGGTGCTCGATGACGTATCGCTCGCCGTCGCAAAAGGCGAGCTCGTCGCGCTCCTCGGAAGCTCTGGTTGCGGCAAGACGACGCTGTTGCGCTCGATCGCCGGATTCGTCACGCCGACCGCCGGCAGGATCGTCATCGACGGTCGCGAACTGACCGGGCTGCCGCCGGAGGCGCGGGGCACGGCAATGATGTTCCAGTCGTATGCGCTGTGGCCGCACCTCGACGTCGCCGAGAACATCGGCTACGGGCTGCGGATGCGCGGCTGGAAAAAGGACGCGATCGCCGCGCGCGTCGGTGAAATGCTCAAGCTGATGCAGCTCGAAGGCTACGCGCAGCGCTCCATCGCGCAGCTTTCGGGAGGCCAGAAACAGCGGATCGCGCTCGGCCGCGCGCTCGCCGTCGATCCGTCGGTGCTACTGCTCGACGAGCCGATGTCGAACCTCGACTACAAGGTGCGCATCGAGTTGCGGCACGAATTGCGCGCGCTGCAGAAGCGCGTCGGCATCACCGCCGTCTATGTCACGCACGATCGCGAGGAAGCGCTCACGCTGGCCGACCGCATCGCCGTCATCGACGCCGGTCGCATCGCGCAGCTCGGCACGCCGGAGGAGATCTTCCATCATCCGGCGTCGTCGTTCGTCGCCGGTTTCATGGGCGCCGACAATTCACTGCCGGTGCTGCGATCGGGCGCGAGCTGGATCGCGGCGGGCAAGGAGGGCCGGGCGAGCACGCGCGCGCATTTCCGCGGCGATCGTGCGCGCGTCGTCGACACCGCGGCGCCGGCAGAGCCCGATGCGCTGCACTTCGACGGCGTCGTCGCGCAGCGCATCTATCTCGGCAACGGTTATCGTTACCGGATTCGCGCCGGCGACGACGAGGTGTGGGTCGACGACGATGCATCGCGCGACGAGGGTGCCGCGGTACGTGTCGCCGTGGGACCCAATGCATTGCTATTGTTCGAAAACGGGCGCGACGCCGGTCACCGGTCGAACGCGCCCGCCGCTGTCAATCATCACTGAAGGAGGAGACTTCGATGCGCAAACCAAGCCTTTTTGCTGCGGCAATCGCGGCGTCGCTGCTGTCGCTGGCGATGCCGTCGATGGCGGACACGACGCTCAACGTCGTCACCGCCGGCGACCAGAACATGGTCGATTACGTGAACAACTTCCTTGGGCCGAAATTCGAGGCGCAGAACCCCGGAGTCAAGGTCAAGGCCGTGGGCACCGGACCGGGTGACGCGGGCTCACAGAAGATCTACGAGAAGCTGTCCGCCGAAAAGAGCGCGAATGTGGCGACGTGGGACATCGACGTCGCCGTCGTCCACCAGCGCGGCGCGGCGACGATGATGAAGGAATCGTTGCTGTCGCCGTACACGAAGGACATCGCGGCGGGCAAGCTGATCTCGCGCGACAGCGCGACCAACGCGCTCGGCACCAACGTCGGCGGCTACGTCATTCCGATGTTCCACAGCCAGATCGTGTTCGCCTACAACTCCGACGTCGTCAAGGTCCCACCCAAGAGCTTCGCCGAGCTGAACGAGTGGGTGAAGAAGAATCCGAAGCAGTTCGGCTACAACGGCGTCAAGGGCGGCATGTCGGGCGTCGGTTTCGTCACCGGCTGGGTCGAGGCCAACAGCGGCATGGCCGACCAGCTCGAGCGCGGTCCCTACGACCCTTCGAAGAAGGCCGTCATCGACAAGTCGCTCGAGAGCCTCAAAGAATTCAACAAATACGTGGTGATGACTCCGGGCAACGCCGGCACGCTCGACATGCTCAATCGCGGCGAGATCGCGATGGGTCCGGTGTGGGTCGACATGTTCTACACGTGGGTCGCCGACGGCAAGATGAACCCGGCGGTGAAGCTCGAGCTGCCCAAGCCCGGCCTGCCGGGCCAGCCGATGTACTACGTCGTGCCGACGAAAGCGGCGAACGCCGCGCTGGCGCGTAAGTTCATCGACTTCGCCGCGAGCCCCGAGATCCAGGCCGAGGGGATCGTCAAGCAATTCAACTGGTATCCGGGCATCGACGCCAAGTACGTCAAGGCGAAGATGGACGACAAGAGCTGGAACAAGCTGTTCGCCGACGTGTCCCCCGACCAGCTGCAGGCCTATGGCCGTCCGTTCCCGCTGTCGGACTACTTTACCGACATCCTCGAAGGCTACGAACGGGTCGTGCTGAAGTGATACCGGCGCGGCCACGCATGCCGCGCCGCCGATGAGCGCGGCGACGCGCCGGCGCTGGGGAGGGCTGCTGCTGGCCCTCCCGGCGCTCGCCATCGTCGCGCTGTTCTTCGTGTTGCCGCTCGTGATGTCGAGCGTGTCCGCGTTCGTCGACAAGGATGGCGGCCCGACGCTCGACCACTTCCGCAAGGCAGTCGACTTCTACTCGAAGGACCTGCTGTTCACGGTGGCGATCGTCGTGCTGTCGACGTTCCTCATCGCCGTGCTGTCGATCGCCATCGCCGGCTACCTGACGCTCGGCGAGAACCCGCGCACGCGCGGCGCGCTGCGCTGGCTCTATCGATGGCCGCTGTTCATCCCGTTCATCGTCACCGCGCAGCTGATGCGCACGTTTCTCGCCAAGAACGGCATGCTCAACCATGTGCTGGGCGGCGCCGGGCTCATCGATCCGCTGACGGCGCAAAGCATGCTCGACTGGCGCGGCATCGTCGTCGCCTTCGTGTGGAAGCAGACGCCATTCGTCACGCTGCTGCTCGCCGGCGCCATGGCGTCGGTCGATATCCAGCATATCGAGGCTGCGCGCAACCTGGGCGCCAGGCGACTGCGCGTGCTGTGGGAAATCGTGCTGCCGCAATCGCGCCGCACGCTGCTCGTCGGCCTCGTGCTGTCGTACGTGGCCATGCTGTCGGTGCTGTCGGTGCCGATGATGATCAACCCCAACTCACCGACCATGCTGACCGTCGACGTCGCGTACCGCATCGCCTCGCACGGCGACTACGGCGTCGCCAATGCGCTGTGCCTGATGTCGCTGGTGATCGCCGCTGTCGGCGCGTGGTTCTACCTGCGGCATTCGCTGCGCAACCAGGACGCGATTGCATGAGCCGGCCGCGCCATCCCGAGGGCGAACACCCCGGAGTGTGGAGCGCGAAGGTACTCAAATGAGCGCTGCACTGACGACCGGCGGCGACACGTTGCTCCCCGCGGTGCGGCGCGCCGGCGGCACGCTCACGCGGGCGATCATCATTGCGCTGATCGCATTCATCGTATTCGGGCCGCTGCTCAACCTCCTGTTGTGGGCGTTCACCGAGCGCTGGTATTTTCCCAACAAGCTGCCGCAGGCGTATGGACTCACCTATTGGTACCGCGTGTTCAGTCCCCGCGGTGGCGCGATCACGTCGCTCGTCACCAGCATATGGATCGCCTTCCTGACGGTGGCGCTGTCGCTCGCGGTCGCCGTGCCCGCGGGCTATGCGCTGGCGCGGCTCAAGCTGCCCGCGCGCGCGTTCATCCTGCTGCTGTTCCTGCTGCCGCAGGCGATCCCCAACCTGCCCGTCTACGTCAACATCGCGCGGATGTTCTACAGCGTCGGTCTCAATGGCACGATCCTGGGCGTCGTGCTGGTGCACGCGTCGCACGGGCTCGTGCTCGCGGTGTGGATCGCGTCGGCGGCCTTCGCCGCCGTCGACGTTTCGCTCGAGGAAGCCGCGCGCAACCTAGGCGCCAGCGCATGGCGGTGCTTCCGCACGGTGACGTTGCCGCTGGCGCTGCCCGGACTCATCGCCAGCGCGATCTTCGTGTTCCTCGAGTCGCTCGACGAATTCACGGGCACGTACTTCGTCGGCGTGCCCGACGTGATCACGCTGCCGCTGCTGCTGTTCAACGCGAGCAACGGCGGCAACTACCAGATCGCGTCGATCACCGCGCTGCTGCTGCTGATTCCTTCGATCGCGTTCATGCTGCTCGTCGAGCGCTTCCTCAAGGCAGACGTGCTGGCGATGATCGGCAAGTAACTCATCGGCGCGCCGGGCCGAGACGCTCGATGACGTGCGCCGCCGCGCTCATTGCCGCCGCGACGGCCTGGTCCATGTTGTAGTAGCGGTATTGCGCGAGCCTGCCGACAAACGTCACGTCCGGCTCCAGGTCGGCGAGTGCGCGGTAACGCTGGTACAGCGCCTGGTTCGCCGGCCGTGGGATCGGATAGAACGGCTCTCCCGTCGCGCACGGGATTTCGCGAACGATCGAGGTTCCCGGATGCACCTGTCCGGTCAACTGCTTGAATTCGGTCACGCGAGTGTAGTCGAAGTCGTTCGGGTAATTGATCGTCGCCGCCGGTTGCAGCCGCGCGACGTCCGGCAGGTGCTCGTGGCGGAATTCGATCGAGCGGTAGGGCAACGCGCCGTGGCGATACGCATACCAGGCGTCGATGGGCCCGGTATGGATGACATGGCGCGCACCGATGCGCGCGCGCACGCTGATGCCGTCGATACCGGTTGCGAAGCTCAATCGCGGATGGTCGAGCATGCGCTCGAACATCGCCGTGTAGCCGTCCGCGGGCATGCACTGGTAGCGATCGTCGAAATAGCGGTCGTCGTCGTTGGTGCGCACCGGAATGCGCGCGGCGACCGCCGGCGCGAGCTCGGACAGGTCGAGCCCCCATTGCTTGCGCGAGTAGCCGCGGAAGAATTTCTCGCACAGGTCGCGGCCGACGCCGGCGAGCACGACATCCTCGCTGGTGCGGCATTCGCTTCGCGGCTCGCGCACGCGCGCGAGATGTGCAGCGACCCCAGCCTCGTCGAGCGTGAGTCCGTACAGCGCGTTGATCGTCGTGCGATTGATCGGCACCGGCAGCAGCAGATCGCCGACCTTGGCGAGCACGCGGTGTTCGTAGGCACGCCACGCGGTGAATCGCGACAGGAACTCGAAGATGCGCGGCGCGTTGGTGTGGAAAACGTGCGGGCCATAGCGGTGCACGCGCACGCCCGCGGCGTCGACTTCATCGTGGGCGTTGCCACCGACGTGGTCGCGGCGTTCGGTGAGGTGGACTCGATAGCCCGCGTCCACCAGCACGCGCGCCGCCGTGACGCCCGCAAACCCCATGCCCACGACCTGCACGTCGGGCTCTGTCATCGGCGAGGAGGAGCCGGCACGCGAGCGCCATGCGGTGCTAGCATTGCGCGATTGCCACGATGCCAGGCGAGCCGCGATGCGAACCGAGACGATGAACCATGACGTTACAGGCCTATGGCCGGCAACTTCGCCGCCACCGGTACACCCGCCATCCGCAGCGCCTTCACCACGCGGTCACGCGGCACGCTTCGCGGCGCTCGCCAGCACGATCGAAGCACGGCACGACGCGCAGTCCCTCGACGACGTGATGGAACTGCGCGAGAAGTACGCTGCGCCGGTGTTCGGCAGCGTGAGCCCGTGGAGCCTCGTCGAGATGCTCGGCCAGTGCGTCGATCCCAGCGACCAGCGGCTCTATTGCACGAGCCAGCAGGTGCACCTGCTGCAGATGATCGACGCCATGGAGGCGGAAGGCGCGGCGACGCCGGAGCTTTTGCTGGTGGCGCTGGTGCATGACTTCGGCAAGGTGTTGCTGCTCACCGACGAAGCGCCCGAAAACGTCGTGTGCATGAACCGCCCGCTGCAGGCGGGCACCCCCGGCTGCGGCCTCGACCGCTGCGTGTTCCAGTGGAACCACGACGAGTGGGCGTATGCGCGTTTCAAGGACCATTTGCCCGATCACCTCGGCTGGCTCGTGCGCTACCACAGCATCCTTCCCGCAACATGCATGCACCTGATGGACGCGCGCGACCTCGACTACTGCCGCCGCTACCTCAAGCCTTTCGCGCGCTACGACCATGGCAGCAAGTCCCCGTGCAACCTTCCGCAACGCCGCATCGGCGACTATCGCGCAGTCATCGAGCGCGCGCTACCCGCGAAAATGTCATTCTGAACCGGGTTGCGGACGTTGCGTCGCGCAGGCGGCGAATGCCGCCCGGTCCGCTTCCAGCCGCTCGCGCAGCAGCGCTGCCTCGTCGGCGTGCGCGGCGTCGAGGTGGCGGCCGTCACGATCGATTCCCGCATACACCAGCGCCTTGCTGTCCGCGGGGATCCCATGGCGTTTCAGCACCGTGTCGAGCTCCTGTTGCGCGGTCACGCCGGCCATTCGCAGCCGGTCGTAGTGTCGCCCTGCGCCGACCGGGCGCGTATGCGTCATCTGCACGTCGTCGATGACCGCGCAGCGTCGCGGCCGCGCGGGCAGCAGCCGCGGCCACAGGATGTCGAGTCCCCATCCGCTCATGCTTTCGACGAACGTCGGCAGGCAGAGTTCGAGGAAACTGCGCTCGAAACACGGCGCCATCACCTCGACATAGTTGGTCATCCGCAGCCGGAAGCTCGGGTGGCGCAGCGTTACACGATGCGACCAGTAGCTGTCCCATGACAGCGCCGGCTGGGTCAGCGCAAGATCCCGTGCGGCGGTGCACCGGAACAGCTCGCTGACTTCCTGCTGCGCAATCGCGATGTCGTCGTCGGGAAGCCAGATGTAGTCGTATCCGCGCCAGAAATCCTCACGCGTCAGCAGTGAATGCAAGCCGCCGAGCTTCTGGCCTTTGTCGTCGATCCGCGGTGCCTCATCGTCGCGAAAACGTCGCGGGTCGTCACCGTAGTAGCTGACGACGAGGTCCCAGTCACGCGTGCCGGGGTTGTCCGTCCACTGCGGATGCAGCGACGTGTCGCCTGCGCGGACGATGACCAGGAACCGCGCGCCGCGCGCGCTCACAACGCGACGATCCGCTCCTCGCGCCAGGAAGTCGCGGCGGCTTCGGCGAGCTCGAGCGCCTTGACGCCGTCTTCGATCGTCGTGCGCACCGGCGTCCCATTGCCGAGCGCGGCGAAGAAATGCGCGATTTCGTCGGCATACGCGACGCGGTAGCGCTCCAGGAAGAAGTGCTCCGGCAGGTCGGTCGCAATGACTTTCGATCCGGAGGACACCACTTCGGTCGGTCGATGATTGCCGGCCTGCAGCATGCCGGCACTGCCCAGCACCTCGAAGCGCTGGTCGTAGCCGTACGCAGCGCGGCGCGTCGTGTTGATCACGCACAGGCGCCCCTTGCGCGTGCGGATCGTCACCGCCGTGCAATCGGCGTCGCCCGCCTTGCCGATCGCAGGATCGGTGAGGCAGCTCGCATACGCGTGCACCGACGCGGCATCGTCGCCGAGGATCCAGCGGAAGATGTCGAAGTCGTGGATCAGCATGTCCTTGAAGATGCCGCCCGACTTCCTGATGTAGTCGACCGGGGGCGCGCCCGGATCGCGGCTCGTCACGACCAGCATTTCCGGTTCGCCGATCTCACCGGCGTCGAGCCGCGACTTGAGTGCGGCGAACGTCGGGTCGAAGCGGCGCTGGAAGCCGATCATGCAGGTGACGCCGGCCGCGCGCACCGCAGCGGCGCATTCGCGCGCGCGCGCGAGGTCGAGGTCGACGGGCTTTTCGCAGAAGATCGCCTTGCCGGCCGCCGCTGCGCGTGTGATGAACCCGGCGTGGGTGTCGGTCGACGAGCCGATCACCACGGCGGCGATCGCCTTGTCGGCGAACACCGCGTCGGCCGTGGCGACGCGCGCGCCATGCTGTGTCGCGATCGCCTGCGCAGCCTTGGCGTCGACGTCGGCGACGGCAGCCAGGCGCACGCCGGGTTGGCGCACGAGGTTGCCGGCATGAATGCGGCCGATGCGGCCGGCCCCCAACAACGCTACGTCGATCATGGCGAAGGTTCCCCTGATTGGTTTGGCGCGGACGGCGCCAGTTCGAAGCATTGCAACGTGCGCCAGGACGCGACGCCGACGCTTTTGCCGGACAGCGCCACCGCGAGCCGGTCGAAGGTCAGTGTCGAAGGAATTTCCGCGGCGAATTCGCGCGCGAGCGCGTCCTTCGCCGACGCGTCGAGCGTGCCGTAGGCGAGCGACAGGTGCGCGAATGGCGACACGCCGGCGTCGGTGGCAAGTGCGCGCGCGCTCGCGGCAACGAGCGGCGCGAATGCTTCGCAACCGTCGAACGCGAGATGGAACGCTCGGTAGTAGTGCGACGACTGCTCGATGCCGCGCACGCGCCAGCGCTGCGCAGGCAACGTCTGCGCGAGGCCGTCGGCAACCGCGGCGACGTCGCGCAAACGATGCGTGAGGTCGCCCTGCACCGTCACGTGCGGCTCGAAGGCGCGCGTGCCGAATCGCCGCGACAGTCGCGCGATCACGCCGGCGAGATGCTCCCGCGCGTCCGGCTGCGGCAACATCCATAGCGAGTACGCGGGACCGATGCTCAGGCGCGCGGTGTCGTCGTTTGCAATGTCGGCCACAATTCGCGTTCCATGAATGTGCGCATTCCGGGCGCGGCGGCGAGAATTGCATTGCCGGCGCGCAAACCGTCGTCCGCGAAGAAATCGTTGGTCCAGCCACCGGCTGCGCGCACGATCGCGACGCCGGCCGCCACATCCCAGGCGTTGATGTGCGGCTCGAAATAGCCTTCGAAGCGGCCATCGGCAACGTACGCCATGCCCAGCGCGCCGCTGCCGAGACGGCTGTATTCGCAGCCGGCGGCGAGAAGGCGCGCGATGCCCGCGACGTGGATCGCAGGGTCGCGCCGGTAGCTGAAGCCGAGGCCCATCCTGGCGCGATGCGGATCGTCGATGGGCGACACGTGAATCGGCTCGCCGTTGCAGGTCGCGGGCGCGTCGACGCCGCCGGCGTGCAGTTCGCCGGTGACCGGGTTGTAGATGACGCCCGCGACCGCGTTGCCCGCGTGCATCACGCCGATCGAGATGCACCACAGTGGCAGGCCGCGCGCAAAGTTGGCGGTGCCGTCGATCGGGTCGATCACCCACAGCCACGCGTCACCGCGATAGTCGTTGGTGAATCCACCCTCCTCGCCGAGCACGACGTCGTCGGGGAAGGTGGCGGCGATGCGCTCGACCAGCATCGATTCCACCGCTTTGTCGGCGATGGTCACGACATCCTGCAAGCCTTTCGACTCGGTGGCGAGCCGCGTGCGCGTGACGTAATGCGACATCGCGAGGGCGCCGGCTTCGCGCGCGATCCGTTGCGCGAACGCGAAGCGAGGGGCGCTCAACGCGCGAGCATCCATTCGTGGCGCGGATCGTTGTGGAACGACCACGCACGCCTGGGGCCGGCCATCACGTTCAGATAGTAGGAACGGTAACCGTAGGGCACGCAGACCGGGTGATAGCCGCGCGGCACGATGACGACATCGCGGTCCTCGACCGCGAAGCTCTTGTCCTCGCTGCGATCGTCGGTGTAGACGCGCTGGAATACGAAGCCCTGCTCGGGATGGATGCGATGGTAGTAGGTTTCCTCGAGCGCACTTTCGCCTGGCAGCGCGTCGGTGTCGTGCTTGTGCGGCGGATAGCTGGACGAATGTCCGGAAGGCGTCAGCACCTCGACCACCAGCAACGACTCCGCAGGCTCGGTCTCGGGCAGGATGTCGCACACGTAGCGAGTGTTGGCGTCGCGTCCGCGCGTCAGCCGGCGCATCGACGCCGGCTCGAGCAGTCGCGGCGGCAGCGTGCCGCGCGCCGGCGCCCGGCCGATGGCGATCTCTGCCGCCGTGCGCGCGACGACTTCGTAGCCGACACCGGGCGGCACATAGACCGCGTAGGGCGACTTCTCCTCGAACACGCTGATCCGCTCGCCGATGCCGCGCCAGCTCGCGTCACCGGCACGCACGTCGACAGTACCTGTCAGCACGACAATGCACGCCTCGCGATCGACTTCGCGCGCCGCGAGCGTTTCGCCCGGCGCTAGACGGTGCGCGGAAAAATTGACGTAACGCAGCCCGGAGGCTGGCGTGACGTCGACGATATCGCGGCCCTCGGGCCGTGCCTTGGCAAGCGCCGCCGGTGCAACATTCGTCATCGTGCAACCTCCCGGTATCGATCGACCAGCGTGCGCAGTGCCCGGTATCCCATATCGGCATAGCGATAACTCGGCGCGACCGCGGGATCCTGCTCGGCCTCGACGACGAGCCAGCCGCGATAGGCATTGTGCGCGAGGATCTTCACCACGCCGTCGAAGTCCACGGCGCCGTCGCCCGGCACGGTGAACACACCGTTGATCACGCTGTCGAGGAAGCTCCACTGGCGGTTGCGCGCAAGCGCCATCACCGCGGGACGCACGTCCTTGCAGTGCACGTGGCACACGCGCTTGACGTGCTTCTTCAGTACGCCGACGGCGTCGCCGCCGGCGAACGTGATGTGGCCGGTGTCGAACAGCAGTCCGACGTCGGCGCCGGTGACATCCATCAGGCGGTCGACGTCGTCGGGCGCCTGCACGTACGCACCCATGTGATGGTGATAGGCGAGGCGCACGCCGCGTGTTGCCAGGTGCGCGCCGAAGGCGTCGAGCTTGGCGCCGTAGTCGCGCCACGCGCGATCGTCACGGAACTGCGGCCGCTTGTAGAGTGGCACCGGCGCGCCCTGGATCGCGTCGGCGACCTCGCCGTACACCATCACCTGCGCGCCATTGCTTGCGAGCAGGTCGAGATGCGGACCGACAGCGGCGATTTCGTCGTCGGCCGATTGCCGCGCCAGGCGTCCTGAATACCAGCCCGACACGCACGCGAGGCCGAACTCGCCGAGCTTTGCGCGCAACGCCACAGGCTCGCGCGGAAACTTGTTGCCGAGTTCGAATCCCTGGTAGCCGATGTCGCGACCTTCGGCGAGCGCGGTTTGGAGCGGCGTCTCGCCGCCGAGCGACGGCAGGTCGTCGTTGCTCCACGAAATGGGATTGATGCCGATGCGAATGTCGAGCGCCATCGTGTCAGGCCTTCTGCGCGAGCTTGGCGGCGTCGTATTGCGCGCGCGCCATGCGCACCTGCTCACGCGACGACACCTCGGGAACCGCCACTTCCCACCACGCGCCGCCTGCCTGCGTGCTGCGCGCCGGATCGGTGTCGATGACGATCACCTGCGTGCGGGGCGACTGGCGGGCATCGCGCAACGCCTGCTGCAGATCGTCGATCGACGCGACGTGCACCGCCTCGGCGCCCAGCGCGCGCGCATGCGCGGCGAAGTCGATTGCCGGCGCGGTGTCGGCCAGCAGGTTGTTGAATGGCGCGCTACCGCATGCCTGCTGCAGCCGGTTGATGCAGCCGAAGCCGCGGTTGTCGAGCACGACGATCACCAGCTTGCAGTCCATCGCCACCGCGGTGGCGATTTCGGAATTCATCATCAGGTAACTGCCGTCGCCCAGCATCACCACCACTTCGCGATCCGGCAATGCCATCTTGACACCCAATCCGCCGGCGATTTCGTAGCCCATGCACGAGTAGCCGTATTCGACGTGATAGCCGCCGGCAACCGACGTCCGCCAGAGCTTGTGCAATTCCGCGGGCAGCGTGCCCGCCGCGCAGACGACGACATCGTGCGCCGCCGATTGCGGATGCGAGCGCTGCACGGCGCCGATGACGTCGCCCTCGTAGGGAAGGGCGTGTGCCGGCGCCGCCTTGCGCGCGACGATCGCGTCGACGTCGGCGCGCCAGCGCGCGTTCGCCTCGCGTGCGCGCGATGTCCATCCGGCGTCCGCGCGCCAGCCGGCGAGCGCCGCGTCCAGCGCTTCGAGCGCAAGCGCGGCGTCACCGACAACCGTCGCCGTCGCATTCGCCTTCAGCGCATCGAGCACTTGCACGTTGATCGACACGATCGGCGTATCGCCGAACAGCGCGTGCGATCCGGTGGTGAAATCGGCAAGCCGCGTACCCAGCGCGATGATCACGTCGGCGTCGCGCGCGAGCGCATTCGCCGACGTCGCGCCAGTGACGCCGATCGCGCCCGCCTGCAATGGATGGTCGAACGCCAGCGCGCTCTTGCCGGCCTGCGTCTCGGCAACCGGCACGCCGTGCGCATCGGCGAAGGACTGCAACGCCGCGCTGCCTCCATCGCTGTAAAGCACGCCGCCGCCGGCGATGATCAGCGGCTTCTTCGCCGCGCGCAGCACTGTCGCGGCGGACGCGACGTCGCGCGGCGACGGGGACGGCGCGCGCAGCTCGACGCTGCGTGGCGCGAAGAACGACTGCGGATAATCGAATGCGGCCGCCTGCACGTCCTGCGGCAACGCGAGCGTCACCGGACCGCACTGCGCGGCGTCGGTCAGCACCGCGATCGCGCGTGGGAGCGCCGTCAGCAGCTGTCGCGGATCGACGATGCGATCGAAATAGCGGGACACCGGACGCAGGCAATCGTTGGCGGACACCGTGCCGTCGGCGAACGACTCGACCTGCTGCAGTACGGGATCGGGGGCGCGCGAGACGAACACGTCGCCCGGCAGCAGCAATACCGGCAGCCGGTTGACGTGCGCTAGCGCGGCGGCGGTGACGAGATTGGTCGCGCCCGGCCCGATCGACGTCGTGCACGCCATCATCCGTCGGCGCATGCTTGCCTTGGCAAACGCGATCGCGGCGTGCGCCATCGCCTGCTCGTTGTGCGCGCGGTAGGTCGGCAGCGCGTCGCGCATCGCGTGGAGCGCTTCGCCGAGTGCAGCGACATTGCCATGGCCGAAGATCGCGAACACGCCGGCAAAGAGTCCGACATCGCTGCCCGCCGCGTCGCGCGTGCGTTGCGCGGCGAGATAGCGCACCAGCGCCTGTGCCATCGTCAGCCGTACCGTTGGCTGCCGCGTACTCATCGGCGTGCCTGTTGCCATTCGCGGACCAGGCCGGCGAAGCGGGTCGCCGCCTCGTCGACGAACCGGCGGTCGTCGATGCGGCCGGCCAGCCATTCGCGCGACGGCGCTTCGAACAGCGTGCGGCCGACGGCGAAGCCGCGCACGCAGCGCGCGTTTTTCGCTGCGGCGAAGCCCTGCATCAGTTGCGCGACCGGCACGCTCTGGCCAAGCAGCACGATGCCGCGACAATAGGGATCGCGCTCGGCAATCAGCGCATCGACGGCCACCCACTGCGGCGCCGCCAGCGGCGCGAGCTTCCACCACTCCGGCAGGATGCCGATGTTGTAGAGGCGCTTCATCGCGCGCAGCACGGTATCGGCTTGCAGCGAAGGCGCGACGGGCGGGATCAGCTCGATCAGCAGCTCGTGGCCGCTGGCCTGGCACGCGGCATTGAGCGTCGCGAGCTGCGTTTCCTGCTCGAGCCGCAACTCGACGGGATCGTCGGGATGAAACGCCACCAGGCATTTGACGATGTGCTCGAGCGGCCAGCTCGCCAGCGTAGTGCCGACCGATCGGCCGTGCTGGAATTCGAGCGGCCGGCTGCCTGGCAGCTCGACAGGACGCCCGATCCACCAACCGCGCCCGGTGGCCGCCGCGAGCGCATCGTTGCCATAGACGTCGTCGATCAGCACGCCGACGCGACCCTGCAGCTCGAGATCCTGTTCGACCCTGGCGACGGCGTCGACCAGCAGGCGCTTCAGCGCCGGAATGCGCGACTCGTCGGCGCCGGCTTCGCGCGCGAGCTCGAAGAACTGCGGCCGATGATCGAACGCGAAAGCATGCACTTCGGCAAATGGCGTGCGCGGCGCGGTGACGCGATGCAGCCGCGTCAACGTCTTGTCGCGATCCGGATGCGGAATCGTCGCCGCATTGGCGAGGAAATAGTCGAGCTCGATGCGCGTTGGCATCGCCGGCGCACAGCCATGGCGCGACACCACCAGCGCGCCGCAGGCGTTCGCGTAGCGGCAGCAGGCGTCGTAGTCCTCGCCGCGCAGCCAGCCCGACAGGAAGCCAGCATTGAAGGCGTCGCCGGCGCCCAGCACGTTGAGCACGTCGACGCGCACGCCCTTGCCGTTGAAGGCGTCGTCGAGCGACGCGGGGATGGCGGCATCGATCACCGCGCACCCCATCGGGCCACGCTTGACGACCAGCGTCGCGGCGGTGGCGGCACGCACCGCGTGCAGCGACGTGATGATGTCATCGCTACCGCCGGCGATGTTGAACTCCTCGATCGTGCCGATCACGAGATCGAACAGCGGCAGGATCGCCTGCAGGTGCGCGGTGACGCCGGCGTCGGCGATGTAGCGTGTCTCGCCGTCGCCGCGCCGCGCCAGGCCCCATAACACCGGGCGATAGTCGATGTCGAGGATCGTGCGTGCACCATGCTTGCGCGCGCGCTGGCAGGCGAGTGTACTCACCGCGTGCACGTGCGCTGCCGAAAAATGCGTGCCGGTGATCAGCAGTGCCTTCGAAGTCGCGATGAAGTCCTCGGCGACATCATCTTCGGTCACCGCCATGTCCGCACAGTTCTCGCGGTAGAACATCAGCGGGAACGTGTCCTTGTCCTTGATGCCCAGCACGACGGCCGCAGTGAGGCGCGACGGGTCGCGGCTCACGTGCGTGACGTCGCAGCCTTCGCGCTGCAGCGTCTCGACGAGGAAGTTGCCCATCGCGTCGTCACCGATCCGCGACGCCATCGCCGCATTCAACCCGAGGCGCGCGCAGCCGAACGCCGTGTTGGCCGACGAGCCGCCCAGGTACTTGGCGAACGTCGCGACGTCCTCGAGGCGCGCGCCAATCTGTTGCGCGTAGAAGTCCACGGCGAGGCGGCCGAGGCAAATGACATCATGCCGGCGGCCGGCGGCGAATTGCGTGGTGTTCTGCATGTCGGAGTAGACGTTGCGCAGGGGTGCGCGGCCGCTGTGCTGCGGCACGCGCAAACGTCGCGCTCGATAGGCGCGTTCAGGAATGTGACAATAGCAGATTGTGCGCGGCGCCGGGAGGCCCGCGCCAGACCCCACAAGGAGAAACGCATGCAACGCGCGCTGCACATCGCGGTGGCAGGACTGGGACGCCTCGGACGCCGTCACGCCGAGATCTTTCGCTGGCGCGTGCGCGGCGCGGAAGTCGTCGCGGCGGCGAGTCCGGTCGCCGACGAGCGCGCGTGGGCGAAGTCGACGCTCGGTGTGCCGAACGTGGTCGCCGACTACGCCGAACTGCTGCGCCTGCCGGACGTCGACGCGGTGGTGATCGTCACGCCGACCTCGCTGCACGCCGACCAGGTGATCGCGGCACTCGACGCCGGCAAGCACGTGTTCTGCGAAAAGCCGCTGGCGCTCGACGTCGCCGATTGCCTGCGCGTCGAAGCCGCGGCGGCCAGGCATCCGGCGCAGCGCGTGCTGGTGGGATTCGTGCGCCGCTTCGATCCTTCGTACAGCGCGGCGATGCAAAAGATCCACGACGGCGTCATCGGCGCGCCGTTCCTCGTGCGCTCGCAGACGCTCGACAAGAACGACCCGTCGGGATTCTTCGTGCGCTTCGCGCCGACGTCGGGCGGCATCTTCCTCGACATGGCAATTCACGACATCGACTGCGCGCGATTCCTGCTGGGCGGTCCGCGCGCGCGCCGCGTCTATGCGTCCGGGATCATCGCCGTGCACGAAGGTCTCGCCGAATGCGGTGACGTCGACAACGGTGTCGCGACGATCGAGTTCGACGGCGGCAAGCTTGCGGTGCTGTACGTGTCGCGGACGCTGGTGCACGGCATGGAGGCGACGACGGAGGTGTTCGGCAGCGCGGGGCGCCTCGCCATCGGCCAGGGCACGAAGCTTGGCGGGCTCGACATCGCCGACGCGCATGGCGCGCGCACCGAAGGCCTGCCGACGTTCTGGGAGCGTTTCGCCGATGCGTTCGTCGTCGAGGCGCAGGCGTTCGTCGACGCTGCGCGCGACGATGCGCCGCTGCCGCTGACGTTGGCCGATGCCACCGAGAATACGCGCATCGCGCGCGCGATCACCGACGCGTTCAAGTCGCGCAAGCCGGTCGATCTCGGCTAGCGGAGCGCCCTCCCCCATTTCGCTCCCCCACTTCGTGGGCGAGGGATGGCTTCGGCGAGACGAATCGTCATGCGCTCCCTTGCGCGAAACGACTCCGACCCCGATTTTTTACTGCATCAGCGCCTTGTAGCGCGGCCGATGCGGACGCGCGCCGTCTTCGCCGAGGCGCTTCTTCTTGTCGTTCTCGTACTCGTGGAAGTTGCCTTCATAGAACACCCACTTCGAGTCGTCCTCGGCGGCGAGGATGTGCGTGGCGATGCGATCGAGGAACCACCGGTCGTGCGAGATCACGAGCGCGGAGCCCGGGAACTCCAGCAGCGCCTCTTCGAGCGCGCGCAGCGTCTCGACGTCGAGGTCGTTCGACGGCTCGTCGAGCAGCAGCACGTTGCCGCCCTTCAGCAGCGTCGCCGCAAGGTGCAGCCGGCCGCGCTCGCCGCCCGATAGCTGGCCGACGATCTTCTGCTGGTCCTGGCCCTTGAAGTTGAAGCGGCCGAGGTAGGCGCGCGACGGCATCTCGAACTTGCCGATCGTGAGGATGTCCTGCCCACCCGACACCGTCTCCCACGCCGTCTTGTCATTCGGCAGCGCATCGCGCGACTGGTCGACGACCGCGAGCTGCACGGTATGGCCGATGAGGATTTCGCCGCGGTCGGGCTGTTCCTTGCCGGTGATCATCCGGAACAGCGTCGACTTGCCGGCGCCGTTCGGGCCGATGACGCCGACGATCGCGCCCGCCGGCACGTGGAACGACAGGTTTTCGATCAGCAGCCGGTCGCCGTAGCCCTTGCTGACGCCCTTGAACTCGATCACCGCGTTGCCGAGGCGCTCGGCCACCGGAATGAAGATTTCCGATGTCTCGTTGCGCGTCTGGTGCTCGTATGAGCTCAACTCGTCAAAGCGCGCGATGCGTGCCTTGCTCTTCGCCTGCCGCCCCTTCGGATTCGCGCGCACCCATTCGAGCTCGGTCTTCATCGCCTTGATGCGCGCGGCCTCCTGCTTCGACTCGGTACGCAGCCGCTCGCCCTTCTGCTCGAGCCACGAGCTGTAGTTGCCCTTCCACGGGATTCCCGATCCGCGGTCGAGCTCGAGTATCCACTCGGCGGCGTTGTCGAGGAAGAAGCGATCGTGCGTCACCGCGATCACGGTGCCGGGAAACTTCTGCAGGAACTGCTCGAGCCACTCGACGCTTTCGGCATCGAGGTGGTTGGTGGGCTCGTCGAGCAGCAGCATGTCGGGCTTCGACAGCAGCAGCCGGCACAGCGCGACGCGACGCTTTTCGCCGCCGGAGAGCGTGCCGATCTTCGCGTCCCACGGCGACAACCGCAACGCGTCGGCGGCGATTTCCATCTGCACGCCGGCGTCGGCGCCCGACGATGCGATGATCGCTTCGAGCCGCGCCTGTTCGGCGGCAAGCGCATCGAAATCGGCGTCGGGCTCGGCATACGCGGCGTAGATCTCGTCGAGCTTGGCTTGCGCGTCCAGCACTTCGCCCATGCCCTGCTCGACCACTTCGCGCACCGTCATCGTCGGGTCGAGCTGCGGTTCCTGCGGCAAAAAGCCGATGCGCAAACCCGGCATCGGCGTCGCCTCGCCCTCGAACTCGCGATCCTCGCCCGCCATGATCTTGAGCAGGCTCGACTTGCCCGAGCCGTTGAGGCCCAGCACGCCGATCTTGGCGCCGGGAAAGAACGACAGCGAGATGTCCTTGAGGATCACGCGCTTGGGCGGCACCATCTTGCCCACGCGGTTCATCGTGTAAACGTATTGAGCCATGGCGAAGCGAAGTCCTGCGAGTCAATCGACGATTATCGCAGGCAGGCCGCCGCGCACGCGATGCGCGGCTACACGAACGGGGATGCCTGCGGGGGAAACTACCTGGAGGGGCTCTTGGCCACCGCGGGATTGGCCGCGGCGCCCCCGCCACTCAACGCCTTGGCGTCGGCTTCGGCCTTGATCTCGCGCCAGCGCGCGGTGAACGCGTCGTAGCGCGCCGCGGTCTGCGCCTTTTCCACCTTGCGTACCTCGACCAGTTCCTTCTGTTTCAGCACTTCGGTGTCGATCGACGCGAGCTCGCGATCGAGCGTCTCGGGCACCGGCTTGCTGCCATACGACACGCGCTTGGCCTCGACGTCGGCGCGGCGCTTCTCGAGTTGCGCGATGTATGCGTGCGACGACTGCAGCTGGTTGTCGATCGTGCCGATCGCGCGCGACTTCGACAGCGCGATCTCGTCGACGCTGGTGAACGACTGCATCAGCGCGCGATCGTGGCGGTCGGCTTCCTCGCGGCCTTTCGTCGCAGCCTCGACGCGCCGCTCCTCGGCTTCCTTCGCCGCGCGCTGCGCGGGCGTGGGGGGCGCATCGATCTTCTTGATCGGCCGCGCCTGCGGGTCGAGCACGGTCGCCGCCTTGTTCACCTGGTCGGCCGGCATCTTGTCGGTGTAGTGGACGACGCCCTTGTCGTCGACCCACTTGTAAGTGTCGGCGGCGGCGATCGCCGAAGCGAACGCGATGCAGGCGATGAGGCCCGCGCGTAACGCCTGGCGCAGGCACCCGCGCCGCGTGCCGCATCCCGTCTCGACCGCCGCGTCGCGCATCGTCATCGCACCCCGTACTGGGCGCGATACGCGGCGATCGCCGGCGCGTGGGGCGCGAGCGCAGGCTGGCCGTCGATGAACGCGGTGAGGTCGTCGAGCGTGGCGATCGCGATCACGGGCACGCCGAAATCGCGCTGCAGTTCCTGGATGGCCGACAATTCACCGCGCCCACGCTCCTTGCGATCGAAGGCGATCAGCACGGCGCTGGGCCGCGCGCCAGCCGCGCGCACGCGCTCGATCGCTTCGCGCTTGGCGCCGCCGTCGGTGATCACGTCATCGACGATCACGACATCGCCTTCGAGCTTCGCGCCAACGATGTCCCCACCCTCGCCATGATCCTTGACTTCCTTGCGGTTGTAACTGAACGGCACATTGTGCCCATTTTCGGCCAATGCAATAGCGGTCGCCGCCGCAAGGGTGATGCCCTTGTACGCCGGTCCAAACAGCATGTCGTACGGCAGCTTGGCGGCGCGCAGCGCATCCGCGTAAAAGCGGCCGAGCTGGTGCAGGCTATCGCCGTCGCTGAACAATCCTGCGTTGAAGAAATACGGTGTCTGGCGGCCCGCCTTGGTGACGAATTCACCAAAACGCAGCACGTCGCGTGCCAACGCAAACGCCAGGAATCGTTGCCGGAAATCGGATGACGAAGGAGCCATGAGAGCGGCGCGCAGTATACCGTCCCTCGCCGGTGCGACTCCCACCGAGCGAAGCGCAACGGCGTATTACCCAGTCCTGCCGCGCGGCTCTGCCGGCTACCCGCGCCGCAACCGTTAAAATCGGGCCTTTGGCCGATCGAACCGCAATGCGCGTCATCACGCTCAACGTCAATGGCATCCGCGCAGCAGAGCGCAAGGGATTCGCACGCTGGCTCGCGCGTGTCGAGCCGTGGGATGTCGTCTGCCTGCAGGAGATCAGGTGCCTCGAGTGCGACGTGCCGGCGAGCCTTCGCGCGCCTCGCAACAGCGTCGCCACGTTTCATCCGGCAGAGCGCAAGGGTTACAGCGGCGTGGCGATCTATTCGAAGCTGCCGCATGCGCACAGCGCCGGCTTCGGGCATCCCGAATTCGACGCCGAAGGACGCTACGTCGAGGCCAACTTCGGCAACGTCACGGTGATCAGCGTCTACCTGCCGTCGGGCTCGAGCGGACCGCATCGCCAGGCGTCGAAATTCCGCTTTCTCGACGCGTTCCTGCCACACCTCGAGTCGTTGCGCGCGCGCGGCCGCGAGATCGTGCTGTGCGGCGACTGGAACATTGCGCACCACCCGATCGATCTCAAGAACTGGCGCAGCAACCAGAAGAACTCCGGCTTCCTGCCGGAGGAGCGCGCGTGGCTCACGCGCGTGTTCGGTGAGCTCGGCTTCGTCGACGTGTTCCGCAAGGTCGATGCACGCCCCGAGCAGTACACGTGGTGGTCGAACCGCGGCCAGGCATGGGCGAACAACGTCGGGTGGCGCCTTGACTATCAGATCGCCACGCCAGGAATCGCGGCGACTGCCCATGCCGTATCGATCTACACCAACCGCCGCTTTTCCGATCACGCGCCGCTCGTCATCGACTACGACTACGCGTTGAGTCCATGACGATGACGCGCGCGGCAAGGCCCTCGTGATCCGCCTGCGGGAGGTGACGCTCGCGCGCGGCGCGACGCGCCTGCTCGACAAGGCGTCGCTGACCGTGCACGTCGGCCAGAAGGTCGGCGTGATCGGCAGCAACGGCTGCGGCAAGTCGACGTTGTTCGCGCTGCTGCGTGGCGAGATATCGGCGGAAGCGGGCGACGTCGAGATGCCGGCCAAGTGGCGGATCGCGCACGTCGCGCAGGAAACGCCGGCCGTTGCCACGCCAGCGATCGACTACGTGCTCGACGGCGACGAGGAACTGCGCGCCGTCGAACGCGAGCTCGCCGCCGCCGAAGCCGCGCACGACGCCGACGGCCATCATGTCGCCGAGCTGCACCAGCGCTACGAAGCGATCGGCGGCTATGCGGCGCGCGCGCGCGCCGCCGAACTGCTGGCGGGACTCGGTGTCGTCGATGCGCGTCACAACGATCCGGTCGCGCGCTTTTCGGGCGGCTGGCGGATGCGGCTCAACCTCGCCAAGGCACTGATGGCGCGCTCCGACCTGCTGCTGCTCGACGAGCCGACCAATCACCTCGATCTCGACGCGGTGCTGTGGCTCGAAGACTGGCTGAAGCGCTATCCGGGAACGTTGCTGCTGATCACGCACGACCGCGATTTCCTCGACGGCGTCGCGCAGGTCATTGTGCATTTCGACGCGCGAAAGCTCAAGGCTTACGGCGGCAACTACACGGTGTTCGAGCGCGAGCGCGCGATGCAACTGGCGATGCAGCGCGCCGCCTACGACAAACAGCAACGGCAGATCGCGCACCTGCAGCTCTTCGTCGACCGCTTCCGCGCCAAGGCCACCAAGGCGAAGCAGGCGCAGAGCCGGTTACGCACGCTGGAACGCATGGAGCTTATTGCTGCCGCGCACGTCGACAGCCCGTTCGAGTTCGCGTTCGCGCCGTCGAACGCGACAGCGCCGGAGCTGACGCGGCTCGAGAGCGCGACCTTGCGCTACGGCGATGCGCCGCCGGTGTTCACAGGCCTCGATCTGGCGATCGCCAATGGCGAGCGCATCGGCCTGCTCGGCCCCAACGGCGCCGGCAAGTCGACGCTGGTCAAGGCGCTTGCCGGGGAGCTGCCGCTCGCGAGCGGGCGCCGTTCGGCCGCCGCCAATTTGCGCATCGGCTACTTCGCGCAGCACCAGCTGGAGCAGCTCGACATGAATGCGTCGCCGATGGCGCAATTGCAGCGCATCGATCCGCAGGCGCGCGAACAGGAGCTGCGCGACTTCCTCGGCGGATTCGACTTTCGTGGCGACGCCGTCAACGCGTCGATCACGCGCTTCTCCGGCGGCGAAAAGGCACGGCTCGTGCTCGCGCTGATCGTGCGTGCGCGCCCGCAACTGCTGATCCTCGACGAGCCGACCAATCACCTCGACATCGAAATGCGCGAGGCGCTGTCCGAGGCGCTGCAGGACTACAACGGCGCGCTGCTGGTGGTCGCGCACGACCGTCACCTGCTGGCGGCGACGACCGACGAGCTGTGGCTCGTCGATGCGGGTACGGTGGCGCCGTTCGATGGCGACCTGGACGACTATCGCGACTGGGTGCTGTCGCGTGCGCGCAAGTCGGGGGGCGACACACCGCGTGAAGCTGCGACGGACCGCAAGCAGCAGAAGCGCGACGAGGCGCTCGCGCGCCAGCGCCGCTCCGACGCGCGCAAGCCCTGGCTTGCCCAGCAGAAGCGCATCGAGACCGAGATCGAGAACTTCACCACCGAAAAGCGCGAGCTCGACGACTGGCTGGCAACCACGGAAGCGTACGACTCGGCCGCCAAGGACGACCTGGTGGTGGCGCTGGAGCGCCAGGGCGAAGCCGCGTGGAAGCTCGCGCGCGCCGAAGCCGCGTGGCTCGAAATGCAGGAAAAGCTCGACGGCCTCGACTGACGGCGCGTCAGCCGGTCGGCAGCGACACCGCGGCGATCAGCTTCCAGTCGCCTTTCGCATCGCGCTGCCAGACGTGCACGTAATAGCCGTCCGCCGGCGCGGCCGTGCCGATCGATTCGCGCGACGTGCCATAGGTGTACGCGAGATCGTCACTGGCCGCGATCGCGCCGGCTAGCGGCGTCCATGCCACGCGTCCGGCCGGCCGCTTTGCGAGAAAGCGCGATAACGCATCGCCCACGAGCACCGGTTCGTCGTTGCGCAACAGGCGCGTCGCCGGCGTGACGAGATCGCGCCACGCGAGCTCGCCACTCGGCACGTCGCCAAACGCGCGCGGCCCCCGCTCCAGCGCAAACAATGCATCGCGGCGATCGGTGCGCTGCGCGTCGGTGAGCGGCGGTCCCGCCCTGTGAAAGATCGGCGTGCGCATGTTGGGCACGCCTTCCTGCGGTGGCGCCAAAACCTGCGACACACCGGCGTCGACCAGCACTTTCCACGTGCCATCGACCCGCGACCATACCGAAAAATAATAGCCGTAGCTGGCGGGTGCGTTGGGATCGGCGCGTTTGCTGACCCGCGAGGGGCCGGTGGTGAATCCGAGATCGCCCGCGCGCGAGGCGGCACCCGCCTGCGGCCCCCATTCGACCAGCACCGCCATTGGATCGGCCGGTCCCGGGTGACTCTTGACGAATTCGCCATAGTTGACCGGACCGGGCTGGAACACGAACGCGTCGGAAGCGAAATGCGCGAGGAACGATGGGCGCAGGCCACGCGCGTACGCGTCGCTGGCGAACGCGCGCTCGGCGTTGAACAGGTTTTCCAGCGTCAGGTCGGCGTATCCGGGCGCGAGCGTCGTGCAGCCGGCCATGATGCCGCACGCGAGCAGAAGTGCGAGGCGATTCATGCCGCGAAGTCTAGCGCGGAACGGCGCGCGCACATCAAGGGCTGGGGCGAGTCGCCGCGGATTCGACCGCGCTAGCGGATGCCTGGCCTGTAGAAAAGATACGCGCCGAAGCCCAGCGTGTCGCGGCCCCAGCGCAAATAGGCGTCGCGCCAGCGGCGAATGCGGTCGAGCATCGTCACCGCGTCGGGGTCCTCGGGCTGCTCGCGCACATAGCGCTCGATCGAGCGCGCGTACTTCCACTCATACTCGTCCCACTCGTCGGCGGACGCGACCGCCGCGTGCATCGGCACGAGGCCCGCGTCGATTCCCGCCTGCACGTTGCCGCGATGATCGAGATAGTCGACGTTGCCGCCGCCCAGCACCGCGAGATAGTCGGTGGCTGCCTTGCGCTTCCAGTAGCCTTCGCCGATCAGCACGTAGCCGCCGGGCTGCGTCCACTCCTTGAGCTTCCTGCAGATCGCGCCAATGCCGCCGTCGATGCCGCCGGCGCCCAGCCAGACCGTCAGCTGGAACGTCTCGGGATCAGCGGCGAAATTGCCGATGTCGATGTTGTCGAGATGCAGCCGGCCCAGCGCACCGGTCCATTGCGCGCGCTCGCGTGCGGCGTCGAGCATCAGCGACGAGTTGTCGATCGCCACCACATGCGATCCGAACCGCTCGATGATGCGCAGCGCGAGCTCGGCGCGTCCGCATCCCAGGTCCAGCACGCGCGACGACTCGACCAACGGTAACAGGTCGAGCAGGCGCTCGATCTTGGTGGCCGAGATCGGGTTGCAATAATCGTGTTCGCGGTGCGCGATGGCGCTGAACTTCTGCGGATTCATGGCAATGACTGCTCCCCCGACTTCTCGTTCCAGGGGGCTACACGCAAGAGTAGTGCCATTCCGGGCACCGCCAGCAGCGTGCACAGCAGGTAGAAATCCACCCAGCCGATGCGCTCGACGATCCAGCCGGTGCTGGCGTTGACCAGCGCGCGCGGCACGACCGCGAGGCTCGTGAAAAGCGCGAACTGCGTCGCCGTGTAGCGCGGGTTGGTGGCGCGGGCGATGTACGCGGTGAACGCCGCCGTCCCCAGCCCTACTCCCAGCGCCTCGAACGCGATCACACCCGCGAGCAGCAGCTTGTCGGCACGATGCACCCACGCGAGCAGCGCGAAGCCGAGGATCGACGCCAGTTGCACGACGCCGAACAGCCACAGGCCGCGATTGATGCCGATCCGAACCATCCACAGGCCGGCGAGCAGGCCGCCGGCGACGCTCGCCCATAAACCTGCATTCTTGGCGACGAGACCGATGTCGCTTTTGGAAAAGCCCATGTCGAGGTAGAACGGCGTCGCCAGCGCCGTCGCCATCGAGTCGCCGAGCTTGTACAGGAAGATGAACGCGAGGATCCAGAGCGCCGTGCGCCAGCCGGCGCGGGTGATGAACTCGTGGAACGGCTCGACCACCGCATCGCGCAACGTGCGCGGCGCCGCGCGCGATTGCGGCGGCTCCGACACGATGAGCGTCAGCGCGATTCCCGGCAGCATGAACAGCGCGGTGATCAGGTAGACCGACGACCACGGCAGGTGATCCGCAAGGATCAGCGCGAGCGCACCGGGAACGAGGCTCGAGATGCGATAGGCATTGACGTGGATCGACGTGCCGAGCGCCAGCTCGGCGTCGGGCAGGATTTCGCGGCGATACGCGTCGAGCACGATGTCCTGGCTCGCCGAAAAGAACGCGACCGCGGTGGCGAGCCACGCGATCGTCCACAGGTCGAGCTGCGGGCGCAGGAAGCCGAACAGCGGTATCGCGACGAGCAGCAGCAACTGCGTGACCAGCATCCAGCCGCGACGGCGGCCGAGCAGTGGCAGCGCGTAGCGATCCATCAGCGGCGACCACAGGAACTTCCACGTGAACGGCAGCTGGATCAGCGTGAAGAGGCCGATCGACTTGAGGTCGACACCTTCGCTGCGCAGCCACGCGGGAATCAGATTGATCAGCAGGTAGAGCGGCAGGCCGGAGGTGAAGCCGGTAAACACGCAGATCAGCATGCGCCGGTTGAACAGCGCTTCGCGCCAGGTCTCGCGTGTTTGCATGTCGGAGGGTGTCATCGGCGCGGACAGTGAACCACACTCATCGGTACCCGCACTCGGAATGTAAACCACTTGCCCGGTTCATACCCGTCGTCATTCGCGCGGTAGCGGGAATCCTGCGGTATTGCCGTGACGTCGCGGGCCGTCATTCCCGCGCAAGCGGGAACCCGGTGTCGCTGCCGTGACGTCGCGGGCCGTCATTCCCGCGCAAGCGGGAACCCAGTGTCGTTGCCGTGACGTCGCGGGCCGTCATTCCCGCGCAAGCGGGAACCCAGTGTCGTTGCCGTGACGTCGCGCCATGAGGATCGGCACATGATCCCCGCGTTCGCGAGGACGACGGCATCATCCTCACGCGCGGCGGAAGCGATAGATCGCAAGCTCGCCGAGAAGGTTGGGAGCGAACGACACTTCGCGTGCCGCCGCCAGCACACGGCGCTCGATGATATGGCAGCCGCGCTCGCGCAGGAAGGCGTCGAAGTCGGCGATCGTGCAGAGGTGGATGTTCGGAGTGTCGAACCATTGGTACGGCAGCGCGTTCGACACCGGCATCCGCCCGCGCAGGATTTGCCAGCGATGCGTCCAGTGGCCGAAGTTTGGAAACGACACGATGGCTTCGCGACCGACGCGCAGCATTTCGGCGACGATGGTGTTGATGTGGCGCATCGCCTGCAACGTCTGCGACAGGATCACGCAGTCGAACGACGCGTCGTCGAATCCGGTGAGTCCGCTCTCGAGGTCGCGCTGGATGACGTTGATGCCGGCGCCGACGCTCGCCAGCATGCCCGCATTGCCGATCTCGAGGCCATAGCCGGTGGCGCCGCGCACGCGAGCGAGGTAGGCGAGCAGGCTGCCGTCGCCGCAGCCCAGGTCGAGCACGTGGGCATCGGGCGCGATCCAGCGCGCGATCATGGCGTGATCGGAGCGCGTGGTTTCGTTCGCCGCATCCGGCGCCCTCCTTCCAACCTTCTCCCGCTTGCCGGAGACGGTGGCCGAGGCGCGCGCCTCGGGACTTTGCACCGCAGCACTCCTTCGCCCCATGGCGGCGGGGAGAGGGCTGGTGTGAGCGGCGCCAGCAGGTGCAAGCGCTCCGGCGATCCGCGCAAAGTACGCGCCCACCACCGCATGATATTGCGGATCGTCGAGCAGAAACGCGTCGTGGCCATGCGGCGCGTCGATCTCGGCGGACGACACGTCGAGCCGGTTGCGCACGAGCGCGCGCACCAGCTCGCGCGAGCGTTCCGGCGGAAACCGCCAGTCGGTGGTGAAACTGACGACCAGGAACCGGGCGGCAACTTCGGCGAACGCACGGCTGAGGTCACCCCCCACGCGCAACGCCGGATCGAAATAGTCGAGCGCCTTGGTGATTCGCAGGTAGGTGTTGGCGTCGTAATAGTCGGCGAACTTGTCGCCCTGATAGCGCAGGTACGACTCGATCTGGAACTCGGGTGCGAACGAGTAGTTGAGTCCGTCGCGCAACTGGCGGCCGAACTTGGTCTCCATCTGCTCGCCCGACAGGTACGTGATATGGCCGATCATGCGCGCGAGCGTCAGGCCACGGCGCGGAATCGCCTGGTGCTGGTAGAAATTGCCGCCGAAGAATTCGGGATCACCGAGGATCGCCTGCCGCGCGACCTCGTTGAACGCGATGTTTTCCGCCGAGAGATTCGGCGCGGCCGCGATCGCCAGCACGTTTTTCACTCGCGCCGGATAGCGGATCGCCCACGCCACCGCCTGCATGCCGCCGAGGCTGCCGCCCATCACCGCCGCCCACGCGTCGATGCCGATCCGGTCGGCGAGCCGCGCCTGCGCATCGACCCAATCCTCGACCGTCACCATCGGAAACGCGGCACCCCACGGTTCCCCGGTCGCGGGATCGATCGACGCGGGACCGGTCGAGCCGAAACAGCTCCCCAGGTTGTTGACGCCGACGACGAAGAAGCGATTGGTGTCGAGCGCCTTGCCCGGTCCCACCATGTTGTCCCACCAACCGACCTCGGCAGGATTGTCGGCGTAGCGACCGGCAACGTGATGCGACGCGTTGAGCGCGTGGCAGACGAGCACCGCGTTGGAGTGCGCGGCGTTCAGCGCGCCGTAGGTTTCGTACGCGATCGTGTACGAAGGCAGTGAGCGCCCGCTGGAGAGCGCGAGCGGTTCGTCGAAGCGTGCGTACCGAGGTGTGACGACGCCGACCGATCCATCGGTGTACGCGCGTGTGCCGGCAGTGCCGCCGGTGGTATCGGAGAATGCAGCCATGGGTGACGCCCAACAAAAAACCCGACCAGCCCTTTTCGCGCGAGTCGGGTCGAGAAATTCTCACCCAACCGCTTTAGCGACATTTGTAACGCGCCTGCAAGCTGGCTCAAATCGGCGCGGAAGCTGGATTTTATCGCGTCGGAGTCGCCGGCGATAGACCAGCCTCACGAAGCGAAAACGGTACGAGGTCCGCGCGGCATACATTGGGGCCGGAGTCGATTCTGTGCGCGCCCCCATGCATCCGATCAGACGTCCAATCGACTCCTACCCCCATTCGCGTCTTGGGTCCGGAAGGATTTGCTCGCGGGCTCTGTTCATGTGATGCGGGGCGACCACCCCTCCAAGGTCGCTTCGCCGCCGCCGCATGCCCCCCGGTCGCGGCGGTGCCTTATTCATCGTGTGTGCGCCAGTGCGGGCCGAATATGAAACCGTTGATCGCAGTTTTCGGATTCGCACTGGCGCTCGTCGCGGCGGCCGCATCGGCCACCAACGACGCGACCAATGGCGCGCAGCTATACAACGGCGTGCCGAGCGCGGCATTTCCGGCCGGCTCGCGTGCCTGCGCAAGCTGCCACGACGTCAGCAATCCCGGCGACATCATTCGCGCAGGAGCCAGCGCGCAGGCGATCACCTTCGCGATCGCGTCGTTTGCCGACATGAACGTGCTGTTTTCATCGTCGGGCCGGTTTCCGCTGTCGGCGGGCGACATCTCCGAACTTTCCGCATTCATCGGCAGCGTCGTGAACCCGGCGCCGCCGTCGATGCCGGCATTCGCCGCCGCGCCATCGACCGGCAACTTCGGCGCGGCGATGGTGGGATCGCAGTCGGCGCCGCTCACCTTCACCGTCGCGGATACCGTCGCCGCGGGCACGATCACGTCGGTCACGAGCAGCAACAATGTGGAATTCCTGCTGGCGGGCGGCAGCTGCATCGCGACGCCACACGACGTCGCGCTCGACGGCAGCTGCACGGTCAGCGTGATCTTCGCGCCCGCTCTGACCGGTGCGCGCAGCGGCGACCTGCTGGTGATGAATACCGGTACGCCGAACCCGTTGCGCATCGGCCTCACCGGCACGGGGGCAAGCGGTACCGGCGGGTCCGGACCCATGGACGGACAGGTCGCCGTCGTCGAGTTCTACAACGCGGCGTTCGATCACTATTTCGTCACGCCGGTGCAAGGCGAGATCCAGTTGCTGGGACATCCGCCGTTCCAGGACTGGCAGCCGACCGGCCTGTCGTTCAATGCCTATGCGCCGACCAGCGCGCCGCCGGGAAGCGTGGGCATCTGCCGGTTCTTCAACGACCACTTCGCGCCGAAAAGCACGCACTTCTATGCGCCGCATGGCTTGGGGTGTGAAGCGACCCTCGCGCAGTTTCCCGACTGGACACTCGAGGATGCACATCTTTTCGCAGCACGCCTGCCCGACGCGCAGGGCGTGTGCCCGCCCTCGACGATTCCGCTCTACCGTCTGTACAACGACGGCCAGGGCGGCGCCCCCAACCACCGCTTCACGACGCGCCTCGACATCCGGCAAACGATGCTCGACCGCGGCTACGTGCCTGAAGGCAACGGTATCGGCGTGGGAATGTGCGTGCCTGGCTAGGTTTCCGCCGCAGCGGCCGAAGGTTTGAGTTAGCGCTTACTTTCCAGTTTTCGCCCAGCGGCAGACAGAATCCCTTTGTCCTGGCGCCCGGACTCCGGGCCGCGACCTTCACGCCTCGACGTCCGCCCGTCTGCCGGGTGCCGGCGCGCTTGCCGGCGACGTCATGACGATGTCATAGTGACGCCTCGTCCGGGGTGGTCCCGCGACACGGCTGGGGGAATGCGACGGTGAACAGGTTTGTGGCGACGATCGGTGTTGCGCTGGCGGTCTGGGGCGTCAATGCCGCTGCGGACGACAACGTCGCCAATGGCCGGAACCTCTATCTTGGGCAGCCGAGCGCATCGTATCCTTCCGGCTCCATCGGCTGCAACGGCTGCCACACCGTCACCGATACGTCGACCCAGCAGAATCGCCTCTTTCGCGGCGCCGCCGGCGATCCATCGCTGATCGATTTCGCGATCAACAACAATCCGGCATCGACTGGGGACATGCGCCCCCTTTACGGGGTCGGCGCGCCCTCCGAGCTGTCGCCGAGCGACCTTTCCGACCTCGCCGCGTACATCAACAGCGTCGTCAATCCCGGCGGGACGACGTCGCCGGCGTTCAAGTCGTCACCCGCATCCGCCGACTTCGCCACCGTGGGCGTCGGCGCGCAGTCGGCAACGAAAACGTTCACCGTCACCAACACAGGCTCGATCGGCACGCTGATGTCGGTGGCGAGCAGCAACAATACGGAGTTCCTGCTCGCCGGCGGCACCTGCCTCGCAACGCCGATGAGCCTCGTCAAGAGCGGCAGTTGCACAGTGCAGGTGATCTTCATGCCGGGTGTCGATGGCGCGCGCAGCAGCACGATCAGCATCCTCAACAACGGCACGCCGAATCCTCTGACGATCAACGTCGCCGGCGCCGGCGGCGCCAGCGCGCCGCCGCAGGCCAGCTTGTCGGTTGCCGCGTCGGCGAGCTTCGGTACGCAAGTGTTGTTCGTCCAGGGCGCACCCAAGATCCTGACGATCCATAACGTCGGCACCGCGACCGCGACGATTTTCTCGGTCATCAGCGGCAATGCCAACGAGTTTCCCGTGACATCGACTACGTGCGGCGGCGCGCTGGCGGTCAATGCGACATGCGCGATCAACGTCGCGTTCAGCCCATCGGCTGCGGGCGCCCGCAGCGCGACGCTGTCGGTGTCGAGCGACGGCGTGGGCAGCCCGCAATCGATCCACCTGTCGGGCACCGGCGCAACCGCCGGCGGCAGCGGCGGTGGCGAAATCGGCACGACGGTCGCCGTGGTCGAGTACTACAACGCCGGCATCAACCACTATTTCATCACGCCGATCCCCGGCGAGATCGCGCTGCTGGGCAAGCCGCCGTTCGACGCGTGGCAACCTACCGGACTGACGTTCAATGCGTTCGCGCCGGCCGGAGCCCCGGCGAACAGCGTCGGCATCTGCCGTTTCTTCAATGATCACTTTCTCGGCGTCAGCACGCATTTCTACGCGCCGCACGGCGCCGGCTGCGAAACGACGATCGCGCAATTCCCCGACTGGACGCTCGAAAGCGCGCAGCTCTTCAACGCGTACGTGCCGGACCCGTCCGGCAGCTGTACGGGCGCCAGCATCCCCGTGTACCGTCTCTTCAACAACGGGCTGGGCGGCGCGCCGAATCATCGCTTCACGACGAGCCTTGCGGTGCGGCAGACGATGCTCGACCAAGGCTACACGCCGGAAGGCTTCGGCATCGGCGTCGGGATGTGCGTGCCGCAATGAGTTCGGGGGCTCCCTCGCGCTAGTCCCGTTTCCCCTTTCGTGGCAGAGGCAACGATTCGGTAGATTTCTCAGCCCCCCGTTCGTGAAGCGTTCCGTGCAACTCGCCGTCGGCGTCGACGCCCAGCCATTGCAGCGCCGCACGATCGAGGAACGGCACAGCGTCGCGCTGCATCAGCATCGCGATCGTCGCGTAGCTGCCGGCGACGATCGCGAGCGGCGCGACGACGGTGATCGAGCGCCATGCGGTCACCGGCTCGCCGGTAACTGCATCGATGATGTGGCAATAGCGCCGGCCGTCGATGTCGACGTAGCGCGCGTAGTCACCACTGGTCGCGACCGCGCCATCGTGAAGATCGACGCCCGCGACCGCTGCTGCCGGCGCACGCGGATGGCGAACCCCAACGCGCCATGCGGCCCCGTCGGGCCGCCCGCCCCACGCGCGTACGTCACCGCCCAGGTTGACGCATCCATGCTGCGCGCCGCCTTGCTGCGCGATCGTCGCCACGCGATCGGCGGCGTATTCCTTGCCGATGCCTCCGAAATCGATTTCCATGTCGCGCCGGGGCAGTCGGATCGCGCGTGCGTTCCACTCGATGCTGCTCCATCCGACCCGCGCCAGCGCCGCCCGCAAGGTCGCGACGTCGGGACGCACCGGCGGTCGGCGCGCGAAATCCCATGCGGTGCGCAACACACCCGCGGTGAGGTCGAAGCGGCCGCCGCTTTGCTCGAAGCACGTGTGCGCGTAGCCAAGCAACGCCGCGGTTTCGCCGTCGATGGCGACGGCGGCCCCGCCCCCGCTGCGGTTGATCGCGGTGGTTACGCTGTCATCGCGAAAGCGCGAGTACTTGCGTTCGATGCGCAGCACGTCGTCGATCGCCGCCTGCGCAACGACATCGGGATGATCGCCGCCGGCGAGCAGCAATTCGTTGTCGCTGCCCATCGCGCGAAACGCGCTGCGGTGGAGCGTCGTGTCGGCATTCATCGCGGGGAGCCTAGCGTGGACGCACTCGCGCGCGCCCGCGCCCGCACGCGAGCGCGAGGACCTCGATGTGAGCGCGCGCAAGCGCGTCAAAATGTCTTGGTGACACCCGCGGCGATCCAGCGCGCGGAGAACGGCTCGATGCCAGGACTGCCTTCGCCGAACGTACGCCATCCGGGCCGCTGGCGATAGAAATCGAAGCGCAGGTCGACGGTCCAGCCATCCGCCAGTACTTTCGCGACCTTGACGCCGGCGGTGATCGCGCCGAACGCCGACAGACGCGTGTCGGCGGTGAAGTTCTGGTCGATCGCGAAGCCCTGCGGATAGGGCGGGCCGAACCAGAAATCGGCGGCGCCCTGCGTGTAATAGCGAAAGCTCGGCGTCAGCGTGACCCCCCACGGCAGCGGCTGCACCCATGCGGCATCGAAGGTGTGCGAGTCGCCGCCGAACGAATCGTTGAGGTAGCGATAGCCGAGTTGCAGCGTCGCGTCCTGCCCGGCGTAATAGTGGTCGTAGCGCGTGAGCCACGTCCACACGCGCCGCTCGCCCGGACGCGTGTCGAGCGGCTTGTACGGATCGGAGTAAAAGCCGTGGCCGGTCGAATAGGTGACGTTCGACTGCACGATGTCGACCGGCGTCAACGATTGCGTGACGCCGACGAGAAAATCGAGTGTGTGGCGCCTGCCGTTGTCGAGGAATCGATCGGTCGGATGGATATAGTCGGCATTGCCGGCGAAGCCGAAGGCCAGCGTCGTGTTCTTGTCCGCGGTCCACCATCGCGCATCGAGCGAGCCAGCCCGCGAGATGTAGTCGTGCTCGTGCGAATACGCGCCGCCGACACCGATCGAATAGCGATCGAAATAGCGGGTGACCTTGGCGTCGCCGGCGCTGCGGTAGTCGGTGACGCCCTGCCCCGATGCGCCCGACAGCGTGTTGAACCACAGCGGCGATGCGCCGGACATCGCGTCGTAGACCAGCGTGCCCTCGAACGTCCACTTGTCGGCGAACGGCGCAAGCACGTACATCGACGGACTGCGCACCCGCATCCGGTCGCCGCCCGGCTGCCAGTCGCGATAGTCGAGGTAGTTGAGCGAGAAGACGCCCTGGTCGGGGATGCTCTGCGCGAGTGCCGCCGCCGGCAGGATTCCCGGCAGCGCCAGCGCTGCCGCGACAAACGGATTGAGGACTGCACGCGCCGCGTCAGTTGCAGCCACAGCCGCCCCCGCCTACGCCCTGCCCGCCGCCCGCCATTTCCTTGCTCTGGTAGATGTGTTCGGTGTACTTGGCTTCGAGGCGGTCGCTGCCGAACTGCATCGACGCGCGCGCGAGATCGCCTTTTTCCCACGGCTTGGGGGGCGACATCGTCGCGCATCCTGCGCAGAAGAGGGCGAGCACGACGACGGCGCGGCGCATGCGGACTTCCTTCCTCAAATGGGCGCAAGCATCGCGCGGACGCGCGCTTCGAGCTCGTCGCGCCGCTCGTCGCGAAAGCCCTCTTCGACGAGCGTCACGTTGCCCTTGGCATCGATCAGCACCGAGCTCGGCATCGCCTTGACGTCGTAGAGCGCCGGCGTCGTGCCCGCGGCGTCGAACAGCGTCGTGAACTGCGCCGGCACCTGCGCGAGGAAGCGGTCGGCGTCGGCGCGACGCTTGTCGACATTGACCGCGATCACCTTGAAACCACGCGCGCCGTACTTCTGCTGCATTGCGTTCATCCACGGAAACGACTTGCGGCAGGGCCCGCACCACGACGCCCAGAAGTCGACGTACACGACCTGTCCACGCAGCGACGCGAGCGACACGGTGTTGGCATCGCGATCGGGCAACGCGAACGCGGGCGCGGGCGCGCCGGTCGACACCGCGTGCGAAGTAGCGATCGCCGGCAGCCACGCGCACCACACCAGCCATCGGAGCAGTCGTTTCATGGTCATGACATTAGCATAAAGCGGCGCGACGCCACCATGTGACAACAGCCGCCGGCGGCTGCCCATTCCCGCAACTACGCGTTGAGCTTTTCCAGCATCGCGCCGACGCGAGCCGGCTCGTCGCTGCGCTTGATGCGGTCGACCTGGGACCGCAACGACGCGTAGTTGCTCGCCAGCACGCGCTGCTTGACCTGCAGCAAATGCGCGGGATGCATCGAGAAGTTGGTCAGCCCCAATCCCAGCAGCAGCTTGGTCATCGCCACGTCGCCGGCCATTTCGCCGCACACGGCGATCGGCTTGCCCGCCTTGTAGGCGCCGCCGATCGCCAGTGCCAGCAGCCGGATCACCGCGGGGTGCATCGGATCGTAGAGATGCGACACGGTTTCGTCGGCGCGATCGACCGCCAGCGTGTACTGGATCAGGTCGTTGGTGCCGATCGACAGGAAATCGAGGCGCGATGCGAACGCGCCGATCGCCAGCACCGCCGCCGGAATCTCGATCATGCCACCGACGCCGATGCGCTCGTTGTAAGGCAGGTTGCGCTCGCGCAGCGACTCCTTGGCGACTTCGATCGAAGCCTGCGTCGCGGCGATCTCGCCGACGGACGCGAGCATCGGTATCAGGATGCGCACATTACCGTAGTGCGATGCGCGCAGGATCGCGCGGAGCTGCGTCTGGAAGAGGCGCGGCTCGGCGAGGCAGAAGCGCACGGCACGCAAGCCCAGCGCGGGGTTGGGCGCGACGCGCGACAGGCCGTCGAGCCCTTCCTTGTGCTTGTCGGCGCCAAGATCGAACGTGCGGATCGTCACCGGCCGGCCCTTCATGCCTTCGGCGACGGCGCGATAGGCCTCGAACTGCTCGTCCTCGGTGGGCAGTCCCTCGCGATTGAGGAACAGGAACTCGGAGCGGAAGAGGCCGACGCCTTCCGCACCCATGTCGAGCGCGTGGTCGACGTCGTCGGGCAATTCGATGTTGGCGAAGAGCTCGATCGCGCGGCCGTCGAGCGTCATCGCCCGCTTGCCGCGCAGTCGCTTCAGCTTCTGGCGCTCGAGCTCCATGCCGGTCTGCTTCAGCCGGTATTCGGCAAGCACCGCGCGGTCGGGGTTGACGATCACCACGTGGTTGCTGCCGTCGACGATCAGCATCTCGCCGTCGCGAATCAGCTGCCGCGCGTTGTGCGTTGCCACCACCGCCGGAACGTTGAGGCTGCGCGCGACGATCGCCGTATGCGAAGTGACGCTGCCGAGGTCGGTGAGGAATGCGCCGTAGTGATGGCGCTTGAACTGGATCACATCCGCCGGCGACAGCTCGTGCGCGACGATGATCATGCTCGACTCGCTGGATCCCGCGTGCAGCGTGCTGTGGCTGCCCATCAGGCGCTTCAGCACGCGCTCCACCACCTGCCTGACGTCGGACTTGCGCTCGCGCAGGTACGGATCCTCGATCTGGTCGAACTGCTCTACCAGCACACCCATTTGCTGCATCAACGCCCACTCGGCGTTGCAATGCTGTTCGGCGATGATCCGCCGTGGCGCATCGGACAATGTCGGATCGTTGAGGATCATCCAGTGCACGTCGAGGAACGCGCCGAATTCGCCGGGGACGTCACCGGTGGTGAGCGCGCCGTGCAGCGATTCGAGCTCGCGCTGGACCTCGGCGATCGCCGAATTGAAGCGCGCGATTTCCTCGTCGACCTGCGCCGAAGAGATGTGATAGTGCGCGACCTCGAGCGTCGCATGCGAAACGAGCTGCGCGCGGCCGATGGCGATGCCGCTGGAGACGCCGATGCCGTGCAGCGCGAAGCTCACCATCATCGGGGTGCCCTCAGCCTCATCCCGCTCCTGCTTCGTAGGCGAGGCAAAGGCTGCGGTACAGGTCCCGCCAATGGCCCCCCCTCCCGCGCGCCGGGGAGCGCTGGGGCGAGGGCGGCACTCATTGCCCCTCGCCGAAGTAATTGCCGATCAGCGCGCACAGCGCGTCCATCGCCTCGGCTTCGTCAGGTCCGTCGACCTCGAGCGTCACCTTCGAGCCCTTGCCTGCGGCCAGCATCATCACGCCCATGATGCTCTTGGCGTTGATCCTGCGACCGTTGCGCGCCATGTGCACGTCACTCTGGTATTTCGCCGCGAGCTGCGTCAACTTCGCCGACGCCCTCGCGTGCAGGCCCAGCTTGTTGACGATCTCAACCTCGCGTTGTTGCATGAATCGGCTCGAGGTGCATGGCGCCGTCGCGCGCGCCGGATATGGCCTTCTTGACGAGGGTGTCCATGTCCCTGTCGCGGTAGGTCAGCGCGCGAATCAGCATCGGCAGGCTGGCCCCGGCGATGCCCTCGACGCGTGGCGGATCCAGCAGCTTGACCGCAAGGTTGCACGGCGAAGCGCCGTAGAGATCGGAAATGATCAGCACGCCGTCGCCGCCGTCGACGCGCTTCACGCAGGTGCGCGCCATCGGCACCAGGTCGAGCGGATCGTCGCGTGCCGCCACCGACAGCGCATCGAACAGCGGCGGTCGCGCACCGAGCACGTGCGTGACCGTCTGCACCAGGCTGTCGGGCAGCGTGTCGTGCGCGATGATGAGGAGGCCGATCATCGCGTGGGGTGCGCGACCGCCGCTTCCAGCGCTTCGGCGAACTTGCCGGCAACGTCGTAGCCCGTCTGCTCGGCGATCTCGACGAAGCACGTGGGGCTGGTGACGTTGATTTCGGTGAGGTAGGGACCAATGACATCAAGGCCGACGACGAGCAGTCCTTCGGCCCACAGCTTCGGCGCCAGCGCCGCGCCGATCGCGTGGTCACGCTCGGTCAGCGGCCGGGCGACGCCGCGCCCGCCGGCCGCCAGGTTGCCGCGCGTTTCGCCGGGACGCGGAATGCGCGCCAGCGCGAACGGCACGACCTCGCCGGCGACCAGGATGATGCGCTTGTCGCCGTCGACGATTTCGGGGATGTAGCGCTGGACCATGATCGTGCGTGTACCGAGCGCGCCCACGGTCTCGATGATGACATTGCGGTTGGCGTCGTTGGCGGTGACGCGAAAGATCGACGAGCCGCCCATGCCATCGAGTGGCTTGACGATCACGTCGCGGTGCTCGTCGATGAACGCGTCGATCAGCACGACGTCGCGCGTGACGAGCGTCGGCGCGATAAACTCGTGGTGCTTGGCAATCGCCATCTTCTCGTTGTTATCGCGGATCGCGCGCGGGCTGTTGTAGACGCGCGCGCCGCTGGCCTCCGCCCGCTCGAGCAGGTAGGTCGAGTACACGTACTCCATGTCGAACGGCGGGTCCTTGCGCATCATCACCGCGTCGAAGTCGGCGAGCTTGCGCGCTTCGGCGTCGCCGGCACGGTGCCAGTCGTCGTCGGTATCGCCGAGCGTCAGGTGCTGGACCGCCGCGTGCGTGTCACCGCCGCGCCACCAGATATCGTCCTGCTGCATCGCGTAGACCCGATGGTCGCGCCGCGCAAGCGCGCGCATCATGGCGATGCTCGTGTCCTTGTACGGCTTCAGGCCCGTCAGCGGGTCGACGATGAAGGCGATGTCCATGAAGGTGAATCGTAGCGCATCGACCGTTGCCGCAGGTAACGACGCGCACGCTTCGCGGCCCGCTCCACCGGCCAGGTCAGGTCATCGCGTTGGGCGGGCGAGGTCGACAAAGTCCCGCAACAGGTAGGTTTCCAGCGCTTGCGTATCCTTGTCCCGTGCCGATAGCGTGACGACTCGCCCCGACTGCTCCGATTTCCACGTGAAGTCCTCGTGCTCGTACTCGCGGATGATGGCGATCATCTTGCGCACGATGGCGATGCGGATGTTCGGATTGTCGCCGCGGCGCACCTCGATCTTTTGCGACGCGCGACGCTGGATGTCGCGGTTCCATCCGAAGAAGGTGAACTCGGCGTCGTCGTAGCCGACGAACGTGATGCGAAACACGCCGCCAGTGTTCTTCGGCTCGCCGTAGTACGTGGGTGAATTCGACGACGCGAGGTTGGCGGCAATCGCGCGGTCGCGCCGGGCTTCACGATCGTCCGCCGGATCGGCGCTGGGTGTGCTCACCGCTTCGCCGCGGGCGCGCCGTTGCGACGCGATGTACGAGGACAGGTCACCCGCCATCTCGTCGGGCGGCGGTGGCGGCGCGGTCGCCGGCGATGGAAGCGTCCGCGGCACTTCTGGCTCGGGCAACATCGCCATGCGCTCGCTGCTCGGCACGCCCGGCAACGCCGCGAGGATCGGCGGCACGCGCGGGCGCGTCACGCTTGGCCTGGGCTTCGGCAACGGCCTCGCCGCGGGTGGCGGAGGTGGCGCAGGCGGTGGCGTTGCGGGCGGAGGGTTGCTTTTCGGCGCGGTCGCGAGCTTCACCGACATCGGCACGCTGACATCGTTTTGCTCCATTCCCGGCGCAATGATCGGCGTGCGCGACGTGAAGTACCACAGCGCCGCGACGTGGACCAGCAGCGACAGCACGAGCGCGATCCAGAACAGCGGGATCGTGACGACGTCGCTGCGCCGTGGCGGCGCGTCGTACCAGGGGCGGTAGGTGGACATGAATGCGGGGGACCGGAGAGGCTTGGATTACCGGCCCGCGCAATTGGTTGCGTGTGAGCAAAGCCCGGCGGCACACGGAGCGCTCGAACCGCCACCGGAAGTGCCCGTCCAGATGGTGCCACAGTCGTCGCGGTGGGCTTGCGAGCCGTGTCAACAACCGTGCCGGCGCCGCCGCGGCGCACGACGCGCTACCCACATTCGGCCATTTTCACTAAATGTCCCGCGGCGTGCGCATGGGACAATGCCACTTGCCCGCGACGTCCGTCCTCGTTCATTCCATGCCCCAACCATCGCCCCGCGCGCGCGACGTGCTACGCGACGTCTTCGGCTACAGCGCCTTTCGCCACGCACAAGGTGACGTCGTCGATCATCTGGTCGACGGCGGCGACGCGCTGGTGCTGATGCCCACGGGCGGCGGCAAGTCGCTGTGCTACCAGATCCCGGCGCTGGTGCGCGCGGGAACAGGGGTCATCGTGTCGCCGCTGATCGCGCTGATGCAGGACCAGGTGGCGGCGCTGACGCAGGCGGGCGTGCGCGCGGCGTTCCTCAACTCGACCCAGGACGCCGACACCGCGCGCGCCACCGAGCGCGCGCTCGTCGCCGGCGAGCTCGACCTCGTCTACGTCGCGCCCGAGCGGCTGATGACGCCCCGGTTCCTGCAGCTCCTCGAGCGCACGCACATCGCGCTGTTCGCGATCGACGAAGCGCATTGCGTGTCGCAGTGGGGACACGACTTTCGCCCCGAATACCTGCAGCTCTCGGTGCTGCACGAGCGCTTTCCGGGCATTCCGCGCATCGCGCTGACGGCGACCGCCGATCCGCAGACGCGCGCCGAGATCGTCGCACGTTTGGCACTGGAAGAGGCGCGCGTGTTCGTCGCGAGCTTCGACCGGCCCAACATCCGCTACGCGATCGTCGACAAGGAAGATCCGCGCACGCAGCTCCTCGCGTTCATCGAAGGCGAGCACGCCGGCGACGCGGGGATCGTCTACTGCCTGTCGCGGCGCAAGGTCGACGAGACCGCCGCATGGCTCGCCACTAAGGGCGTCAATGCGCTGCCCTATCACGCCGGCATGGACAGTGCGACGCGCGCCGAGCACCAGGCGCGCTTCCAGCGCGAGGACGGCGTAGTGATCGTCGCAACGATCGCATTCGGCATGGGAATCGACAAGCCCGACGTGCGCTTCGTCGCGCACCTCGACCTGCCGAAGAGCATCGAGGGCTACTACCAGGAAACCGGCCGCGCCGGCCGCGATGGCGCGCCGGCCGACGCATGGATGGCGTACGGCCTCGCCGATGTCGTGCAGCAGCGCCGGCTGATCGACCAGTCGGATGCGAGCGACGAATACAAGCGCGTCAGCGCCGCCAAGCTGGATGCGCTGCTGGGGCTGTGCGAAACCGCGCACTGCCGTCGCGTGCGCCTCCTCGATTACTTCGGCGAGGCGAGCATGCCCTGCGGCAATTGCGACACCTGCCTCGCGCCGCCGGCCACCTTCGACGCCACCGATGTCGCGCAAAAGGCGTTGTCGGCGATGTATCGCACCGGCCAGCGCTTCGGTGCCGTGCACCTGATCGACGTGCTGCGCGGCAAGGCCAGCGAACGCACCAGCCGCTGGGACCACGACAAGCTGTCGGTGTTCGGCATCGGCGCCGATGTCGACGAAGGCACGTGGCGCATCGTGTTGCGCCAGCTGGTGGCGATGGGATTCGCGCAGGTCGACCACGAGGCGTATGGCGCGCTGAAGCTCTGCCCCGCGGCACGGCCGGTACTCAAGGGCGAGCAGAGGATCTCGATGCGGCGCACCGTTGCGCGGGCGCGCACGGGCTCGCGCACGCGCGGAGCGCCGGCAGGACTATCGGCAACCGACGTCGCGCTGCTCGCCCAACTCAAGGCATGGCGGCTCGCGGAAGCGCGCGCGCAGGCGGTGCCGGCGTTCGTGATCCTCAACGACAAGACGCTCGCCGAAATCGCGCGGCAGCGCCCCGATGACGACGACGAACTCGCGCGCATCAGCGGCATCGGCAGCGCCAAGCTGGCGCGCTACGGCGCAGCGGTGCTGGCGGTGGTGGCGGCGGCGTAGCGGCAAACGCGTTGCGCCGGCTCCGAGGGGCTAACTGCGAGCGTCCTCGATGAAACCGGCGAGGCGCCGCACCTGCTTGCCGGTCGCGTCGAAGTTTTCCGGCGCCAGCCACTGCTGGTAGGCATCGCGCAACACGGGCCAGTCCTGGTCGGTGATCGCGAACCATGCAGTGTCGCGACTGCGCCCCTTGTAAACCACCGCCTGGCGAAAAATGCCTTCGTAGCTGAAGCCATAGCGCAGCGCCGCGGCACGCGACGGTCCGTTGAGATGATCGCATTTCCATTCGAAACGGCGGTAGCCCAGCTCGTCGAAGACGCGGCGCATGAACAGGAACAGCGCCTCGGTGGCCGCCGTCGTGCGCTGCAGCCGGCGCGAATAGCTGATGTGGCCAATCTCGATCACGCCGTTGAAGCGATCGACGCGCATCAACGCCGCGGTACCGACCGCGTCGCCGCTGCGCAGGTCGATGATCGTCTGATGCAGCGGATCGACGCTCGAGGCGATGCGCGCGAGATAGGCTTCGAACTTCGTCGCGTCGGCGAAAGGCCCCGCCGACATGTAGGTCCAGTCGCGGTCGTCGGGCGCGGCAGCGAATGCGGCAAACAGGCTTTTGGCGTGGCACTCGACGCTGACCGGCTCGATCCGGCACCAGTTTCCCTGCATCACCATCGCCGGAGGCGCCGCGCGCGCGGTCCAGTCGGGCAGCGCATGACCTACTGGTTGCCCGAATTCATTGACGCGTTGTGCCGCCATTCCGCCCTCCGCCCGTTTCGCAATGTGCCGCCATTGTGCAGCGATTGTCGTTGCGCGAGCTCAGGGATGCGATCGGGATTGGCGTGGATCGATGGGCTTCAGTTGCCCGTGAACCTGGGCGGCCGCTTGTCCAGCATCGCGGCGACGGCCTCGAGATGATCGGTCGTGTTGTGGCAGATGCCCTGGAACACTGCGCAGTAGTCGAGAAAGTCCGCAAGCTCCATCCGCTGTGCCGCCTTGAGCAGCCGCTTGGTCAGGCGCAATGCCTGCGGCGGCTTGGCGGCGAAGGTGCGCGCGAGTTCCTGCGCGCGCTGTTGCAGCGCCGCGCCGTCGCACACCTCGAGGACGATTCCCAGCGCCTTCGCTTCGTCGGCGCCCATCACGCGTCCGGTCAGCGTCAGTTCCGCCGCGCGCTGATAGCCGATCAGCCGCTGCAGCAACCACGCGCCGCCGTCGCCGGGAATGATGCCCACGTTGATGAAGGTCTCGCCCATCGTCGCCTCGCGCGCCGCGAGGCGGATGTCGCACATGCATGCCAAGTCGAAGCCCGCGCCGATCGCGGCGCCGTTGATCGCGGCGATCGATGGCACGTCGAGTCGCTGCAACGCCAGCGGCACGCGCTGGATGCCCTGGCGATAGCGTTGCTGCACGGTGTGCACGTCGCCGGCGAAGCTGCCTTCGCGACGCAGCATGTGCTTGACGTTGCCACCCGACGAGAACGCCTTGCCGGCGCCGGTGACGATCAGCACCGCGACCGAGTCGTCGGCATTGATCCAGTCGACGGTGCGCTCGATGTCGTCGACGAGCGCGGTGCCGGTCAGCTCGTTGCGCACATCGTCGCGATTGAGCGTCAGCGTGACGACGCGGTCGTCGACACGCAGCAGCGCGTCATATAGTTCGGGCATCGGGTTCATGTGGCAGTCATCGTTGGAAATCGTGGCGCACTGCATTCGAGACGGCATCGACCGATTGCGGGGTTCCGCGACGTGGCATCGGCCGGCTCCAGCGCAGGGAAGGGTCGATTGTGGTTACTCGCGCGGCGTCGGTCCGAATCGTCGCATGGATGTCACCGGACAGGCGGGAACGCCGAGAAGCCTTTCGCCCGCGTCTGCGTGGCGTGTGACGATGCTGCCTCCGGCAACGAGCACGCCGGCGCCGATCACGACGTTGTCGATGACGATGCTGCCGATTCCGAGCAGCGAATCCTCGGCGATCGTCGCGTGTCCCGCGACCGCGGTCCCCGCCGACAGCCACGAGCGCGCGGCGATGACCACCCCATGGCTGACATAGACGAGACTTCCGATCTTCGCGTCGTCACCGATCCGCGTATGCGACAGCATGCCGCGACACACGCAAGCCTGGGCGCCGATATCGACGCCGTTGCCGATGCGGACCCCCGCGAGATGCGGGAAGAACATCCGCCGCCCGTCGGCGCTATCGTGATAAGCGAGCCCCACCCACCCAACGACGGCATTCGGGCCGACGACGCAATCGTCGCCGACGATGGAGTCATCGTAGATGACCGCGCCGGGTTCGATGCGCGTGCGCGCGCCGATGGTGACGCTGGCAGCGACATTTGCGTGTGGCGACACCCAGGCAGTGGCATCGATTCGCGCGCGGACGTCGATTCCGGCCGGCGTTGGCGGGCGCGTATCGCCCGGCAACAGCCACGCGACCGTATCGATGAAGGCCGCGCGGACGTCGGCGACGGCAACCAACGTCTGGTCGGGCCGCGGCTTGACGGCGGCGTCGATGGGCGTGATGACGACGGCTGCGCGTGTCGCCGCGAGCAGCCCAGCCGCATTCGCGGCGTCACAAAAGGTGAGTGCGTCTGGCAATGCCGACCCCAGTGCGGCAATGCTGTCGAACTTGCGACCGCCATCGCCAATGACGATCGACGCCTCCAGGCGCTCGTGAAGCGCGCGGGCCGTCAGCGCCTGCGGAATACGACGAACGAATACGTCCGACGATTGCCCTTGGGTCAAGCTACGCCTCGCACTGTCGTCGCGTCCGCGGCGGCGCCGGCGTGTTCACGATCGAAGTCCGCGCAGCGCTGCCACACTGCATCATTCGGGATGTCGGCCGTGTCCATCAATGTGGCGAGATCGATGCCGGCGCGCTTGAATTGCCACAGCTGGTAGGGATGCTGCCCGGCGAGGCGGATGCGATAGAAAACCGTCGCCGCGCGGTTGGTTCCCCACGGGCGATCGCGCAGCTTCTCGAAAACCTGCCGGTCGCCGCCGGTGCCGCCCGGATAGCGTGTCATCGGCCACTCGGGGAATACGTCGTGGCAGGCGAGCTTGTCGATGAAAAAGCAATTGGCGTCAACGAAGCCGCCGTGCGCGGTGCGATAGACTCCGCGCCCCGGGCCCACCGACTCCCAGGTATCCGCGCACAGGATCCGGTCCGATTTCGCGTCGACGAAATACCGCAACGCAAATGCCCACGAATTGCCGGCAATCGCCGCCAGCATCGAAGCAATGTGTTCCGGCGCATAGAAGTTGTCGTCGTCCAGATACGTCACATGGCGGCTGTTCGCCGCATAGCTCAGGATCGTCCGCAGCGCGCCGCCGTAGCTGCTGGGATAAAGGCCGCCATTGCGTTGCGACGTCGAATAGCCCAGGTCCAGCGTCGTCACCGCGATGTGGGACGGACTTTCCCGCGCCAATTGATCGACGATCGCACGCTCGCCATCCCAGCGATCGATTCCGATCAGGATCTGGATGCGGCCGTCAAAGCGCTGCGCAAAGACCGACCGAATCGCCTGCACGATGGTGGGTCGCACCGTGGTGACCATGACGATTCCCACATCGAACGGCGTCTGCAGGTGATCAGCCATATTGAAGGAAAGTGGGCCGCCAGATTGGCGCCTGGCCGCTCTACTCCACCGTCACGCTCTTCGCCAGGTTGCGCGGCTTGTCGACGTCGGTGCCACGCATCACCGCGGTGTGATACGCGAGCAGATGCAGCGGGATCACGTGCACGATCGGCGACAACAAACCGGCGTGCTCGGTCAATCGGATCATGTGCAGGTGGTTGTCGGCGGTGATGTGGCTGTCGAGATCGGCGACGACGTAGAGCTCGCCACCGCGCGCGCGCACTTCCTGCAGGTTGGACTTGAGCTTTTCCAGCAGCGTGTCGTTGGGCGCGATCGCCACCACCGGCATGTCGGCGTCGACCAGCGCCAGCGGACCGTGCTTGAGCTCGCCGGCCGGATAGGCCTCGGCATGGATGTACGAGATTTCCTTGAGCTTCAACGCGCCTTCGAGCGCGATCGGATAGTGCAGGCCGCGCCCGAGGAACAACGCGTGCTGCTTGCGCGCGAACGCCTGCGCCCACGCGATCACCTGCGGCTCGAAGGCAAGCGCCGCCTGCATCGCCGCCGGCAGATGGCGCAGCGCGCGGATCCACTTGCTCTCGTCGTCTTCGGACAGCCGGCCATTGAGCTTGGCGAGCGTCAGCGACAGCAGGAACAGCGCAACCAGCTGTGTCGTGAACGCCTTTGTCGACGCGACGCTCACTTCGGTGCCGGCGCGGGTCAGGAACACCATCTCGGTCTGGCGCACCATCGAGCTCGTGGCGACGTTGCAGATCGCCAACGTGTGCGGATGGCCGAGCGTCTTGGCGTGCTTCAGCGCGGCGAGCGTGTCGGCGGTCTCGCCCGACTGCGACACGACGACGACCAGCGTGCGCGGGTTCGGCACGCTGTCGCGATAGCGGTATTCGCTGGCGATCTCGACGTCGCAGGGAATGCGCGCGACAGTCTCGAGCCACTGCTTGGCGATGAGTCCCGAGAAGAAGCTGGTGCCGCACGCGAGGATGAGCACACGATCGACCGCGCGTAGCGCCACGTCCGCCTTGGCGCCGAAAAGCGCCGGCGAAATCGTCGCCACCGCCTCGAGCGTGTCGGCGACGGCGCGCGGCTGCTCGAAGATTTCCTTCTGCATGAAATGCCGGTACGGACCGAGCTCGACCGCGTCGCCCATCGGCTCGACAGTGATGACCTCGCGCGTGACATTGTTGCCTTGCGCGTCGAAGATCGCGTAGCGGTCGCGGTAGACATCGGCGACGTCGCCCTCTTCGAGGTAGGCGACGCGACGTGTCACCGGCACCAGCGCCGATGCGTCGGACGCGAGGAAGTGATCGTCGTCGCCCAGGCCGACGACCAGCGGACTGCCCTGGCGCGCGCCGACGACACGTCCCGGCTCGCGCGTGCTGATCGCGGCGATCGCGTAGGCGCCGTGGAACTGCGCGACCGCGCCCTGCACCGCGCGCAACAGGTCGCCGCCGTCGGGCGCGTGCCAGTGCGCGTGCACCAGATGCGCGATGACCTCGGTGTCGGTCTGCGTGGCGAACACGTAGCCGCGCGCCTTCAGCATGTCGCGCAGCTCCTCGTAGTTCTCGATGATGCCGTTGTGGACGACGGCGACTTCGCCGCCCGACACGTGCGGATGCGCGTTGCCTTCGGTGGGCGCACCATGCGTCGCCCAGCGCGTGTGCGAGATGCCGGTCGTGCCGGTCAGTTGCCGTGCGGTGGCCTGCGCGGCGAGGTCGGCGACGCGGGCGACGCTGACGAGTCGCTGCAGCGTCGGCGACGTGCCGGCGCCGATCACCGCGAGCCCGGTCGAGTCGTAGCCGCGATATTCGAGGCGGCGGATGCCGTCGATCAGGATGGGTACGATGTTGCGCGCGGAAGTCGCGCCGACGATGCCGCACATGCTAGGTACCTTTCCTGTCGCGATGATGACTCATGCGGGCTTCGCCTTGCGCGGCCGCTTCCAGCCGGCAAGCGTCACCTGTCGTGCGCGCGCCAGCGTCAATTGATCGGCGGGTGCGCCCTTGGTGACCGTGCTGCCGCCGCCGATGGTCGCGTTGGCGCCGACTTCGATCGGCGCGACCAGCACGCAGTTCGACCCGACGTGGACGTTGTCGCCGATCACCGTGCGGTGCTTGCTGGCGCCATCGTAGTTGGCGGTGATCGAGCCGGCGCCGAAGTTGACGTCGGCGCCGACGCTCGCGTCACCGATGTACGCGAGATGATTGGCCTTGCTGCGCGCGCCCATCTGCGACGCCTTCACTTCGACGAAGTTGCCGATGTGCACGTCGTCGGCGAGCGTCGCGCCCGGACGCAGTCGCGCGAACGGGCCGATACGGGCGTTGGCACCGATCGTCGCGCCCTCGAGGTGCGAATAGGCATCGATGCGGGTGCCGGCACCCACCTTGACGTCGCGCAGCACGCAATACGGCCCGACCCGCACGCTCGAAGCCAGCGCGACGTCGCCTTCGAACACGCAGCCGACGTCGATGAACGTGTCGGCTGCGGCGCTCAATGTGCCGCGAATATCGATGCGCGCCGGATCGGCGAGCGTGGTGCCACCGCGCATCAGCGCATCGGCGCGGCGGCGTTGCACGATGCGCTCGATGGTGGCGAGCTGCGCGCGGTCGTTGATGCCCAGCGCGTCTTCGGCGTCTGCCGTCAGCTGCGCATGCACCGGTACGCCGTCGGCGATCGCCATCGCCACGACGTCGGTCAGGTAGAACTCGCCCTGCGCGTTGTGCGCAGTAAGCTTGGCGACCCACGCCGCGAGCAGCGCGCTGGGGGCTGCGAGCACGCCGGTGTAGATCTCGTCGACCGTGCGCTGCGCGTCGGTGGCATCACCGTCCTCGACGATCGCGCGGACGCTGCCGTCGCTTGCGCGCATCACGCGGCCCAGCCCGCGCGGGTCCGGCACGCGCGCAGTCAGCAACGCGAGCCGTCCGTGCGCGGCGACTTCGGCGAGCGCTGCGAACACCGTGCCGGGGATCAACGGGCAGTCGCCATTGGCGACGACGGTCACGCCGTCGTGCGGCAACGCCGTGAGCGCGACACGCACGGCGTCACCCGTGCCGCGCGGCGGGTCCTGGCGGACGAACGTGAGGCCGGCGTCGGCGAGCGCCTTCTGGACCGCATCGCCGCCGTGGCCGACGACCAGTGCGATCGCCGATGGGCGTGCGACGCGCGCCGCAGCGATCACGTGCGCGACCAGCGGCGCGCCTGCGAGCGCATGCAGCATCTTCGGCTGCGCCGAGCGCATGCGCTTGCCCTGGCCTGCGGCGAGGATCACGAACTGGATCGGGGACGTTGACATGCTGGACGATGAATGCGCGCTGCCGCGCGTCGCGGGAGTGCAATGATAGCGGGAATCACGCGGGCATTTTTGCAGGCGCGCGCGAGGGCTGGTGTACGCTCGGCCCTTTCCGGGACTTTGCATCGCACGTGCCGACAATCGCGGTTTTCAACCAGAAAGGTGGCGTCGGCAAGACCACCACCGTACTCAACCTGCTGGCGGCGGTCGCGCAACGCGGCGAGCGTCCGCTCGGCATCGATCTTGATCCGCAGGGTCACCTGTCGCACATCCTCGGCGTGCAGCCGCGCCTCGCCGACGATTCGATCTACAGCTTTTTCGTCCGCCAGCGCCCGCTCGAGGACATCGCCAGCATCACGCCGAGCGGCGTGATGCTGTGCCCGTCGCACCTCGACCTGTCCAAGCTGGACTCGCAGCTGGGCAAGGGCGTCAACATCGTCACGCGGCTGCGGCTCGCGCTGCATGCGCACACGTTGCCGCCGATGCCGGTGGTGATCGACTGCTGTCCGCTGCTCAACGTGCTGTCGCTCAACGCGATCTTCGCCTGCGACCTGCTGCTGGTGCCGGTGTCGGCCGACTACCTCGCGTTGCAGGGGGCCAAGCAAGTGGAGCGTTCGCTCAAGGCGCTGGAACCGGTGTTCAGGCGCCGCTTGCCGAGGCGCTACCTGCTGACGCGCTACGACCTGCGGCGCAAGATGAGCGCGCAGATCCTCGAACAGATGCGGGGGATTTTCCGGCCGGAGGAGATCTGCGTCACGCAGATCCGCGAAAACAGCAAGCTCGCGGAGAGCCCGGCGATCAAGCTCGACGTGTTCCGACACGCGCCAGGAAGTCGCGGCGCGCATGACTATGCAGCACTCGCCGACGAGCTAGCGGCCGGCGGCTTCGTGCGCTGACGACGTGGGCATGCCGCTGATCAGGCTGATGATGTTCTCGACGTCCAGCTGATCGACGCGGCGCGGCACGGCGTTTTCGCGGCATTCGACAATTTCGCAGTGCAGGTACATCTGGCGCAGCCGCCGTTCGGCGTCGCCGAGCGATGCCGCCATGATCTGGATACTCTCGACGCGCTGCCCGTGCTTGGTCCTGATCGTGAAGCCGAAGCGTTTCATTCCGAGGTCCTCCCCACGCCAAATGCAGGCCCCGATCGAGCCTGCCCTTTCTGCATCAGGGCCTTGGCCGCCGGGGTTGCTATGATAGGTCAGCAATCCTTTGCAATTACCGTTCCGACCCCCGCGTTTTGACGACAAATTTCGCATCGTCGCCGTCCGATCCTGACCCCGACGGCCCGGAGGCTACAGAGATGTACGCTTCACTGCGGCGAATGGCGGTAGTAAGCGCTGACACCGAAATCCGGCTTGTCGCGCTCGAGGGCGGCGTTTCATCCGCCATTTATCGGGTCGACGCCGCCGGCGGGACATTTTGCGTCAAACGCGCGCTGCCTAAATTGAAGGTCGCCGGCGACTGGCGCGCGCCGGTCGAACGCAATCGCTCGGAGGTCGACTGGTTGCGATACGTGTCGTCGCTGTGCCCGGGCCATGTGCCGGCGATCCTCGGCGACGACGCCGAGGGCGGCGCGTTCGCGATGACCTGGCTGCCGCCGACTGACTTCCCGACATGGAAGGCGCTGCTGCGCGATGGCCGGATCGACGCTGCCGATGCCGGCGCCGTCGGCGACCTGCTCGGCCGCATCCACGCGGCGACCGCGGACAATGCCGATATCGCGCGTGCGTTCGCGCACGACGCCATCTTCCATTCGATCCGCCTCGAGCCCTACCTGGTCGCCACCGGCCGCGCCCATCCGGACCTCGCCGCGCACTTCGCCGCGCTGGTCGTGACGACGCAGTCGCAGCGGCGCGTACTCGTGCACGGCGACTACTCACCGAAGAACATCCTGATTGGCGCCGACGGGCCGGTGATTCTCGACGCCGAATGCGCGTGCTTCGGCGATCCTGCGTTCGACGTCGCGTTCGTCCTCAACCACCTGTTGTTGAAGGGCGTGTGGCGGCCGCAATGGCGCGCCCTCTATATGGATGCGCTCGACGCGCTGGTCGAGGGCTACCGGCGCCACGCCGGTTGGGAATCGTGGGCGGCGCTCGATGCCCGCGTGGCGGCGCTGCTGCCTGCGCTGATGCTCGCCCGCGTTGATGGCAAGTCGCCGGCCGAATACCTGGACTCCGCCGCCGACCAGGACGCCGTGCGCGCGTTCGCGCGTCCACGCGTCGCCGAAGCGCCGCAGCGCATCGGTGACATCGTCCGCGACTGGCGGCGCGGATGAGCCGCCGATGAACGAGTCGACGATCACGCGTATCCGCGCGCGCCGCGTGTGGGATTCGCGCGGGCGGCCCACCGTCGAAGCCGATGTCGAGCTCGCCGCCGGCGCCATGGGGCGCGCGATCGCGCCCGCGGGTGCGTCGCGCGGAACGCGCGAGGCCGTCGAGCTGCGCGACGGCGGCACGCGCTTCGGCGGCATGGACGTTTTGGGCGCAATCGAGCAGGTGAACACCCTCATCGCCAAGGCGTTGCAGGGACGCGACGCCTATGACCAGGCCGGCGCCGACGCCGCGCTGATCGCGCTCGATGCGACATCCGACAAGTCGCGGCTGGGTGGCAATGCGATGGTCGCGGTTTCGCTGGCGATCGCGCACGCCGCCGCCGCTGCCGCGAGGCTGCCGTTGTGGCAGTACCTAGCAGGCGGCGCCGCGGTGTCTCTGCCGTTGCCGCAGGTGCAGGTCTTCGGCGGCGGCGCGCATGCCGGGCGGCGCATCGATATCCAGGACCTGATGGTGGTGCCGGTCGGTGCGTGGACATTCAGCGACGCACTTACGATCGCCGCCGATGTCTACCGCGCGGCCGGCGAGCTGATGCGGGACGCGGGCAAGCTTGCCGGCGTCGCCGACGAAGGCGGATGGTGGCCGCAGTTCGCGAGCAACGAGGATGCCCTGGAAATGCTTGTGCGCGCGATCGAACGTGCCGGACTGCGCCCGGGCGACGACGCCGCCATCGCGCTCGACATCGCCGCGTCGGAATTTGGCCGCGACGGCCGTTACACGCTGGCGCTCGACAATCGCACGCTCGACCGCGATGCCCTTGCGGACCTGATGCTGCGCTGGATCGAACGCTATCCGATCGTGTCGATCGAGGACCCATTCGCTGAAGACGACCGCGTCGCCTGGATCGCGTTCGCGCGCGCCGCACCTGCGCGCCTGCAAATCGTCGGCGACGACTATATCGTCACCTGCGCAGCGCTGGTCGATGCGGCGGCGCTCGACCATGCGTGCAACGCGGCGCTGATCAAGGTCAACCAGGCGGGCACGCTGACCGAAGCGCACGCGGCGCTCACCGCTGCGCAAAAAGCGGGGTTCGGCACGATCGTGTCGGCGCGCTCCGGCGAATCGGAGGACGTGTCGATCGCACACCTCGCCGTGGGCTGGAATGCGGGACAGCTCAAGGTTGGAGCGTTCGCGCGCAGCGAACGCATGGCCAAGTGGAACGAGGTACTGCGCATCGAGGAGGCCGCGGCCGGCAAGGCGGCGTTCGCCGGCGCCGCCGTGTTGCCTGCCGGGCGGGCGTGAATTCAAGGGGAAATCGCGCGACAATGCCGGGCGCGCGCGAGGCGCCAGGGGATTCCGGCGCGCCAAATCGACCAGCGGAGGCACCATGCATTGCGGCCAGTGCGGCAAATCGATCGACGCGGACTCAAAGTTCTGCACCAACTGCGGCGCTGCGGTCGCGCCCGCGACGGACAACAGAAATGCCGGCGCCAGTGCCGCGCCCGTAATGCCACCGCCACCGCCGACCCGCGCCGGTCCGGCAACGTCGTCGTTCGGCGCCTCCGCCAGCGGCGCCGCGGTCTCGGCGGGCGCGGCACTGTCCAACGTCGATGCCGCCGGGATCATCGCGCGCGTCAAGAACATCCTGCTGGCGCCGCGTACCGAATGGCCGGTGATCAGCGTCGAAGCGAAGACGTCGGCCGAAGTATGGATGGGCTACGTCGCGCCGCTGGTGGCGATTTCAGCGATCGCCGGCGGTCTCGGCATGATGGTGTTCGGCATCACCGTGCCATTGCTGGGCACGATTCGCGTCGGCCCGGTGCCGACGATCGCGCACGTGGTGATGCAATTCGTGATGACCTTCGTCGGCCTCTTCGTGCTGTCGCTGATCATCAACACGCTGGCGCCGACGTTCGGCGGCCAGAAGGACTCGCTGCGTGCCTTGAAGACTGCCGCCTACAGCTTCACGCCGGCGTGGGTCGGCGGATTGTTGACCGTGTTTCCCGCGCTGGGCATCATTGCCGGCCTGATCGGCCTGTATGGCCTCTACCTGCTGTACCTCGGCCTGCCGGTGATGATGCGCAGCGCGCAGGAAAAGGCCGTCGGCTACACCGCGGTGGTCGTGCTGTGCGCGATCGTCATCGGCATCGTCGTGTCGCTCACCGTCGGCGCCATTCTGACGATGATGGGAATGGGCGTGGCCGGGATCGGCAGCGGCGCGTTGTCGCGATCGGATCGCGGCGCCGACCAGGCGGCCGTCGTGCTGTCGAACCTGATGGGCGGCAAGTCCGATGCCGACAAGGCACGGATGAAGGAAGCGCTGGGAAACCTGCAGAAGATGGGCGAGCAGGCGGAGAAGGCGGAAAAATCGGCGCGCGCGGCCGGCAAGGATCCCGGCGCCGCGGCAGCCAACAGCGTCGACTTTAGCACCGCGCTCGCCGCGGTCGGCACGATGGCGAGCGGCGGCAAGGACGTGAAGCCGGTCGACTTCCATGCGCTGAAGGACTTGCTGCCGCAGGACGTCGCCGGGCTCGCGCGACGCGAGGCCTCGGGACAAAGCGGCGAGGCCGCGGGCATGAAAGGCAGCAGCGCCACCGCGCGTTACGCCGACGCCGGCAATGCGAGCCTGACACTGGAAATCGCCGACCTGGGCTCGCTGTCGGGACTCGCGGGGCTCGCCACCAAGTTCAACCCGAACATGGAAAAGGAAACGGATTCAGGGTACGAGCGCACGCGCACCGTCAATGGCCAGATGCTGCACCAGAAATACGATCGCCAGTCGAAGTCGGGCGAGTACGACATGATGATCGCCAACCGCTTCACCGTGACGGCGCAGGGGAGCAATGTCAGCGAGGGCGCGCTCGCCGCGGCCGTCAAGTCGGTCGACGTGAACAGGCTCGCCGCACTGGCGAAGTAGGCGAAAGCGCCCGTCAGCCGAGCAGGTAGTCGGCGAGCTCGGCGAATCCCGCGCCGCAGTCGCCTGGCGTGACGAACTTCGGCGGCGCATCGATTCGATCCAGGTACTGGCGCACGTTGGCGACGCCGACCGCGCGCGGGAAAAACCCGAACATCGGCGCGTCGTTCGGCGAATCGCCGGCGAATACGAAGCGTCCGGCGTCCTGGTCGATGTCGATCGCGAACGCCTCGCGCAGGAAGATGCGCGTCATCGCGAGCTTGTCGTAGTGCCCGAACCAGCCATTGACGTGGATCGACGAAACCTTCGCCGTCATCCCCTGCTGCTCCATCATCGCCACGATGCGATCGACGTCGGCGCGTGGCAGCGGCGGCACGTCCTCGCAGAAATCGATGGCCAGGTCGGTTTCACGGTATTGCTGGTCGGAGGCGAGCGCCGCACCGGGCACGGCAGCGATGATCTGTGCGCCGATCGCCGCGAGACGCGCGCGATTGGCGATACGCGCGTGCTCGTCCATGCCGAAGCGACGCACGAGCCGGCGCTGCTTGTCGTCGTAGCGCATCCAGAACGCGCCGTTCTCGCCGACGACGCCGGCGACCGGCCACATGCGCGCGATGTGGTCGCACCACCCCGCCGGCCGCCCGGTGATCGGCACGACCAGCAGGCCCGCGTCGCGCAACCGTTCCAGCGCGAGGTACGCGTGTGCCGTCAGCTTGCCGTGCGTGGTGAGCGTGTCGTCGATGTCGGCCAGCACGCCGCGCACGCCGTCGCGCGGCATCGACGCGAGCGGCCGCAGCGTCATGGCTTGACCGCCGACGGCGCGATCAGCGCCGGCGGACGCCAGTCCTCGATCGCCGGCAGCACATCGTCGATTGCATCGACGACCGTCAGCATCGCGCGGTGGTGCGGGCGCAGGAGCCCGTCGGCGACGCCGCGCTCGAGCTGCATCAGGAAGCCGTCGAAATAACCGTCGAGGTTGACGAGCACCATCGGCGTCTGCAGGATCGACAGCTGGTTCCACGTGAGCATCTCGCACAACTCGTCGAACGTGCCGTAGCCGCCCGGCAGGACGACGAAGGCATCGGCGCGCTCGGCCATCAGCGCCTTGCGTGCATGCATCGTCTGCACGACGTGCAGCTCGCTGACATCGTGGTTGCCGACCTCGCGCGCCATCAGCGCCTCGGTGATGATGCCGATCACCTTGCCGCCGGCGTGCTTCGCCGCGCGCGCGGCCTCGAACATCAGGCCGATGCCGCCGCCGCCATAGACCAGTGCGATGCCGTTTTCCGCGAGCACGCGTCCGAGCGCGCTCGCCGCCTCCGCATAGATGGGGCGCACGCCGAGGTTGGCGCCGCAAAAGACGCAGATGCTCCTGATATTCGTGTTGTTCATGCCAGTCCGTAGTGTGCGTGCAGGTACGCGCGGACGGCGTCACGCTCGTGTGCGGTCATCGGCAGGCCGCACTTGGTGCGCCGCCACAGGATGTCGTCGGCGCTCATCGCCCATTCGTCGCGCACCAGCCACTCGATCTCGCGCGCGGTGAGATGCGCGCCGAAGCCGGTGCCGAGGTCGTCCGGCACCGACGCATCGCCGAGAAGCTCGAATGCGCGCGTGCCGTGGCGGCTGGCGAGCGCGCGCAGCAACTCGAACGGCAGGTGCGGGTAGCGCGCACACAACTCGGCGAACAGCTGCGCGCGATCGCCGCTGGCGAAATCGCCGCCCGGCAACGGCGCGGATCGCGTCCACGCCGGCTTCATCGTCGGAAAGAACGGCGCGAGCTCGGCGAGCGCCGCCTCGGCGAGCTTGCGATACGTGGTGATCTTGCCGCCGAAGATCGACAGCAGCGGCGGCTGCATCGGCTCGCTGCCGGCGTCGAGCTTCAGCACGTAGTCGCGCGTCACCGCCGACGGGTCGCTCGCGCCATCGTCGTAGAGCGGGCGCACGCCGCTGTATGTCCACACGATGTCGCTGCGCGCAAGCGGCGCTGCGAGATAGCCGTTGACCAGCGCCAGCAGGTAGTCGATCTCATCCTCGGATATCCGCGGATCCGCGGATTCCTGCACGGTGACGTCGGTCGTGCCGATCAGCGAATACTTCTGCTGGTAGGGGATGACGAAGACGATGCGGTTATCGGCATTCTGCAGGATGTATGCGTGCTCTTCGGGATGCACGCGCGGCACGACGATGTGGCTGCCCTTGACGAGGCGGACGCTGGCGCTGCCCGGGCCGTCGTGCAGGCGGTCGCGCACGTCCTTCACCCAGGGTCCCGCGGCATTGACGAGCGCGCGCGCGCGCAGCTGCGAGCGCACGCCGCCGCTGTCGATTTCGGCGCGCCATACGGGGCCGTCGCGACGCGCCGACACGAGCGTCGTGCGCGTTCGGATCGTCGCGCCGTGTGTGCGCGCCGACATCGCGTTGGCGACGACGAGGCGTGCGTCGTCGACGCGCGCGTCGGAATAGACGAAGCCGCGCTTCAACCGCGGCTGCAACCCCGCACCCCAGCGGCTGCCGGAGAGCTTGACGCCGAACGACTTGGGCAGCGACATGCGGCCGCCGAGATGGTCGTACAGGAACAAGCCCATGCGAATCATCCATGCCGGTCGCAGGTGCGGCTCGTGCGGCAGCACGAACGCCAGCGGCTCGATCAGGTGCGGCGCAAGCTTCAGCAGCACTTCGCGTTCGGCCAGCGCTTCGGCAACGAGGCGGAATTCGTAGTATTCGAGATAGCGCAGTCCGCCGTGGATCAGCTTGGTGCTCCACGACGACGTGTGCGACGCCAGGTCGTCGCGCTCGACCAGCGTCACCGACAGGCCGCGTCCGGCGGCGTCGCGTGCGATGCCGGCGCCGTTGATGCCGCCGCCGACGATCAATAGATCCGAGGTGGATTCGTTCATGAGCCGAGAGCGTCGATTTTACCGGATGGGGTAACATCGCCGGCGTCGCCACGATCGTCCCCATCCGCCATGCGTGAACCACCCTTCAGCCAGGATTACCCGCGTGTCCTGCTGATCGTCGTGCTGGTGGTGCTGCTGATTGCCTGCAGCCTGTGGATCCTGCAACCGTTCATCCCCGCGTTCATCTGGGCGGCGATGATCGTCGTCGCGACGTGGCGGCTGATGCTCGACGTCGAGCGTCACGTCGGCGGACGCCGCGCCATCGCCGCCACGTTCATGACCGTGGGCATCCTGTTGCTGCTGGTCGTGCCGATCGCCATCGCGATCGACCAGTTCGTTAATCACTTCGACGACATCCGCGCCGGCATCGGCTGGCTGACGTCGCGCGACCTGCCGCCGCCGCCGGCATGGGTTGCGCGCATTCCGCTCGTCGGCGAAACGCTCGTCGCCAAGTGGAGCGAGTTCGCCAGTGCCGACCCGCTGTCGGTGCTGCGCCCGCTGTTGCCGTACGCGGGCAACATCGCGACGTGGCTCGCGGCGCGCGCGGGCTCCGTCGGCCTGGTGCTCGTCAACCTGCTGATGATCGTCGCGTTCAGCGCGATTCTCTACCTGACCGGCGAATCCGCCGCCACCAGCATCAAGCGCTTCGCGCAACGTCTCGCCGCCGAGCGCGGACTGCGCAGCGTCGAGCTCGCGGGCCAGGCGGTGCGCGCGGTGGCGCTGGGCGTCGTCGTCACGGCGGTTGCGCAATCGGTGCTGGCCGGCGTCGGCCTCGCCATCGCCGGCGTTCCCAATGCGGTGCTGCTGACCGCGGTGATGTTCGTGCTGTGCCTCGCGCAGATCGGCGCGGTACCGATTCTCGCGCCCGCGGCGATCTGGCTGTTCTGGAAGGACGCCGGCGCGTGGGCCGTGTTCCTGCTCGTGTGGTGCGTCATCGTCAGCGCGCTCGACAACTTCCTGCGCCCGGTGCTGATCCGCCGCGGCGCCGATCTGCCACTGCTGCTGGTGATGGTCGGGGTGATCGGCGGACTGCTGGCGTTCGGCATCGTCGGCCTGTTCATCGGCCCGGTAGTGCTGGCGGTGACGTTCACGCTCGCCAACGCGTGGATCGCCGAAGACGGCGCCGACGACGCGCCCGCGCGCGGCAAGCGCCGCGCCGCGCCCCGCGCGGACTGAACCGGCGCGGCGACTCCTCAACCGGGCCGCGTCATCGCTTCGGGATTCACCCAGCGATCGAAGTCCGCCGACGACACGAGTCCCAGTTCGAGCGCCGCTTCCTTCAATCCCGTGCGTTCGCGATATGCCTTGAGCGCGATCTTGGCCGCATTTTCGTAGCCGATGTGCGGATTGAGCGCAGTGACCAGCATCAGCGACTGCGCGACGTGCTCGCCGATGCGCGCAAGATCGGGCTCGATGCCGCGCGCGCAGCGCGTGTCGAACGAGTCGATCGCATCAGCGAGCAGGTTCGCCGACTCGAGCAGGTTGTGCAACATCACCGGCTTGTACACATTCAGTTGAAAATTACCTTGCGTGCCGGCGAACGCCACGGCGGCGTCATTGCCGAACACCTGCACCGCCACCTGCGTCAGCGCTTCGCACTGCGTCGGATTGATCTTGCCCGGCATGATCGACGAACCGGGTTCGTTGTCGGGAATCGTGATCTCGCCGAAGCCCGCGCGCGGCCCGCTCGCGTAGAGGCGCACGTCGTTGGCGATCTTCATCAGCGCACCTGCCAGCGTGCGCAGCGCCGCACTGGCAGTGACGATCGCATCGTGCGCGGACATCAGCGCGAACTTGTTGGGCGCCGATGTGAACGGCGTGCCGGTCGCGCGCGCGATTTCCGCGGCGACCTTGTCGCCGAAGCGGGGATGCGCGTTGAGCCCGGTGCCGACGGCGGTGCCGCCGAGCGCCAGCGGATAGAGGCCGGCGCAGGCGAACGCAAGCGTGACGCGCGCGTCGTCGAGCTGCCCTGCCCACCCGCCGATCACCTGGCCGAGCGTCACCGGTGTCGCGTCCTGCAGGTGCGTGCGCCCCAGCATTACCACGCCCGCATACGCGTCGGCCTTGGCGTGCAGCGTCGCGCGCAACCGGTCGAGCGCCGGCAGCATGCGGCCTTCGATCGCATCCACGCCGGCGACGTGCATCACTGCCGGAAACACGTCGTTCGATGATTGCCCGCGATTGACGTCGTCGTTGGGATTGACCGGCTTCTTCGAGCCGACGACGCCGCCGGCGAACTGGATAGCGCGATTGGCGATCACCTCGTTGGCGTTCATGTTCGACTGCGTGCCCGAGCCTGTCTGGAATACCACGAGCGGAAATTCGCCGTCGAGCTTGCCGTCGATGACTTCCTGCGCGGCGCGCGCGATCAACTCCGCCTTGTCAGCGGCGACCTCGCCGAGCGCGACATTCGCGCGCGCCGCGGCCTGCTTGATCACGCCGAACGCGCGGATCACTTCGCGGCCGAAGCGAAAGCGCGGCTGGCCGATCGGAAAATTGTCGACCGAGCGCTGCGTCTGCGCGCCCCACAGATGGTCCGCGGGCACGCGCACTTCGCCCAATGCGTCCTTTTCGATGCGTTCGTCGCTCATGCTTCGATGATACCCCGGGTGTGCGCCGCGATCATCCGCTCCTCGTCGGTGGCGATGACGTAGACGGGCTTGCTGTCAGCGGTGGAAATTAGCAGCGCATCGCGCGCATTGGCATCGATCGCGCATGCAAACCCGAGCCACGCAAGCGACGCCACGACGCGCTCGCGAACGGGCGCGGCGCGCTCGCCGATGCCGGCGGTGAATACCAGCGCATCGATTCCCTGCATTGCCGCCGCCAGCGAACCGATCTCGCGCACCGCGCGATAGCAGAAGAGCTCGATCGCGAAGCGCGCGTGCGCGTCGTCGCTTGCGAGCAGCGTGCGCATGTCGCTGGAAATGCCCGACACGCCCAGCAATCCCGAGCGGCGATAGAGCAGGTCGTCGAGCGCAGGCTCATCCATGCCGCGCTCGCGCTGCAGGTAGAGCAGCACGCCGGGATCGATCGAGCCGGTGCGCGTTCCCATCACCAGCCCATCGAGCGCGGTGAGTCCCATCGTCGTCGCGACACTTGCGCCGTCCACCATCGCGCACATCGACGCGCCGTTGCCGAGATGCGCGACGACGACGCGGCCACGCGCGGCGACGGCGTCGATCTCGCGCAGCCGTCCGGCGATGAATTCGTACGACAGGCCGTGGAAGCCATAGCGGCGGATGCCCGCGTCGGTCATCTCGCGCGGCAACGCGAAGGTTTGCGCGAGCGGCGATGCGGTGCGATGAAATGCGGTGTCGAAGCACGCGACCTGCGGCAGCGCCGGCGCCCGCCGCGCGAAGATGCGCATCGGTGCGAGATTGTGCGGCTGGTGCAGCGGCGCGAGCGGGACGAGGCGTTCCAGGTCGTCGATGATCGCAGGCGTCACCCGCACCGGGTCGAGATACCGGGTGCCACCATGCACGACACGGTGGCCGACGCCGGCCAGTTCGCCTGCCTCGCCTGCCTCGCCTGCGACAAATTCGAGCAGGAACTCGATCGCGCCGTCGTGCGCCGCGAGCTCACCGTGCGCCCAGTCACGCGTGGCAAGGACCTCGCCACCCGCCGACTTCGCGGCGAAATGCGGCGTCCCCTGCAAGTTATCGAGCAGGCCGCTCTGCGCTTGCACGACATCGCCGCCCTCGATCCGGTAGAGCGCGTACTTGAGGCTCGACGAGCCCGCGTTGATGACGAGGATGGCGCCGGCCATCGCGCTAGCGCCGCGTCGCGTGCACGACGAGCTTCATCACCGTGGTCGACGCGAGACGTGTGCGCACGTCGTCGGCGCGCGACGTCAGCACGATCGGCACGCGCGCGCCCATCACGATGCCGGCGCTGGTCGCGCCCGCCAGGTACTGCAGTTGCTTGGCGATCATGTTGCCGGCATCGAGGTCGGGTGCCAGCAGGATATCGGCGCGGCCGGCGACACGCGACACGATGCCCTTGCTGGCGGCGGCGCGCGCGCTGACTGCGTTGTCGAATGCGAGCGGGCCATCGATCTCGCCACCGGTGATCTGCCCGCGATCGGCCATCTTGCACAGTGCCGCGGCGTCGAGCGTCGACTGCATCTTGGCGTTAACCGTCTCGACCGCAGCCAGCACCGCCAGCCGCGGTGCGTCGACGCCGAGGATTTTTGCGAGGTCGATTGCGTTGCGCGCGATGTCCGCCTTGGCGTCGAGGCCCGGGGCGATGTTGATCGCAGCGTCGGTGACGAACAGCAGCCGCGGATAGGCAGGCACGTCGAGGATAAACACATGCGACATGCGCCGGGCCGTGCGCAAACCCGCGCCGGCGTCGATGACCGCCTCCATCAGCTCGTCGGTATGGAGGCTGCCCTTCATCAACGCAGCGACGTGGCCGTCGCGTGCCATCGCTGCGGCGGTAGCGGCCGCGGCGTGGCTGTGCTCGGTCGCAACAATCGCGATTCCGGCAAGGTCGGCGCCGCAGGCCGACGCCACCGCGCGAATCCGCGCTTCCGGGCCGACGAGCGTGGGAATGATCAATCCGCGCCTGCCCGCCTCGAGCGCCCCCTGGAGCGAATCGCTGTCGCACGGGTGCACGACCGCGCACGGGACGGGCGGCAGCGCCGCAGATTGCGCCAGCAGGCGCGCGAAGCGATCGCTGTGGCGCAGCACCAGCGCCGGGTCGGCGATGTCGTCGAACATTTGCCGGACCGTCGGCGCGATCACCTTCAGCATGCCGTCGACGACCGCTTCATCCCGCTGGTTGGTGCAACGGCAAGTCATCTGCAGAGTGCGCGCCGCTGCATCGGTGGCCACCACGCGCACGTTCGTCGACAGTGTGTCGCCGGCGCGGATCATCATTGACGAACGGATGTGCGTTTCGACGATCGCAGCGCCTGGTCCCGGCAATTCGCGAAGTACGAGGCTGGAAACGAGCGCGATCGCCGCGGCCCCGGGCACGAGGCACTCGCCATCCCTGGCTTCGCAGATCAATTGTGCAGGCTCGACGACGCCGGCGATGAATGCGAGCGATTCGATATCGGTCGCCGTCATCGTTCGCGATGCCGCGGCGGTGTCGCCGACGGCGATCTCGTCAAAGGTCCGATTGCTCGCGGCGTTCATCGGACCTGCTGCGTCATGCCGTGCTGCGCGCACGCGGGCGTTGTGCGCGGCGCGGCGGCCGCGGCGCGGCCCTGGCGAGCCGGCGCACGGGTTCCTTCGTCACTCGCCGTTGTGCCGCTGCGATCGGCAGCATCGCGCGGATTTCCGCAACCAGCGCACGCTGGCGATCCTCGAGTGGCGTGTGCAGCGCGACCGCGTCGAGAAAGCGATGCGCGCGTCGGCGATCGCCGGCGGTGCGCAGCAATTTCGGCAGCGATTGCTTGGCGCGCAACGGCTCGAACTCGACGACGATGGTTTCTTCCTGCAGCAGGCGCCGGCGCTCGTCTTCGGACAGGTGCGCGATCTCGCCCTCGGGCGACAGGATGTCACGTGTGCGTTGCATCTGCGACAGCCGGTGCGTGCCGCGCCCCGACTTGGTGATCAGCATCGCGATGCGCGCGAGGCCTTCGACCGCGCCGCCGTGCTCGATCGTCTCCAGCACTTCGCGCACCGCCGGCAATGCCCGCGGGTCGAACTTCGACTTGCGCTTCAGTTCCGCGCGCTCGTCCGCCATTTCCAGCGAAAACAGGTTGCCGTAGATCTCGTAGAACGCCGCTTCGAAGCTCGCGTCTCGCACGTCGCGCCAGTAATCGAGCATGGCGCTTTTCATCGCCGACGCGAGTTGCTCGTAGCGGATGCCGTCGTTGTCGGCGGCGCGCGGCGCGCGATGGGCCTTCACCGCGTCGGCGAAGGACGGCAGCGTCCACATCCACGGATTCTTGTCGGACAGCGCCCATTGCCGCACGCGCAACGGATGGAGGTCACGCGTCGCGTTGGCGAACCAGTCCGGCACCATCGCGCGCACGACCGGGCGTGCCAGCAACGAGTACGCCCGCTCCAGCAACTCCGACAGCGCCGCCACGGCCTCGAACGGCTTCTCGTCGACGCGCTCGTTGCCGCGGCCGCCGCGCATCTCCTCGAGCGTGCGTTCCTTGAGCGTGACGTCGTAGGTCACCGTGCCGTCGCGCGCGACGATTTCCTCGATGTCCATGCCGTAGAGCCCCGGCGGCAGCGTCTGTATGTAGTTGAGCACCTCGACGATCTGCGTGTGTTCCTTCTTCGCGACCTGGCCCGACACGAAAATGCCGAGGTGACCGACGTCTTCGTGCAGCAGCCCGACGATCGTCTGCCCGTGCGCCTTGATCTCGTCGGTCGATTCGTAGATGTCGGCAATCCAGTTGAACGCCTGCTGCGGCGGCGTGATGTTGTCGCCCATCGACGCGAACACGATGATCGGCTGCTTGATCGACTTCAGGTCGAAATAGCGGCCAGGCCCCAGCCGCGCCTCTCCCTGCGAAAGCTTGTTGCCGATGAAGAGGTTGTTGACGATCCAGCGGATCTCCTCCTCGTTCATCAGGTAGTAGCCGCCCCACCAGCGCTCGAACTCGAGGAAGCGCTCGGGCTCGGTGTCGATGTTGGCGTAGAGGTGATACCACTTTTCCCACAGCGCGTTGGCCGGGTTCAGCTGCTCGAAGTTGTCGACCAGCGTCGCGCCGTCGAACTTGCCGCCGCCGAGATCGCTCGCGAACAACGCCGGCCACGTGCCGCCGAGAAGTCCGCCCGCGTAGCGCATCGGTCCGCCGCCGTCGCCGCCCGCCCAGTACGACATCGGCGCGGCGTTGATCACCAGCGGCCCGGCGATGTCGGGGCGCGCGGCGGCGAGCATCATCACCGCCCAGCCGCCCTGGCAGTTGCCGATGATCACCGGCTTCTGGCTTTGCGGATGACGCTCGTTGACGATGCGGATGAATTCCGCCTCGGCGTCGGTGACGTCGGCCAGCGTCTGGCCCGGCTCGGGATCGGGAAAGAAAATCACGAAGTAAACCGGATGCCCGGCCTTCAGCGCCACGCCGACTTCCGAGTCGTCCTTGAATCCGCCAATGCCAGGCCCGTGGCCAGCGCGCGGATCGACGATGACGAACGGGCGTTTGCGGTCGTCGACCTTGATGCCGGCCGGCGGAACGATCCGCACCAGCGCGTAATTCGTCGCACGTCCATAGGTGCGCGCATCGGCGATCATTTCGTAGTCGTATTTCAGCACCGGCGGCTTGCCGGCGGCCTCGTGCGCGAGCCACTGGTTGCCGCGCTGGCGCAGCGTGTCCCAGAAGAGCACCGAGCGTTGCACCATGTCGACCTGGTAACCCAGCCAGTCGCGGCCGAGATCGGCGGGCGTCTTGCCGCGCGGCGTGGCGGCCGCGAATGCCGCGAACGCCTCACGCATCCGCGCGGCGAAATGCCGGTTGGCGGCGGTCGAGCGACGCTGGAAGCCGTCGGCCACGGTGCGCGAGATGCGCACCGAGCGATCGAGCGTCCGGTTCAGGTCATGCATGGCGAAAGACCTCGATTGTGCAATGCACAATCATAGCATTTGGATGTGCGCTCGATGCCGATCTCAGTGGACGATGCCGGCGTCCGCCGGCGTGTCGCCCACGGGCGAGGACACCGTGTATTGCCCGGGGACCAATGCGGGCACGTGCGCCAAACCGTCGAACAGCGTTTCCGCAGCTTCCACCGAACCCGCCACGATGACGATGTCCGTGAACGCGCCATGTCGCGCAATCGTGTAGCCGGCCTGTCCCTCGGACAACGCCGCGTAGCGCGCGGCCAGTTCGGGCGACAGCAACCGTGTCTTTGCAGCGTTGTCCTTGTGGATCACCACCACGCGCGACATTTCCGCGCCGTCCGCCCACCATTGCTCGAACGCCGTCCCGCAGCAGGGTCGCTTGTCGTACCACACCGAATACGCATGGAACGCTCCAATCGCATTGTCGAAGATCGACTTGTCGAACCGGTCGTCGCCAAGCATCCAGAATTCGCCGAGCACGAGCGAGGGCGCTTGCCACAGGTCGCCTAGATGCGCGTTCAGCGCGGCGAGATAGGCTCGCGTGAATGGCGTCGAGGTGACCGTCCCGCTGCCATCGAGGGTCGCGTCGACCAGCGGTAGGATCGCCTTTGCGGCCGTATCGATCGGCCCGTCGAGATAAAACGACTTGTCGCGCGCGAGATAGGCTTTCCACGCGGTATCCGTTTCAATAGCGCGGTACGTGCGCCCGTTGCCGACGGCGGTGGCCACGGATTCATTGAAAAGACTCCATGCCGCTGCGCCGTGTTCTGGATCGGCAGTGATCGCATCGTGCAGCGTCTTGCGCTCTGCTGCCGGCATCTTGGCGAACACGTAGTGCGTGTATTCGTGGACGATCACGTCGATGCGATTGCCGATATTTTCGGTGGGCGCGAATTCGGCGACCGACCAGTCGTCGCTCAGGTATTCGCCGCTGCTTTGCTGCGGTTGCCCATTCAGCGGCCGATAAAAGAGCGCGAGGTGCAGCACGCGGGAGGAATCCGGCGGCACGACGAAAAAACGGTAGAGACGTGGCAGGTCGTCGATCACGGGAGAGGTGTCCAGCGCATCGCGCAACTGGCGCACGCGCCTTGCGCGCGCTCTGCCGGGATCGCGCGCCCACCACCGCCGGAAGGCCGGATACCAGCGATTCGCCGCCGTGTGCACGGCCGCTGCGTCCTGGCGCGGGAACACCGCGTCGATCCGCCGCAGATAATCGTCGAGCGAGGTCGCCTCGAAGCTCGCGATGCGCGCACGACGGGCGAGATCGCTGCTGCGCGCGAACGCGTCGCGCCACGACGCGATGAGCAGCGACTGCGCGGCATCCACGCCAAAGTGTTGCTGCCACAGCGCGACGTAGTCGCCACGCCCGCCACAGGAACGTATCCAGCCGCTGATGCAATCGAGCTGGTATGCGAAATTGGCGATAGGACGGAGGCTGACGACGATCGTTGGCGTCGATGCCCTGGACAACGCGCGCGACGGCGGCGCGGCGTGAGCTGCGGGGGCGGCGCCTAGGTTAACCAGGAGGGCAACACCGAGGGCGCAAAGCCAAGCGCGGCCGCCCATGCGTTGCACGTCTGGTCGCTACGCCCGATTGCGCAGCTTGCGGATCGCGGCGAGTTGCGCCAGCGCCGACGCGAGCTCGGCTTCGGCCGCGGCGACTTCCTCTTTCGACGTCTTGTTGACCATCGCCTGCTCGGCTTCGCGCTTCGCTTCGAGCGCCTTGGCTTCGTCGAGGTCCTTGGCGCGGATCGCCGTATCGGCGAGCACGGTAACGAGATTCGGCTGGACTTCGAGGAAGCCGCCTTGCACGAACACGAGCTCCTCGCGGTCGATGTTGGGCAGCTTGACTCGCACCGCGCCGGGCTTGATCTCGGTCAGCAGCGGCGTGTGACGTGGATAGATGCCGAGCTCGCCGTCGATGCCGGGAAGTACGACGAATTCGGCTTCACCGGAGAAGATCTGCTCTTCGGCGCTGACGACATCGACGTGAATTGTATTGGCCATTTCAGTTGCCCCGGGTTACTGCATCGTCTTCGCTTTGTCGAACGCTTCCTCTATCGTTCCCACCATGTAGAACGCCTGCTCCGGCAGTGCATCGCACTCGCCGTTGACGATCATGTTGAACCCGCGGATCGTGTCCTTCAACGACACGTACTTCCCCGGCGAACCGGTGAACACTTCAGCGACGTGGAATGGCTGCGACAGGAAGCGCTGGATCTTGCGCGCACGCGCCACCGCGAGCTTGTCTTCCGGCGACAGTTCGTCCATTCCAAGGATCGCGATGATGTCGCGCAATTCCTTGTAGCGCTGCAGCGTCGCCTGCACGCGGCGCGTCGTCGTGTAGTGCTCTTCACCGATGACGTTGGGGTCGATCTGGCGCGACGTCGAGTCGAGCGGATCGACCGCCGGATAGATGCCCAGCGACGCGATGTCTCGCGACAGCACCACCGTTGCATCCAAGTGGCCGAACGTCGTCGCCGGCGACGGGTCGGTCAGGTCGTCCGCCGGCACGTACACGGCCTGGATCGACGTGATCGAGCCGGTCTTCGTCGACGTGATGCGCTCCTGCAGCCGGCCCATTTCCTCGGCGAGCGTCGGCTGGTAACCCACGGCCGACGGCATCCGGCCCAGCAGCGCCGACACTTCCGTACCAGCGAGCGTGTAGCGGTAGATGTTGTCGACGAAGAACAGGATATCGCGGCCTTCGTCGCGGAATCGTTCCGCCATCGTGAGCCCGGTGAGCGCCACACGCAGGCGGTTGCCGGGCGGCTCGTTCATCTGCCCGAATACCATCGCCACCTTCGACTTCGACAGGTCGTCCTGCACGATCACGTTGGAGTCAGACATCTCGTGATAGAAGTCGTTGCCTTCGCGCGTGCGCTCGCCCACGCCGGCGAACACCGACAGGCCCGAATGCTCCTTGGCAATGTTGTTGATGAGCTCGAGCATGTTGATGGTCTTGCCGACACCTGCGCCGCCGAACAGGCCCACCTTGCCGCCCTTGGCGAACGGGCACACGAGGTCGATCACCTTGATGCCGGTTTCGAGCAGTTCCAGCGACGGCGCCAATTCGTCGAACTTCGGCGCCGGCTGGTGAATGGCGCGCGTCTCCTTCGAATCGATCGGGCCGCGTTCGTCGATCGGCCGGCCAAGCACGTCCATCACGCGGCCGAGCACGCCGGGACCCACCGGCACGTTGATGCCGGCACCCGTGCCGCGCACTTTCATGCCGCGCTTCAAACCGTCGGACGAGCCCATCGCGATCGTGCGCACGACGCCGTCGCCAAGCTGCTGCTGGACTTCGAACGTGAGCCCCTGCTCGACCAGCGTGTTGCCCTTGTCGGCCTCGAGAACCAGCGCGTCGTAGATCTTCGGCATGCTGTCGCGCGGAAACTGCACGTCGACCACCGGGCCGATACACTGGACAACCGTTCCTTGACTCATGTCACCCTCAGCGTTTGCGTTCAATGACTGCGATTGCGGTTGAAAGGCCGCGCGTGATGCGCAACCTCGCGAAATTCGTGGCTAGACCGCGGCGGCGCCACCGACGATCTCCGACAGTTCCTTGGTGATCGCCGCCTGCCGCGTCTTGTTGTAGATGAGCTGCAGCTCGTCGATGATGTCGCCGGCGTTGTCCGATGCGGCTTTCATCGCCACCATCCGCGCCGACTGTTCCGACGCCATGTTCTCGGCCACGCCCTGGTACACGGTCGACTCGAGGTAACGCCGCATCAATCCATTCAACAATCCCTTGGCATCGGGCTCATAGATGTAGTCCCATGTGCCTTCGGGAACATCCGGTGTCAGCACGTTGCCCTGCGCGATCTGGAATTCCTGCGGTATCGGCACTACACGGCCACCACGCGGCTCTTGCTTCATCGTGTTGATGAACGACGTGTAGAACAGCCAGACCTCGTCGACCTTGCCGGCGACGAACTCGTCGACCAGCACCTTGATCGGCCCTACCAGCTTGTCGAGCTGAGCCTTGTCGCCGAGCTGCGTGACGCTCGACACGACGTTCGCGTTGAGGCGCGACAGGAAGCCGAGACCCTTGCCGCCGATGGCGACGTAGTCGACTTCGTGCCCGGCCTCGCGCCACTCCTTGTGCTTGTTGAGCAGAAGGCGCAGCACATTGGTATTGAGACCTCCGCACAGGCCCTTGTCGGTGGTGACGACGATCACGCCGATGCGCTTGACCGATGCGCGCTGCATCAGGAACGGATGGTGGAATTCGGTGTTGGCGCGCGCAGTGTGCATCGCGATCGCCATCGCGCGCTGCATGTACGGGCGCGACGCGCGCATCCGGTCCTGCGCCTTTTTCATCTTCGACGCAGCGACCATCTCCATGGCCTTGGTGATCTTGCGCGTGTTTTGCACGCTCTTGATCTTGTTCCGAATTTCTTTCGAACCCGCCATTCTCTTTCCTAATCCGTTGTCGTCATTGCCGCCGCTTGCCGGTCACCCCCGCGAAAGCGGGAACATCGCTTCACATCACTCCCGCGAAAGCGCGCGAACCTCACTCCACGTCATTCCCGCGAAAGCGGGAACCCGGCGTCGTTGTCGTGCAGCTACATCATCGCGCCAAACCACCGACGCTGGCTTCCCGCTTTCGCGGGAATGACGGCAGTCCGGAGAACTGCATCTTTCATCATCCGACCGACAGTGGCTCCTCGCATTCGCGGGCTTCCCGCTTTCACGGGAATGACGGCTCGACGGTCAATGCGGCCCTGCCCTGATCAATACGTTCCCGTCTTCTTGAAGTCCCCGATCGCGGCAACGAACGCCTTCTCGGCATCCGCGTCCATGTCCTTCGTCGATTCGAGCGTGTCCATCAGCGCCGCGTACTTGCTGTGCATGAACTGGCGCAGCGCGGCTTCGAACGCCAGCGCCTTTTCAACCGGCACGTCGTCGTACAGGCCGCGATTGGCGGAAAACAACGTCAGCGCCTGGTCGGCGACCGACAGCGGCGAATATTGCGGCTGCTTCATCAGCTCGGTGACCATGCGACCACGGTCCAGCTGCTTGCGCGTTGTGTCATCGAGGTCGGAGGCGAATTGCGCGAACGCCGCGAGCTCGCGATATTGCGCGAGCGCGAGGCGCACGCCGCCCCCCAGCTTCTTGATCACCTTGGTCTGCGCGGCGCCACCGACACGCGACACCGAGATGCCGGCGTTGATCGCGGGCCTGATGCCGGCGTTGAAGAGGTCGGTCTCGAGGAAGATCTGGCCGTCGGTGATCGAGATCACGTTGGTGGGCACGAACGCGGTGACGTCGCCCGCCTGCGTCTCGATGATCGGCAGCGCCGTCAGCGAACCGGTCTTGCCCTTGACCTCGCCCTTGGTGAAGCGTTCGACGTATTCGGCATTGACGCGCGCGGCGCGCTCCAGCAGCCGCGAGTGCAGGTAGAACACGTCGCCCGGATACGCTTCGCGGCCCGGTGGACGGCGCAGCAGCAGCGAGATCTGGCGATACGCCCACGCCTGCTTGGTCAGGTCGTCATAAATGATCAGCGCGTCCTGGCCGCGGTCGCGGAAATATTCACCCATCGTGCAGCCCGAGTACGGCGCGATGTATTGCATGGCCGCCGACTCCGACGCGGATGCCGCGACGACGATCGTGTACGCCATCGCGCCATGCTCTTCGAGCTTGCGCACGACGTTGGCGATCGTCGACGCCTTCTGGCCGATCGCCACGTACACGCAGACCAGGTCCTTGCCCTTCTGGTTGATGATCGTGTCGACCGCCACCGCCGTCTTGCCGGTCTGGCGGTCGCCGATGATGAGTTCGCGCTGGCCACGGCCGACCGGCACCATCGCGTCGATCGACTTCAATCCGGTCTGCACCGGCTGCGTCACCGGTTGCCGCGCGATCACGCCCGGCGCGACCTTTTCGATGACGTCGGTCATCTTGGCGTTGACCGGACCCTTGCCGTCGATGGGCTCACCCAGCGAGTTGACGACGCGACCAATGAGCTCCGGGCCAACCGGCACTTCGAGGATGCGTCCCGTGCACTTGACTGTGTCGCCCTCGGTGATCTGCTCATACTCGCCGAGCACCACGGCGCCCACCGAGTCGCGCTCGAGGTTGAGCGCGAGGCCGAATGTGTTGCCCGGGAATTCGAGCATCTCTCCCTGCATCGCGTCGGACAGGCCGTGCACGCGGCAGATGCCGTCGGTCACCGACACGACGGTGCCCTGCGTGCGCTCCTGCGCGCCGGTGTCCAGGTTCTGGATCCGGGACTTGATGAGTTCGCTGATTTCGGAAGGGTTCAACTGCATGGTGGGCCTCGTGTCGCACGCGTCGCTCGAACCGCGCGCGCATGCTTCGTTGCGATTCGTGGGTCAGGCGGACAGTTCGTTCGCCATCGTGGTGAGCTTGCCCTGCACGGAGCCGTCGATCACGCGGTCGCCCACGGTGATCCGCGCTCCGCCGATCAGCGCCGGATTGACGCGGACCGAGGCTACGATCGTCTTGCCGAAATGCCGCGCGAGCGATGTCTCGAGCGCCGCCAGCTGCGAATCGCTCAGCGCCATCGCCGTTTCGATGTCCGCGCGCGCGACGTTGTCCGCCGCATCCTTGCGCGCCTCGAACAGCTCGCGGATCTGCGGCAGCAGCGTGATGCGGTCCGCTTCGATCAGCACGCGGATGAAATTGCGCACGTCGTTCGCGAAGCCATCGCCGGCCACCGACAGGAAAAGCGTCTCCTTTTCGGCGGCGGCGAGTCGCGGGTTGTCGAGCGCGTCCAGCATCCGCCGATCGCCGGCAACCGACGCCGCGGTCTCGAGCGCCGCCGACCACTGCGGCAATGCGTTGGCGTCGCGCGCCAGCTCGAACGCCGCTTCCGCGTAAGGCCGCGCGACTGTCTGCAGTTCCGCCATGGCTGCGCCCGTTACAGTTGCGCTTCGATTTCGCGCAGCATCGTCGCGTGCGCGGTGGCGTCGACTTCGCGCTGCAGGATCTTGCCGGCACCGGCGATCGCCAGCTTCGACACCGATTGCCGCAGCTCTTCCTTGGCGCGCGCGACTTCCTGCGCGATCTCGGCCTTGGCGGCGGCGACGATGCGATCCGCCTCGACCTTGGCTTCGCCTTTCGCCGCATCGACCGTTTCGCTGCGGATCTTTTCGCCCTGCGCGACGATGTCATGCGCCTTGGCGCGTGCCTCGGTGACCAGCGTCTCGACGCGCCGCTCGGCGCTCGCCAGGTTTTCGCGGCCCTGCTCGCCGGCGGCGAGGCCGTCGGCGATCGTCTTCTGCCGCGCGTCGATCGCGCGCGTCAGCGGCGGCCAGATGAACCTGGCGCAGAACCAGATGAAGGCCGCGAATGCCACGGCCTGCATGATGATCGTGAAATTGATGTTCACGCGTGTCCCCTATTCGCGGGATGCCGAAATGGCGTGCCGCAGGATCACTGGATGACGGCGAGCAGCGGATTGCTGAACGCGAACAGCATCGCAATGCCGAGGCCGATGATGAACGACGCGTCGATCAGGCCGAGCAGCAGGAACACCTTGCCCTGAAGTTGCGGCATCAGTTCCGGCTGGCGCGCCGCGCCTTCGAGGAATCGCGAGCACATGATTCCCACGCCGACGCAGGCGCCCAAAGCGCCGAGCCCGATCATAAGTCCGATGCCGATGCCCGTGGATGCCTGGATTTGCGCCAGCAGTTGCAGCTTGTCCATGTCTTTACCTTTCCTTTACGTTTCTACGTTGCAGTGGGTCGAATGACAGAATGGAGCGAATCAATGGGTTTCGTGCGCCATCGCGATGTAGACGATGGTCAGCATCATGAAGATGTAGGCCTGCAGCAACACGATCAGGATGTGGAAGATCGCCCAGCCGAGATTCAGCACGGCGCCGGCCGCGGCGCCGACGAGGCCGGTCGCAGCCCACATGCCGAGCAGCAGGAAGATGATCTCGCCGGCATACATGTTGCCGAACAGCCGCAGCGAGTGCGACAGCGGCTTCGACACGTATTCCACGACCTGGAACAACAAGTTCGCACACATCAGCAGCGGCGACGCCCAGATCGGCTTCAGGCCGAACGGCGTCGAGATGAGCTCGTGCAGCCAGCCACCGAGGCCCTTGACCTTGATCGAGTAGAAGATCATCAGGCCGAACACCGACAAGGCGAGCGCGAATGTCGTGTTGACGTCGGCGGTCGGCGTGTTGCGCCAGTGATCGAGATGGAAAACGTGCTCGTAGAACCATGCCATCACGTCGATCGGCAACCAGTCCATCGCGTTGAGCATCACCACCAGCACGCCGGTGGTGAGCGCGATCGGCGCGACCAGGCTGCTCTTTCCGTGATAGACGTCCTTGACCTGCTGGCCGATGAATTCGAGCGTCAGCTCGACGGCGGCCTGCGTTTTCGACGGCACGCCCGACGTCGCGCGCCGCGTCACCAGCCACATGAAGCCGAAGGCGAGCACGCCGGCGACGACCGTCATCACCAGCGTGTCGACGTTGACCGTCCAGAAACTCGAGGGGCCGGCGCCCTTCTGGAAGAAGGACAGGTGATGACTGATGTACTCGGTCGCGGTGAGTTCGGTGCCGGCGGCCATGCTCGTCTCTCGAATGTGGGCGGAATTCAGTATTGCGGGACGGTTTCCCGCCCGGTTGCGCTGCATGACTCGCAGCGAGCTTGCTGCAGCGGGGTGGGCGCGAAGGCACCCGACCCGCCTACTTCCTTGCGTTCCCGGTGCACCCCTCAGTTACGCACCAGGAACGCCACCCTGAACAACAACACCGTGATCACGAACGTCACGATCAATGCCAGTGGCATCACGCCCTGGAAGCGCGTCAGCGCCAGCCACATCCCGACGAAGACCACGACGATCTTGACCGCCTCGGCGCGCAGCATCGTCGCCACCGACGCGCCCGCGCTCGACTTTTCGCCGGCGCCCAGCATCAGCGCGTAGGCCAGCGTCGATGCGACCGTGACGCCGCCGCCCATCGCCGCCGACCACGCGGCGTTGCTGCCGGACCAGAGTGCCGCGACCAGCGCGCACGCGAGGCTCGCGAGCGCCTGCCAGCACAGCACGGTTCGTATCGGCCTCGACGCGAGCGTCGCGACCATTTCCGCGCGCGGGCGGGAGCGCCGGCCACGCGGTGCAGGCGGCGGTGGCGGCGTTTTCACGTCGCGCGTTGCCGGGGCTTGCGCATGGTCAATCCGGGGCGAGCAAACCTTTGGATTCTATCGTAAATTGGTGTCGCGCCGCAACAGATGTTGCAGCGCAGTACACGGCGCCACTCAGCCGCCGGACAGCGCCGCGACGATCATTACCGTCTCTCCAGAAGGCACCAGTGTGCGCAGGTCGCGCGCGACCGCGCGGCCCACGAAGATGCGGATGTGCGGGCGGATCCGTCCCTGCTCGTCGACGATGCGAAAGCGCATGCCGTGATACAGGTTGTCGAGCGCGGCGAGCACGCCGCCCAACGTCGGCGGTGCTTCCGGCGCCAGCAACGGCACCGCGACGCGCACCCGCGATTCGCCGCCGGTGTAAGAGCGCAACGGCGATGGAATCTCGATGTGGATGATGGCCGCGACTTCGCTGGATCTGCGCGCCACCGTCAGACCGCTTCGACCGCATAGATTTCGGGAAGGTAGCGCGCGATCGCCCGCCAGCTGCCGCCTTCATCGCGACTCGCCCACACTTCGCCCGATGTCGTGCCGAAATAGACGCCCACCGGATCGCCCTGGTCGACGCTCATCGCCTGGCGCTTGACCGTCCACCACGCTTGCGCGCGCGGCAGTCCCTTGGCGTGCCGGGTCCAGCTTGCGCCCGCACTTCGCGAGCGGAACACCGCGGGGCGCCCGCCCGGCGACGTGCGCGGCCACACGTCAGTGCCATCCATCGGGAAATTCCATATCGTGTCCGGGTCGCGCGGGTGCGCGACCAGCGGCAGGCCGATCGCGCCCACCGCCTTCGGCATGCCGCCGCCGATGTCGGTCCATGTCGTCGCCGGCCGGTCGAGCCGGTAGAGCCCACAATGGTTCTGCTGGTAGAGCCGGTGGGGGTCGGCGGAAAAGCGCACGCAGTGCGGATCGTGGCCGAACTCGGGTGTCGGTTGCGGCAGGAAATCGGCGCGCACACCGTGATTGAGCGGCGCCCAGTCGTCGCCGGCATCGGTCGACTCGAAAACGCCACCGCTCGACATCGCGATATAGAGATGCGAGGCGTCGCGCGGATCGACGAGGATCGAATGCAGCTTCGGCCCGTCGGGCGTGCCATCCTTGTCATCGCCGCACCACGCCTTGCGATGCGGATGGCGGTTGAAGCCGTCGACGCCGTTCCACGTCGTGCCGCCGTCCTCCGAGCGGAACAGCCCCTGCGGCGACGTGCCCGCGTACCAGACGCCGGGCTGCGACGCGTGCCCCGGCGCCAGCCAGAACGTATGGTCGACGACGCGACCCTCGCTTTTGCCGAACGCCGGCGGCTTGGTAGCCTCCTTCCACGTCTTGCCGCGATCGGTCGAGCGAAAGATCGTCGGGCCCAGGTGCCCGGTGCGCGCTGCGACGAGCAACGTCTTGCCGTCGCGCGGGTCGCGCAGCGCGTGGTGGACGACGTGGCCGAGGAAGTGCGGGCCGGCGAGCTTGAACGTGCGGCGCGCGGCGTCGCTCGCCAGCGTCCAAAGCCCCTTGCGGGTGGCAACGAGCAGCGTGACATTACGGGCGGATGCGGGTCGAGTCGGCATGGAATCAGGGGTCGGGAGGAAGGGTCACACGCTACGCCCGCTTGCGACAGCGAGGCAAGGCCCGCTTCGGCCAGCGCGCTACAATTTGACGGCGAGTCCCCATTTCCTCCCCCTATTTCAACCGGAGATTTCTGATGACGATCAAAGTCGGCGACAAGCTTCCCTCGGGCACGCTGCAGGAATACTACGACGTCGCCACCGGCGCCTGCGCCGTGGGGCCGAACCCGGTGCCGGTCGACGAGCTCGTCAAGGGCAAGAAGGTCGTGATCTTCGGCCTTCCCGGCGCGTTCACGCCGACGTGCTCGGCCAAGCACGTGCCGAGCTACCTGCAGCATTACGCGGAGCTCAAGGCCAAGGGGGTCGATACGATCGCCTGCGTGTCGGTCAACGACGCCTTTGTCATGGGCGCGTGGGCGCGCGACCAGCACAGCGACGGCAAGGTCCGCATGCTCGCCGACGGCAGTGCCGATTTCACCAAGGCGCTGGGGCTGACGCTGGATCTCACCGCGCGCGGCATGGGCGTGCGCAGCCAGCGCTATTCGATGCTCGTCGACGATGGCGTCGTCAAGTCGCTCAATGTCGAGGCCGGTGGCAAGTTCGAAGTGTCCGGTGCCGACACGATGCTGAAACAACTCGGCTGACGTGAATCCCCGCAGTGCGCGGGTGGCGGCGCGCGCCGCCGCTGTCGCCGCGCCGCGATCACGCCGGCGCGCGTTCGCCGAGTGACTGACGTCGCCGATCGCGCGCGCCGGCGCTGGATCCTCGCGGCGCTGATGATGACGATGATGCTGGCGGCGATGGACATCACCATCGTGTCGACGGCGATTCCACAGATCGTCGGCGACTTGGGCGGCTTCGCGCTGTTCGGCTGGGTGTTCTCGATCTACCTGCTCGCGCAGACCGTCACCATCCCGATCTACGGCAAGCTCGCCGACATGTTCGGCCGCAAGCCGGTGCTGATTGCCGGCACGGTGATCTTCCTCTGCGGTTCAGTCGCCTCCGCGCTCGCGTGGAACATGGTGACGTTGATCGTGTTCCGCGGGCTGCAGGGATTGGGCGCCGGCTCGATCATGGCGACGGTCAACACGCTGGCAGGTGACCTTTATTCGGTCAAGGAACGCGCGCGCATCCAAGGCTGGCTGTCGAGCGTCTGGGGCGTGTCCGCCGTCGTCGGACCCGTGCTCGGTGGCGCGTTCGCCGAATACGCGTCGTGGCGCTGGATCTTCCTTGTCAACCTGCCGATCGGCATCGTCGCGATCGCGCTGATCGCGCGCTTTCTCGACGAGCACGCGCCCCACCATCGCCATCGCGTCGACTTACTTGGCGGCGTGTTGATGCTGCTGTCCGGCGGCGCGTTGATCCTCGGCCTGCTGCAGGGCGGACACGCATGGCCGTGGGTATCGCTACCGAGCGCCGGGGTGTTCGGCGCCGCGGTGGTGCTGATTGCCGCGACGATCGCCGTCGAGCGGCGCGCGCCGGAGGCGATCATGCCGGGCTGGCTCTGGCGGCATCCGCTGCTCGTGGCGACGAACCTCGCGATGGTCGGCATGGGCCTCGCGATGATGGGTCCCAACACCTACCTGCCGACGTTCGGCCAGTCGGTGCTGGGGCTCGGCGCGATTGCCGCGGGCTTCGTGCTCGCCGGCATGAGCATCGGCTGGCCGCTGGCGTCGACGTATTCGGGACGTCTGTACCTGCGCATCGGCTATCGCGCCACCGCGCTCATCGGCACGTCGCTGATCATTCTCGCCGGGTGCGCGTTCCTGCTGCTGCCCTTCGGCAGTTCGGCGTGGTGGGTGCTGGCCGACCAGGCGGTGCTGGGTGCGGGCTTCGGGCTGCTGTCGACGCCGCTGCTGGTCGGCGTGCAGTCGAGCGTCGACTGGAGCGCGCGCGGCGTCGTCACCGGCGCCAACATCTTTTCGCGCTATCTCGGACAGACTCTAGGCGCGGCGATCTTCGGCGCCGTTTTCAACAATGCCATCAGCGCGCGGCTCGCCGGTGCACCGATCGGCATGCGCAACGACTTGCCGCAGGACATCAACGCGGTCATCGGGGCGCTGCACCAGCATCGGCTGCCGCCCGCTGCCGACGACTACCTGCGCCACGCGATGTTCATCGCCACCCATCACGTGTACGTCGCTGTCGTCGTGTTCGCGCTGGCGACGTTCGCGATCGTCTGGTCGACGCCGCGCGAATTCGCGGCAGTGCGCGCTCCCGCGGCCTGATTGCGCGACAACTCGCGCGGCCTGGCGACGATGCGCGCCGGCTAGCGCAGCCTGGCGACGATGCCGTCGAGCTCGGCGAGGCTCGCGTAGTCGATGATCACGCGTCCCTTGCCATGGCGGCCGACGTCGATGCGCACCTTGGCGCCGAGCGCTTCGGCGATCTCGATCTCCAGCCGCGCAGTGTCGGCGTCGTGCACCCGCCGCGCGCGCTTCGTCTTCGTCACGTCGCCGCCCTGCAGCGCATGCACGAGCCGCTCGGTCTCGCGCACCGACAACTGGCCGTTGACGATGCGCGCCGCAGCGCCGGCCTGCTGCGCGACGGGCAGCGCGAGCAGCGCGCGCGCATGTCCCATTTCGATCGCGCCGGCCAACAGGTATTCCTGCACCGCCTTGTCGAGCGCGGTGAGGCGCAGCAGGTTGCTGACGGCGCTGCGCGAGCGTCCCACCGCCTTGGCGGCGGCATCATGCGTCAGGCCGAATTCCTCGATCAGTCGCGCGAGCCCCTGCGCCTCCTCGAGCGGATTCAGGTCCTCGCGCTGGATGTTCTCGATCAATGACAATGCCAGCGCCGCCTGGTCGGCGACGGTCTTGATCAGCGCAGGCACGTCGCGCAATCCGGCGCGCTGCGCGGCGCGCCAGCGGCGCTCGCCGGCGATGATCTCGAAGCGCCCGCCGTCGACCGGACGCACCAGCACCGGCTGCATGACGCCCTGTTCGCGAATCGACTCGGCGAGCTCGGCGAGCGAAGCCTCGTCCATGCGCGTGCGCGGCTGGTACTTGCCCGGACGCAGCCGGTCGATCGGCAGCATCTGCAGCGAATCCTTGCCGGGTGCCGCATCGTCGGTACCGGCGAGCAATGCGTCGAGCCCGCGCCCGAGTCCCTTCGGTCGTATCACGTGATGCCTTCCGTCGTTGCGTTGATCAGGCGGCGGCGCGCGCCGCCGCCTCGTCCATCCGCCGCAGCATCTCGCCGGCGAGCGCGAGATAGGCGATTGCGCCTTTCGATTGCGGCTCGAGCGTCAACGCCGGCACGCCGTGCGACGGCGCTTCGGCGAGCCGCACGTTGCGCGGCACGATGGTGCGATAGAGCTTGTCGCCGAAATGCTTTTCGAGCTCGGCGCCGACGTTCTGTCCCAGCGTGTTGCGCGGGTCGTACATCGTGCGCAGCAGTCCTTCGATCTCGAGCGCGGGATTCAGGTGCGCGCGCACCTTCTTGATCGTCTGCACGAGATCGGACAATCCCTCGAGCGCGTAGTACTCGCACTGCATCGGGATCAGCACGCTGTCGGCGGCGCACAGTCCGTTGAGCGTCAGCAGCGACAGCGACGGCGGACAATCGAGCAGGATGAAATCGTATTCGGGCGCGACTTCGCTGATCGCCGAGCGCATCTGCTGCAGCGCTTCGGCGAGCGCGTCCTTCAAACGCGTCTCGCGCTCAGGCAACTCGACCAGCTCGACTTCGGCGCCGGCAAGCTCGCGGTTGGCAGGCACGAGGTCGAAGCCGCCACTCGGCGACACGACGCGCACGTCGGCGATCCTGCGCTCTCCTAGCAGCACCTGGTACACGGTGTGCTCGCACGCGCGCTTGTCGACGCCCGCACCGGTGGTGGCATTGCCTTGCGGATCGAGGTCGACCAGCAGCACGCGGCGCTTCATCGCCACGAGGCTCGCCGCGAGGTTGACGGCGGTCGTGGTCTTGCCGACGCCCCCCTTCTGGTTGGCAATGGCGATGATGCGCGGCGTGCGTGGGGACATGGCGGTTTCCATCATTGCGGTTGCATCACCACGAGGCTGCGTGCGGCGTCGAGTCCCGGTACTTCGAGCGTGATCGTCGACGACACGCGCACCGACACGGGCAGCGCGGCGATCTCGGCGTCGGGAACCACGCCCTTCATCGCGTACAACCGGCCGTCGAGGGCTACGTGGCGTGCCGCACCCGCGACAAATGTCGCGAGATCGGCATACGCACGCGAGATGACGATATCGAAGAGCGCCTGCGGGCGGTAGTCCTCCACTCGGCTGACCGCGACGTCGGCATTCGCGAGGTCGAGCTCGATCACCGCCTGCGTCAGGAACGCACCCTTCTTGTGGTTGGCGTCGAGCAGCGTCACGCGCCAGTCGGGGCGCGCGATTGCGAGCAGGATTCCGGGTATGCCGCCGCCGGTGCCGACGTCGAGCACGCGCGTGACGTGCGGATCAGGCGCTCGAGGCGTCGATTGCGCAACGAGGTGCGGCAACACGGCGAGCGCGTCGAGCGCATGGTGCGTGACCATGCGTGCGGGCTCGCGGATCGCCGTCAGGTTGAAGCTGCGATTCCACTTGTCGAGCAGCGCGAGATATGCGCGGATGCTGTCGCGCTGTCGCGATGACAGCGCAATGGACAATGCGTCGATGCCTGCGTCGAGCCCGGCCTGCGGCACCTGCATGTTGGCGGCGAGCGCAGTCACGCGTGCTGCTTTCGTGGCGCCGCTGGCGGCGCGAAGCCGCGCTTGGCATGGACGAGCAGCAACGCGATCGCCGCCGGCGTCACGCCCTGAACGCGCGACGCCTGGCCGATTGTCTGCGGCTTGTGCTGGTTGAGCTTCTGCTGCACTTCGGTCGACAGGCCGCGCACCTCGCAATAGTCGATGTCGAGTGGCAGCGCTGTCTCCGCATGCGCTTCGGTGCGCGCCACCTCGTCGCGCTGGCGGTCGATGTAGCCTTGGTACTTCACCTGCACCTCGACCTGCGCCGCAACTTGCGGGTCGCCAACCGCCGCGCCAGCGCCGGGAAGCGTCATCAACGTCGCGTAGCTGACACCGGGCCGACGCAGCAAGTCAGTAAGCGCATACTCTCGTTCAATACGTTGTCCCAGCACGCGATCGCCGTCCTCTTTCGATAGATTGCCGGGTGTGATCCACGTCGTCGACAGGCGCTGGAGTTCGGCGGCGACCGCGTCACGCTTGCAGCACAACGCGTCCCATCGCGCATCGTCGACGACGCCCAGCGTACGGCCGATTTCCGTCAGGCGAAGGTCGGCGTTGTCTTCGCGAAGTTGCAGCCGATGTTCGGCGCGCGACGTGAACATCCGATAGGGCTCGCTGACGCCGCGCGTGACAAGGTCGTCGACTAGTACGCCGAGATAGGCTTCGTCGCGCCGCGGCGACCAGCCGGGTTCGTCGCGGACGAGGCGCGCGGCGTTGATGCCCGCCAGCAGTCCCTGCGCGGCCGCTTCCTCGTAGCCGGTCGTGCCGTTGATCTGGCCGGCGAAAAACAGCGCGCGTATAGACTTGGTCTCCAGCGTCGTCTTGAGTGCGCGAGGATCGAAGTAGTCGTATTCGATCGAATAGCCGGGGCGCAGGATATGCGCGTTCTCGCAGCCCGACATCGACCGCACGAGCGCCAGTTGCACGTCGAACGGCAAGGATGTCGAGATCCCGTTCGGATAGATCTCGTCGGTGGTGAGGCCCTCTGGCTCGAGGAAGATCTGGTGGCTGGCGCGCTCGGCAAAACGCACGACCTTGTCCTCGATCGATGGGCAATAGCGCGGACCCACGCCTTCGATTACGCCGGTGAACAGCGGCGATCGGTCGAGCCCAGCGCGAATGATGTCGTGCGTGCGCGCGTTGGTGTGCGTGATCCAGCAGTGCACCTGTCGCGGATGCATGTCGGCGTTTCCCATGAATGAAAACACCGGCGTCGGGGTATCTCCTGGCTGCACCTCCAGACGCGAGTAATCGATCGTGCGCCCATCGAGGCGCGGCGGCGTGCCGGTCTTCAGCCGGCCCGCGGGTAGCGCAAGCTCGCGCAAGCGCGCGCCAAGCCGCTTGGCGGGCGGCTCACCGGCGCGACCCGCTTCGTGATTCCGGAGGCCCACATGAATCAGCCCGGAAAGGAACGTTCCCGTCGTCAGGACCACGGCCTCCGCCTTGAACGTCAGCCCGATTTGCGTGATCACGCCAGCCACGCGATCCCCGTCGAGCAGCAGGTCATCGACGGCTTGCTGGAACAGCGTCAGGTTGGGCTGCTTTTCCAGACGGCAGCGGATTTCGGCCTTGTACATCAGTCGGTCGGCCTGCGCGCGCGTCGCCCGCACGGCTGGCCCCTTGCTGGAATTGAGCGTCCGGAACTGGATACCTGCAGCGTCAGTGGCGATGGCCATCGCCCCGCCCAGCGCGTCGACTTCCCTCACCAGGTGGCCCTTGCCGATGCCGCCAATCGACGGATTGCACGACATCTGGCCAAGCGTTTCGATGCTGTGCGTCAGCAATAGCGTCCGCCGTCCCATGCGTGCTGACGCGAGCGCTGCCTCCGTACCAGCGTGACCGCCGCCGACGACAATGACTTCGAATCGCTCAGGAAAGTTCATGATTTTGCAGGGTTTTCGTGCGACAACTACGAGATGCGCGCTAATTGCGGTATTTTACGCTACCGACCCGCGGATTCCCAAACCAGTCGTTTGTTCCACGTGAAACATCGCCAGCCCTCGCCGCCCAGGTTTCACGTGAAACGCTTGCAATGACCGTTTCCCTGATTTGTCTGGGTATGTGCGCGCAGGACGCGATTTACGCGGTGCCAGCAATTCCAACGTTTCCGACGAAAGTGCTGGCGACGCATTTCACCGAATGTGGTGGCGGCATGGCGGCAAACGCTGCCGTCGCCGCCGCCCGATTGGGTGCGCGGGTCCAATATTGGGGACGTGTCGGCGACGATCCACTGGGCGAACGCATCACCCGTGAATTGGCGAGTGAAGGGGTCGATATCGGCCGCGTGCGGCGCGTTCCAGGTTGCCTGTCGCCGTCGGCCGCCATTCTGATCGACGCGACGGGCGAGCGGCTCATTTGCGCCTATAACGATCCGGCACTCGACCGGGATACATCGTGGCTGCCGTTGGAGGTTGTCGACGGCGTCGATGCGGTGCTGGCGGACGTGCGATGGCCGCAAGCTGCGGCAGTGGTTCTCGACCGCAGTCGCGAAGCCGGCAAGGTCGCATTGCTCGACGCCGACATTGGTCCGGTGGCCGACCTTCACGACCTGATCCCACGCGCCACGCACGTCGTATTTTCCGAAGGGGGCTTGCAGACCGCGTGTGGCGCTATGTCGCCCGGCGCTGCGTTGCGGCAACTGGCGCCGACCGCACGCGGACTGGTGGGCGTGACGCTGGGCGCCGAAGGGTTCCTGTGGCGCGATCATGGCGCTGAGCATCGGGCGCCGGCCTTGCCTATCAGCGCGATCGACACGCTTGCCGCCGGCGACGTGTGGCACGCTGCCTTTGCAATTGGCCTTGCGGAGACTTGGCCGGTCGATCGAGCGGCCCGATTCGCCAACGTCGCCGCGGCGTTGAAATGCGAGCGCAGCGGCGGCCGACGCGGGGCTCCCACGCGCAGCGAAGTGATAGCCCGCCTAAAATAAATAGTTAAATCAAATAGTTACCGTGAAAATGCGCGATCGAGCCGGCTGCGCTGCTGGGCGAGTGCCGCAGGCCGCTTGTCGCCGAGTTTGACGAAGAGGGCATCGTGGGCGGCGAGCTCCTTCGTCCATTCATCGCGATCGACCGCCATCAATCCGTCGAAGCGTGACTTGTCGAGATCCAGGCCCGACCAGTCGAAGTCGCCGTAATCGGGCACCAGGCCGAGGGGCGTTTCGCGCGCGTGCGCGGCGCCCGCGCACCGTTCGAACATCCATTTGAGCGCACGCATGTTTTCGCCGAAGCCGGGCCACGCGAACTTGCCGTCCGCATCCTTGCGAAACCAGTTGACGGTGAAGATGCGCGGCGGCCGCGCGACGCGCTTGCCCATCGCCAGCCAATGCGCGAAATAATCGCCGACGTGATAGCCGCAGAACGGCAGCATCGCGAACGGATCGCGACGCACGGCGCCGGTCGCGCCGGCCATCGCAGCGGTGGTTTCCGACCCCATCGTCGCCGCCTTGTACACGCCGTCTTCCCAGCTGAGTGCTTCGACAATCAGCGGCGCCGTGTCGCTGCGCCGGCCGCCGAACACGAAGGCCGCGACCGGCACGCCCGCCGGATCGTCCCATGCAGGATCGAGCGATGGGCATTGCGTGACCGACACGGTGAAACGCGAATTGGGGTGCGCCGCCTTGCGGCCGCAATCGGGCGTCCACGATTCGCCGCGCCAGTCGGTCAGGTGCGCGGGCGGCGGTGTCATGCCCTCCCACCACACGTCGCCGTCGTCGGTCAGCGCGACATTGGTGAAAATCACGTTGGCGTCGAGCGTGCGCATTGCGTTGGGATTCGATTGCTCGCTGGTGCCCGGCGCGACCCCGAAATAACCGGCTTCGGGATTGATCGCATGCAGCGTACCGTCGGCATTCGGCTTCAACCACGCGATATCGTCGCCGATCGTCGTCACCTTCCAGTCGGAGAGTGCGTCGGGGGGAATGAGCATCGCGAAATTGGTCTTGCCGCAGGCACTCGGGAAGGCGGCGGCGACGTAGCGCTTGTCCCCTTGTGGCGATGTCACGCCAAGAATCAGCATGTGCTCGGCCAGCCAGCCTTCATCACGGCCCATCACCGATGCGATGCGCAGCGCCAGGCACTTTTTCCCCAGCAGCGCGTTGCCGCCATATCCCGACCCATAGGACCAGATCTCGCGCGTTTCCGGGAAATGCACGATGTACTTGGTGGCGTTGCACGGCCATTCGACGTCGTTCTTGCCGCCGTCGAGTGGCGCGCCTACCGAATGCACGCAGGGCACGAACGCCGCGTCGCTGCCCAGCACATCGTAGACCGCGCGTCCCATCCGCGTCATCAGCTTCATGTTGACGACGACATAGGGACTGTCGGAAAGCTCCACGCCGAGTTGCGCGATCGGGCTGCCGAGCGGGCCCATCGAAAATGGCACCACATACATCGTGCGCCCGTGCATCGATCCGGCGAATAGTCCGCGCAGCGTCGCGCGCATTTCCGCCGGATCGACCCAGTGGTTGGTCGGGCCGGCATCGTCCTCGCGCGCGCTGCAAATGAAAGTGCGGTCCTCGACACGCGCGACGTCGGCGGGGTCGGACCGTGCAAGATAGCTGTTGGGACGCTTCGCCGCGTTGAGCTTCGTCAGCGTGCCGGCGGCGACCATCTGCGTGCACAGCCTGTCGTATTCTGCATCCGAGCCGTCGCACCACATGATCGCGTCGGGCTCCGCCAACGCCGCCATTTCGCGCACCCACCCGAGCAGCTTGACGTGGCGCACGTGCAAGGGCGCGGACACGGATGCGGCGAGGGTGGCAAGCGATTCAGGCTGGTTCATCGGTGATGGTTGTCGACCGTGAATGACGAGGAAATTCCGCAGCGCGCGGTGTTTCGCGTCGCGCGGAAAAATGGCCGCAGGTCGCGTCACAGATACGCGACCTGCGTGGGGAAAATTCTAGCGCTTGACGCGCCAAGGCGCAGCGATCAATTAAGACGGTCTGATGGCCTGGCCAATTCCGCCGACAGCAAACGGCGCCTCATCGGCGGCGAATCCTGGTTTGTTCGGAGTTGTCGCACCGTGCAACGGTGCCTCGGCCAACGACGCCTGCCAAGCCCGCGCGCCAACGTGATGACGACGTTCAATCCCTTCGCCGGCCTCACGTGCCACGCTGCGCGACGATGAACACGCGGGCGAACGGAAACAGCACGCTGCCATCCGTCATTTTCGGGTACGCGGCATCGACGCGCGCCGCGAAGTCCGCAATGAACGCGTCCGCGTCGTCGCCCAGCGTGGCGATGAACGGCGTCAGCGCCGCGCCGCGCATCCACGCGACGACCGGATGCTCGGCGTCCGCTGTCGAAGCCAGCGGCTGGACATAGGTGGTGCGCCACAGGTCGAGCTTGTGCGCGTGCGGCTGCAGCCATTCGTGGTAGCGCTCGAGCGGCGCCACCGGATGCGGGCGCACCAGCGGCGCGACACGATCGCGCCAGCGCGGGTCGCGCGCCGCGTCGAACAGCGCGCGATGCGACGCCGCGCCGAAATTGTCCGGCATCTGCACCGCCAGCACGCCATGCGGTGCGAGCTTGCTGAGCAGCGCCGGAAATAAATGCGCATGATCGTCGAGCCAGTGCAGCGCCGCGTTGCTGAACACGAGGTCGACCGCGTACGGCGGTTGCCACGCGGCCAGATCCGCCTGCGTCCATTGAAATCTGGGGTCCGCCGCGGTCGCTTCGCGCGCACGCGCGAGCATCGCCGCGTCGCCGTCGACGCAATCGAGCGTCGCGCCCGGAAAGCGATCGGCCAGCACGCGCGCGACGTTGCCGGCGCCGCAGCCCAGGTCGACGATCGTCGAAGGCGCGGCGAGTGGAATGCGCGCGATGAGATCGATCGCCGGGCGCATGCGCTGGCTTTCATACTTCAGGTACTGCTGCGGATTCCAGCTCACGTCGGCTTCCTAGTCATCGTCGATGGCGCGCGACGAGCGCCGCGGATGCGGCGCACGCGCGCGTAGAGCGGCGCTGTCGACAGCAAAATCACGACGACGCTCGTCATGCGGAACGCCGTGACGAGCGGCACGCCGAGCTGCAGCACCTTGGCCGTCACGCACATTTCGGCGATTCCACCCGGCGCCATGCCGAGGATCAGCGTCGCCGCATTCAATCCTGCGCCATTGGCGAGCATCCACGCAAATGCCGCCGACAGCACGATGCCGAACAACACGCTGGCGTCGACCGCGGCGATGAAGCGATGCGGCCTTCGAGGAAATCACGGTGGAAGCGCGAGCCGGGTGCGCGACCGATCAGCAGTTGCGCGGCATTCGACAGCAGCGACGGCATCGCCGAGAAATCGACCTCGGCGGCGGTCAGTGGAATGGCCACGGCGAGCGAGCCGAGCACGCACGCGTTGGGCGTGCACAGGCGCTGGAACACGAACCCGCCGACCAGCGTCGGCATCAGTAGCTCGCTTAGGCCGCGCCGGTCGACGATCGTCGTCGCCTGCGCATAGGGATCGCTGCCGCGCAGGCCAAGAAACCTGTACGCGAACGGCAGCGTGATGACGATGATCAGGATGCGCAGGCTTGGCGCTGCGGCGACGCGGTCGCTACTTGCCAATGCAGAACCGCCCGAAGATCACTCCCAGCAGATCGTCGGGCGCGAACGCACCGGTGATCGACGCCAGCGCGTCCTGCGCTTCACGGAGCTCCTGCGCGAACAATTCGAGCGGCGGTGACGCGGCGTCCAGCAAAGCTGCGGCGGCGGCGAGGCGGCCGGCGGCGGCGCGCAGCGCAACAAGGTGGCGTTCCCTCGCGAGAAACGTGTCGTCGGTTTCGCGGGTCGCGCCGGCGATCCGCAGCACTTCGTGCTCGAGCAGCGCAAGGCCTTCACCGGTGAGCGCCGACAGGTAGACGTGGTGCGCGCCGTCACGCATCGCAATCGCCGGCGTGACACCCGCGAGATCGCTCTTGTTGTGCACGAAAAGGCGCGGCAATGACGGCGCCAGCCTGTCGACGATCGCGACGTCGCCGGGTCCCAGCACCTCGTTCTTGTCGCACGCGTCCAGCAGCACGATCGCGAGGTCGGCGCGCGCGAGCGCACTCCACGTGCGCGCGATACCCACCTGCTCGATCGCGTCGTCGGTATCGCGCAGGCCCGCCGTGTCGACGACGTTGATCGGAATGCCGGCGATTTCCACCTGGCGCTCGACGGTATCGCGCGTCGTGCCGGCGACCGGCGTCACGATCGCCGCGTCCTCGCGCACCAGTTGGTTGAGCAGGCTCGACTTGCCGACGTTGGGGCGGCCTACCAGCACCACCGTCAGGCCCTCGCGCAGCAGCGCGCCGGTCTTCGCGCGCGCCAGCAGCGCATCGAGGCGACCGCGAATCAGCGCCACGCGGCCGGCGGCGTCGTGCGCGCGCACGAAGTCGATGTCCTCGTCGGGAAAGTCGAGCGTCGCCTCGACGAACATCCGCAACTCGACCAGCGCATCGTTGATCGCGCCGACGTGACGCGAGAATTCGCCGCTCAGGCTGCGCGCAGCGGCGCGCGCGGCGGTCGTCGTCGCGGCGTCGATCAGGTCGGCGACGCTCTCCGCCTGCGCGAGGTCGATCTTGTCGTTGAGGAACGCGCGCTGCGTGAACTCGCCGGGAGCGGCGAGCCGCGCGCCGAGCTCGACACAGCGCGCGAGCAGCACGTCGAGCACCGCGCGTCCGCCATGGCCGTGCAGCTCGAGGACATCGTCACCGGTGTACGAATGCGGCGCCGGAAAGTGCAGCGCGAGTCCCTGGTCGATGATCGCGCCCCGCGCGTCGCGAAAACGCGCGAACGTGGCGACGCGCGGCGCGAGCGGCTTGCCAACCACGCCCGCGATCAGCTCATCGAGGCGAGCGCCGGCAATTCGCACGATGCCGACACCACCCCGGCCCGGCGGCGTTGCGATCGCGGCAATCGTGTCGGATGTCGCGCGCATTCGGGAGTCAAGGAGTCAATTGGGGTCGGAGTCGATTTCCGAAGACGCGACGAACGACGCAATGATTACAAAAATCGACTCCGACCCCAATTGCGATTGGCCGAAACGACTCCGACCCCCATTCGGTGTCGAGCCCTCAGCGCTTCTTCAACGCCACTGCGGCGGCCTCGCGTTCCAGCATCTTGTTGACGTGCCACTGCTGCGCGATCTGCAGCAGGTTGTTGACGAGCCAGTACAGCACCAGTCCGGACGGAAAGAAGATGAACATCACCGAGAACGCGATCGGCATGATCTGGAACATCTTCTGCTGGATCGGATCGGTCACCGGCGTTGGCGACAGCTTGACCTGCGCCCACGCGGTGATAGCGTAGAGCACGGGCAGGATGTACCAGGGATCGGGCGCCGACAGGTCGTGGATCCAGCCGATCCACGGCGCATGCCGCAGCTCCACCGCCGACAACAGCACCCAGTAGAGCGCGATGAACACGGGGATCTGCACGACGATCGGCAGGCAGCCGCCGAGCGGATTGATCTTCTCGGTCTTGTACAGCTCCATCATGCGGACCTGCAGCTGCTGCTTGTCTTTCGCGTACTGCTCCTGCAACGCCTTCATCTTCGGCGCGACGATCTTCATCTTTGCCATCGACCGCGCGGCCTTGGCGTTGAGCGGGAAGAACGCGCCCTTGATGAGGATGGTCATCACGATGATCGACCAGCCCCAGTTGCCGATCATGCCGTGCAGCCACTTGAGCAGCGCGAACAGCGGCGCCGCGATGATCGTGAAAAGACCATAGTCGACGACGAGGTTGAGCCCCTTGGCGGTCGTCGCGAGCACGTCCTGGTCCTGCGGACCGACATACAGCGGCACCTTGATCTCGCCGCTCGCTCCCGGCGCGATCGCCTTGCCGTCGACGACGACGCCCGCCGCATAGAGGCCGTTGTCGAGCTTGCGCGTGTAGAACTCGCGCGGCTCCTTCGACGCGTCGGATGGCACCCATGCGGCGACGAAGTAATGCTCGACCATGCCGACCCAGCCGTTGTCGGCGTTCTTGGTGAACGCGGGCTTGCGCGTCGGGTCGGCGGCTTCCTTGTCGATCTCGGCGAAATCGATTTTCTTGTACTTGTCGGCTTCGTTGTAGACGACCGGGCCGACGAACGACGACGGCGCCATCGAATGATGGGCGACGGCGCTCTTGGTGTCGCGCGTGAACTGGAAGTACGCCGATGGCGTCAGCGGCGCCGCGCCGGCGTTGGTGATGTCGTAGCCGACGTCGATCAAGTAGCTGCCGCGATGAAACGTGTAGGTCTCGACGACGCGGTCGCCGTTGGCGGCGGTCGCGGCGAGCTTGACGTCGAGCGTCGCCGCACCCGGCGCGAGCTCACGCGGACCGGGCAGCAGCTCGTAACGCGTGTAGTGGTTGGGCAGGCCATTGCCGACGAGTCCCGACTGCGCGACGAACGTGCGGTCGGCATTGCGTTGCAGCGCAAGGTACGGCTGGTCGCTGTCGCCGGCATTGCGATGCTTGTCGAGCGCCACCTGCGCCAGCACGCCGCCCAGCGTGTCGATCTGCGCGGTGAAGAGGTCGGTCTTGATCGAGACGAGCTCTCCGCTCGCCGCTGTTGCTGCGGCATTGCCCGCGGGCACCACGGCGCCGGCCGCCGCACCCGCCGCCGCGGCCTTGGTCGCGGCGGCGGGTGCGCTCGGCACGTCGTTGCGCACCACCGGCGCGGGCGCCTGCGACTGCGAAGCCGATCCCGTTACCACTGCCGGCGCGGGCGGCGGGCGATTCTCGGCCTGCCAGCGCTCCCACAACATGAACGCCGACAGCGCGAAGATCATCGCGAGGATCATGCGTTGCGTTTCGGGCTTCAACGTGAAATTTTTCATTGCGGTCTTCGTCGCGGGACGAGCTCGTCGGGAACCGGATCGTAGCCGCCGGGGTGAAAGGGATGGCACTTGCACAGCCGGCAAGCGCCGAGTACGCAGCCGGCGAGCGCGCCATGGCGCTCGATCGCCGTGAACGTGTAGTCGGAGCAGCTGGGGAAGAAGCGGCAGTTCGCGCCGAGCAGCGGTCGCAACAGGTACTGGTAGGCGCGCAGCGCACGCAGCAGCAGCACCGTCATCGCCTCAGCCGATCCGCGCCAGCAGCGCGCGCGCTTCCAGCGCCGCCGCTGGCAGGTCGGAGCGCGCCAGCGGCGCCTTCACGCGCACGATCAGGTCGAACGCTGACAGCGCGGCGGCATGCTCGGCGAGCATCGCCCGCACCTGCCGGCGCAGCCGGTTGCGATCGACGGCGCGCTTCAGTGCCTTGCGGGAAATGATGAAGCCGACGCGGCCCTGTGGCGCGTCGGTGGCGGCAACGATCAACTGCATGTGTCGGCCATCGATCCGGCGTCCGCGTTCGAACAGTGCCTCGAAAGCGCCAGCGCCGGAAAGGCGCGCCAGGGCGCGCCGGGCGCCGGCGGGCGTTGCCGCGACGCCGGTCAGACTGCGACGCGGGCGCGGCCCTTGGCGCGGCGCGCGTTCAGCACCTTGCGGCCACCGACGGTGCTCATGCGGGCGCGAAAACCGTGGACGCGGGCGCGACGAATCTTGGAGGGTTGGAACGTGCGTTTCATGGCACTCTCGGGCTAGTAAATTCTGGGTTCAAAAAAGCCTTGGATTACAACACCTTTCGGGGCGATGTGTCAATGCCGGCAAGTGCCTGCGACAAGTTCGGAGCCGGACGCGAGCATTTACTTTCGTCGCATCAGGTGTCGGCGCGTCGTGCGCTCGGCAATCCCGCGACGCCCTTTCGGAGTCTGTGGATAACTGGCGCAAGCGCCGTTAGAATGTGCATAACCGGGCGTCGGAAGCTTCTGCAGCACCCAAAAGCTTCCGGCGCTCACTGTTTTTCTCCGGCGCGAGACCGGGAGGTGGGAGATCCCCGCCTTTACAAGGGAAGCCGTTGTACATGCCCGATATCTCCGAATCGCCCGTGTGGACGGCGTGCCTTGCCGCGTTCTCGCGCGAGCTCACGCCGCAGCAGTTCGCGACGTGGATCCGCCCGCTGACCGCCGAGACCACCGGCCAGACATTGACCCTGGTCGCCCCCAATCGGTTCGTGCTGCAATGGGTCAAGGAGCGCTTCGCCGGCCGCATCGAGGCACTTGCCGCCACGGCAGAAGGGGGCCCTTGGGTGCTCGATTTCGCCATCGCCGACCCGGCCCCCAGCACCGAGGTCGTACCGGTCACCGTGGTGGAGGAGCGTGAAATTCCCGTGGGCATGTTCGCAGCGCAGTCGGCGGCGCGCGCGCATTCTCCACTCGATGTGGTTGCCAAGCTCGCGCCCAAGGCGGCGATCGTCACGGCAACGCCGCGGCGCACCGGCACTGCCAACCTGAGCCCCGGCCTTACGTTCGACTCGTTCGTCACCGGCAAGGCCAATCAGCTTGCACGCGCTGCGGGCATGCAGGTCGCCGAACACCCGACGTCGTACAACCCGTTGTTCGTCTACGGCGGCGTCGGCCTCGGCAAGACGCACCTGATCCAGGCGATCGGTCACCAGATCCTCGCGCAGAACCCGGCCGCGAACATCCGCTACATCCACGCGGAGACTTACATTTCCGACGTCGTGCGCGCCTACCAGCACAAGGCGTTCGACGAGTTCAAGCGCAACTACCGCTCGCTCGACCTGCTGCTGATCGACGACATCCAGTTCATCGGCGGCAAGAGCCGCACGCAGGAGGAGTTCTTCTACCTCTTCAACACGCTGATCGAGGCCAACAAGCAGGTCGTCATCACCTGTGACACCTATCCGAAGGAAATCGAGGGTATCGAAGAGCGCCTCATTTCGCGATTCGGCTGGGGACTCACCGTTGCGCTCGAGCCGCCCGAGCTCGAGATGCGCGTCGCGATCCTGCTGTCGAAGGCCGACGAAGTGCGCGTCAAGCTCGACGAGCAGGTCGCCTTCTTCATCGCCAAGCACATCCGCAGCAACGTGCGCGAGCTCGAAGGTGCACTGAAGCGCGTGCTGGCATACACCAACTTCCACGCGCAGGAGATCACGCTGGAACGCACCAAGGAGGCGCTGCGCGATCTCCTCGCCGTGCAGAACCGGCAGATCTCGATCGACAACATCCAGAAGACCGTTGCCGACTACTACAAGATCCGCATTTCCGACATGCACTCCAAGAAGCGCTCGCGCGCCGTGGCGCGGCCGCGGCAAGTGGCGATGGCGCTTGCCAAGGAACTGACGCAGCTGTCGCTGCCCGAGATCGGCAGCAACTTCGGCGGCCGCGACCACACGACGGTGCTGCACGCCTGCCGCCAGATCGCCAAGCTCCGCGAGGCACATCCGGACATCAATCACGACGTCAACTTCCTGTTGCAGGTTTTGCGGAGCTGAGGCGGCTTTTCGGACCCATTCCCGAGCCATTTTTGAGTCGGAAAGCGCGTCGTTTCGAGCGTTGCCGGCAAGCTGTGGAAGCGGGTGTTTTTAGCGTATAATTTGTGGGCTTTCGAGCCTATTTTTAAAATCGGGATTCGATCCACAAATGATCCACAGCGATCCCGCTTCTTGTCCCGCCACTTCGATGTGATGCAACACGTTGAATGCAGCCGGGATTGCGCACTTATCCACGGATTCCGGCGCCCTTATTATTGATCTTGTATTTGCATAAGACTATAAAATGCAACTAAAGCAAATCGCCCGCGATGCCTTGCTGAAGCCGCTGCAAGCGGTGTCGGGGATCGTCGAACGCCGGCACACGTTGCCCATCCTCGCCAACGTGCTGCTCGAGCCGAAGGACGGCAAGCTTTTCGTCACCGCGACCGACCTCGAGATGCAGATCACCGCGCACAGCGACATCGACGTCAAGGAGGGTGCTGCGACGACGGTCGCCGCGCGCAAGCTGCAGGACCTGCTGCGTGCATTGCCGGACGACGCGGCGCTCACCGTCGACGCGACGGGCAACAAGATGGCCGTGCGCGCCGGACGCTCGCGCTTCAACCTGCAGACGCTGCCGGCGGCCGACTATCCGCGCATCACGCTCGGCCAGGAAAAGCTGCAGTCGCTGACGCTGCCGCAAAAGGATCTGCGCTCGCTGCTGAAGCTCGCCGAGTTTGCGATGGCGCAGCAGGACATCCGCTACTACCTCAACGGCATGCTGCTGGTCGTCGACACCAACTCGTTGCAGGCGGTCGCCACCGACGGCCATCGCCTGTCGTGGGCGAGCCTTGCCATTGCCGGCGAATACACGCGCCAGGAAGTGATTCTGCCACGCAAGACGGTGCTGGAGCTTGGCAAGCTGCTGTCCGATGTCGACGATCATGTGTCGATCGACATCCTCGCCAACCAGGTGCGATTCCGCTTCGCCAATGTCGAGCTCGTGTCGAAAGTCGTCGACGGCAAGTTCCCCGACTTCAATCGCGTGATCCCGACGGGCCACACCAATATCGTCGAGCTGACGCGTCCGGAATTGCTGGCCGCGCTGCAACGCGCGGCGATCCTGTCGAACGAGAAATTCCGCGGCGTGCGCATGGTGCTCGCGACCGACCAGTTGAAGATCATCTGCTCCAACAGCGAGCAGGAAGAGGCCGAGGAAGAATTGCCGATCGCGTACAAGGGTGACGCGCTCGACATCGGCTTCAACATCACCTACCTGCTCGATGCGCTGCAAAACGTACTGAGCAGCGACGTGCGCCTCGCATTCGGCGATGCGACGTCGAGCGCGCTGATCACGATACCCGGTCGCGAGGATTACAAGTACGTGGTCATGCCGATGCGAATCTAGGCGTCGATGGCCGTACCGACCACTTTGGCGCCGACTCCTGAAAAAGTCGGCGTCGCCGTTTTAGCGAAATCGAACTCAATGCGCAGCAGTCCCGGAAAGCCAGGATGACCCCAGCACAAGCCAAGCCGCAAACAGGCGGCGCAGACTACAACTCCGATTCGATCAAGATCCTCAAGGGACTTGAGGCGGTGCGCAAGCGCCCCGGCATGTATATCGGCGACACCTCCGATGGATCCGGGCTGCATCACATGGTATTCGAGGTGCTCGACAACGCGATCGACGAGGCGCTGGCGGGCTACTGCGACGACATCAAGATCGTCATCCACGCCGACGGCTCGTTGTCGGTGATCGACAACGGCCGTGGCATCCCCACCGACGTCAAGGATGACGACGAGTACAAGCGCTCGGCGGCGGAAATCGTCATGACCGAGCTGCACGCCGGCGGCAAGTTCGACCAGAACAGCTACAAGGTATCGGGCGGATTGCACGGCGTCGGCGTGTCGGTCGTCAATGCGCTGTCGGATTGGCTGAAGCTCAAGATCTGGCGCAACGGCAAGATCTTCCAGATGGAATTCCGCGGCGGCGTGCCGGTGGCGCCGCTGAAGATGATCGGCCCTACCGATCGGCGTGGCACCGAAGTGCACTTCATGGCGTCGCTGGAAACGTTCAGCCGCATCGACTGGCATTACGACGTGCTTGCCAAGCGCATCCGCGAACTGTCGTTCCTGAACAACGGCGTCAAGATCGAGCTGACCGACCAGCGCGACGGCAAGACGGAGAATTTCGCGTATTCGGGCGGCATCAAGGGCTTCGTTGAGTACATGAATCGCAGCAAGACGGTGCTGCATCCGCACATCTTCCATTCGACCGGCGAAAAGGACGGCACGATCGTCGAAGTGGCGATGCAGTGGAACGATTCGTATGTCGAGAACGTGCAGTGCTTCACCAACAACATCCCGCAGCGCGACGGTGGAACGCACCTGACCGGGCTGCGGCAGGCGATGACGCGCACGCTCAACAGCTACATCGAAAAGGAAGAGGTCGCCAAGAAGGCCAAGGTCGAGACCACCGGTGACGACATGCGCGAAGGCCTGACTTGCGTGCTGTCGATCAAGGTGCCCGAGCCCAAGTTCAGCTCGCAGACCAAGGACAAGCTCGTGTCATCGGAAGTGCAGCCGGTGGTGCAGGAAATCGTGTCGGAAAAGCTCACCGACTTCCTGCTCGAGTACCCGGGTGACGCCAAGATCATCTGCGGCAAGATCGTCGAGGCGGCGCGCGCGCGCGAAGCGGCGCGCAAGGCGCGCGAGCTGACGCGCCGCAAGGGCGTGCTCGACGGCATGGGCCTTCCCGGCAAGCTCGCCGACTGCCAGGAGCGCGATCCGGCGCTGTGCGAGATCTACCTGGTCGAAGGCGATTCGGCCGGCGGCTCCGCCAAGCAGGGGCGCGACCGCAAGTTCCAGGCGATCCTGCCGCTGCGCGGCAAGATCCTCAACGTCGAACGCGCGCGCGAGGACAAGGTGATCAGCTCGCAGGAGATCGTTACGTTGATCACTGCGCTCGGCACGGGCTTCGGCAAGGACGAATACAACCCGGACAAGCTGCGTTATCACCGCGTGATCATCATGACCGACGCCGACGTCGACGGCTCGCACATCCGAACGCTGCTGCTGACGTTCTTCTACCGGCAGATGCCGGAGCTCGTCGAGCGCGGGCACATCTACATCGCACAGCCGCCGCTGTACAAGGCGAAACAGGGCAAGACCGAGGTTTATCTCAAGGACGACCACGAGTTGAAGCAGCACCTTTTCAAGGTGGCGCTCAACGGTGCCGTGCTGACACCCGGCGCCGGCAAACCGGCGCTGTCGACCGAAGCGTTCGACAACATCGCGCGCGACTACTTTCTCGCCGAAGCGGTGGTTGAGCGCGCAGCGCGCGTGATCGACTCGTCGGCGCTATACGCGATGCTGTCCGGCGTGCATGTCGACCTCGCCACCGAGATCGCCGCCGCACGCTCGGCGCAGCAACTGCAGGACGCGATCGCCGATCCGGAAGTACGCATCGAATCGCGTTACGACCCCGTGGCGGAGGCGCGACGCCTGATCATTACGCGCACTCACCACGGCACGCCGCACGTCACGGCGATCGACGCGGACTTCCTCGCGAGCGGCGATGGCCAGCAGATCGATCGCGCGACCGAAGTGCTGCAAGGACTGATCGGCGAAGGCGCGGTGATCCGCCGCAACGACAAGGAGCTCGCGGTGCGTTCGTTCAAGGAAGCGCTTGACTGGCTGCTCGTTGAGGCACGCGGCAACCTGGCGATCCAGCGCTACAAGGGCCTCGGCGAAATGAATCCGTCGCAGCTGTGGGAGACGACGATGGACCCCACCGCACGACGGATGCTCAAGGTGCAGATCGAAGACACGGTGTCGTCCAACGAGATCTTCGACAAGCTGATGGGCGAGGATGTCGAGCCGCGGCGCGCGTTCATCGAAGCCAATGCACTGGGCGTGCGCAATCTCGATATCTGATCGGGTGCCGCTGCGGCGGGCACTGGCCGCGCACGGCAGCGGAGGTCGTCGATGATGCCCGCGCAACCACCACGGCGTTTTCGATCGCCGTTGCGTGCGGTGGCGATCTCCCGTGCCCGGGCGCCTCGAAGCGTGCGGTCACCTCCCGCTATTTCATGAACCTGCATCGACTGCTGCTCGAGCGCCAGGCCAGCGGCACGCCACTGCGCGTGGGACTGATCGGCGCCGGCAAGTTTGGCTCGATGTACCTCGCGCAGGCGAAGCACACGCCGGGCATCCACGTCGTCGGCATCGCCGATCTCGATCCGGCGCGCGCGCATGCGAGCCTCGAGCGCACCGGCTGGCCCGCCGCGCGGCACTCGGCGACCTCCTTCGCCGCCGCTGCGCGCAGCGGCGGCACGTACGTCACCGACGACGCGCGCGCGATGATCGCGGCGCCCGAGGTCGGGATCGTCATCGACGCCACCGGCCACCCCGCGGCGGGCATCCGCCACGTGCTCGCGTGCTGCGACGAAGGCAAGCACGTGATCATGGTCAACGTCGAGGCCGATGCGCTTGCCGGACCGTTGCTCGCGCAACGTGCGCGTGCGGCGGGCGTCGTCTATTCGCTCGCCTACGGCGACCAGCCCGCGCTGATTGCCGAGCTCGTCGACTGGTGCCGCACCGCGGGCTTCGAGGTCGTCGCCGCCGGCAAGGGCACCAAGTACCTGCCGGAATACCACGCATCGACACCCGAGACGGTGTGGCCGCATTACGGCTTCACGTCGGAAATGGTCGCTGCCGGCGATTTCAATGCGCGCATGTTCAATTCGTTTCTCGATGGCACGAAGAGCGCGATCGAGATGGCCGCTGTATCGAACGCCACCGGCCTCACGCCGGCGCCAGGCGGTCTCGCGTTCCCGCCCTGCGGCGTCGACGACCTGGCGCGCGTATTGAAGCCGATCGGCGAAGGCGGACAGTTGCATCACGCGGGGCAGGTCGAGGTGATCTCGAGCGTCGAGCGCGACGGGCGCCCGGTGTTCCGCGACCTGCGCTGGGGTGTCTACGTGACCTTTCGCGCAGGCGATGCGACAAGCGAGGACTATGTGCGCCGATGCTTCGGCGAATACGGCTTCTCGACCGACCCGTCGGGACGTTATGCGGCGATGTACAAGCCATATCACGCGATCGGCCTCGAGCTCGGCATCAGCGTAGCTTCGGTCGGCCTGCGCGGCGAACCGACCGGCGCGCCGCGCGCATGGCACGGCGACGTCGCCGCGACGGCCAAGCGCCCGTTACGCGCCGGCGAAACACTCGATGGCGAAGGCGGCTTCACTGTCTATGGCACGCTGTTGCCGGCGGCGGATTCGGTGCGCGCCGGCGCGTTGCCGGTCGGTCTCGCGCATGGCGTCAAGCTGCAGCGAGACGTTGCTGCAGGCGCGATGCTCACGTGGCACGACGTTCAGTTCGACGCGCAGGACGACGCCGTGCGGTTGCGCCGTCAGATGGAAGCCGAATTGGCGCCCGTTCCCGCGCCCGCGACATCGGCGCCGATTGCCGCGACGCGGCAGGCGGGAGCTCGCTGAATCTTCACGATCGCGCGCCCGCGAATGTGGCGCCCGTGGATTCGACCGCAAGAAGGGGAGTGTGCGGCAATCCTCGCGCCGCTATATTTCAACCACGAATCCGATTACGGTTGAAGGAGCGAACATGCAATTGACCATCGAACATCACGCCGGCGCCACCATCGAATACACGGTCGGCGAATCGTTCCTCGGTCACGTACTGATCGCGCGCAGCACGCGCGGCATCGTCGCGATCCTGCTTGGCGACAGTCCCGCCGCACTGGTCACCGAGCTCGTCTCGCGCTTTCGCGGCACGTTGCTGCAGCGCGCCGACGACGCGATGACGGCCGAGCGCGCAGACATCATTGCGCGGGTGGAATGCCCGGCAACGTCGCGCGACGTCGCGCTCGACCTGCGCGGCACGGCGTTCCAGCAGCGCGTGTGGTCGGCATTGCGTGAAATCCCCTGCGGCACGACGCAAAGCTACACCGACGTCGCGTGCCGCATCGGCGCGCCGCGGGCGGTGCGCGCGGTGGCCGGCGCCTGCGCGGCCAATCCGATCGCCGTGGTGATTCCCTGCCATCGCGTGCGCCGTGGCAACGGCGACTTGGCCGGCTACCGCTGGGGCGTCGCCCGCAAGCGTGCGCTGCTCGAGCGCGAGGCCGCACTGGCATGAATGCCCGCGATACGGGTGCGCTCGACCTGCGCCTCGCGAACACCGGCGCGCATGCAAGCCGCGTCGACGCCATCGACTGGCATCACGTGGCCAACGAGCTCGACGCGCAAGGCAGCGCGGTGCTCGAGCAACTCTTCACGCCCGGCGAGTGTGCGGCGCTGTCGGCGCTCTATCCGCAAGACACACCGTTTCGCAGCCACGTGGTGATGGAGCGCCACGGATTCGGCAAGGGCGAGTACAAGTATTTCGCGTATCCGCTGCCGGATCTCATCGCCGGGTTTCGCGTCGCGCTCTATGCGCGGCTTGCCCCGATCGCCGATCGCTGGAACGCGTCGATGAAGGTCGACATCCGCTATCCACCGACGCACGCGGCGTTCATCGAGCGCTGCCATGCTGCCGGCCAGTCGCGACCGACGCCGCTGCTCCTGCAATACACGGCCGGCGACTACAATTGCCTGCACCAGGATATCTACGGCGAGCACGTGTTTCCACTGCAGGTCATCATGCTGCTGTCGGCGCCGGGCCGCGACTTCGCCGGCGGCGAGCTGGTGATGACCGAGCAGCGGCCGCGGATGCAGTCACGCGCGCAGGTGCTGCCGCTGCGGCAGGGTGACGCCGCGGTGATCGCCGTCCGCCATCGACCGGTGCAGGGCGCGCGCGGCACCTATCGCGTCAACCTTCGACACGGCGTGAGCCGCGTGCGCAGCGGCATTCGTCACACCGCAGGCATCATCTTTCACGACGCACAATGAATTCCGGACTCTTCGACGCGCTCGACACCGCGCCATCCACGCTGCCGCTGGGCGATGGCGCCATGGTTCTGCGCGGCTTCGCATTGCCCGACACGACCGGGTTGCTGGCTGACGTCGACGCCGTCGTCGCGCGCGCGCCGTTTCGTCATCTCGTCACGCCGGGCGGCTTTCGCATGTCGGTGGCGATGACCAACTGCGGTGCGCTCGGATGGGTCAGCGACCGCCGCGGCTATCGCTACGACGCCGTCGATCCCGATAGCGGCAAGCCGTGGCCGCCGATACCGCGCAGCTTTCGCGATCTCGCCGACAGCGCCGCGGTCGCGGCGGGCTTCGCGGGCTTCGCGCCCGACGCGTGCCTGATCAACCACTACCAGCCCGGCGCGCGGCTCACGCTGCACCAGGATCGCAACGAGCGCGGCTACGACGCGCCGATCGTGTCGGTGTCGCTGGGATTGCCGGCGACGTTCCTGTGGGGCGGCCTTGCGCGCAACCACCGCACGCTGCGCGTGCCACTCGCGCATGGCGATGTCGTCGTCTGGGGCGGGCCGGCACGTATGCGCTATCACGGCGTGCTGGCGCTCAAGGCCGGTCGCCACGATCTGCTGGGCGAACGGCGAATCAACCTGACGTTTCGCAAAGCCGGTTAGCTGTGTTATTTCCATGACGGGTGTTCGTCGGGACCCAATCCCCGAAGCCGATGGGTGCGAGCCGGTCAACGTTCGAGGAGATAGCCGGATCAACATTCACAGGAATGCTCGTACCACGCTGCGCAGGTCCGGCGAACGATGCCGGGCGCAGCATTTCGCCGGCCCGGCTCCGTTGTACCGCTCCTTACTTGGGCGCAATGATCGTGGGTGTGATGTACGCGAATCCGGAAGCGTTATCGTTGTCCGTGACCATGTTGTTGCCCAGCGACACGATGTTGTTGCTGCCGTTGTTGACGAAATCGTTAGCATTGTTGACGATATGGCTGCCGTCGAGCCTGACTTTGCCGAATCCGTGATCGATCGCGGTCGTCGTATGGTAGATCGTCGATCGAACCAGGCTCACCGTGAGGCCACCTGTATTTCCGAAGGTCTTCACCGCGGTCGCTGCGTGCGCCAACTCGGAATCGTGGGCGTAAAGATACGATTTGGCGCCGTTCGTCGCGCTCAGCGAGACGGCGACCCCACCACTGTTTTTCACCTGCGAACGAACCAGTTCGAGCTGGATGCGCGTATTCGCATCGGCCGCCGAGTTGGCAATGGTCGCGCCGTTGCCCGACGTATTGGAGATTTCGCTGTCCTCCACGATTACGACGGCGTTGCCACCCACCGCAGTGTTCGAAATGTTCAGCAGGTCGCTACCGCCTGACACGAGGCTGTTCTTGATCGAAATGCTGCCGGCCCCATTCGCAACTCCGTTCACGTATACCAGCGCCGTGGTCGAGCGTGTGATCTGGCTCCTGTCGAGATTGAGGTGGCTCGTCGTGCCGCTCGCCGGGTTCTCGAAGCGCACACCTTGATCCTCTCGCGAGATCACGCTGTTGCGCAGGGTCACATCAACCGCGCCCGTCATCCAAACGCCGATGCTCGTCGGACTGGCGCTGTTGAAGCCACGTTCGATGCGCGTGTTGTCGACGATGACCGACGATCTGTTGGCAGTCGAGGTCCCGGTGGCGAAAATGCCGTTCCGGCACTGGCGCAGGAAACTGTCGTCGACGTAAAGGCGTACGGTGTTTGCCGAATCGAGGCGGATGCAGGAACTGGAATCGTCCCGGAAGCCGTCGATCGAGGTCTTCTCGATGTGCACAGCGCCGGCGTTGTGGATGGTGACGCCGTTTACGCCGCCGCTAAAGTTGAGCACCTGGAGGTTGCGTAGCGTCACGTCACCGGGGGTGTTGATCACGATCGCATCGCCGCCATTGCCCACGACGCTGCCGATCGCGCCGGGAATGGCAAGGATCTTGACAGACTTGTTGATGTTGACCGGTGCGGTGTTGAAGTTGGCCGAGTCCAACATCCAGATTTCTCCGCCATCGTTAACCGCGGTGAGCGCCGCGGGCAGCAGCCTGCACGGCAACTGCACCGTGCAGGGATTGCCATCGTTGCCGTCGAAAGCCAGATAAGTTCGGAAGAGTCCGGCGTTCGCGATCGACGCACCGCACAGTGCGGTGACGGAAGCAACGCGTATTGCATGACGCAGCATTCGAACGTTCATGTATTCCCCCTGGTTGATTGAAGCGCACAACGGAACAACCGGACGACAAAACCACTTGCCTTCGCGTTTGGGCTACGATGTTTGGAACGTGCGCCGAATGGACGCGACGCGGCCAGGACGACGGCGTGACCCCGCGACTTGGAGACGGAAAGTCCGTATGGATCCATTGGCCTCCCCAGCCAACGGATTGAACTGCGGTGTGCAGGCAGTGAAGCACCCTCTGGGGCGCATGTCAATCGAGCAGGTTTCCCGCGCGGCGGACCCTCCGTGAGGTCGATTGGGTTTGTATCATTCGAATTCGCCGTGAATCCATGGCGTCGCGAGCGCGTTCAATGAAAGTACTGGCAACCACCAGCCAATCGATCTTGCTCGTCGACTGCGTCACCGGGCATGCGAGCGTGTTGCATCGGGGCGCCGGGCTCTATTACGGAATTGCCCGGATCGGGTCGATGTTCGCCGTTGCGGCACGCCGCCGCCTGGTTTCCAGTCCGATCCCGCGCATCGACGAGCGTGGCTGCATCCTGCTGTTCGACAGGCACTTCCGCCTGCAGTCGACGCTCGAGGCAGCTTTTCCGCTGCGCGACATCCACCAGATCGCATGGTTCGACGATCGCCTGTGGGTGACGTGCTCGTTCGACGATCTCATCGCCAAATACGACGGCGCCGGCTGGGAACAATGGATTCCGGAACAACCCTCCCGGGACGGCAAGGATCGCTTCGGCGGCGACGTCTCCCACGACAGTCATCACTTCAACTCCTTTTTCATCGCCGATGACGAGTTCGCGTTGCTTGCGCATAACCACGGCCCGAGTGATCTCCACTTCTACGATCGGCGATCGAGTTCGTGGCGTCGGTCGATCGTGCTTGGCAGGCAGGCGCACAACGTCTGGCGCGACGACGATGCCTATGCCATTTGCAGCTCGATCGAGGGCAAATTGGTCGCCAGCAATGGCTGGGAGCTCCAGACCGGCGGGTTTCCGCGTGGCGTCTGCTTCGGGGCAGCGCATCGCGCCATCGGGATCTCACCGCTAAGCGAGCGGGGAGAACGCGACTGGGCCTCGGCCGCGATCGCCCTTTACGATGCGTGCTGGCGGTCGCTCCATTACGTCCATCTGATGGGGGAAGGGATGATCCTCGACCTGGCGCCGATCGCAGCCATCGACGCCATGGAAGCAACACGCGGCACATTCGAGACGTGCCGGTTCCCCCTGCTGTCGCATCTTGCGGACGGCGACCTTCTCGGAGGTCAGGGCTCTCCGGGCGACGTATCGATGTGACGGGCGCGAAACAAGGGGCTGATGAAGATGGCGTCGCCGAAGCGAAGCTGTCCGTTATCCGCGTAGGGGCCCTTGAACAAGTCGAACAGCGAATAGTCGAATTGTCCGAGGAGCGCAATGAGATCACCGAGGAGCGGCGCGCCTGCGTAATGAGGTACGACGAAGAATTCGGCATAGATGACTTCGATCGACGCCGTTTCGAGCGCCCGCCGCGCACCCCGCAATATCGACAGTTCGGAGCCTTGGGTGTCGAGCTTGAGCAGTCCTATTCCCCCAGGGGCGTACAAATCGATGAATGCGTCGAGCGCGGTTGCCGCGACCGGTACGGTGGCGACGACTCGGTCGCTGCTGTGGTAATAACGACGCGCACCGAGGGAGCGTGGCAACAGCGATGATGTTCCCGGGTCGGCATGCAGGTGCAATTCGGCGGGGCCGGGGCGCTCGTCCAGCGCGAGATTCCACACGTGAACGCGCGGGACGTTCTGGAATCGCTGGACCAAGCGTACCGACAATTCGTGATTCGGCTCGAATGCGTGAATCGATGCATCCGCAAATTCCCCGAGCAGCAACTCGGTGAAATCGCCGTGACATGCGCCGCCGTCGATGAACGTCCGCGGAGAACGCTGTGACAGCCGCATCAGCGACGTCAGTTTCGCAGCGTAGGTGGGGTCGTGATCGCTCATCTCAGACCGGCCGAATTCGAGGTGGAGTAATGCAGTGCGCGATCGCGATGATCGTCAAGCGAACGCATGCCGCGTCATCGAGCGGCGCAACAGCCACACGGCGATCGTCACATTGATCAGGTTGAAGCCGATGCCGTTGATGAACGCGGCGTGGTACGACCCTGTCACGTCGAAGATCACGCCCGACAGGTATCCACCCAGCGCCATGCCGAACAGCGTCGCGGTGATGACGATGCCGACGCGCGAGCCGGCTTCGCGCGCGGGGAAGTATTCGCGGACGATGATCGCGTAGGAGGGCACGATGCCGCCCTGGAAGAGGCCGAACAGCGCCGATACCACGTACAGCGAAACGAGGCCGTTGAATGGCAGGAACATCAGCAGCGCGATCCCCTGCAACGTCGAGCCGAGCAATAGCGTGCGCAGGCCGCCGATGCGATCGCAGATGAGGCCAAAGCCGATGCGGCTGACGATGCCGCAGCCCAGCATCAGCGACAGCATTTGCGCGCCGCGCGCCGGACCGTAGCCCAGGTCGCTGCAATACGCGACGAGGTGCACCTGCGGCATCGACATCGCCACGCAGCAGCAGATGCCGGCGATGACGAGCAGCACCTGCAGCGCGTTGCTCGAGATGTCGAGCGGCGGCGCGTGACGCGGCGTGAAGCCGGTGGCAGCCGGACCCTGAGCCGACGCAGGCGGCGCAGGCGTGCGCAGCAGCAGCGCCAGCGGCAGCATCGTGGCGATGCAGAACACGCCGATGCCGAAATACGTGTGGCGCCAGCCGTCGCTGGCGATGAAGTGCTGGACGATCGGCGGCCACACGGTGCCGGCGAGATAGTTGCCGCTCGCGAAGATCGCGACGGCGATGCCGCGGCGGCGGTCGAACCACATCGACACGTGCGCGAGCAACGGCGAGAACGTCGCCGCGCTGCCGACGCCGATCAGCATGCCCTGCGCCCACGTATATGCACCGAGCCCTGGCGACAGCGCGGCGGCGAAGTAGCCGAGCCCGAGCGCGAGCGAGCCGCCGATCACCGGTACCATGATGCCGAAGCGGTCGGACAGGCGGCCCATCAGGATGCTGCCGACGCCGAAGCCGATCATCGTCAGCGTGTAAGGCAGCGAAGCCGCGCCGCGCGCGACGCCAAAATCCGCCTGCACCGCCGGCAGCGCGACGACCACCGACCACATGCCGATGCCGCCGATCGTCGACAGCGCGAGGCTCGTCACCAGGCGTGTCCAGGCGTACGGCGATTCGACTGCGTGATGGGCGCTCATCGTGCGGGATTTCGAGGATGCGAGGCCCGCGTGCGAAGCGTCGGCCGGAAACCGATGATACCGCGGCACGCTTGCCGCGCCGGCGCCCCGCTTCGCGCTATGCGTGCGCCTTCTCCATCCGCGCAAGCGTCGGCGCAAGGTTGAGGCGCGTCGCCTCGCGCAGTTTCTTCGCCGCGAGCACCAGCGACTTGTGCGACTTGGCGAGCGGAGCGCCGCCGCTGGCGATGGCGATCACGTTGCCGCTCGGGCAGGCCGGCAGCGCCAGCATGTGTACGCCGAACGCGGCGCGCATGCGCTCGAGGCTGCCACGCAGGCCGTGGCGGTACGTCAGCAGGTTGACCGACACGATGCCGCGCTCGGTGAGCCGTGCGAGGCAGTTGCAATAGAACGGCAACGTGTCGAGCACGCCGGCGCGGCCCCTGGCGTCGAAGCCGTCGACGAGGATCCAGTCGAACTGCCGGTCGCTCGCCATCAGGTAGTCGGCGCCGTCGCCGATCTCGATGCGCAGGCGCGCGCGTTCCTCCGGCAGCCGGAAATGCTGCTGCGCAACGTTGATGACCGCGGGATCGAGCTCGACGACCGTCTGCGACGTGCGCGGAAAATAGCGGTAGAGGAATCGCGTCACCGAAGCCGCACCGAGGCCGACGATGAGCGCGTGGCGCGGCCAGGCGTCGCGATCGTGCAACAGCAGCGGATACATCATCTCGCGCGTGTAGTCGAGCTCGAGCGACCAGGGACGCGCGATGCGCATCGCGCCCTGGATCCAGTGCGTGCCGAAATGCAGGTAGC